>CAYFMW010000045.1:0-1304 GCA_964344335.1 uncultured Oscillospiraceae bacterium | reverse complement strand
TTCCGGATTTTCATCAAGATAGTTAAGAACCTGCTTCACCGCAAATGCCTGCACATTTTCCTTAAATGTTCTGCTCATAGTATAATCTCCTTATCCCCGGTAAATGCACTATCTCTCAAAATAAGTATAAAAAGAGACACTTAAGATTTCATGGGGCATAAAGGAACGAATGTTACAAATTTGGACATCTAAAATAAATTGTTACCTTTTAAGACAGAACGGAAATTTTGCTCATCGTTTAGAGCCGGCTTGTTATCATATAATTTATAGGTGATTTTTTTGAAAGAAAATAATGTAAATATATGGAAATGAAGAGCCCGAAATATTGATTTAGCCACAGTTTCAAAACAGTCTAAATTATTCTTCCTTGATTAATTCATTGTGTACAGCCTCGGCTCCTTGTTGAATAATTTGCATCAATTTGTTTACAAATTCATCCGGCGGCATACAATTCTTATCCAAGAGCCAACGCTCTATTGTAGCCACCGCTGCATCGGTAAAAAAGTTCAATGTAAACTCATCTTCGCTTTCACCGAATAAATGCTCAATCCGCAGCTTCATAATCGGCACAACATAGGACCGAAAATGTTCGGGGAAGGAGTTTTGTCCTTCTGTTTTTAAAGCCTTACGATAGAAATCCTTGTTTTCATAAAAATAGTTGCATATATTTTGGACTGCATCCACATACTCATTGAACTCTTCGGCTTGTGAAAAATCCTCGGCAAATGAAATAAACTCAGTATCGAAAATCCAGTTTAAAAGGTCGTACTTGTCTTTAAAATGATAATAGAAACTCTTTCGATTCATATCGCAGCGATTACAAATATCCGCTATGCGTATTTTATCGAAAGGCATTTCTTCCATGAGTTCCTTCAAGGCAGTCGAAAGCGCCTGCTTCGTTATATTGGAATTTGCCATAAAGCTCCCTCCTTCCCTATTATCATATCACAGAGAATCAATAGGAGCCGCTTTTACCTGAACTCCAAATCCTGATCCTGATCGAATATGTAGTAGTAACGATAGAAATCGGGATCGCTCTCCGGACCCAAATACCACAGGCCATCTTTGTTTTGCACTAAGATGAGGTTTTCAGTTTCCTCGTGCACGACATTTCTGCTGTCGAGCTCGTAACATGTTCTACTGAATGTATATGGAGGTTTTTCTTTAAAACTTAAATAGACCGCCCCGACCCCATTATCCATGCGATAAATGAATTTCCCGTCCTCCATTTTAAGTGGAAGCTCGAACTCCTTTAATTCGTCCGCTTCGTACCCGTCTATATTGCCGGATTTAGCGGCGCTTGT
>CAYFMW010000044.1:0-1381 GCA_964344335.1 uncultured Oscillospiraceae bacterium | reverse complement strand
CGGCGATGGATACGAATACCATCTTGTCTAAGGACTTAAAGTTTGCATCGGATAAAATCGTGATTGCGGAGAGTCTGGCTCCCAAGCTGATTGCTCAGTTTGACGAGGAAGCGGAAATCGTAAGCGTTCCGGACGGCAGCGTGCGTATAGACGGCAATCTGGATCTGAAGCCGGCGACCATCAGAAAATACGGAGCAAAACTTTGCGTATGCGGGGATGTTTCAATCGGGGAGGCCGAAGCGCTTTCCGCCCTTGAATTCCTTTATGCGGACGGGGAGATTCGCGTTGCTAAAAATCTAAAAGACGCATTCGAAAAACTCGATAGCATCTATGATGAATTGAAGATCATCGATCCGGATGTCGGTCGTCTTAACAACCGTCCCGCGCTCAAAGTCGGCGCGGCGACACTAAAGAAATTCCCGAAGGGGGTTCAAATTGAAGATTGCGCCAAAGTGACGCTGGCCAAAGACCTGAACCCCGACGATATAATGGAGAAGATTCGCATTTCGGACTGCGCGCTCGTCAGCTGTTCAAAGGAGCAGGAAGAGGCGGTTCATATGATTGCGAACGGTGTAGCAAAAATTCTGGTAGCCGAAGACGACGAAGACGATTCGGATGACTTCTTCGGAACGGTCAAAGGATTCCTCGGCAAACTGAAAGACACTCAGATGATAAATGCGGCGGAATATACGATGTAATTTTAAGGAATTCGACACAATAGCCGAGGTATGTGGGACTTAGTCCCACATACCTACGGCAAATAAGAAAGCAAGTTTTCATGGAAGAATTCGTTTTTCAGGGGGTAATATTATGGATAGGAACGCTGCCTCGGAGAGGATCAATATTTTCGTCACACTTTCACTTATCTGGATTGCCTGGTTTATAGGAAATCTTTGCGCCAACGCACTTTTTTATTTGGGTAAAGACTTTAAAGATTTGCTCCCACCGGATTTGCAGGGGATTACATATCATTGGGGTACTCTTGTTTACTTCATAACGGTTGCAATAGTAGGTATCATTTGCGTTCATTATATCTTGATCTACAAGAAGTTTAAAATCAAGGCTAAATTGTGAGCATTTTATGTCATCTTCACCATGTGACTCATCCTCTATAAGTTTATATTGCTCATAAAAAGGACACTTGCTTCTAAAAAAATTAGAGTGATTAATAACTTCTATTAAATAGTTTTCATATGTTACAGGTTGACTAGCAAACCCTATAAATTTGCAATTCATCATAAAATACTTTGGAGTAATCATATTTACATACATAATGTTTTTCTCCTTATATAGTTTAGCAAAATAGCTACACCAATCCAAAATACTTCTCAAAGAAGGCCAGAAGCTTATCTATTATGGTCTGTTTTTTAATGGTTCTAGA
>CAYFMW010000043.1:0-1428 GCA_964344335.1 uncultured Oscillospiraceae bacterium | reverse complement strand
AGGTAGCGAAATTCCTTGTCAGGTAAGTTCTGACCCGCACGAAAGGCGTAACGATCTGGGAGCTGTCTCGACAATGGACTCGGTGAAATTGTAGTACCTGTAAAGATGCAGGTTACCCGCAGCAGGACGGAAAGACCCCGTGGAGCTTTACTACAGCTTGATATTGGATTTCGGTGTTACATGCACAGAATAGGTGGGAGGCAGAGAAACCTGAGCTTCGGCTTAGGCGGAGCCGCCGTTGGGATACCACCCTTGTAATATTGAGGTTCTAACCACATACCGTAAGCCGGTATTGGGACATTGTCAGGTGGGTAGTTTGGCTGGGGCGGTCGCCTCCTAAAGAGTAACGGAGGCGCCCAAAGGTTCCCTCAGTGCGGACGGAAATCGCACGCAGAGTGTAAAGGCAGAAGGGAGCTTGACTGCGAGACCAACAAGTCGAGCAGGGACGAAAGTCGGGCTTAGTGATCCGGTGGTTCCGAGTGGAAGGGCCATCGCTCAACGGATAAAAGCTACCCCGGGGATAACAGGCTGATACTCCCCAAGAGTCCACATCGACGGGAGTGTTTGGCACCTCGATGTCGGCTCGTCTCATCCTGGGGCTGGAGTAGGTCCCAAGGGTTGGGCTGTTCGCCCATTAAAGAGGTACGCGAGCTGGGTTCAGAACGTCGTGAGACAGTTCGGTCCCTATCCGCTGTGGGCGTCGGAAATTTGAGTGGAGCTGTTCCTAGTACGAGAGGACCGGGATGGACATAGCTCTGGTGTACCGGTTGTCCTGCCAAGGGCACCGCCGGGTAGCTAACTATGGAAGGGATAAGCGCTGAAGGCATCTAAGTGCGAAGCCCCCCACAAGAATAGATTTCCTGTCGAAAGACTAAGACCCGTGGGAGACTACCACGTTGATAGGTCGGAGGTGTAAGCATGGTGACATGTTCAGCTGACCGATACTAATAGGTCGAACACTTGACCACGATGACCTAACCCGATTTATGAAGTAAATCGCGGTAGGTCAGGTACTAAGGTTTCCGAAGAGAGCAAGCGTAAGCGCCGCTCGATTCGCTGAAACCGACAGTACAAAAGGTTTAGGAATTTTGCATTGTTTAGTTTTGAGGGTACAGAGTTTAACAACTTTATATTCTCAAATTGCGAGTTTAAATTTGTGCAATGCGCAAAGAAAATCAGCAACAAGTTGCGAAGTTAGCTTTGTGCAGTGCGAGGAAGAACGAGAGCCGACGAGTGCGCATACTAAGGGTATGTAAGCGAGTCGAAACGAAGTTATGACAAAGCAATGCGCAAAGATAACGAGCAAGAAAAACTGGTGATTATATCGAAAGGGCCACACCTGTTCCCATCTCGAACACAGAAGTTAAGCCTTTCAGAGCCGATGATACTCGGTGGGAGACTGCCCGGGAAAATAGGTCGTCGCCGGTT
>CAYFMW010000042.1:0-1596 GCA_964344335.1 uncultured Oscillospiraceae bacterium | reverse complement strand
GCCGCACCAGCGTGGGGCGGTCTAATTCCTCAAGCTGGGCGTAGTCCTGCATCATATCCAGCCATGCGTCCACGGAGGATTCGGTTTCCCGGCTGGCGGCAAGCTGCCCGGTCAACTCCTTGCGGCGCTCCTGCTTTTCCCTGCGTTCGGGTACGCTCCACGCTGGCGTTTTGTTCCCTCGCTAAAAGCTGCGTCCTCAGCGTCTCACGGCTGTTCTGCGCCCACATTGCCTTGCACCGAATGTCTGTCATGACAATCTGCGTCAGCACCTTCTGGTTGATGTAATGGGACGAACAGGCATTTTTGCCGCCTGATGCGTAGCGGTTGCAGACATACGCCTTGTATTCCGGCTCTTTCTCGGAAACCTTTTTGCGATAGTCCCGCATATACCGCATGGACGATCCACAATCCATACACCGCAGCAACCCGCCAAACAGGGCAATCGTGCCGCTCTTGCCGCTGCGTCCTCTCGCCGGGTGGTTGTCCATCCGCTGCACGGCGTCCCATGTTTCCTGTGAGATCAGCGGCTCGTGGGTGTTCTCCGCCTTGATCTTGCTGCTGGTGTCCCGCGCGTAGAGGTCATTCATCACATTTTTCAGAATGACCAGCATCTCGTTGTTCTTGCGGAGCGTGTCAACCCCGTCATTCAAAGCAATGAAACGGCAGCCGAGGGACGGAAACACAAAGTCCGTGTACTTGCCCGCTTCGATGTAATCACGACCGAGGCGGCTGAGATCCTTGCAGAGGACAAGATTGATCTTGTGATCCGTGGCATCCTGCACCAGCCGGTTCAGCCCCGGACGGTCGAAGGTCGTACCCGAAACGCCGTCGTCACAGTAATAATCGTACAGTATCCAGCCCTGTTCCCGCACATAGCGGGAGAGCATTTCCTTTTGATTTTCTATGGACACGGATTCCCCGGCACGCTCATCGTCCCGGCTCAGCTGTGCAGACAGGTAATCAAGGCGGCGATGCCGCCATTTGCCAATGAAAATTAGCTGCATACCAAGGTTTTTTCAATCGCTTAGTTCAATTATAGCAAGAACAAACGTTCGAGCAATGCGATTATTAGAGGAAGAGCAAGCACAGCAAGTGTAGCTACACTTGCGAAAAACGGCGTGGGACGATTAGGATTTACTTGCAGAGCAGCAAGCAAATCCGGTGAGTACCCACACCGGAAAAACAGAGCGTTTCGGCTGACTGCCGAAACGCCCTGTTTTCATTTTTGGGATAGTCCCAAACCCTTTGGATAGCAGAAATTGAATTTCCATTTTGGCAAAGCATCTTGGACGAAAGCATGATATAATGCAGACAGTAAAGGGGCTTGGTTCTCTTGTTTTTTCAATACGGTGATTGTGAAACGACATATTTAACGTCCAAAGACAAACGTCTTGGTTGGGCAATCCAGCAAATCGGTCATATCAACCGTGAAGTGGATTCCGATCTGTTTTCTGCTATTGTACATCATATCATCGGGCAGCAGATTTCAACAGCGGCACAGGCAACGATCTGGAGCCGCCTGCTGACCGCAGCTGGAACGGTAGCAGCAGATTCATTGACTTCGCTGGGGCGTGACCGGCTTCAACAGATTGGAAT
>CAYFMW010000041.1:0-2250 GCA_964344335.1 uncultured Oscillospiraceae bacterium | reverse complement strand
TTCTCCCTGACTCAGGTTCGAAGCCCCTTCGCTTAAAACGGTATCGTAAGCGTCGGGCAGACATTCAATAAAGGAATCCGCACGGGCCAGTTTGGCAGCCTCTTTTATCCTTTCAAAATCGACATTCGATAAATCTTCCTCCGAGGAAATATCCGCTCCGTAGGCGATGTTATCCCTTATGCTCCCGGAGAAAAGCCAGGTATCCTGCAGGACCATCGAATATGCTTTCCTAAGTTCCTCGCTGCGATAATTCTTTGCATCCTTACCGTCAATTAAAATTGCGCCGCCGTCTATCTCATAAAAGCGCATTAGAAGATTGACCAGAGTCGTTTTTCCCGCCCCGGTTCTTCCGACGATGGCGATCTGTTCTCCCGGCTTCACTTGCAAATCCACGCTTTCAAAAAGAAGCTTTTCCGTATATCCGAAATCGACTTTATCGAACTTAATCTCACCTCTTACATTATTCGCATCCAGGCTCTCATCTCCCGATTCGACAATCTCTTCCGCATCCAGAAAATCGAAAACCCGCTCCGCTGAAGCCAGCGCGGACATTATGGTGTTGAAAATCCCCAACACCTGATTGAAGGAACCGCGGAGCATCTGTGTATATTGAAGGAAGGCTTGAAAAGCTCCCAAAGACAGAACTCCGCCGATGACATAGCGTCCGCCCCAAATTGCAAGCAAAACATAGTTGGCGTTTAGTATTAAATCGCCGGCCGGTCTGGTCAGGAAGGAAACCAGGGAGGATTTCCACTCGCTGTCATATAACTCTTCGTTCAGGGAAGACATCTCGGCCTTTAAATCCTCTCCGACATTGTAATGCTTTACAATATCTTCCCCCATATAAGCTTCCTCAACCTTACCGTTGAAAGCTCCCGTCAGATTCGCATTCTTCTGAAAGATGGGCTTGGCCTTTTTAACCAGATACTTGACCATCATATAAGACACGGGTATTACGAGCATCGATAAAAATGCCAGGACAGGATTTATTATAATCATCATCGTGACGACGCCCGCCAACAGCACAAGCGCCGACAATGAACTCGTCAATCCGCTCTGCAGAGTATTCGCCAGATTGTCCAAATCGTTGCTCAGCAGAGAAACCATATCCCCCGCCGATGAACGGTCAAAATAGCTTAAGGTGAGCGCATTTAATTTGCGCTGCATCTGATTCCTCAAAGATTTAATTACACTCTGAGAAACTCTCACCATGAATATGCCGGAAAGATAGTTTGAAAGGAAGTTTACGATGTACAAAAGCAGAAGAGTTGCACCAATCCTTCCTAAAACCGTCCAATCCAGAGCGGCACTTTCAATCAAAAGTCCGGTGAAAATATTTATGATTTGACCTATCTTCCTTGGGATCAATACTTGCACAACAGAGGCGCCCAATGTCAGGAGAATCGCTATCAAAAACATCCACTTAAAAGATGCCAGGTTTTTGAACAACCTTAACAGAGTCCCCTTGGTATCCTTTGTGCTGGCAGTCGTTAAGAGACCGGAAACCCGCCCTGCGCCTCCGACTCCTCTGGAAACCCCCGGCAATCCTTCTTCTTGTTTATCTTTATTGTTAACGGATTCCGTGTTCATCGAATCTCTCCCTCTTGGGATTTCAGTTGTGACGAGAGAATTTCCTTATAAACCTCGGAACTTGCTGCAAGCTCCTCATGGCTTCCTCTATCTAAAATCTCTCCTCTTTCGAGGACTAGAATTTCATCCGCATCTCTTACGGTCGATACGCGCTGAGCTACCACTAAGATTCCCCTTCCGGCCAAATTTTCGCGGATGGCCATGCGGATTTTCTTCTCGGTCGAATAATCCAAGGCGGAGAAGCAGTCATCGAATATGTAAAATTCCGACTCTTTAATAAGCCCGCGGGCAATGGAAATTCTCTGTTTTTGGCCACCCGAAAGATTAACCGCATTCTGGGCAATGTGCGTATCCAGGCCATGCGGCGAATTCCTGAAAAAATCGCTCATTTGGACCATATCCAAAACATTCCAGATCTCCTCATCGGAGGCGTCTTTCTTGCCCGTCTGAATGTTCTCCCTTATGCTGCCCGAAAACAGAAAGCTCGATTGAGGAACAAATGCTATGATGCGGCTGATTTCTTCCCTGCCGAGGCTTTGAATATTCCTGCCGTTTAAGCAGATTTGTCCCTGAGATGCATCATAATCTCGCAACAAAAGCTTTAGAAGCGTCGATTTGCCGCTTCCCGTCGACCCTATAATCGCCTTCGTCTCCCCTTTA
>CAYFMW010000040.1:0-2292 GCA_964344335.1 uncultured Oscillospiraceae bacterium | reverse complement strand
CTGGGTTCTTTTGGGATCAATCCCCTGCCGGTACGCATTCTTAGCTTCCTCACCTTCGCGCAAGGCGGGATGTTCGGTGGCGTATTCGGCGCTGTGGGCGGAATTTTAGGCAAGGTGGCGGTCGCTGCTTTTCTGAACGCCGCCATTGTGCCGCTGTTCCAGAAAAAAGCGCCGTTTTCGGGGATAGGCGGCGGTATCAAGGGCTTTTTCGGCGGGATTGCCGTTAAGAGCATCACCGCTGTTGCCCCGCTTTTGGGCGGAGTAGGCGCTTCTTTGCTGCTGTATGCCTTTATGAACAGCAATCAATCGCTGCAAAACAGCATGGTGGGCATTATCGCCTTTGTAATGCTGCTGCAAAACCTTGGCAGACAGGGTGGGTTTTTATGGGGGCTTGCTTTTTCGGCTGCAAACAGCCTTTCCAAAGGCAGAACGCCGTCCTACATAGGAGTCACGCGCTGTATAAGCGGCATGACGCTGGGCTTTGCCCTCGGCGTGGCGCTGTCGGCGGTCAGATTGCGGTGGTGCGGGTGGCTCGGTGTGCTGCTGTTGATCGCCGCTTTAATATTCGTCATTGTTTCGAAGAACAAAAAGGAGGTGGCTGCGGCATGAAAAAGATAGGAAAAAAACTCTCCGCAATTTTATTCGTGGCGCTTTGTTGTGTGCTGCTTTTCCCCATAACAGCCATGGCAGAAGAAATAATCGAAGAACCTATCGCATTGCCGGAAACTATGACAATAACAAAACAATTGTTCGGTGATTCCGGTGAATTGGAACCGGAAAAGATCACCATAGAATCTCACGAAGACGGGCGGTTTTCTTTTGAATATCCTGCCAAGACTGTATCTAATATGCGTGGTTGGGGTGATGATCATTCCATAACGGCATTCCGAGTTGAAGGAACCGCTTATTACAAAATGGATAAGGAAATGGAACGCAAATTCGGCGCAACTGACAGCAGGTGGATTGTGGGAGAGTTTTCGGTACCGGATGAGATTGTATATACCATCCTGAAACCATCAGTCTCGGAAAGCTATACCGATGTCAGCAGGTTCAGTATTACTCCTTACGGGGGTTCTTTTGAGACAATAAGCTATGACGATGATAACTTGGAGCACCATATTTTTTTCAAGCTACAATTTCATTGTACCCGAACCGATACAATTCACGATGTTGAGGGGGGGAGCACAACAAATGAACATTCATACGACGACCAATGGACTTTTGATATGGAAACAGTTGAATTTTCCGACCCATATCCACTAGAGGATATAGTTTCGGAAGGAAGTACAACTGAAAATAAGAAAAAGGTAGAACTAAAAGGGGAAATTCGTGATGATGGAGATGGAAAGTACCTTAGAATTTCCTGGGATACGGGAAATTCAAGGAATAATGACCATGCCGGACCGTTGGCCACCATTACCATCAGCACTCTTGCGATTTTGCTGTCCATCCTGTTTGGGAATACGGGCGGGTTTATCCCGACTGTGCCTGTGGGAACAGGCGGCGCACCCGCACCCGCGCCTGCGGACAGCGGTCTGAGCCGATGGCTGCGCTTTGACGGCGACGGCGACATCGAGGCCACCGACCCGGTAAACGGTCAGAGGCGCACCTTTGTCAAAAACGGCGACGGCACCTATACCGACCCTGTCAGCGGCGCTACCTATACCCCCGAGGAACTTTCCGAACAGATGGAGCATCGCGCGGACAATGCCGGCACCATCCGGCAGGACGAAGCGCAGTTTGAGCAAAACGTCCGCGAGGATTCTCAGCGCAATCAGGAGCGCAGTGATGAGAGCCGTCAGCTTGGGGAGGATTTGCAACGCGACTGGCAGGAGCGGACCCGCAAAGAAAAGATCGAGCGCATTGCCACAGATTTGGGGATGAGCGGCGCCAGCGAAAAGGAAGTCCGGGATGAGCTTGAGCGTCGCATGGAAAGAGACGAGGAGTACCGTCAGAAGATGCACGATTACGCGAAGCAGCGAGACACAGCCGTCGATATTCTCGAAGCTACCGTGGAGATTGCCGATTACACGATGGCGGCAGGCGAAGCGATCGTTCCGGGCGGAGAGATTGTGTCCGCCACCTATAAGGGAATCAAAAATGTAGGCTCCACCATGATGGAAAAGGGCCCAAGCTGGGGTTCCTTTACAGAGGGTGCAATCAAGGGCGGCACCGAAGCCGCAACTACCATGATGAAAGGCGGTATCAGCAAGGCGGGCGTATCCTTCGGCGGCACGGTTGCGGGCGAGGTTGCCCAGGCTGTCAACGACGGCGGGGATTTGATCGAGGCAC
>CAYFMW010000039.1:0-3176 GCA_964344335.1 uncultured Oscillospiraceae bacterium | reverse complement strand
ATATGAGGAAAAGAAAAGGAATGCGGAGTCAATTTCCGCTAAAATTAAAGAAGAAGGCGGCGTGGACAACGCTGTGAGATTAATTGAAAAAGCGATGAATATGTAATACAGCGCTGTCCGCGCTTTTTAAATTATTTCCGCCACTTTTTCATGCCTAGAAGTTGCGGAACAATCGGCAAATGTATAACTATGTTATGCAGTATAATCGATACTGCTACAGTCCACACAAACAAAACTAAGTATTTGATAATAGCTGTATTTATCCATTGATCTATAAAATAGGCTCCCACGGTTAAGGGCAGGTAATGGAAAATATAAAAGCTGTATGAATATTTGTTTAAGAATTTCCACATCCGATTTTCTTTATCGAAGCGGCTCTTAAATATACCCAAAGCAGCCAAAACCATGAACCACGAAAACAGTACTACCGCAAATTCGTTGACAATCATCTGGAAACTCTGTCCCCAATACATTTTTGTTTGAACGGCTCCCAAAATCAGACCCACAGTCAGCAAATAGCCGGAGTATCTTGCCAGAAGATTTTGGACTTTATCGGACGAAAACACATAAAAGCCTAAAATAAAGGCAAGAGTGTATAGTAAAAATCTAAATGTAAACGCAATATATAAAAATTGAGAAGAAATGTATACCGGTATAAACAGGGCTATCAATACAAAGATGTTCGTTTTCTCCGATAGCATTGATATTTTTTCATTATTATTTTTTCCTATAATTGAATAGATTAAAGCAAAAATCAAAGAGCTTATAAATAGCTGCAATAAAAACCAGGACGGTCCCATTCCATTTAAAATTCTGACTATGTATATTGCAAATGTCGGCAGTTCCTGCAAGCTCTCTTCAATATGATTAATTTTAAAGGAAAACATAGACACCGGAACCCCCAGAAGCGCCTGATAGGAGATGAACGGCACTAACAAGCTCCCGCCCCTTTCCCGCATAAAAGATTTAACAGTGCGTTTTTCCAGTGCATACCTGGCAACGATACCGCTGACTACGAATAACAGAATCATAAACCAGGGGTATGTCATATAGCCTATGGCATCCATATAGGCCAAGCCTTTTCCGTTATAATTCAATATTGAGCCGTTGGAATTGTAAGTTGCCGTTGCATGAAAAATCAACACTAAAACTATTACGAAACTTCTCAAATTGTCTATGAATGTTTTTCTCATCTTCTTCTTTTTCCTCCCTAGAAGTGCTACATATCGGGAAAAGTTGAGTAAGAGGGAATACGGGGCATGACAAAAAAACGACATCCGGCAGCTTTAAAATCAAAACAGCTTATACAAGATGCGCTCATGGAAATCCTTCGATTTAAGGGGTTTCAGGATATTACAGTCAGCGAATTATGCGAGCGGGCAAATGTCTCGAGGCGCACTTTTTACAGGCACTATAGAAATACAATCGAGGTTCTGGAAGAAGCGAGTTCAACTATTACGGCAAATTTTTCAAAGGCATTGGAAGCCAATTATGACCATAGCGAGAGAGATTTTTTGCTGGGCTACTTTGAGTTTTGGGAATCGCATAAAGAGATGTTGATTTTTTTAAGCAAAAATAACTTAATTCAACTCTTGTTTATGCCGGGGATGCTTGCGTTTGCAGAATTCCGGCAAAGCGAGATAGATGATATTCAGGTCATCTTCAATTATGGCGGACTATGGAGTGTACTGAGCTTTTGGTTAAACTCACCAAAACTAAAACTTGTGCCTGCAGACATAGTCGATAATTTACTGTCCGATTATAAGATTTATTAAAAGAACTTATCCAAATGCTCAAGAAGTTCCAAGGGTTCGTCGATTACTGCGTCCGCGCCTTCGGTGCGGGCAAAGCCGTAGGCGGCATGGATAAAGGGAATTCCGGCGTACTTTGCGGCGGCCTGATCGCCCTTGGTGTCGCCGACATATACAGGCTGTTCGATACCGTTTCGCTCGATAAGACCCTTCAGTGTGACGCCCTTTGGGGACAATGTATTGCCCCAGCAATCGAAGTCTTTAAAGTAATCCGCCAGATCCATAGTTTCTAAAAATATTTCGATGTAGCCTTTTTGGCAGTTAGACACGATGTAGAGTTCATAGCTTTCAGAGAGCTTTTCCAGGAGTTCGCTAATGCCCGGGTAGAGTACACCGTGGTCGTGATGCAGGTTTTGTTCTTCCAGCAGGCAGAGTTCGTCAAGGAGGCTCATATCGGCATCTGGAGCCATAGCCCTCAGGATGGCGTCCATGGGTTGCCCGCAGAGACCCTTCACCTGATCGGCAGTAACGGGTTCATATTGATTATCCTTTAAAACCTGACTCCAGCTTTCGGCAATCGAGGCACTGGCATCCCATAGAGTGCCGTCTAGGTCGAAAATTACAGCGCGCATAGATTCTCCTTTCAAATCGGGGAATATCGTAATTGAGGTAAATTAGGTGCTTGTAAAGATTTTTAATTATCTTATTCCCTCGGCCTAGTATATCAGCTTTTTAAGAAAGTTCCATGCAAAACGAAGGGACACTTGATTTTCTTTAACTTGGTGGAAAATGCGGGATTTGCTACCTTCTCCGTAAAAAGTACTATCTTTGTGTGTAAATGAAAGGTTATAATTAAAATGTTAAATGCATGCGATGCGAAAACGCGTAAAAATTGCGCTGCTGATTATAGTTGCGCTTATAGGAGTGCTCATTATGGCTTTTGTTATTCGGGGAAATATTGGCGATTATATTCGCGGCATAAGAGGAAACAGCGGAATCGGGAATAAGGGAAAGCCGAATGGCACTAAGTTGATCGGGTTCGGCTATTCCTACATGGTAAGCAGAGGCGGCGGGAGTTATACATACAATATTGAGAACAATGAGTTCAGCTACGATTCGATGTACGATGACAAATATGCCGGGCTCAGCGTTCCGGTAGACGAAGAACTCCTTGACAAATTAAAGGATTTGTATATCGAGGCTGAAGCCTATAAGTGGGACGGATATTCCAAATCCGACATGAATGCGCGTGATGGCCACGAATTTTCCGTATATTTCTTCTTTGAAGACGGAGAAAGATGTTCCGCCAACGGAAGCAACTGCGCTCCGGAAAATTTCGACATCTTCCGTAGCGGCATGCAGGAATTGTTGAGCCCCCTGGCGGAGGATATCTTCGAACAGCAACTTCGGAGTGTGAAGATCAGT
>CAYFMW010000038.1:1784-4078 GCA_964344335.1 uncultured Oscillospiraceae bacterium | reverse complement strand
GTAGCGCAGTTTGGTAGCGCATCTGCTTTGGGAGCAGAGGGCCGCGGGTTCAAATCCTGCCACCCCGACCACAAGGCGGGCCCTTAGCTCAATCGGTCAGAGCATCCGGCTCATAACCGGCAGGTTCTGGGTTCAAGTCCCGGAGGGCCCACCACAACTTAATAAGCCCGGATAGCTCAGTTGGTAGAGCAGTAGACTGAAAATCTACGTGTCGCTGGTTCAATTCCGGCTCCGGGCACCAGACTGAACTGCCCAGTTCCTAAAAACGGGGCAGTTTTCTGTTTTTAGGAAGTGTTGGCAGTTCGTCTGCCAGAGCGACGAGCCGATTGAAATTAAAAATCTACTTGACAGCTGTTCTGTACTGTTATAGTCTGTTATACATAAGGAGGGGCGATGTGAAGATAGTTTTGATAAACGGCAGCAGCATCCCGTTGTACGAACAGATAAAGAATGCGATTAAAGACGAAATTCTGGAAGGAAAGCTATCTTTTGACGAGCAGCTTCCTTCGGTGCGCGAATTATCCGCTGAACTCGGCGTGAGCATTCTGACTGTAAAAAAGGCCTACGACGAACTGGCGGCGGAAGGCTTCATAACCATCAGGCAGGGATTGGGCACCTTTGTCGCTCCTATAAATGAATCCCTTCATCGGGAAGAGAGACAGAAGGATCTTGAGAAGCACCTGATAGAAGCGAGTAAGATTGCAAAGCTTATAAACACAGATAAAGCGGACTTTTTAAGTTTAGCGGAATACATATATGGGAGCGATGATGATGAATAAAATTGAAGTTGTAAATCTGAATAAAGAATATCCGGCATTCCGGTTAAAGGATGTTTCTTTCGGGATACCTAAGGGCTATGTTACCGGATTTATAGGTAAAAACGGCATGGGCAAGACGACCACGATCAAGTCCATACTCTCCATGCTTAATTATGACGGCACGATACTGATAGACGGAAAAAACACCAAGGAAACGAATTTCCATCAGGAAGTCGGAGTTGTAATGGATGATTCATTCCTGGCTAAAGACTGGAATTCTAAACATGTGAACAGTGCAATGAGGGTGGGTTATGACAATTGGGATGAAGCTCGTTTTTTTCAATACTTGGATGAGTTTAATATAGACCAAGACCTTAAAGTAAAGGAACTCTCGAGAGGGATGAAGATTAAACTTATGCTGGCGATTGCACTTTCTCATTCCGCAAAACTGCTCATCTTAGATGAGCCGACCAGCGGTCTGGATCCGAGCATGAGAGATGAATTCGTGGGGCTTATATCAAGTTTTATGAAGGAAGAGGATAACACGGTGCTTTTTTCCACCCACATCACTCTGGATTTAGAGGCGATTGCGGATTATATCGTCTTTATAGACAAGGGGGAAATTGTGCTCGCAAAAGAAAAAGACGAGTTCAAGAATTATTTTATGATTTTAAAGGGCGATGCGGAGAATCTTGAGAGAATCGACGAAACGGCTATACTCGGGAAGAAGGTCGGCTCACACAGCTGCGAACTGTTGGTTAAAAGAGACATTCTGTCCTCGGTGCCTGGCGGTTTTGTAGAAGATGTAGTGACAATTGATCGAATAATGGTTCTTTTCGGAAAGGCGGCGTAGAATGAAAAATATAGGAAAAGCGATGAAACTGGATATACTGTCCGTAATGCCTTATCTGACCGTCAAAAACCTTGTAATATTGGTAGCTTTAGGAGGCTTCTATGCTGTATTGCTTAAGACTCCGATGATGAGCGTAGTTATGGCGCAAATATTTTCGTTGATGTTCGCGACTTATCCGTTTATGGTGGGAGATAATGCGGGCATCGATCCGCTGTTTAAAATTATGGGTATAAGGTCTGATGATGTGGTGAGCGGAAGATATCTGCTGGCGCTCATGTTCATAATTGTAATGCTTATAGTCGGTATTGTGATGGCAGCTTTAGGTTCAATTCTATACCCTTCGGAGGATTTGGCGTCTATTCTTTTAAGTACAGCTGCGGCCATGTTTATAGTTTCAAGCCTGGTTGTTTTTATCCAGTATCCTCTTTTCTTCAGGATGGGATACCTTAAAGCAAGGACGATCGGAATGATTCCGTTCTTCCTTATAGGGATTGCAATCTTTGCTGTAGGCAGCTTGTCCTTTAAGCTGCAAAGTCTTGTAGCCTATCTTGTTCAACATATATATATTTTTATCTTCGCGCTGATTGTCTTCTGGTGCCTGGCATTCTTCGTGTCGATTACATTGGCGAAGAAATTCTATAGACAAAGAGATTTTTAATACTCGCCTTCGAGTTTTATGAAAA
>CAYFMW010000038.1:0-1684 GCA_964344335.1 uncultured Oscillospiraceae bacterium | reverse complement strand
TGAAAAACAGGGATTACATCCATGAAAATCCGGGATACAATCCCTAAAAAAGCATATTTTGCTGCTCTAAATTTCAGATCAGTTTTTCGTATTCCTGTGCTACATAGAAAAAGCGCAGAATATACACGGTGCGTTCAGTTTCTTCGACTCTGTAGACCATAACATAATTCTTGATGACCGCACGGCGATACCCCATGTCTCGTAACTTCGGACTATTGCACTGCTTAAACATCAATGGCATTTGCTCCAAGTTATCATAGCACTTATATACTGCATCCAAAAAGGAAGATGCTGCAGTCGGATTGTATAGTTCCGCGGAAATATAGTTTATAATGCTTTCCAGATCTTGTATTGCCAGATTGGTAGCATATATCTTATAACTCATGTTTCCGTCTAATCTCTTCGAGGGAAATGCGGGCATCCGATAGTTTCCCGGCTTTGACTTCATCTTCTGCGGCAAGAAGTTTGTCGTATACATCGAGCATCATAAGCTTTTCTCTATAAACCTTCATGCTCATAATTACCATATCACCGTAACCGTTCTTGGTAACATAAATAGGCTCATCGGATTCATTGCACATCCGGGAAATAGTAGCGGTATTTTTCAAATCTCGGATTGGAATAATTCGTGGCATAGCGTCCAGCTCCTTTCGTGACATTATTATACCACAATTATTCCGCGATTGTGAATCGATTTTATCAAAGCTACCGTAATTTACGACCGGCTCATCGTATTGAGTTTGGGAAGCATCTCGGGATTTCATATAGCTACCTCCTTGTCCTTGTAAAAATTTTCCATATCATTATAATATGCAAATTATATTTTGACAAGTATTTCCAATTCCATAAACAATCATACCTATAATAGAGGCAGAAGGAGAAAGCATCGGATTCATATTCTTGTAGCATGTTGTATAGCTGTGTTATATTGAATTCATATTAATGATTTAGACATATTATGTTTGAGGGCTCGGTATTATAAGAGTTAAGCCCCCCCCAGCGAGACAAGCCGTGTCCCATTTTAGGAAAGATCGGAGTATTCATAGGCGAATTGAGGAACGAGAGGAATCTCACTCAGGAGCAGCTGGCGGAGGAGTTCGGAGTATCCCGCAGGACCGTCTCCCGCTGGGAGACGGGGAGGAACCTTCCCGATATAAGCCTGCTGGCGGAAATGTCCGACTATTTCGATGTCGACCTTCGGGAGATTTTGGATGGCGAAAGGAAGGACAAAAAGATGAACGAGGAAATGAGGGACACGGTAAACAAGGTGGCGGAATTCAGCGACAAGTATCAGGAGATGATGAACAGGAGAGCACATTTCATATTCATTCTGGGCTTTCTTGCGGGGGTAGCGGCGATAGTAATCAAATCGCTGGGGCACATGGATAGTCCCGTCGCGGCTTTCTGCGAAGGCGCGGCATCGGGGATACTGCTGTTCGGGATAATCATCACGAGCAATCTGGGCAAGAGATTGCGCGAATGGAAGCGCAAAAGGTTCTATAGTAACTAAATAACGAGGCGTTTGCCGGAGCGCCGATGCGGAAGCCTCGGCGCTTTTATTTATCTTTTCAGTTTTGCAACTATTATATTAGTATTGGCTAAGCTTCAATTAAGCTTTTTATTATAAAGGTATTGACATTTATCTGATTTAATGTAAAATATTAGTAGTTCTGGGTAGATTGCA
>CAYFMW010000037.1:0-5455 GCA_964344335.1 uncultured Oscillospiraceae bacterium | reverse complement strand
CATTGCCAATCTTCGGACTGATCGTGCTGTATGCTCTGAATAACAGCTTTGTGGAGGAGGTTACCTTCCGTCACACATTTACGAGCATCGTCGAATATCACGAACTAAACCCGAATATCTCCAAAGCGCTGTCCGCCATCGTCTTCGGAGGGGTCCATTATTTCGGCACACCCGGCAAGATACCCGGAGTGTTGCTGGCCGGATTCTTAGGCCTGTTCCTTGCGAAGAGCATCCACGAAACGAAGGGATTCTTCTGGGCCTGGCTGATTCACTTCCTGCAGGATGTAATCATAATGACGGCACTATTCCTGACTTTGGATTAGCAGGAGAACGGAATAGGCATTAATCGCCCAGAACGCCGGGATGAATAAATCCGCGGCGTTCTTTTATGTTACAATAAAGGAGTAAAGAAAATTCAGTTTATAGTAAAGCTCCGGACTGCTTCGCAGAACGGAAATTTGTTAAATACATGTGCAGGAAAGGAGACAGAAATGAAAAAACATAGCTTGATTTTTCTCGCAGACGGATTCGAAGAGGTGGAGGCCGTCACTGTAATAGATTATCTGCGCCGCGCAGGCATAGAGGTGAAAATATGTTCAATACAGGGACGCGAGATAGTGAGGGGGGCTCATAATATTTATGTTAAGGCGGACTGTCTTATCGAAAATCTGCCCGTGGACGAACTCTACGATGCCGTCATTTTACCGGGCGGGCTTCCCGGCGCCTATAATCTCAGAGACGACACGCGGGTAATCGATATTATTCAGAGGCAGTACGAAGACGGAAGGCTGGTTGCAGCAATCTGTGCCGCTCCCGTAATTTTGGAGAGGGCGGGGCTTACGGAGGGACGCAGGGGAACTTCCTATCCGGGCTTCGGCGAAGATCTCGGTTTTTCCGAGTACAGCGAAGCGATCTGCGTGCGCGACGGCAATGTCATAACGGCACGCGGACCCGCTACCGCAGTCTATTTTGCCCTCGAGATTATCGACTATCTGCTCGGCGCGGAAGCCGTAGCCGAGATAAGGGACGACATACTTTTAGATCTTGTCGAAGAGGGCGCGTATTAGACTTATATCTGCGATATAATAGCGCTTAAGCAGGGAGGAATAAATCGATGATTATTAAAGTATTAGTCGAGAACAACTCGATATCGGAGGATTTGGGAAGTGAACACGGCCTCAGCTTGTATATCGAGGCGAACGGACGGAAAATATTATTCGATACGGGCGCAAGTGAATTGTATCTTGAGAATGCAAAGAAAATGGATGTGAATATAGCGGACGCCGAGCTTCTGGTTCTTTCGCACGGGCATTTCGACCACGGGGGAGGACTCAAAGCGTTTTTGAGGGAGAACTCGAAGGCAGAATTATACCTGAGCTCCGAAGCTTTCGAGACATTCTATTATGCCGTTGATCCGGGCGATGAGCCGAGATATATCGGCATCGACGCGGAACTCAAAGATAACGGGAGGATTACTTTTGTCTCTGATTATCTTGAAATAGGCGAGGGGCTGGAGATATTTTCGAATGTTGCTCAAACAGAAGCCCTTCCCAGACCGAACAAGGGCATATTTATAGAGAAAGACGGGCAACTTATTCCGGATGTTTTCGCTCATGAACAGAATCTGATAATAGAGGAGGGCGGAAAGAGCGTATTGCTGACGGGTTGCGCTCACAACGGTATCGTAAACATCGTGGAACATTTCCGGCGCATTAAGGGACGCATGCCCGATTATGTGATAGGCGGATTCCATCTTGCCGGAAATATACCGGAAGAGGACGAATATCCGGAGATTATAGATAAAATTGCCGAGTACCTGATTGCTGCGGGTACAAAATGTTACACTGGCCACTGCACGGGAATAAGACCCTATGATAAGCTCAAAGCTCTTATGGGGGACAGACTGGAGTATCTGGCAACGGGATCTGAAATAAGGATTTAACGAAACGGGCGGTCTTTACGAGACCGCCCGCTTTTTTGTTGTTTAATTCTCTTCGTCCTCGTCTTCGACGAACGAGAGCTTTCTGAGTTCGTTAATTTCTTTAATCATATCCGAGAAGACGCTGTCGTAGTCGTAGACGGATATGGCCCCGGTTCCTATATCGTAATAATAGGCCTGCAGATTCAGTTTCCCTGCTTCAAATCTTTCTCTGACGAAGTCGTAGGTCATCAGGTTATCAAGCTGCTGGACCGCATTCAGCTTCTCCAGCATAACGAGCTTATCTTCCTCCTTCATGTCCGGATATTTAAAATCTATGTATTCGGATATGGAGGCACTTTGGGCGAGCCACTCTCCCGTATATGGAAGTTCTTCGCTGTATTCCTCCAGATGCCTGAGCGCTGCACAGCCGCCGCAGTTGGAGTGTCCGCAGACCACTACATTTTCGACCTCGAGTATTTTGACGGCATACTCGATGGCGGAGACTGCGGAGGGGTGAGTTCCGGGCTCCTCCTCTCTGGGCACTATATTCGCGATATTTCTCATGTGAAAAATTTCGCCCGCTTCCGCCTGGAACAGGGTCTCCGCATCAACTCTCGAATCCGAACATCCGATGAACAGGGTGTGAGGCTTTTGGCCCTTTTCCAACTTGCTGTAAAAATCCTTGTTGAATGCGTGCTCCAACTCCTTAAATCTTTCTATTCGTTCTTTCAGGTTCACAATTTACCCCCTCAATCGGCGCCATGCTCGATGTTTGTATCCAACTTGCTAATTGCGATATCAAAATCGCGACGCCGCAGTTTTAACTTGAAATAAACTTTGTCTAATGCAGTTAAAGTATTAAGCATGCTCCTTTAGCCATTTTGCCGCTACATGGCTCAGAAGGGCGCTGCCGATAGGCAGCGCTTCCTCATCGAAGACTACCTTCGGATTGTGCAGAAGGTTATTCTCCGCACCCTCGGGCCTGCAGCCCAGGAAGAACATTACGGAAGGAATTTCCCGCGAAATATATCCGAAGTCATCCGAGGCGGATATGCGGAAAGCGGGGTCCGTCTCGAACTGCATGCCGAAATCCTCCAGATAAGCCGTAACCTTATCCACCATCTCCTCATTACTTTCTTTAGAAATTTTACGGCTGAAAGTGTTATCACCAGACACTGTAATCTCCCCTGATTTTATATTCCGAAATCCAGAGCAGTTCGACGACATCGTCGGCAATCTTTTCCGGCTTGCCCTTGTTGTAGCGATATAGAGTGCCCGCATAGTAGTTGTTGCTGTAGTCGCAGAGATAGAAGATTTCTCCGTCTTCGGCTACATCGAAGTCGTGCACTTCGTCCACAATCTTAGTCTTAGTTCCGTCCTTGTACATTTTAAGGGTACCTTCGCTCTTATCGTAGTCCCAATCAGTGTAATAGAGCAGCATATCGTCCTTGGCTATGACAAACCAGAGGCGGACATCGTAGTCTATTTCCTTATCGTTTACGAACATATCGCCTTTGTAGCTGTCATAATTCACATTCTTATAATATGTTAACTGATCGTTCTCGTTGAAGAATAGGGCCAGATTGCATACATCGCTGGCGTGCAGCTGCGGCTTTCCGACCTTTCCGTCCTTTATTTCCGCCTTGTACAGGTCGGCTTCATTGGTACTGTCGTTTACATCATCGAAGAAGTATACGGCAGCGGCGTCGGGCGAGATCATGAAGTACTCGGCTTCGTGCTGCTCGAGCAGGGACATACTTGCGCCGACCACCACATGTCTTTCGGTGGAAGAAAAGCGCGCTTCGTTTACTATGTCCGCAACATCGTAATAATTCTCAATCTCGGAGAGCTTAATAACAGGCAGTTCGGATTGAGTGTAGACCTGAATTACCGCTGCGGGCTTGTTGTACAGGATGCTCATGTCGTAATCGTCGACCAGCTTATCGGTTACCAGCTTTTCTTCCTTGCCGTCGAAATAGTACAGCTCGAACTCGCCGATGTACATAGTCTCGTATTCGAGTTCCTCGCGTGTATAATCTCTGTATACCTTGTCCCAATATTCTTCGTAGGCGGCATCGTATGCATGAGACAGTTCGGTGTATGCGACATCGTATGCTGTAAAGTCGAGATTGTACTGAGCTACCGCGGCTTCGTACTCTTCATTAGTAGAATAGTTCCACCAGTAGGGGTATTCCGGGGGATCGGGATAGTCAGGCCAGACGGGCTCGACAACGCCGGCGTCGAAGTCGGCCATATCGTCCGTCACAAAATCGATGAGAGGCTTTTCCATGTATTCACCCCTGGTGAAGTACAGTTCTCCCGATTCGTATATTAATGTAACGTTGTTGACATCGCTCGCTATTTTCTCGCTGTCCGCCTTGCTTTCAACGAACTTATAGAGCGATTCGTTTTTCATATAGTAGACGGCAGAAAGGTCCTCGCTTACAAATTCGATATATGTGATATCGCTTGCGACCTTTACGGCATCCTTATTCGCATACCATATATAGTAACTGTTCTCTTCTGTGAAATATCCGATTTTGCTGAGGTCATCGTTGACATTGAACGAATATATGCCGGTGGCGAGCTTTTCCTTGTTGCTCAGGTCGCTAAGGTAGAGGACTTTGTCGGAGCCTTTTATGTAGGCGATCTTCGTGCCCTTCTTGTCTATTGCGTAGAATTGTATGTTGGAATCGATTTTGACCGCTTCCTGATCGGGCTTTTTAATGTCGCGATAATACAGGGTGACGCCTTCGGAATCGGGTGAAATTCTATCGGGGAAGAAGATTCGATTGCCGTCTTCGCTGAGGGTGATATATGAGCTTATGCTGTAACTGACTGCGGACAGTTCGGCATTGCTGACCTTCTCGCCTGCGGTAAGCCTGGAACTGATCTGCAGCGAAGTTTTCTTTGCGGGGTCGCTGTAAAAGACTTCCGCATCCTTAAGATACATACAATAGGAGGCTTTCTTGTTGCCGCCGAGTTTTGTGACCGCCAGAAAGATAGCTATTAGGGCTATTATGCCTATAGCGGCGAATAAGATGCCCTTTTTTGACTTGGGCTGTGCGGGCTTCTCAGATCCCCATGCAGGCTCGGGAGAGGCTAGCTCTTCGCCCGGGCTTTTCGGCGCTTCTTCTCCGGCGCTTTCGGGTGCCTCGGCGAGCTCTTCGGTCTTTTCTTCAACCGCTTCTTCCGGCGCGCTTACAGCCGCCTCCTCGGTCGAAGCCGCGTCGCAGTCTTGGCAGGGAGCGAGTTCCTCGCTCTTTTGCTCTTCGCTGCAGAGGACGCTTTCGGGAATCTGTGTGCCGCAGGCATCACAGAATTTTGCGTCATCCGTCAGTTCCTTTTTGCAATTAGGGCATGTTATCATTTTTCAGCCTCCTTAACGGGTTTGCCAATGAGTGATTTTGAAGAAATAATTATCGATGCTTAAAAGTATTGTTATCAAGAAAAGAATAGCAAACAGGATTTGAAATTACAAGGACATGCTGCTGCAAAATATGGACAAGACGACCCGGAAATATTGTGGTATAA
>CAYFMW010000036.1:0-6490 GCA_964344335.1 uncultured Oscillospiraceae bacterium | reverse complement strand
GCCCCCGAGCGAGTTTCATCCCTACGAAGTGAGGATTTGGCGGTATTAGCATGTGAATTTACAATGCATGCTCCAGTGCGTCGTTCTTAGAAAGCAAATAAACGCAGTATTGATTCATGCTTATGCCTTCTCTTTTGGAGTTTTCCGCCAAAGACTTATGAAGGCTTTTCGGAATTCTAAGTTTAAACTGGCCGGAATAGTCATTCAGCGAGGTAGGCTCATTGATTGCGATGCCATCTTCCAATGCAGCGATGAGCCATTCCCTTTTTGCATCAAGAGCATTCCTCGCCACATCCTCTATGGAATCGCCGACAGTAATGCAACCCGGAAGCTCCGGATAAGAAGCCACATAACCGCCCTCATCCAAATCGGGGAGAATTTCTAATTTGATAATACTAATTATTCTGCTCTGAATTTATCCTTGCTGACACCGCAGATTGGACATCTCCAATCCTCCGGCAGATCTTCAAAGGCCGTTCCGGGAACTATACCTGCACCGGAATCACCTACGGTTGGATCATACACATATCCACAGACAGAGCATACATATTTCCCGCCGGCGTTTTCCTCCGCGGCTTTAGCATCTTCATGTACGGGTACCTCTTGCGTTGTTCCTACCGCCTTTTGAGCCACCTTTCCCTGCTTCAAAAAATGATAATAAGCATAGGTCATCGGCTCTTCCTGCGTAAACACTTCCGCCCCCACAACCTTACCGATAAAAACAGTGTGGGTTTCAGCTTCTACGAAAGCCATAACTTCCGCCTCCACGAAGCCGATGGAATTCTCCAAAAGCAGGGGTGCGCCGGTATTCCCAAGCTTATACGGGATGGTCTTGAATTTATCGACATCTCGACCGGATTGGAAGCCGAAATGTCCGATTAGGCTCATCGGCGCCGATTCCGGCAATACCGAGACCGCAAAGACTCCGCTTTCTTTAATATATTCGTTTGTCAAATTTCCTCTGTTAACACTAATTCCAATAGTCGCCGGATCCGACGAAATCTGAAAAACCGTATTGGCAATTTGACCGTTGATCTTATCTCCCCTTTTGGAGGAAACCATATATAGACCGTAGCTGAACTTACGAAATATTTTTGTATCCATTTTAAATCTTTTTTTCCTTTCTTGAATGCTATTGTTTTTAAATAAGCTCATTCAACTTCCTCAGCAGCTCCGCCTCATCAAGTTGATATTTCTGCGCGAAAGCTTTAACTGTGTCGAAGAGATGGTTGCAGAGCACACATTTGCCGGTGGGCTCATCGTAGTCCCTGAAGACGGGTTCGGTCTGAGGGTATTGTTCGACTATGTCTAAAACGAGCATATCAGATTTAATGCGCATATCTTCCTCCTAGCTTATAATCACTATGACCACGCCACACGGCTATCCGAAATATTCCCCCTAACAAGTTCTCAGATCTTTTATCATCTGCGTTATTTCCTTAAAATGCGGATTCTTAGAGTCGTTTGCAAGGTCGTATATAAGCATTTCGGTGTTTACCCTCAAGGCTCCCATGGCCTCCATGGCCCTCAGGCCCAGCTCTTTGTATTCTTTAGAGTAGGAGGAAATCCCGTCCTCTACCACAAAGACCTCCAGACCGAACTCGATCAAAGCCCTGACAGTCTGGAAAACGCAGACATGGCTCTCCGCTCCTGTAACTATAACCTTTTTTATTTTGTTTTCTCTCAAATACGCCCTTACCTCTTCCGTTAAGGCATTGAAGGATGTCTTCGAAAAAATGTTTTCCTCATTAAGCTCGGACAATATGCTCTCCACACTTCTGCCGAGCCCCTTGGGGTACTGCTCCGTCGCAAGCGACTTTATCGAAAGCATCTTGCAGAGCTTCAGCAAGGCCGCTGTGTTTCTGATAATCTCCTCGCTCTTGTCGACCGCCGGCATCAGCTTTTCCTGCAAGTCGATTACCAATAAAAGCGTGCTGTCGAAGTTCTTGTACCCGAGGCTTCTGATATCCCGGTTTCCTGTGTAATACTTTTCCATTTTAATCTCCTTTGTTGTGTCTACATTTACTTGCTATTATTGATAAGTTTCTCGGCATCCTCAATCGAAGAGTATCCGTATTCGCGGACCGTATTTTCCGCTATCATCTTAGAGCGATTCATTCCCTTTACTACAAGATCGTCGAGCCAGTCCGCATACAATTGAAAAGTCCGATCCGACCAGGTGCTCATCTCGCCTCTCATGTAAGTTTCTTTGGATGTTGAATATACTGAATCCTCGTCGCTGCGTGAATAGCGCCCTCTGCCGGAATACGCAGGATAAGCCTCGGAGAACTCATCATCCATTTTCATGTTAATCGCGATAATCCGCTCCTGCTCCGCCATCCTTTCGAGAGAGCGAAGCGGGAAAAAGTGTTTGATTCGTTCGTATTCCTGCGGCGAAGTGCTCTCCATCATGCGGGCGTATTTCTCCGTTACGAGATTGCGCCCGGCAGCATCGGCGTTTTCCAAATCCTCGAGATAACTACGCAGCAAACTCTCCGGCCAATCTTTGAACTGCGAACTGCGCATAATCCGAAATGTCTTTGGCCAGCGCCGGCAACACATCTTTATTTTTGTATACCAGTATTTCTTTGTTGAGTATGTATGAATTCCGTTTGACGATACTTAATGCTTCGTCTATATCATCCACCTGTAATCTATCATAAAAGTCAGCGAAGTGCTTGATTATTTCCCCCGATAAACTCTCTTTATCGACAATAAAGCCTTCAGCTTTAAGGCTTGTGGCATCTTCTATATTTTGCACATCGTTTTCTACATTTATGCCTATGCCGGAGATTATGCGCATTCTTAACCCCCGGCTTATGCTTTCGACGAGGATCCCCGCAAGCTTCTTCCGATTTAGGATTATATCATTCGGCCATTTGATAAATGTATCTATCCCGAATTCTTTTAGAGCCTTGTAGATGGCGGCGGCTGTAATCTGCGTAATAAAAGAAAGCTTGTTCGGGACAATCTCTTCGTCTATAACTATACTGAAATAGAGTCCGCCCTTATCCGAAACAAACTTCCGCTTTTCTCTGCCCTTACCTTTATCCTGGCTGTCGGCGACTATTGCTCGCCTTAAATTGCTGTTAAATTCAAGTTTCTTAGCATATTCGTTGGTCGAGTCCAATCTGTCGAAGTGTATTATTTCCATATATAACTACTTGCCAAATCTAACTCTCCACGGTATTACTACATTCCGGCATCAGTTCTTCCGCTATTGTCTCCAGGATTCTGTTCAATGAATCCACCTCTTCCTTGCTGAATTTTTCTTCCACTCTGCTCGAAACCAAACCGATATATCCGGATTTGTCTTTTTCGTACTGCAAGAACTTATCCGTCAGCTCCAATCTGGTTTCGCGTCTGTCGCTCTTGCCGACCTTTTTCTTCACATATCCCTTTTTGACAAGTGAATTTACCCTGTATGTCATGTTGGGCTGAGATACGCCCATAAAATTCGATAATTCGCTGATGGTCGGGTTCTCAAAAAGATAGATCACTTCGCAGGCGATAATCTCCACCAAAGTAAGAGTCTCCTCTTCCTGCTCAAAAGAGTTGAAAACATTCATGTAGAAGTTTAGCTTGAAATTATCGTATACTCTCTCCAGCCTGTCTTTTAACATGGCCCCTCCTTCTCGGGATTGCATAGCTTTACTGTATAGCAAAAATTAATTTTGCCGATGCCGCAAGCTCTCCGTCTACCCTGGCCTCCGCCTCCGCAAAACCGATGCTGCCTCTCAATTTGGTCAATTTGCTCGTCATCTCCAGCACATCTCCGGGAACAACCTGCCTTTTAAATCTAAGATTATCCACTCCTGCAAAGAGCGCAATCCTGCCTTTGTATTCTTCCATGGACAGCAGCGCGACAGCCCCAACCTGAGCCATGGCTTCGAGGATAAGCACCCCGGGCATCACTTTATAGCCGGGGAAGTGACCTTCGAAAAACTCTTCGTTCGCAGTTACGCACTTAATACCTTTTGCCCAGCTGCCCGTTTCGCCGTCAATTATTTTGTCCACCAGCAAAAAGGGATATCTGTGAGGAAGTATCTTCTCTATTTCGTTTATATTATACTCCATTTTAATCCTTTCCGTATCTCTTAAAACAAAGCATCACATTATGGCCTCCGAATCCTAGAGAATTGCTCAGGACATATTTAACTTCCTGTTCGATGCCCTTATTCGGCACTATATCGAGGTCGCAGTCGGGGTCGGGGTTTTTATAGCCTATTGTCGCCGGGATGTAGCTGTTTCGCATGGCGAGCAGGGAGATTATGGCCTCCATCGCTCCCGCCGCGCCCAATAAATGACCCGTCATGGACTTGGTGGACGATACCTTCAGCTTATACGCATGCTCGCCGAAGGCCAGCTTTATGGCTTTAGTCTCGATTTTGTCGTTCAGCGGCGTGCTCGTTCCGTGCGCATTTATATAATCTATCTTTTCGAGCTCAATGCCGGCATCTGCAACGGCGTCCTTCATGGCCTTTGCCGCCCAGGTGCCGTTCTCGTCCGGTGCCGTAACATGAGACGCGTCGCAAGTTGCTCCGTACCCTACGATCTCTCCGTAGATTTTCGCTCCTCTTTCGTGAGCTCTCTCCCATTCCTCGAGCACCAGCACCGCTACGCGCCTCTTCATATGTTCATGCCTCCGTCCACGCTTATAACCTGGCCCGTTATGTAGGACGCCTTGTCGGATGCCAGGAACTCAACCATATTAGCTATATCTTCGGCTTCGCCCAATCTGTTCAGCGGTATCTGAGCCGCCAGTTTATCCTTTTGCTCGTCGCCGAGCGCGTCCGTCATATCCGAAACAATAAAGCCCGGCGCCACCGCATTTACAGTGATCCCCCTCGGAGCGAGCTCCTTTGCGAGCGATTTGGTAAGCCCTATGAGCCCCGCCTTGCTTGCCGAGTAGTTCGCCTGTCCGGCATTGCCGACAATCCTCACTACGCTGGAGATATTGATGATTTTGCCGTACTTCTGCCTGAGCATCATCTTCGCGGCATTTTTGGAGCAGAAGAACGCGCCCTTCAGGTTAATATCCAAAACGCTTTCGAAGTCTTCCGCGCTCATCCTCATAATCAGGCCGTCTTTAGTAATTCCCGCGTTGTTTACGAGCAGCGCGATTTGCGCGAATTCTGCTCGACATGGGTGCGCCGCTGAACCATGATATCCGCGCCGCAGCCGATATGGACGCGTTACGACGGGACGGCGTGTTGCCAAAGATCAGCGGTCTTTACATGGACGACCAGCCAGACTTCGACGCTATTTTGCTTTCTCACGCGCATCTCGACCACTCGGGGCTTCTGACCTATGCCCACCCGGATATTCCGCTGGTTTTGTCGGAGGGGAGCAATGCGCTTATGGAGTTGGGTGCACGCTTTCTGGGTCAGCCCGCTGTGACGAACGAGCGGATCGTCTTTGAGATGTACCGCACATTTTCGATTGCCGACATACAGATTACGCCATACCTGATGGATCATTCCGCCTTTGACGCCGCCGCCTTCGAGATTCTTGCAGACGGGCGGCGTATCGTGTATACTGGCGATTTTCGACGCCACGGGCGCAAAGGCGCCAGCTTTGAACATTTTTTGGATCGGGCGGCACGGCGGGCAGGGAGAAAAATGGTGATTGACCGCTATACGGCGGCCACCCTGGCCGAGCTGCGCAAGCTGGGGAATCAGCTGCCAACGGTGAGAACGCACACGGGCCTAAGCATTCACCGCCCGCAGGAGCCGCACAAAACACTGATGCTGGTGCGTCCGTCCATGCTGGATGAACTTAGAAACGATGATACGATACAAAATGGTGTGTTTTTCTATTCCCTTTGGAACGGCTATCGCAGCCAGCCGGGGCAGATGGAGCTGGAGGCCTTTCTATCCAGCCGGGGTGTTGAGCTTGTGGAAGCGCACACCAGCGGCCATGCGGATTCAATGACGTTACAGCGATTGCTGTCAAAGCTAAACCCCAAGCAGATCATCCCAATTCACACACTTTCACCCGAACGCTTTACGGCTTTTTCGAACAGGGTTCGGGTTGTTCGGGATGGAGAGGTTGTTGAATGCTGAGCTTTATGAAAACATAATAAAATTATAAGGAGGCGTATTTTCATGGCAATTGTTTATACAAAGGCGGAGCTACTGGCCGAGGTTGATAAGGGGTTAACTCGCGAAACAGTCTCGAATTTCTACAAGCAGGGCTTTTTAAATTACACAGGAATCACGACCGACACGAAAGAAAAGTACACAGAAATCATCGCAAAACGGCTTTTGAGCGACATGACTGCCCTTGAAGGAGTTCTGAAGATTACAAAGGAAGGCTCTTATAAAACGGACGGCCATAAGTGGAAAGCCATTGACCCGGCATCGCCCCGTAAAGAAGAGCATACTGCCCGAAGCATGATGGATCAAACGTATTCTTACATAGGGAAGATTATTGACTACCAAACGCCGCTTAAAAATATACTGAGCGATGAGGCCGGGAAAATTGATTT
>CAYFMW010000035.1:0-7649 GCA_964344335.1 uncultured Oscillospiraceae bacterium | reverse complement strand
ATGAATGTAAGCTGGATGATCGAATTCATATGGTCTTCGTGCATGGTAACCAAATCGGTATAATGAGTTTCGAATAAGTTCAAAAGTGCTGAAATTTCGTCCCAGGACGGTAGCGCGGTGACAATGCGGATAAAATGATATTCCGCAGCTTCCACAGCATAGACTACCGCCTTTTTACTGACAATGTAGCGTTAATTTCGAATCCGGAATGTTGCTTGAAGATCAAAGGCTGCGCCGTGAAATGATTTGTTGCGTTCCAGGTCGTATTGATTTTTCAACTTTCCTTCAAGTTGTTCCAAGTAAGTTTCCGGAGACATTCTTCAACCTTTCCATCTGTATTTCATAGTGATACTCCGTTAATTGTATATTTTACGCATAAAAAATTATTTTCCAAGTCTTTTGTACAACTTTTCCTCTTTCTTTTTACTGGCTGACAAGATATGCATTATATTGTAGTTTCCATCTCAATTTTTGGAAGGTACCCGGGAATTTTATAAAGTGATTTTTGTTGAATATTTACTGAATATTTACTGAATAAATTGTATTATCCGCAAAAATATCGACATAGCACAATATCTTAAAATAAACTCTGCCAATGATGTGGCATTTTCTGCCATATCATTCGCCTCATTCGTCGCAATTATTTTGTTCATGATATTTGTGCACCTCAGTCGAGGTATAAAATCTTATATAACCTTTATAGCCCGGGATATGATATAATTACATAACTTAGCAAGCAAGGCAAAAAATCGGCAACGAATTATATTATTAAACAGTCTCGGAGTGGCAGGACAGGTTGCAATTACGCCGCCTGTTTTTCAACTCTTTTGAGCAATAGTAAGCAAAGAGTCGCAATTCTTCTTCAATGAAGTTTTCGCTCGATAATTTTCCGCAGTATAGATGGCAGTTAGGACAAAAAATGAAAATAGAATAGACATGATAGAAGGCCCGCTGTCCACGGCTATCTTAAAGTACTCGGTGCCTATTATGCTCTCGGGACTGCTGCAACTTTTTTACAATACTGTCGGCATGATAGTGGTGGGAAGATACCGAAGTATCATACTTATCAGATGCTCTTTACGGCATACCCCGTCAGCTGGACACTGAGCCTGATAATGTTGACTGCATACTATATGATTGTAGTGAGAAAAATGCTTCGCAGGGAGAAGAATAAGGTGATGGAGAATGTTTGATTCGGAGAAATCTCAAAATAAAAAGAAGCAATGGAGGCTCAACGGGAGGCTCATACTGCCGCTTACATTGATGTACGAAGAATTTTTGCTCAGGGTTGCCAGCGGGCTTTGGGAAGGAACCTTTGCCGCCCTGCTGGTGAACCTCGGCGTCGGTTTGATTCTAAATCTGATTCTGCTATTGGTCCCTGAAAAGTACAGGTACAGGATTGCAGTCACAATGGCGGGCGTAGATGCTTTCCTATTCGGTCTTCAGTATTTTATAAATAACTCATATCAGGTATTCATGTCGATGAGCGATATTCTTGCCGGAGGAAAGGGCGTCGTTACGGAATTCGGAGGAATAATAGTAGATATAATAACGAACGGGATATTTTTGATAATCCTCTTCCTGCTTCCAGCTGCGCTGATGATAATATTCAGGAAACACATACACTTCTCCGCTAAGCTGAAGTTTTGGAAGCTGCCTGCACTTGCAGTTTCAGCGAGCGTGCTTCTCATAGCCGCTATGCTGCTTCAGACTTCCACCGAAAACCTCAAGGAAAGATACAGCGTAGGCTACACATTCAACGATGCCGTTCGGAGTTTCGGGCTCAGCAAGGCGGTCTGGCTGGATTTGAAATATGCCCTTGTCGGGGTGCCCGAATCTTTGCCCATCGTCGTCGAGGCGAAAGCCTTTTCCGGCGGCGGATCCGTGGCGGGACCCTCATTTTATGGACGCAACGAGTCGGATGTGGATATAGATGCGCTTATAGCGTCGTCTTCAGGAGACCTGAAGGCGATTCACGAGTATGTAAAGAGCAGGACGCCTTCCAACAAGAACGCCTATACGGGACTCTTTAAAGGCAAGAATCTGATTTTAATAACCGCCGAGGCCTTCGCAAAGGAGGTTATCGACGAACAGCGGACGCCGACACTCTGGCGTATGGCTAACAAGGGCATAGTCTTTGAGGACTACTATCAGCCTGCCTGGGGAGGCAGCACTTCCACGGGAGAATATTCGGTCATATTCGGGATAGTTCCGACTGCCGGCGTCAAGAGTATAAAAAATACAATCGGACACGATAATTCGACGACGATAGGAAATAAGCTCAGGGAGCTGGGCTACTTTTCCTGCGCCTATCATAACGGTTATCAGACTTATTATGACCGCGACAAGACTCATCCCGGACTCGGCTACGATAATTATATAGCCAAAGGCAACGGTCTTGAGGATGGCCTCAAGGGGGTATGGCCGGAGTCGGACCTCGATATGATGGAGTTTACTTTGCCTCAGTACATAGACAAGCAGCCCTTCAGCGTGTATTACATGACGATAAGCGGGCACTGCAATTACGGTCCGGGTTCCAACATGATGGCAAAAAAGAACATGCAGGTGATGGATTCCTTCGAGGGAAGCGCCTTTGTAAAAGGCTTTTTGGCCTGCAATATGGAGCTGGAATACGCTATGGAATACACCGTAAGCGAACTCGAAAAGGCCGGCATAGCCGACGACACGGTGATAGTCATCAGCACGGATCACTATCCTTACGGCCTCGAAAACAGCAGCGCCTGGGGAACGGACAAGGATTATCTCTCGGAGCTTTACGGCTACAGTTACAGCAATGTAAAGGAGAGAGACCACAGCGCTCTGATAATATGGAGCGGCTGCCTCGAGGATGCTGACCCCCCCGTAATAGACACGCCGACATATTCGCTCGATATACTGCCGACTCTGTGCAATCTTTTCGGAGTAGAGTACGATTCAAGGCTTTTGGTCGGCAGGGATGTATTCTCGAATGAGCCCCCCCTGGTGATGTGGACGAACGGAACCTGGCTCACCGAAAAGGGTTTTTACAATTCTTCAAACGGGAAGTTCACTCCCGCTCCGGATGTCGGAGAAGTTAACGATTCGTATATTAATGAAGTAAAGCAGAATGTCAGAGGTCTTATCAATTTTTCAAAAAAAGTCCTGGAACTCGACTATTACAAATATTTTAAATGATTAATTAAGATTTTACATTGCCCAATCCTTGCGCAACAGCATGGGTTGGGTATATAGTTATTAAAATAAGCTTCTAATTGATAAGTTAATGCTATTGGTGAGTAAGCGATAGGAAGAACTCAAATGAGTGCGAAATATGTGTATATGTTTTCCGAGGGTAATGCCTCGATGCGCAACCTTTTAGGCGGGAAAGGTGCAAACCTCGCCGAGATGACGAATATCGGTCTTCCCGTCCCGCACGGCTTTACGATAACTACGGAGGCCTGCATCCGCTATTATGAGGGCGGAAAGAAGATAGAAGACAGCCTCAGGGCCGAGATAATGGAGAGCGTGGCCAAGATGGAGGAGATCAACGGCAAGAAATTCGGAAGCGAGAGCAATCCGCTGCTGGTTTCGGTGCGCTCGGGCGCCAGAGCCTCCATGCCGGGCATGATGGATACGATACTCAATCTCGGTTTAAACGAGAAAGTAGTAAATACGATTGCGGAAAAGTCCGGCAATCCGAGATGGGCCTGGGATTGCTACAGACGCTTTATACAGATGTATTCCGATGTCGTCATGGACACGGGCAAGAAGAAATTCGAGGAGCTCATCGACGAGATGAAGCTCGATAAGGGTGTAGTCAACGATGTCGATCTGGATGTTGAGGATTTAAAGAAGCTGGTCGGGCTCTTCAAGAAAGAGTACAGGGAGAAGACCGGAGCGGAATTCCCCGACGACCCGAAGGTGCAGCTGTTTGCAGCCATAGAGGCGGTATTCAGGAGCTGGGACAACCCCAGAGCAGTCGTATATAGGAGGGACAACGATATCCCCTACAGCTGGGGTACAGCGGTCAATGTTATGCCCATGGTCTTCGGAAACATGGGTGAAACCTCCGGAACCGGCGTCGCATTTACGAGAGATCCCGCGACCGGCGAAAAGCATATAATGGGTGAGTTCCTCATGAACGCTCAGGGCGAAGATGTGGTCGCAGGCGTTCGCACCCCTATGCCGATAGCTAAATTGAAGGATATAATGCCTGCAGCCTACGATGAGTTCGTTAAGATCTGCGGGATACTGGAGAATCATTATCGCGACATGCAGGATATCGAGTTTACCATCGAAGAAGAAAAATTCTACATTCTGCAGACCAGAAACGGTAAGAGGACGGCTCATGCAGCGCTTAAGATCGCCTGCGATCTGGTGGACGAGGGTAAGATAGACGAAAGGCAGGCCGTGCTGATGATAGATCCGCGCAACCTCGATTCTCTGCTCCATCCCACATTCGATCCCGAAGCGCTCAAAAATAACAAGCCTATCGGCAAGGGACTTGGAGCTTCTCCCGGTGCTGCCACGGGATCGGTGGTGTTTACGGCCGAGGATGCAAAGCGTGCGGTCGACAAGAACCCCAAGGCCAAGGTTATACTCGTGAGACTCGAAACCTCCCCCGACGATATCGAGGGGATGCAGGTCGCGAACGGAATTCTCACCGCCAGAGGTGGCATGACTTCTCACGCCGCCGTAGTTGCAAGAGGCATGGGTGAGTGCTGCGTCGCCGGCTGCGGAGATGTAAAGATAGACGAGGCAAACAGGAGGTTCAGGCTCGGCGGAAAGATATTCAACGAGGGCGACAAGATCTCTCTGGACGGCTCTACGGGCAACATCTACGAAGGAGAGCTGCCGACCGTGGAAGCCGAGATAGCAGGGGAGTTCGAGCGCATCATGGAATGGGCGGATAAGTACCGCAGGCTTGATGTAAGGACCAATGCCGACACCCCGAAGGATGCCGCAAAGGCTATAGAGCTTGGAGCTCGCGGTATAGGACTGACCCGCACGGAGCACATGTTCTTCGAATCCGACAGAATCGGAGCCTTCCGCGAGATGATCTTTGCGGAAAATGTCGAAGAGCGCGTCGCCGCGCTTGCCAAGATAGAACCGATTCAGCAGGGCGACTTCGAGGGCATCTACGAGGCGATGCAAGGCTATCCCGTAACGATACGCCTGCTGGATCCGCCTCTCCACGAGTTCCTTCCTCAGGAGGAGGACGATATAAGGGCTCTGGCCGAGGCTCAGAACAAGAGCGTTGAGGAAATCAAGAGCTTCATGGAGGGTCTGCACGAGTTCAACCCGATGATGGGGCACAGAGGCTGCAGGCTTGCGGTCACCTATCCCGAGATCGCCGAGATGCAGACCAATGCGATTATAAAGGCCGCATTGGCTGTTCAGAAGAGGCATCCCGAATGGGAGATGGTTCCCGAAATAATGATTCCGCTCATCGGAGAGATTAAGGAGTTCAAATTCGTTAAGGATGTCGTGGTCGCAGCTGCCGACAAGCTTATCGCGGAGGCGGGAAGCGATATGAAGTATCTCGTGGGTACCATGATCGAAATTCCCAGAGCCACGCTTACGGCGGACGAAATAGCGAAGGAAGCTGATTTCTTCTCCTTCGGTACGAACGACCTTACACAGATGACTTTCGGATTTTCTAGGGACGACGCCGGCAAGTTCCTGGAGGATTACTACAGCAAGAAGATTTACGAGAGCGACCCCTTTGCGAGGCTCGACCAGAAGGGCGTCGGAAAGCTGGTAGAGCTCGCGTGCAAGCTCGGAAGGGCGGCGCGTCCGGATATTCACCTCGGAGTCTGCGGCGAGCACGGAGGAGATCCTTCGTCTGTGGAATTCTTCGACCGCGTAGGACTGGACTATGTGTCCTGCAGCCCCTTCAGGGTTCCTATCGCGAGGCTCGCCGGAGCGCAGGCGCAGCTTAAAAGTCAGATGAAGTAGGAATAAGTGAACAATTTCGGAGAATTGCTGTTGTTGTCTATAGCCCTCAGCATGGATGCCTTTGCGGTTTCCGTGTGCAAGGGGCTGGCGATGAAAAAGGCCGACCTTAGGGCCGGCCTTGTTTGTGGTATTTGGTTCGGCGGTTTTCAGGCTTTAATGCCCCTCATAGGTTTCTTTTTGGGTGCAATCTTTGCGGAGGCAATCGAGGCGATAGACCACTGGGTTGCATTCGTTCTGCTCGCCATTATAGGAATCAATATGATCAGGGAGGCCTTCTCTGAAAATTGCGGATGCGATGAAGACGAGCGAGTTGCGGATATGTCCTTCAAGGCCATGTTCGTCCTGGCGATTGCAACATCGATAGATGCGCTGGCGGTCGGCATTTCACTTGCGATGGTAGGCGGTGTTAATATATTCGGCGTCGTTACTCTTATCGGAGTTTGCACCTTTGTAATATGCGCGGTCGGCGTTAAAATCGGCAATATCTTCGGAAGCAGATTGGGCAACAAGGCGCAGATGGCCGGCGGAATAATTCTGGTATTACTAGGCATAAAAATTCTGTCGGAGCACTTGGGGGTACTGACATAGGTGGGAATCTCATGCTGATAAAGTACGCCAAAAGGTATACAAAATTTATTATCGCCCAGCTTTTCTTTGCGAGCGTCTGGGTATTTGCACAACTCCTTATACCGCGCCTTATGGTGGATATCGTCGACTCGGGAATAATGATGCGGGATATGGAAAGCATAATTTACCGAGGGCTGCTGATGCTGTCGGCAACCGTCCTGAATATAGTTTCCCTGTTGATTTCCATCTATTTTCTTACTAAAGTTACTGCGGGAATATCCAGAGATTTAAGGACGGATTTGTTTGAAAGAGTTATCGAATGGTCCAAGGAAACCAGGACGGGTTTTTCCAATTCCACTCTGATAACGAGAACCGTAAACGATGTTAAGCAGGTTTCGAATTTAATAGATTTATCTTTGAGGAAACTTTTTACCCTCACGATTACCGTCATAGGGGCATTGGCTGTATCCTTTTCGCTCGATGAAAAATTGGCCTCGATTATTTTGATTATTATTCCCGCAATCTTTATTGTGGGTTTATTCCTGACGACAAGGGCACTTCCTCAATATGCCCGCATACGCCTTTCAATAGACCGCATCAATCAGCTTTTCAGAGAAAATATAAGAGGAATTCGGGTCATAAGAGCCTTCAACAAGTCCGCTTATGAGGTGAAGGAATTCGGAAAAGCGACGGAAGAAGCATATGAGGCAAGCGTCAGCTCCGAAACGACTATGATGCTTTTGAGCCCCCTCATATTACTCTTTACCAACATTTTAATTTTGATCATATTATTCTTGGGCGGTGGACGCGCACAGACGGGTACGATTAAATTGGGTGTTCTGATAGGTCTTATAGAGTATGCAAGCATGAGCCTGAACAATATCCAGCAGTTCGCCTCCATCATAACAATCATCCCGAGGTCTAAGGTTTCCATAGATAGAATTTCGGAAGTTTTAAACACCGATGAAATTCTTAAGATAAAGGAAGATATCCCGGAATCGGACTCAAAGGGCATAAGCTTTAGATGCGTAGACTTTTATTATCCCGGTTCTCGCAGCGCGAGCTTACGAAGTATCAGCTTTAATCTTTGTAAAGGGGAGACGAAGGCGATTATAGGGTCGACGGGAAGCGGCAAATCGACGCTT
>CAYFMW010000034.1:0-10370 GCA_964344335.1 uncultured Oscillospiraceae bacterium | reverse complement strand
CAGAGCCGATGATACTCGGTGGGAGACTGCCCGGGAAAATAGGTCGTCGCCGGTTCACCAAACCGCGTTCCGATATGGAACGCGGTTTTCATTTATGCTATAATTAATCTTATGAGTAAGCAGTATAAGCTGCGAGCTGAATATCACCGAATCATCATTGCCGGCGGAGGGAGCATTGAACACGGAGATTGCAAAATACATACTTTGGATACTTCTATGTCTTCCAATTGTCTTTCTCGGCATTCATCTGCTCGGGCGCCTGTTTTCAGATATTTATGCGCTTAACAGGAAAAGAATCGAACAGATTAAGCAAAGAGAGAAGGAAATGGAGGAGGAAAAGGAGAATCGTAGGCGATTCGATGAGCTGTGGCAGAACTTTCAAGGCGAAAGGTATAATTGATGCGAGGAATTTTTATAACATTCGAAGGGCCGGACGGGAGCGGCAAAAGCACTCAAATTAAGCTACTCGCAAGGCATTGTGAGGAATTGGGTATTCCGGTTCTGCTGACTCGTGAACCCGGAGGAACCGATATTTCGGAAGATATAAGGGACTTGCTTCTGGACCCGCAGAATTCGGAGATGAGCGGGGTCACCGAGGCGCTGCTGTATGCCGCTTCGCGTGCTCAGCATGTAGACGAGAAGATAAAGCCGGCGTTGGAACAGGGCAAGGTAGTTCTCTGCGACAGGTTCATGGACTCCTCCATCGCCTATCAGGGCTATGGCAGAGGTCTGGGGGATGAGGTCCGCATTATAAATGAGTTCGCCGTTCAGGGGCTAGCACCCGACATCACCTTCTTTTTAGACCTGCCTCCCGATTACGGAAGGCGCAGGCTTGAAGCTTCCAGGGATCCCGATAGATTGGAACTGGAGGATATGAGTTTTCATTACAGGGTGTACGAGGCTTACATGAAACTTCGCGAGATGCACCCGCAGCGCTACATAAGCGTGGACGCAACTTTCGGGATAGAGGAGATAGCAGAGGAGATCAGTCGGAGGTTCGACGAGTATGTCGCCGGCAGGGCCTAATTTAAATAAAAATATCGAAGTTCGCCTGAATAAGCTGCTCGACGAGGGAAGACCGATGCACGCGTATATGTTCGTGGGCGGAGCGAGGAGCCGCCTGGAAATCGGCAGGGAGTTTGCAAAGAGCGTGCTGTGTACGAATCCTCGGGAGGGAAACAGTTGCGGCATCTGTCTTTCGTGCAGAAAATTTGACAGCGGCAACCACGAGGATTTCACATTTTTGAATCTGGAAAACCCCTTCGAAGATACGAAGACGCGCATAGGGGTTAAAGCGATAGCCCATATTCAGGAGAGACTGAAATTCAAGCCGCGCGGCGAGAAAAAACTGGTTATAATAGACGATGCACATCTGATGACTCCGGAGGCCCAGAACAAGCTTTTAAAGACTCTCGAAGAACCTTTGGGAGACAGCATGATAATCCTGCTCTCCGAAAACGAAGAGGCGGTTTTCAGGACCATACTGTCAAGGTGCATAATTATTCGTCTTCAGCCCGAGCTTCCGGAAATTTCCGCGGATCTGGCGGCGATGGCGCGGGAATTTATCAAACTTTGCAATAACGACGCCCCCTTTTATGAAAGGATGGTCTGCCTTAAACCCATATTGGATCGCAAGGGTGATCAGAGAGAGGATGCAACAAGCTTCGCTCAGGCTCTGCAAATTCTTCTAAGGGATGCGCTAGTTCTGCGCCACGGAGACGGGGCTATCGACCTGCTCTCAGGCGCTTTGGCGGGAGAGGGGGCTCACGAATATATAAAAGACCCGGAAAAGGGAATCCGCGCCGTATGCGATGCGGCAAAATCTCTGAAGCTGGGATACAATGTAAAATATACGCTTAAGAAGCTCTGCCTTGAAATGTAGAGGGATTTTATTTAGGAGGATCTATGGTTACAGTAGCAGGCGTCAGGTTTAAGCCTGCCGGGAAAATATATTATTTCGACCCAGCCGATATCGAGCTTGCGGCCGGGGATAATGTCATCGTTGAAACTGCCAGAGGCATTGAATTCGGCACGCTGGCGAGCGATCTGATGGAGATTCCCCAAGGCGATATAGTACAGCCGCTAAAACCGATTATAAGGCTTGCGAATGAAGAGGATATCGTCAGGCACGAGGAAAATTTGCAGAAGAAAGAGAAGTCTCTTGCCATCTGTCAGGAGAAGATAGATAAGCATGGGCTCGAGATGAAGCCGGTGGATGTCGAATACACCTTCGACAATTCCAAGGTGGTGTTCTATTTTACCGCCGACGGAAGGGTTGATTTCCGGGAGCTTGTTAAGGATCTGGCCAGCGTCTTTAGAATGCGCATAGAGCTCAGGCAGATAGGCGTTCGCGACGAAACTAAAATGATGGGCGGAATCGGAAGCTGCGGAAGGGAACTCTGCTGTCACAGCTGGATGTCGGAATTCGAACCGGTTTCCATAAAGATGGCGAAGCTTCAGAATCTCTCGCTTAACCCGACCAAAATCTCGGGGATTTGCGGGAGGCTCATGTGCTGCCTGCAGTACGAAAATGAGACCTACTGCGAACTTCGCAAGGGCATGCCGGATCCGGGTGAACGCATTACCACACCCGACGGGCCGGCATTGGTGTTCGATGTGAACATCCTGTTAAACAAGATAAACACCAGATTGATTCTTGAAGAAAGAGACGGTGAAAGGCCGGAGAAACTCTCTTCGGAATATTATGTTTACGGCAAGGAAGAAATAAAAAGAGCTGAAAGGCGCCGGGGTAAGGGTGGATCCGGACCCGATGATTGTAAGCTTAAAAAGGCGGATTTTATGGAAGATGTCGATATCGGACAGATGTCCGAGGAAGAACTGGAGAGGCGAGCGGAATTGAAGGATTGAGGCTTCGATCGAGGAAACACGCTATAAACAATAAAAAAAATCCCGGCTCGAAGCCGGGATTTAATCTTTTAAAGATTTTTCAGTTTTCCGAGACAGTTCTTGCAGATATTTTTGTTTTCGTACTGAATTATATTTGTAGCATCGTTGCAGAAAATACAGGCAGGTTGATACTTGCGAAGAATGATGTCGTTTCCGTCGACGAAAATCTCTATAGGATCGCCTTCTTCAAGGTCGAAAGTGTTCCTGAGTTCCTTGGGGATTACTATCCGGCCAAGTTGATCTAATTTTCTTACGATTCCGGTTGCTTTCATTGGTATGCTCCCTTTATCCGCACAAGAATTAATTGACAAGGTCATTATACTTTAATTGCAATATTTGTCAAGTTATCAAATATGAGTAATATTCCTGAAGGAGTTAGTTTTCAACTTCATAATAGCTTGAAAAGCGCCCGACGGTCATGATAATATAGGTCGTTAGGCAACTTGAGCTGCGCTGCGCCCAAGGAAGACGCGGCGTATTTTTTTAAGCCTGGAGCAAATCAACGGAAAGGAGGAAGTTATCATGTTGGACAAATTACTGTTTTGCATACCCGCAGAAAATCACAAGGAGGTTGAGATCAGGCAGCAGCTTCTGCAGCATCCGGAAATGAAGTTCGTGTCGCTCGCGGGAGTGGATATCGACGGTCACGACACCGACGAAAAGATCCCCGTCGAAAGAATGCTGGAAGATATGGATAATTTCCTTCGCTTCGGGGTTCAGACCGACGGGTCCGCCGTGGTCCTCCCCGAAATAGCGTCGCTATCCAATGCTAAGGTGGATATAATCCCCGACCTTTCGGTGAACTGGTTCGTTGACTATAACTATCAGAATATAGATCCCGTCCTGGGTCTTCCGGTGGGTACTCTCCGTATTCCCTCCATACTGCGCCACAACGGCGTGCGGGATGTCGGAGCAAGGGTCATACTCAGAAATGCGGTGGATCTCTTCAAGAGAAGCCTTATTGATTTGCTTAAGGAGAATCCCCATGTATTTGAACAACTCCCCATAGACAGCGCTGACGATATAGAAGAGATTCAACTCAGCGCCGCGACGGAGCTGGAGTTCTATGTGAGGACTCCGCAGGAGGACGCGGATAGAGACAGGCTCCACACCTCCCAGGAGCTTAAGGAGCAATATTGGAAGCGCACATTCGGACCCGTTCGCAGCGCTTTGGAGAAGACCCTGGATATCCTGGAAAGATACGGATTCCATGTGGAGATGGGTCACAAGGAGGTCGGTGGGGTCAAGCCCGTGCTACTCGCCGGCGGAGAGTTCGACCACATCATGGAGCAGCTGGAGATTGACTGGAGATATTCAAACCCGATGCAGGCTGCGGATAACGATGCGCAAATCCGCTACATAATAAAGGATATATTTCGGATGAACGGGCTGGATGTTACATTTATGGCAAAGCCCGTAAAAGGTGTAGCCGGCAACGGAAAGCATGCCCATATGGGTGTAGTTGCCAAGCTCAAGGACGGCAGGAGAATCAACCTTTTTTCGGCAAAGGACCCGGAAAAGGATTACATGAGCCCCATCGGTTACGGGGCGCTCATGGGGATACTGCGAAATTACGAGGTACTAAACCCCCTTGCGAACTACACGAACGATGCGCTTAACAGGCTCAAGCCCGGATTTGAGGCGCCGATAAGCATAAACACGAGCCTCGGCCTGTCCGTTGATTTTCCTTCCCGAAACAGGACTGTGCTCTGCGGCCTTATTAGAGATGCCAGAGATCCGATGGCTACGCGCTTTGAGTTGCGCTCCCCGAATGCCAAGAGCAACAGTTATCTGGTTTTTGCAGGAGGCTATCTGGCCATGCTCGACGGCATAAGGGCAGCTCTGGCTTCGAAAAAAACTCCGGGTGAACTGTGCGCCTCGATATCAAAGGCTTACGGAAAAGAAGATTTTTATCTGGAAAAGGACAGGCTGTATCGTACGGAAAAGAATGTTTACGACGATTACACTCAGGAGGAAAGGGACAAGTATTTCGGCTTTGCACCTGTTACTGTTTGGGAAAATATAGAGGCGTTCGACAGATATCCCGAAAAGACCGAGGTTCTTTTAGCGGGAGGCGCCATAGAGGAACAAGACCTTAAATCTTACAAAAGTGCCGTACTTTCCCGATGGTTGCTCGAGATTCAGAGCCGCAAGATCCCTGAAGTCAGAAATAAGGTGCGCTCATTTGTAAAGAAGCACGACGATGCGGACTGTGCGGATATAGACGAGCTGCGCTGGGATGAAATCAAAGCTATGAGGATAGAGCTGGCGAGAGATACAATCGAAAAGCCGAGCCTTCTGTCGGAAATTTTGAAAGCTGTCAAGGCCGAAGATTATTCCGAGGTCTCGCGACTTCAGAAACTTGTTCAGAACAAGGTGAACGCCCTGGAAAACATGTATTCGACTTATCTCAAAAATATAATCTGATGCGTTTAGATTCGGATTGCGAGTTGTGCGGATTTCGCCATTTCAATTTTTGAAACTGAAACTATTTGAGAAAGGAGAGTCGGTTATGAAGCAGAGGGTAAGAATTGCGCCCATAATTTTAGCCTTATGTCTGATTTTTTCTCTCCCGGTTTTTACATCTTGCAAGAAATCAACATATTCCGATGCTTACTACTGGGCTTACTTCGAAAATGAAGAATCCGAAAAATCAGCCGATGTCTTTTTCGTCTGCCCGACCGTCTACGGAGGGGATGAAAATTCGTTCAATATGGCGATTAACGATGAAAAGACGCGCAGGAATTTTATCGGGGCAACGAATATGGAGAAGGGAATATACGATGACGATGCGCGCTTCTTTGCTCCGTATTACCGTCAGGCGGGGATGAATGTCTATAAGCTGCCCGCTTCGGAGAGAGAGCAATATCTTGAGCTTGCCTATTCCGATGTGAAGGATGCCTTTTCTTATTATTTAAAGAAATGCAATGACGATCGTCCCTTTATTCTCGCCGGGTTTTCTCAGGGGGCTGACCTCTGCATCCGGCTCGTGAAGGACTATGCCGGAGATAAGGATTTTGCGAAAAAGTTCGTTGCCTGCTATGCCATAGGTTGGAGCATTACGCAGGATGAGCTCGATGCATATCCCGGACTTAAATTTGCAACGGGTGAAAGTGATACCGGAGTAATTGTTTCCTTCAACAGTGAAGCCGAGTATGTCGACGATTCACTTATGATTCCCAAAGGCACTAAGACGCTTGCCATAAACCCGTTAAATTGGAAGACGGACGGCAGCGTGGCGGATAAATCGCTCAATCTTGGAGCATGTTTTACGGATTATAAAGGGAACATCAAGGAAGAAATACCGGCCTTTACCGGCGCTTATATCGATTCTAATAGGGGGGCTCTAAAGGTGACGGATGTAAGCGCTGAGGAATATCCATCCGCTCTGAGCATTTTTTGGGAAGGTATTTATCACATATATGATTATCAGTTCTTTTATAGGAATCTGGAGAAAAATGTCCAGATTCGCATCGATGCGATTTTTAAAGAGCAGCAAAATTGAAAGAAAAACAAAGGGACTGCTTTTTTAAGGAGGGTTTTATATGATCAAAAGAGTGCTTCCGTACATGAGAAAATACAGAATCAACGCCATTCTCTCTCCGATTATGATGGTGCTGGAGGTGTTGGCGGATATAGGTGTTCCGTTCTTGATGAGCCGCATCGTCGATATCGGCATCAAAACGCGCGATGTGGATTATGTCGTGCGGACAGCCGTATTGATGATCGCCGTTGCTCTTTTCGGGATGCTTATGGGGATTCTCAGTTCGTTTATGGGAGCCAAGGCCGGGTACGGCTTTGCGGCGGAACTGCGTCAGGCGGCATACAGAAAGATTCAGCGCTATTCCTTTGCGAATATCGACGAGATGAGCGTTCCTTCGCTTATAACGCGTCTGACGACGGACTGCAATTTAGTCGGACAGGTGACGATGATGACCCTCCGCATGGCCGTGCGCGCTCCTTCCATGATGGTATTTGGGCTCATCATGGCGGCGAATCTCAACGCGGAGCTGGCTAAGATTTTCGTCATCGCCATACCGCTGGTGTTCAGTCTTTTTGCCGTCGTCTTTCGCACAGTGCATCCGTTGTTTCGAAAAATTCAGGAAAAGATAGATGGAATAAATGCGATAATCCGTGAAGACTTGTCGGGGATTCGAGTCATTAAATCCTTTAACCGTCAGGACTATGAATCCGCCCGCTTCGACGATAGAAATACGGATCTTATGGACAGCACTATCAAGGCAGTACTTAAAATGATAGTTTTGTCCCCGGCCATGAATCTCATCGTCTACGGCGTCATAATATCCGCTCTGTGGTTCGGCGGTCATCAGATTGTGGCCGGAACTATGCAGAGCGGCGAGCTGATGGCATTTACGACCTACATCGGGCAAATTATGATGTCCTTGATGATGGTCTCCATGTACATTATGACGGCAACGCGCGGTAGAGCTTCGCTGCTGCGCATCATCGAGGTCTTGAATGTGGAATCCGAGATTATCGAAGCAGAAAATGCTCAAAAGAGCGTCGCGGACGGTTCAGTTTCTTTTTCCGGTGTATGTTTCAAATACCCGGGATACAGGAAAGATATTTTAAAGGACATAAATCTGGAGTTTAATTCGGGAGAGCGCATAGGCGTAATCGGCTCCACGGGCTCGTCGAAGTCGACTCTGGTTCAGATGATTCCCAGACTCTACGATGTTTCGCACGGTGAGGTATGCGTCGGCGGTAAAAATGTTAAAGAATACGACATTCAAACCCTTCGCGATGAAGTTGCCGTCGTCTTGCAGAAAAATACTCTCGTAACAGGGACGATTCGCTCAAATATGAAATGGGGAGATGAAAATGCGAGCGACGAAGATATTGTACGCGCGCTTAAGCAGTCTCAGGCCTGGGAATTTGTCAGCGGCTACGAGGACGGTCTGGATCATCGCGTCGAGCAGGGGGGAGGCAACTTTTCGGGAGGTCAGAGGCAGCGCCTGACGATAGCGCGTGCGCTCGTCAAAAAGCCGAAAATACTTATTTTAGACGACTCTACGAGCGCCGTCGATATGGCGACGGACGCGAAGCTGCGCAAGACCTTCAAGGAGGAGCTCGAAGGGATTACGACTATAATAGTGGCCCAGAGAATCGCTTCGATCGAAGATTCCGATCGAATTGTCGTAATGGAAAGCGGAGCCGTCGAAAGTATAGGTACCCACGAGGAGCTTCTCGAAAAGTCTGTAATTTACAGAGAGATATATGAATCACAGAAAGGAGGAATTGCGCAATGACAAGAGATAAGACCAAGGCTGCGCAAAGCGCTGCCGGAAAGATGCCGAGTGGATTTTCGGGCAAGAAACAATTTACTCCCAAGGAATTGGGCAAGACCCTAATTCGTCTGTTTTCGTATTTCAGATACAACAAATGGATATTCTTAGGAGCACTCCTGATGACGGCGCTTAGTTCCGTCTTCAGGGTTGCGACGAGTTCGATGCTCAGCCCCGTTATAGATGCGGTCGCCGTAAATCGGGATATGGGCGAGTTTATCGATTCGCTTATCACGATGGGGGCCTTCGTAATCCTCTTTGTGCTTACGCAGTATCTCGGTAGCCGGGGCATGGCTGTTGTCGCCGCTCGAACGACCCACACTATCCGCAAGGACCTGTTCGAGAAGCTGCAATCTCTGCCGGTTCCATTCTTCGACAAGCACGGCCACGGAGAGATTATGAGTTCGTTTACGAACGATGTGGAGATTTTGAATCAGGCTCTGGAACAGAGTCTGGAGCAAATTTTGACATCTCTGGTAACCGTCGTGGGGACCTTTATTATGATGCTTCTTCTGAGTCCTATCTTGACGCTGGTCGTAGCTATTTGTCTCGCATTTATGATGCTTTCGCTGTCCTTTATCGCAAAGCGTTCGGGCAGGTTTTTCCGTGCCCGTCAGGAAATTACGGCTGATATGAACGACTATGTGGAAAAGATGATAAGCGCACAGAAAGTGGTAAAGGTGTTCAATTACGAGGCTCGCGCAGAGAGTGAATTTCAAGAGAAGAACGAAGCCTTCCGCGCCGCGGCGACCAATGCATCGACCTACGGCGTGCTCATGATGCCCGTAATGGGCAACCTCTCTTTCGTCATGTACTCGATCGTCGCAATGCTGGGAGCCATGCTGGTAATCAAAGCCCGGATGAGCATCGGAAATATCGCGGCCTTCCTGCAGTTTACTCGCATGATTTCCCGTCCGATTACGCAGGTATCGAATCAGATGAACTCGCTGCTCATGGCATTTGCGGGCGCCGAACGCATCTTCGCGATTTTAGATGAGCCTTCCGAACAGATGGAGGGAGATGTAGTGCTGGTTGGCGATTGCGTCGGTAGAAAGGATCTTTGCTGGCTTGTTCCGCAGCTGGACGGTTCACGCAAGAGCGTGCCGGTAAAAGGAGACATCCGCTTCCACGATGTGTGCTTCGGGTACGAGTCCGATAAGCCCGTTTTGAAGAATATTTCCTTGTATGCAAAGCCGGGGCAAAAGATAGCTTTCGTCGGTTCAACGGGCGCCGGAAAGACTACGATTACAAATCTGATCAATCGATTTTATGAAATCGATTCGGGTTTGATTACGATCGACGGCATCGATTTAAAGCGCGTCGATAAGACGGATCTGCGCAGCATAATGGGCTTTGTTCTTCAGGAGATCAATCTCTTTGAGGGAACAATTGCCGAGAATATTCGCTACGGCAAGCTGGATGCGACGAATGAAGAGGTCGTACAGGCTGCCATGTCCGCAAATGCTCACGACTTTATTTCAAAATTACAAGATGCCTACAAGACAGTCATAGGATTGGACGGCGGAAGCCTGTCGCAGGGCGAACAGCAGCTGCTTTCCATAGCCAGGGCGGCGATTGCCGACCCCATCATCCTGATAATGGACGAAGCTACCTCCTCGGTCGATACGAGGACGGAGTCGCACATCTCTAAGGGTATGGATGCCCTGATGGAGGGGAGGACGACCTTCGTCATCGCTCACCGCCTCTCGACCGTTCGCGACGCCAACGCTATAATGGTTCTGGAGCAGGGTGAAATTATCGAGCGCGGAGACCATGATGATCTCATGGAGATGAAGGGTCGATATTATCAGTTGAATATGGGAACGGCCGAGCTTGATTAATGGCAATATTTTGCAAAGGAGAGGCGGCTTCATGGCGATGGACTTAAGAAAGTTGATAGAAGATTCGAAGATTTTACTCGATGCTCTTGCGGATGCCGTGTGCATTAAAGACTCGGATGGGGAGGCCGGAAGGGTCTTTTTCAGGAGGCTGATAAGGGGACGCTCTTTCTTGATGAAATCGGCGACATTTCTCCGAGGATGCAGGTGAAAATTCTTCGGGTTCTGCAGGAGCGCGAGGTGATGCCGCTTGGGACATCGGAAGTTGTACCGGTGGATGTTCGCATTATCTGCGCCACGCATAAATCTCTTGAAGATA
>CAYFMW010000033.1:0-10659 GCA_964344335.1 uncultured Oscillospiraceae bacterium | reverse complement strand
CATTTGTGTCAGCACAAACAATAGAGAAGAATGAAACACTTATGAGTGAGATTTGGGTATATGATGTTGTTGAAGATATAGTATTTTGTAGAATTTGGGATCATTCAAAAGGTATCTTTAGAGCAGATATTGCTGACTTTATTCAAAACAATACTGCTACTAAGTTATCAGTAAACAGAGCTGAAGATTTCTTTGGTGTAGCAAACAACATAAAAAAACTACTGACTAAGTCAAGGTCTGAGAATATTGAAGAATCAACAGAACAGAGACAAATGCTTATTAAAGTTTTTAGGGGAAAGAATATAAAACCTGTTTTTGAGAAAAGCTTGGAATTACCAAAAGAACAAATCATTATTATATCACCCTGGATAAATGAAACTGTGGTTGATAGAAAATTTATAAAAAAGTTAAAAGAACTTGCATTGAAGAATGTTCGAATCATTATTGGTTGGGGATTTAACGATACACTAGAAAACGAGAAAAGACCAGTATCAAGTAATCTGGTTAATGAATTACTAGATGTTAAAAATCATCAAGGAATTCCAATGGTTTGCTTGGTTTACTTAGGAAATAAACACGAAAAAGAAATTATTATTGATAATGAAATCCATATTGCAGGCTCATTTAACTGGCTGTCATATAGAGGAGACTACCGTCCACGTGGAGAATCTATTTACTATATACAAGATAGTGAAATCGTAATTAATCAGAGAATTTTCTGGGAAAACGAAATTATTCGCGCAGTCAAAATGAATATTTTTAAGAGTGATAACGGTAGGCAGCTTATTGCTGAACTTAATTTCCTTTGTAATTCTCTTAGAACTGATGAATTTGGGGAATTGTACAAGAATTTAACTTTGAAAGCGATCGAAGAAGAATCGATAGATATACTTTACAATATTGCAATGTTTTGCATAATATATAAACAGTATATTTTTGAAGGCATCGCGGTTATATGTGCTCTACTTGGCCATGATAAGTTTTCGAAAAGAGTAAAACCAATTCTTTCATATATTAAATATCATCAACCACAGGATTTTAAAGATTTATGTGACAATCATTACAGCTTAATAGCACAAGTACTTGGACAAGGATTTAAGGATTTAAAGTCCGATGAATACAAGAATATTGCTTTTCAGTAGTTAAAATATTTAAAGACAAAACAAAGACTGCACTAAAGGTTTAATCCTTCGGTGCAGTCTTTACTTTTGCCCCCGCTTGAAGAGAGTCGGTCAAAAATTTACTTGTTATCGCAAATCCCTAAGTTGAACTCCGTTTGTGCCGGTTTTATTTTCCGCCAAGATTCTGCAGTTGAGGCAAGGCCTCTCCACTGAGATGCAATTCGTTTGCGGCTGCGGCTCTGCAGAGCAGGCGCACCACACTCAGGCATATGGATGTTATGTTTTTTATGTCGTTCTGCGTACCTTGTTCGGCTCTGCAATATTTCAAATGAATTCTGAAGATGTCCGAGGCTTGGTTTACAGTGAAGCCGCCTGTGGGCGCGCTTCCGTCCGAGAGGGCCTTGCATATCTCCGTATGCAGCTCTTCTTCGTATTCCATATGCTCCTTGAACTTCTTGGGGAAGCCCTCGTTGTGTGCGAGCGTGAAGCAGTCCGCAAGATAGTGAATGAGAATCCCGATGCGGAAAAAACTGAGTCTGTCGTATAAGACGCTGTTTTCCAGTTTCTCCGTCTGTCTGATTATAAAGCTTATCCTGTTTACCGCATGGTGTCCGTTGATATTTTTGCAACGAAGACTTCCGTGCAGGTAAGTCAGATAATTGTAGTCCGGCGCCACGCTTCCCCAACGGAATTCCCTTGCGTATTCTTCGAGTACGGGGTCTCCGGCGTTTTGAATCAGCCATGACGCCAGCAGCTTATGGTCTTCGGCTTTCAAATAATCACCCCTTCAACATGTATTTGAAATAAATTATCCCGAATACATGATAGCAAAATAAAGTCAAATCTCTGTAATCTCTTAACAAAATTTTCGTCAATCTTTTGTAAATTTTTCCTCCGAGCCGCTTTGTGGTACAATTCTACGAAAGGAGGGCATTACAATGAAATTTGTAATACAGAGAGTGCTTTCTGCGCATGTGGATATCGAAGGCGAGAGGGTCGCCGAGATAGAAAAGGGCTTTATGGTCCTCGTGGGAGTCTGCGGGGAAGACGACGAGCAGACTGCGGATAAGATGCTCAGAAAACTCTGCGCCATGCGCATCTTCGAGGACGAGGCCGGAAAGACGAACCTCGCGCTTGCGGATGTGGGCGGCTCATTGCTGATCGTGCCGCAGTTTACGCTCTATGCGGACTGCAAAAAAGGCAACAGACCGTCGTTTACGAGGGCGGGCAATCCCGGGCATGCGAGTGCTCTGTTCGATTACATAGTGTCCGAAGCGCGCAAGTCCGTGCCTGATGTGCAGACGGGTGTATTCGGTGCCTATATGAAGGTCGGCCTGATAAACGACGGTCCCTTCACCATCGTTTTGGATTCCGCCGAGCTGTAGCGTCGGACTTTGCGCTTTGCCTGAGCGGGGGCCGGGTTTCTAAGTACCGCCTTAAAATTTAAGATATAAATTTTGCAAAAAGGTATTGCTTTTTGACCTGCGCAGTCGTAATATAACAGGGCGAGAGACCCGAGCGGGTCTTTTTAAATCCGAATAAAAGGATGCGCTCGGATGCTTGAAAATGCAATATTACAGGCTGAAAATGATTGACAGACGGTGATTTGTAAGATATTATTTATCAGTCACGCTACGCCCCGAATCGGGCGAAAGCGTGTTTAGTGCGTTGATACTGCGCCCTTTGAGGGCGATTTTAAGGAGAACGAAATGGCAAGCGAACAAAGAGTCAGAGTGATGCTCGCCTGCACCGAGTGCAAGCAGAGAAATTACAATACGACCAAGAACAAGAGGACGAATACGGGCCGCCTGGAGATGAAGAAGTACTGCAAGTTCTGCAAGAAGCAGACTCTTCACAGAGAAACCAAATAAGAGAGAGGTCTAAAGATGGCTGCAGATGCAAAGGGCAAAAAACCCAATAAAATTATTGAGTACTTCAAAGGTGTAAGGTCCGAGCTTAAGAAGGTAGCCTGGCCTACCCCGAAGGAAACATATCGCTACACGCTCGTCGTAATAGCGGTGTGCGCTTTCTTTGCGCTCTTTTTCTGGATTTTGGACACCGGATTCCTGACGCTTCTTGAGAAGGTTCTCAAGATTTCGATGTAGGAGCTTACGATGCCCAGAGACGATCTGAAAGAAAAACATAGCGCCGAGGAGCTCAAGAACAAGAAAACGATAGCGGCGGCCGTGCATGAGGCCGAGGAGATCCCCGCCGGCTACATGATAAGGAGCAAGGACCCCAAGTGGTATGTGGTGCATACATACTCCGGTCACGAGAACAAGGTTAAAGTCAACCTCGAAAAGCTCGTGGAGAGCCGCGGCATGCAGGACCTCGTGCTCAAGGTGGAGGTCCCGACGGAGCTCGTATACGACCGCGATACCGGAAAGAGCAAGGAACGCAAGATGTTCCCCGGCTATGTTATAGTTAAGATGATAGTCACCAACGAATCCTGGTACCTGGTCAGAAACACCCAGGGCGTTACCGGTTTCGTGGGTCACGGTTCCGAGCCCATACCTCTGTCGGACGAAGAGATTCGCCGCATGGGCATAGAGAAGACCATCATCGAGATGGACATCAATGTCGGCGACAGCGTAAGGGTCATCACTGGCCCCTTCAAGGGCTTTGTCGCAAGCGTCGACGAGGTTAACCCCGACAAGCAGACAATAAAGGCCAGGGTCGAGATGTTCGGGCGGGCGACGCCCGTCGAGCTGGAGTACGACCAGGTCGATAAGATAGAATAACGGGGCCGCCCCGTAGAAAGGAGAAAGCTATGGTAAAGAAAAAAAAGGTCGATGCCTATATTAAGCTGCAGATACCTGCGGGCGCAGCGAATCCCGCTCCCCCGGTAGGACCTGCACTCGGTCAGCACGGCGTAAATATTATGGAGTTCTGCAAGCAGTTCAATTCCAGAACTCAGGATCAGTCCGGGCTAATCATCCCCGTGGTGATTACCGTATATGCGGACAGGTCTTTCTCGTTCATTACGAAGACGCCGCCGGCTGCCGTGCTCATAAAGAAGGCTGCAGGGCTCGATCGCGCATCCGGCGAGCCGAACAAGAAAAAGGTAGGAAAGATTACTCGCGCGCAAGCCGAGGAAATAGCAAAGACCAAGATGCCCGACCTCAATGCGGCGGATTTGGAAGGCGCCACCGAGATGGTGAAGGGAACCGCAAGGAGCATGGGGGTTAAGGTCGAAGGTTAATTGGTGGGAGGCGGAAGGCCGTTAGTACCACGAGGAGGTTACAAATGCCTAAAAGAGGTAAAAAGTATCAGGATGCTGTAAAGCTCTACGACAAGAGCCAGCAGTACGATGTCGAAGAGGCCTTCGATATTGTATGCAAGACAGCGACAGCAAAATTTGACGAGACCGTCGAGGCTCATTTCAGACTTGGAGTCGACGGAAGACATGCGGATCAGCAGGTTCGCGGAGCCATAGTTCTTCCCCACGGCACCGGCAAGACCAAGAAGGTCCTCGTTTTCGCAAAGGGCGAGAAGGCTCGCGAAGCGGAAGCCGCAGGAGCGGACTATGTTGGCGAAGCGGAACTCGCCGAGAAAATACAGAAGGAAAACTGGTTCGATTTCGATGTGGTAGTCGCAACTCCGGACATGATGAGCGTCGTCGGACGACTCGGAAAGATTCTGGGTCCCAAGGGGCTCATGCCCAACCCGAAGTCCGGCACCGTTACCATGGATTTGAGCACTGCTCTGGCGGAGATTAAGGCCGGTAAGGTCGAGTATCGCCTGGACAAGCAGAACATAATCCACACGCCGATAGGCAAGGTTTCCTTCGGACCCGAAAAGCTCAGCGAAAACTTCATGGCTCTGCTGGGCGCAGTTCAGAAGGCTAAGCCGGCGGCGGCAAAGGGACAGTACATCAGATCCGCCACGGTAACGACCACCATGGGCCCGGGAGTAAATCTCAACGCAGCAAAGTTCAGCCTGTTCTAAGGCGGCGAAGCACAAGTAAAATAGAATACAAGAACTGTAGACAGCAGGTGCGCATATGCGCTTAATATCCGGCCGAGGTTTAGACCAATAAACAAGCCTTTTTCAGTCTGCAGACAAGAAAAGGCTTTCTTTATAGAAAGCCGGAAAGGAGAATAAATGTCGGTAGAAAATCTTAAAATAAAAGCGGCAATCATCGACGAGATAAAGGGTAAGCTCGAAAATGCCCAGGCGGTCGTGGTTATAGACTATCTTGGAACGACGGTTGAACAGGCAAGCGAGATGAGAAAAAATCTGCGCGAAGCAGGCGTGGATTACACCGTCTATAAGAACACCCTGATGACGAAGGCTATCAAGGGCACCGAGTTTGAAAGCCTCAGCGAATCTCTAAAGGGACCCTCGGCGCTGGCGATAAGCTACGACGACGCCGTCGCACCCGCCAGAGTAATCGCAAAGTCGATAAAGGCCTACGAAAAGATGCAGTTCAAGGCAGGAATCGTCGAAGGCGTACTCTACGATGAGGAAGGCCTGCAGAAGATATCCACGATTCCGTCCAGAGACGAACTCATCGCCAAGTTCCTTGGCAGCATACAGAGTCCCGTGGGCAAGCTGGTTCGCACATTCAAGGCGATCGCGGATTCCAAGGGAGAAGCCCCCGCTGCTGCAGCGGAGTAGTGCATAGGGCAGGGGAACCTGCCGATGAATTAGTTTATACAAAGTTGAATTGTAAACATTTAAGGAGAAATAAAAATGACAAAGGAACAGATTATTGAAGCGATTAAAGGCATGACCATATTGCAGCTCAACGAGCTGGTCGAAGCCTGCGAAGAAGAGTTCGGCGTATCCGCCGCCGCCCCCGTTGCGATGGTTGCTGGCGGTGCAGCTGCAGAAGTTGAAGTCAAGGATGAGTTCGATGTAATCCTCGCCGAAATCGGCGCGGAAAAAATCAAGGTCATCAAGGTGGTCAGAGAGATTACCGGTCTCGGACTCAAGGAAGCCAAGGACCTCGTAGAGAGTGCGCCGAAGGCTGTCAAGGAGGCTGCTCCCACCGCAGAGGCCAACGAAATCAAGGCAAAGCTCGAGGAAGTCGGAGCGAAGGTCGAGCTCAAGTAGAGCCCGAGCAACTGCATAGGAAGGGTTGCCCTGTTTGGGCAACCCTTTTGGCGTTATTTTATTAAAGTGAGATTTCGCGATTTTTTCTCAGATCGGGCAAATTTTTCTTGACTATGATTGACAAAAACGATATTATGTTTTATTGCCTGACAGTGTTTCATTTTCACATATTAAGGAGGGAATACTATGCCCCAGCCTCAAAAATTCGGCAAAACGGAGCGCATGAGCTACTCGAAAATCGAGACCGTGCTGCCGATGCCAAACCTCATTCAAATTCAAAAAGATTCCTACGATTGGTTCATCAACGAGGGTCTTGCTGAAGTTTTTGAGGATATTTCTCCTATCAGGGATTATGCGGACAATCTGGCACTCGAATTTGTCGGTCACTACATAGCCGACACTTCGAAGTACGACGAGGAAGAATGCAAAGATAGGGATGCAACCTACTCAGCGCCTCTCAAGGTGAGGGTGCGCCTGATAAATCAGGAGACGGGTGAGGTAAAGGAACAGGAAGTCTTTATGGGCGATTTTCCCATAATGACCGATAAGGGAACTTTCATATACAACGGGGCCGAGCGCGCCGTTGTAACTCAGCTCGTTCGTTCTCCGGGACTTTACTATGAGGTTTCGGTGGACAAGTCCAATAATAAGCTCTTTGCCGCGACGATAATACCCAACAGGGGAGCCTGGCTGGAGTACGAGACGGATTCCAACGAGATTATCTCCGTGCGCGTCGACCGCACCAGAAAGCAGCCCATAACAGCTCTTATAAGGGCCTTGGCATACAATTCTGTGGATGCCAAGATTGCCCACGAGAAGCGGAAAAATCCCGCAATCTCCGAAGAAGAACTACGCAAGAAGGTTCGGCGCTACGATGAATACAGGACCGATGTGGCTTCCATCCTCAGGGAGGGAACCAACGAGGAGCTCCGCGCGCTATTCGGAGCGGATGAGCGCCTCGAAAAGTCCATTGCAAAGGATACGACCAAAAATTACGACGAGGGTCTTAAAGAGATTTACAGAAAGCTCAGACCCGGCGAGCCTGCGACTTTCGAGAGCGCCTACGACCTGATAGAGGTGCTGTTCTTCGATTCGAGAAGATACGATCTGGCCAAGGTGGGCCGCTATAAATACAACAAGAAGCTCGGTCTTCGCAACCGCCTCGCCGGATGCACGCTCGCCGAGGATGTCGCAAATGCGATGACCGGAGAGATAATCTTCGAAAAGGGAGCGAAGCTTTCGCGCTTCGATGCCGAGATTATCGAAAACGCGGGCCCCGAAGTGGTTTGGGTGGAGAGCAAGGTCGAGGAAGGAAAATCCGTCAAGGTTATCGGAAATAACTTTGTCGATCTTTCCGTCGCTCTTGCGGACTGCTTCGGCTACAAGGGATTCGATCCCGCGGCACACAGGCTTCCCGATCAGGTGTTCTTCCCCGCATTCAGGGGCATAATGAACGACTACGAAGCAAATCACAGGCTGCCCAAAAAAACGAAGAAGGCGGAGCAGACCGAACATCTGGCGAATTTCCTATATGCGCGCAGAGACGAGCTTTCGCCCAAGCATATAATATTTGACGATATAATCGCATCCGTATCCTATCTGCTCGGCCTTACCGACGGCATAGGACAGATCGACGATATAGACCACCTCGGCAACAGGAGGCTCCGCACGGTCGGAGAGCTTCTGCAGAACCAGTTCCGCATAGGCCTGGCGAGGATGGAGAGGGTAGTAAAGGAGAGGATGACAATTCAGGACATCGAGGCCACAACGCCTCAGGCCCTGATGAACATCCGTCCCGTAACCGCGGCTATAAAAGAGTTCTTCGGATCCTCTCAGCTTTCGCAGTTTATAGATCAGACCAACCCGCTCGCGGAGCTCACTCATAAGAGAAAGCTTTCGGCTCTCGGTCCCGGCGGACTCTCAAGGGATCGTGCAGGATTTGAGGTCAGGGATGTTCACCACTCGCACTACGGACGCATGTGCCCGATAGAGACGCCCGAAGGCCCCAATATCGGACTCATCGGTTCACTCACCACATACGGGGTTGTCAACGAGTACGGATTTATCGAGACGCCGTACAGAAAAGTGGATAAAAAAACGGGGATAGTAAGCTCCGAAATTTTATATCTTGCAGCGGACGAAGAGGAGCCTCTCATCGTCGCTCAGGCGAACGAGCCTCTCGATAAGGACGGGCGCTTCGTAAACCAGAAGGTTCTTGCCAGAGGCTTCCTCGGCGAAATCGACCTCTACGATCGCGAAGTCGTTGATTGCATGGATGTTTCGCCCAGGCAGGTGGTCTCTATAGCTACGGCGATGATCCCCTTCCTTGAAAACGACGACGCCAACCGCGCACTTATGGGTTCCAACATGCAGCGCCAGGCGGTGCCCCTGCTGGTTACGGACAGTCCGATAGTGGCGACGGGCGTCGAGTATGCCGCCGCCAGAGACTCCGGAGTTGTAGTCCTGGCTGAAAATGCAGGAACGGTAACATATGTCGATTCCACTCGCATAGTCGTCGAAAGAGAGGACGGCGAGGGCAAGGATACATATAAGCTTCTCAAGTTCAAGCGTTCCAATCAGGGAACCTGCATAAATCAGAGGCCGATAGTGAATCGCGGCGAACCCGTCAAAAAAGGCGAGGTAATAGCCGACGGTCCGTCTACGAATATGGGAGAAATCTCCCTGGGCCGCAACCTGCTGATAGGATTTATGACCTGGGAAGGCTTCAACTACGAGGACGCGATAATCCTCAACGAGAAGCTGCTGACGGACGATATACTAACCTCAATACATATAGAAGAATACGAATCCGAGGCCAGAGACACCAAGCTCGGCCCCGAGGAAATAACCAGAGATATACCCAATGTCGGCGACGATGTGCTCAAGGATCTCGACGAGTTCGGAATAGTGCGCATAGGCGCGGAAGTGGATTCCTCCGACATCCTCGTGGGCAAGGTAACCCCGAAGGGCGAGACCGAGCTCACCGCCGAAGAGCGCCTGCTGCGCGCCATCTTCGGAGAAAAGGCCAGAGAGGTGAGGGATACATCCCTTCGCGTACCTCACGGCGAGTCAGGAATAGTCGTCGATGTAAAGGTCTTCTCCAGAGAGAACGGCGACGATCTCTCCCCCGGTGTAAACCAGATGGTGCGCTGCTATGTGGCTACCAAGAGGAAGATTCAGGTTGGAGACAAGATGGCGGGCCGCCACGGAAACAAGGGTGTAATATCTCAGATACTTCCCGTGGAGGAGATGCCCTTCATGGACGACGGCACTCCGCTCGAGGTTATGCTAAACCCCCTGGGCGTACCCTCCCGAATGAACATCGGTCAGGTACTGGAGGTTCACTTGGGACTTGCGGCCAAGGCCAAGGGATGGTACATATCGACGCCGGTCTTCGACGGCGCAAGCGAGCTGGATGTAATCGACCTGCTGAAGCAGTGCGGCTATCCTGAAAACGGCAAGCTTATGCTCAGAGACGGACGCACGGGCGACTACTTCGACCATCCGGTAACGGTGGGATACATGTATATGCTCAAATTGCACCACCTTGTGGACGATAAGATTCACGCAAGGAGCACCGGACCCTACTCTCTCGTAACCCAGCAGCCGCTGGGCGGCAAGGCTCAGTTCGGCGGACAGCGCTTCGGAGAGATGGAAGTCTGGGCCCTGGAAGCATACGGCGCAGCCTACACGCTTCAGGAGATTCTTACAGTCAAGTCGGACGATGTAATCGGCAGGGTCAAGACCTACGAGGCCATCGTCAAGGACGAGAACATTCCGGAGCCCGGAATCCCCGAGTCCTTTAAGGTTCTCATCAAGGAGATGCAGGCTCTTGCTCTGGATGTTAAGGTCCTGGATGAAGACGAACACAAGATAGAAGTAAGGGACGACAGCGAGCTCGAAGCAAACACCAATTTCAATGCGGTGGAATTCGAGAATGTCCGCAGGGACGAGGATTTCTTCGGGTACGGAGCCGGCTATACCGAGACCGACGAAGAGGGCGAGGCCGTGGAGCACGAAATAGTTGAGTCTTCGAATGAAGATTTCGACGATTTCGACGGATACGGCGAAGACGAAGCTGACGAAGAATAGATGCTCCTGCTGAGGTTTTGCTGACAGCAGAGGAAGGAGAACTCTTTGGAAATAAGTAATTTTGAGTCATTGCAGATAAGCTTGGCTTCTACCGAAAAAATATTGAGCTGGTCGCACGGCGAGGTTACAAAGCCCGAGACCATCAACTACAGAACTCTCAAGCCCGAAAAGGACGGACTGTTCTGCGAGAAGATTTTCGGTCCCACAAAGGACTGGGAGTGCCACTGCGGCAAGTACAAGCGAATCCGATACAAGGGCATAGTCTGCGACCGCTGCGGAGTTGAAGTTACCAAGGCTAAGGTCAGACGAGAGAGGATGGGTCACATTACGCTGGCCTGCCCGGTCTCTCATATTTGGTATTTCAAGGGCATACCCAGCCGCATAGGCC
>CAYFMW010000032.1:0-11103 GCA_964344335.1 uncultured Oscillospiraceae bacterium | reverse complement strand
AGCAAAATAGCTACACCAATCCAAAATACTTCTCAAAGAAGGCCAGAAGCTTATCAATTATGGTCTGTTTTTTAATGGTTCTAGAATTAGATGCAAATCTAGATACAGGAGGCATTATCCTATCTATATCAGTTCCTGTTGTCTTCATTAGTAATCTTCCTTAGCTATTTCATCATTAGGAACTAACTTAGACACATATTGAATTTCTTCCTTGTCCTTGTATATATCCAAGATTGTTTCTATGTTTTCATCAGTTAAAGGAAACCAATCATTAAAAAGAGTGTGGACACAATATGAATATCGAAGATTTTTCAATATGGGGATCAGTTCTTGATATTCATTCGAAGATGGCAAAATATCGATGGTTCTTGCTTCACCCGACGGAATTGCCGCAAAATTTTCAACACTTACTTCATCGCTGAACACTAATATTCTTATACTTTCTCCTTCAGGAAAATCAAAACTGATGCTTCTTGAAAAGAGAATTACTACGACAGCCAGAGCGACAATAATACAGCTTAGGAATATGAGTTTTTTACTCTTCATTTAGATACACCCTCTTCACATATTTGCTGGTGAAGAGCTTCAGCAGCGCGCTGTAGTCGAGACTTAAGTCCACGGTATCTCCGGGTTTGTAGCCGCAGCCGCTTGCGTCCATCAGAAGGTGGTCGGAGGAGGCGCCCAGTATCTCTGCCTCGGTATTCAGGGGTGTGAGCCCGTCCGGATCGGTATCCTGCTTTCCTACGGCGAGGATTGCGCGACTTATAATCCCTCTGTCCTCGTACTCCGGAACATTTCCGAAGGCGTCCATGCCTACCTCTCCTATGGGAACGGAAGGTTTATCCTTGAGCTCTATTATCTGCGCCCTAAGCTGAATCGCGTCGCCGAAGGCTCCCGGTATGGGTTCGCCGTAGGCGGTCTCCCTCCCCAAAATGAAGGACTCTCCGAGCCGCAAATTGTTTATCTTTGCGGGCAGCTCGCCCCGCGGAATCAGGTATAGGCTCGAGCTGTTTCCGCCCGAGATTATGGGCAATTTTATACTGAATCTCTTCTCTATCTTTTCGGCTATTTCGCAGAAGAGACCTAAGTTATCCGCCTTGGGCATAATAGCGCCGTAGCAGGACAGGTTTACGCCCAGTCCCTCGAGCTTTACATTCTGCATCTTGAGTACCTCTCCGCAGAGCTCGAAAATCTCCTCTTCGTTGCGATAGAATACACCCTCGCGGAGATCTCCCATATCTATCATCAATATAACTTTGTGTGTCCTGTTCTGCCTTTCGGCCTCCTCGTCGAGAAGCCTCAGGGTATCTATATCGGAGTTCAAAGATATATCCGCCCAGCGAACTGTCTGCTCTATCTCGCAGTGTTGCGGCAAACGCAAGAGCACGGTCTCCTTGCCCGCCATGCGGGCCTTGTCGGCGTAGCTTTCGAGGTTCTCTATCCGTGAATCCGCCAGATAATCGAGGTATTCGCTGCCGAGCAACATATCTATTATTCCGGAATCGGCGCAGAAACTCTTAGTAACTATCATCAGGGAGCAAGCTCCCTTCTTCGCGAGTTCCTCGAGAATTTTCAGGTTTTTAGCAAGCTTCGCTATATCGATTCTCAACTGTGGATACATTTGCGCTCCTTCCTAGGCTTTTACCTTCCTCCGGGGGCAATGAATTCGCGAGCATGTCGCACATTCGTGATTGCAGTCGGGCAGCTTGCTTGCTGCGTCCTCCATATCCGCCTTTGCACTGCGCATCTTGCGCGCCTCAAGCTGCGATTGCCGCCTGGCCTCGAGCACTTCTTCCTGCGTCGCGCCGCCTATCTTTTCGGGATTGCAATATGCGGACATATCGTAGCCCATAGCCTCCATCTCCCTGATTTCCTCGGCCTTCTGTTCTTCCTTTTTCTGCCGCTCCGCCGCCACCGAGCGCAGTTCGGCCATGACGCGGCTCTCCTCGGCCCTCTGCTCCTCGAAAAATCTCTTCGCGGGGAACTTGACGCCTAAAGTCTGCTCCAGCAGTTTAATGGCTCCCTCCCTGTGGGTCTTCGAAAGCACGCCTAAAGAAGCCATTATATAATCTCTATCGAGCATAAATTTAACGCCCTCGCTCGGATAGAGCTTAAGACCGTTCTCGTTGTCTTTAAGAATCTTCTTCATTATATCCAAACCGCAGGGAAGCCTCGTAAGAGCCCCGCCGGTACCTACTATATACCTCACTTGCGTAAGATCCTTGCCCTCCGCAAGGGTGACCCTTCCCGAAGGACCGTAAACATAGCGAAGCCGCCCTGCGTGCCTTTCGACGCCACGCAGCACTGCCTCCGTCGTCAGTATATCCACGAGCGCGAATTCCTCCGGCGTTTTCGGCATATATTTATAGCTCTCAAGAACCCTGTCCGCATCTATTCCCTTCTCGGCGCAGAGCTTAGCAAACTTCTCCTCTCCGATGGATTCTATAACCTTCATGCGGTTTATATAGACACCCAGGTCGCCCTCGACCGTGCGCTTGGCCTTCGGCTCGGGAGCCGTAAGTATGCGCGAAACCATGTCCGAATCCTCCGTTACGGAGTGCACATCGGTCGTCGCGCCCCCGACATCGAGGGTTATAACATCTCCTATGCAATTGTAGATAAGCTTCGTGCATTCCATAACCGCGCCCGGGGTCGGGATTATCGGGCCGTTCACCATATCGTGGACATGCTCCATACCCGGAGCCTTGGTTATATGCTCCTCGAAGGCCGCCTGTATGACCCTCCTGCAGGGCTCCACATTCAGTTCGTCTATCCTGGGATAGACATTCTCTATATTGTAAAGAGGCATGCCGCTCTCCTCATCGAAGATGAGCTTCATTTCCTCCTGATTTTCGATGTTTCCGGCATAGATTACCGGCACCTTAAGTCCCATGCTGCGCAGCATCTCGGCATTGTAGATCGCCGTATCGCGCTCGCCGAAGTCCACTCCTCCGGCCAGTAGTATCAGGTTGGGCTTTACTTCCTTAATCCTGATCAGATCCGACCTTCGGAGCCTCCCGGCGGTCACATAGTGGATAATCCCGCCCGCTCCCAGCGCCGCTTCCTTCGCCGCCTTCGCGGTCATGTCGTAGACGAGACCGTGGACGGTCATCTTGAGCCCGCCCGCAGCCGAGGAAGTCGCCAGCATCTGGTCGTACTCAAGACTGTCTATCCCGGCCTTTCGCTTAAGATTTTCTATCGCCTCGGAGAGGCCGATGCGGACATCCCCCTCAATTACGGAAGTATGAGACTCTCCCTGCGCAAAGAACTCTGGTCTGTCAGAATCGAGACCCCGAAACGCGTTTACAACCGTGGTGGTGGAGCCGATCTCGGCTACCAGAACATCTACCTTCATTTGAATTCCTCAAAAGATACGGCCGCGGCCGCGGCGGAGGCTCTCCCTCCGCCGCTCGCCGGGCCGCAATTAAAAGTCTTTATTCCTCGCCTCTCCTTCTCTGGCGCTCTTCTGCCAGGAAGGTGGCAACATCGATTCCGTGGGAGTTTCTTCCGAATCCCATGTCGATGCCTGTCTTTACAGCTTCCTCGGGTATAACCTGAGTGCCGCCTGCGCAAATTATCAGCTTGTCTCTTACGCCCTTCTCCACGCAGAGGTCGTTAATCCTCTTCATGTTCTTGTAGTGGATATTGTCGTGAGAGATTATGGTGGACGCGAGTATCGCCTCGGAGTTGGTCTCTATGGCCGCGTCGACCATCTTTTCCACCGGCACGGAAGTTCCGAGGTAGATGCATTCTATGCCCCATTTCTCGATTCCGCCGTGCTTGATGTTCATTATCTCGCGCATTCCTACGGAGTGCTCGTCCTCTCCGACCGTTCCGCAGACGACCCTCATATGAGGTCCGCCCTGGAATTCGCGGTAGAGCTCCTCGTCGGACATGTGACGGGGCGGTTCGGGAATTTCAAGGGTCTCGATGTCGATATCGAAATCCACCTTGCCCTTCATCTCTATCCTCGTGCCTTCGGATTCGTGCAGCACTTCCCTGGATATGACTTCCAGGTTTACCAGACCCATCCGCCTTCCGATCTCTAAAGCTGCGGCTTCCGCAGTTCTGACATGCGTCGGCAGGCACATGGTCAGCATTATGGTTCCGTCCGCAGCCCATTCCATTTCAGGTCTGATGGTGCGGCCGTCCCTGTACTTGGCGGTCTCCTCGAGCCTCCTTTCCACACAGTCGGTTTCATCGAGCTCGTCGATGTAGACAATCTTGCTTCTGTCCTCGAAGGTGCAACCTCCGATAAGAGCGGAGGGGTTCTCGGGGTCCGCGCCGTACTGCTCTACATTGTTGTAGCCGTAATGCGCGGTTACGGGAGCCATGTAGTCCTCGTCCCTTGCGAAAATCCTGCCGACTCCGACGCCGCCCTCGATCTTGCGGGCGATTCCGTCGCCGTTCCTCGCCGGATACTGAGCCGAGTCGACGAAGAAGCCTTCTTCGACCGCCTTGAAGTAACCGCCGACCTCGACGATCTCCTCCATAAACAGCACAGCTCTCTCCTTGATATCTCTGACCGTTTCGCGCAGGGGACCGTCCTTCTTAAGCTCGACCATCTCCATAAGGCCGTCTAGTCCGACAAGAGTCTGCTTCGCCGTGTCGCAGGCCTCGATGTTGTAGATGTGCCAGGGCACATTTCTGCCTTCGTCCGGTGTAATCGTGGACTGAATGTCCGCGCTCGTCAGCTTGGAGATGAACATATTCATAACATGAGTAACCGTCGCTTCCCTTGCGGAAGAGTCGATGTACTTCGTGTTCATCTGGGCCCTCATCTTATACCTGTCGCAGATTTCCCGAAGAGCGACCGCATAGGGCAGGTCCATGTACATGCACGGAGCCGGCGTCGCCGTCGGGGGAACCGTGGACAGAGAGATGTTTTCGGGCTTTATGCCGACCTTCTCGGAAAACCTCGAGTTTATGGCATGCTGAACTATCAGCTCGGGCATCACCTTCCAGGCCTCCCTCGCGGTGGCGTTGGCGTTGTGGGCACCGTCTATCTGCAGGATTTCCGCCCACTGCATTATCTTTTTGGATTCGCAGGCGTCGACGAAGGACCTCACCATGTTTACATCCCTGTAAAGGACATTGTACTGGGGATCCTGGTGCGCGCCGTTTATTCCCTCTTCCGCGAACATCACGGCGATATCGGGGCCCGCGACTCCGGAAATATACGAGTGATAGTTAATCGGGCGGCCGACTTCGTCTTCAATCAGGTCCAGAGCCTTTCTCTGAGCCCTGACCTGCTTTCTGGTGACGGGGATGCCGCCGATTCCCTGTGGAGTTCCCTCCATAAGGCCGTCTATATGCGACTGACCCATGTGGCGGATAACCATTATGTGATCCGCCCCGTGCCAGGCAGCCATCCTCATGCGCCTGATGTCGTCTTCGAACCTTCCGGAGGCTATCTCCGTGGTTATCGAGGGCATAGGCTGGGGGTCAATCCCCCCGAAATATTTTGCGGGAGGCAGGGGAACGCTCTGCTCCAGAGGTTCGGAGATATCGCAATACTTAAAAGGTCCCATCTCCTTGTTCTCGGCGGGCTTCCTCCAGGTCCATCCCCTCCTTCTGGGCTCATACTTATCGAGGTCCTTGAGCAGTTCTACTATGTCGATCTTTTCGTCCGGTTTTAAGGGCTTCATGCTCGCTCACCTCCCTTAAAAGATGCGACCACCTTGTCCCAGCCCTCGCCTGCGGCCAGCTTGTCGCCGGCCTCCTTGACGGAAATCCCTTCAATCTTCGAGAGCTTGTAGACGCAGTGACCCGCCCCCTTGCCCATGAGGCCGCGGTCCATGCAGTGATTGACGATCTTCTGAGTATCCAGGGAGGATATTCCCATCCTCAGAAGCACCGATCTTTCAACCGATGGAGTCGTATTTTTGTAACCGAGCTCCAGAAGCGGATCGACCACGAGTTCGGTCAGCTCCCAGAATCTCCTGTAAAGTTCTTCGTCGGAGAGATTCGCAATGTGCTTTCTTCTCTCTGCGAAATCATCCGTTCTTCTCATCCGTCTTCTCCTTCGTGCTCGCTTATTTATTTAAGCTTACGAGCACTTCCTTCACATATTCGACGCTGGAATTGGTTTCCTCGGCAAGGAACTTGATGTCCGCTTCGCAAGGATTGAATATATCGCGCTTTGCGCAGGCCCTTCTGATGAAGGATCTCCTCATGCGGTCCACATCCAGATCCCTGACCTTGATATAGCTCGGATCCTTGGGCAGTATGATGTTCTCGCCCGGCTTGTCTTCAGTTTGAGGATCGCCGAATCTTATATCTATGCCGCGCTCTCTTGCAAAGGCGAGCTGAGGCTGAATGTGCTTTCCGGCACCGGTATACTCGGTCTCGGAGATTACGAGATACTCGTCCTCGGGGAGTTCCTGAGCCAGAGCGAATGCCGCAGCGAGAGCGGTATTGCCGGCGGGTCCCTTCTCAAGTCCCTCCAGGTTCGCGAGCGCTTCCGTAATATACATTACATCGCCCTGCGTAACCGTAACATATCTTTCGATATAGCGAAGAGGTCTTGCGGCGCTCCTGGGAACATCGGAGTGGTCGGGGTCGACGGCGTAGGGCACGCCGAATCCCGTATGACCGGTCGTGCAGGACTTGAGGTTGAACTGCTTGTCGGATGCCATGGACAGTCCCACCAGGTCTATTGAGGCAGCGACAACCGCTGTATCGTCGGCTCCGGCCTTGCGCGCTCCGCGCACGGTTCCGGTTATCATTCCGCCGCCTGCGGAGGTGCAGACTATCATCGCCGGATCCTTGCCGTACCTCTCTCTGCACTGCATTATTATCTCGTAACCGAGAGTCTCGACACCTGCAATCGCATAGGGGGAGTACAACGAAGCGTTGAAATATCCCGTATCCTCAAGTATCGACAGATATGTATAGAAAAGCTCGGGGCCGACGGTAAGCTGTACGACTTCCGCGCCGTAGGCTTCGCATCTGCGGGCCTTCTCGATGATTTCGGGCTGGCCTATTCCCTTGGAGTCGAAGCACTCCTGGACTATTATGGCCTTGAGGCCCTGCATTGCGGCCTGGGATGCAACCGCGGCTCCATAGTTTCCGGAGGTTGCGGCCATTACACCCTTATATCCGAGCTTCTTGGCATGGTGCACCGCACAGGCGGCTCTCCTTGCCTTGAAGGAACCGGAGGGGTTGGAGGCTTCGTCCTTTGCCAGTATGGTTGCACCGTATCCGGGCTTTGCATACTTTCTTGCAAGCTTGGAGAGATTGCGCAGCTCGAGCATGGGGGTGTGACCTACGCCCCAGAGTCTTTGAATCCTCTCGACTTCCTCGAGCGTATAGCCTGTGGACTTCATCAGCTCCTCATAATCGAAGCGAAGCTCGCCGGACTCGAATTCTTCGTAATTGAGTTCGAGAGCATCTTTCATTATTTCATTTCTTCTTTCCATGACGGAAGCATAATCTTTAGCCAACTTCATTATTTGTCACCTCCATCTTCTGCCAGAAGAGCCCTGAGCTGATGGTCTATCTGAATGAGCTCGGGAACGAACTTTCCGTAATCGTGTGTATAATAGGGATTAACTTCGACGAGTTTACCGTACTCGATGCGCTTGGTGGCCGTCTCAATTTCCACCTGATCGCCTATCTCGGCATCCGCAAGAAGGGTTCCCTTGACCCACATCTCCAGAGGTACCGCTGCAGTATCCTCGGGGATACCCGGGGCTCTTTCATGCGCTTCGAGCACCACCCTGTGGATGCGCACCCAATCACCTTTTTTTGCCATTTCTTATCTCCTTTCTTCGGGCATCGGAAGTCTACCCTCCACCCGTACAAACAATTTATTTAACTGCCTCGTGGGGAGGCCTGCGCTTGAATTTGCAGGACCTCCGCGCAAAAGATTATTTATTTGACGATTTTTCTATCTTCTCTGATGAGCTTTCTGAAGTCGCCCATGATTGCCCTGGGAATGGGCAGAGTAATCATTGTATGAAGTCCGGGGTCGGCGTTGATAACCTGGGGAATCATATTGACGCACATGGCTATGGTGCCCAGGCCGCCCTCGATTTCGGGGCTGTTTACGAGGTTAACATTCGGAGAGCCCTTGACGATTACATAGTCGCCGGTCTGTACCCCGACCTGCTCGGGCTCAATCTGCTGCGGATGATGCATATGAACCGGGATACCGTTGGAAAGTACAGCCTCCGCGGTCATGTTTACACCTGCGCAGCTGCCTGCAGCTGCAAAACCGTGCGGGCTCTTCCTGTCCACATCGGTCTGTATGGGCTCCATATCCTGGGAGAATTCCGAAACCTCAAGGCCCATTCCCGCGGCGATCATTGCGACGGACTCTTCGAATCCGACATGACCCGACATGGTACCCTTCGCTTTTCTATCGTAGAATTCATCAACGGAGATTCCGATGCCCTGTTCCTCCATTACGAGTCTGCCGAAGGGCGAGAGGGAGTTGACTCTTCTTGAAGTGATTTCCTTTACATCGGTGAGCACCCCCGTCATAACAAGAACCAGCAGGTCCATGATGTGTCCGGGGTTGACGCCGGTACCGAGGCAGCTTACGCCGTTTCTCCTTGCGCACTCATCGAGCTTTGCTGCAAGCTCGGGCTGCTGCGCCCAAGGGTACGCCATCTCCTCTGCGGAAGTGATGACATTGATGCCCTGATCCATGATGTAGCAGAGCTTGTCGAAAGCGCCGGCTGTAAACGAGTCCGTGCAGAGCAGAACGATATCCGCAGCGCCGGGCTTTATAACATCTTCGTAAGTTCCGATGAGAATATCCTCGCGATCTCCTTTTTCGGTCTTTATGTAGTCGTACATGGAGGTTCCGAGCTTTGCGCCTCTTCCTACGACGCCGACAATCTCGATGCCTTCCTTGTGCAGTATCATGTCGGCCATTCCGCCGCCCATAACACCGAGACCCCAGATGATCACTTTAACCTTTTCCATATTCTTTCCTCCTTAGTTTTAAATGCGCTCTGCGCAAAGAATAACCAATTGCTTTTACTATATTACTATGCAAAAATCGTGCCAATCGTTTTTAAGGAAGGTTTTTGCCCTATTAGTGCATATTCTTCGGACGGACACAGGATATTGTGCTGTTGTCGCGAAGTTTAGAGCAAATATACTTGCGTTATCTGCAAAATTATTTGCGCATTTTGTAGGTTTTATATGAATTTGCTCTCGAGTTGCGAAACTCCTGCTTAAGAATTTCTGTTTTCCGCTTCTTAATTTTACACTAAAATTCTTCCTCGGATTCGCCCTTATATTTTTTTATCTTGTGCTGAAGGGTCTGCCTCTTGATCTTAAGATGATCTGCGGCCCTTGAGATATTGCCTCCGCTTGCAAGCAGAGCACTTTCTATCATTTCCTGCTCCACGCGGGCAATATATTCACTCAGACCTCCTTCGCCCAGTCCGTACAGTTCTACAGCGGGCAGGCTCTTGCGGCGACTGATAACCAAATCGTCCGCCTCTATAACATGATCCCCCCTGTCCAAAAGGGACATTGCGGACATTATTATATTCTCAAGCTCCCGCACATTTCCGGGGTAATCGTAAGATAGCAGCTTCTCCCTCGCCCCCTCTGAGAGCATCCAGGCCTGACGGTCGTACTTCTCGTTGTACTTATCCATGAACTTTTCCGCGAGCAGCACTATATCGCCTCGCCGTGCACGCAGAGGCGGGATGGCTATGCGCAAAACCGCGATGCGGTAATAGAGATCCCTCCTGATTCTGCCTTCGGCTATAAGCTGTTCGGGGGGCTCATTTACGGTCGCTATTATGCGTACATCCACAGGTATGTCCTTAGTTCCGCCGACCCGCCTTATGTAGTTTTCCTGAAGCACGCGCAGCAGCTTAACCTGAAGGTTCGGCGGCATGGTGTGCACTTCGTCGAGCAACAGGGTTCCGCCGTCCGCCTGCTCAAAGAGGCCGGGCCTGTCGATAGCGCCCGTAAAACCTCCCTTGCTGGTTCCAAATAGCAATCCCTCCAAGAGATTTTCGGGAACGGCCGCGCAGTTTTGCGCCAAAAAAGGCATCTTAGCCCTGTCGCTCGCATAATGAATCGATTGCGCTATCAGCTCCTTGCCGGTCCCGGTCTCTCCGTAGATTATACAGCTCGCATTGGTCTTTGCCGCCCTCTTGGCGAGCTCCAGAGTCTCCAAAAATTCCGGACTCTCGCCGAAGACATCCGAAAACTCGTAGCGCTTAATAGCCTTTTCGCGGGAGCTTTTCGGCGCGTCTATCTCCTTGCGAAGCTCGATAATCGTGTCGGTCATCTGCTGAAGATCCGTAATATTGCGGGCTATCTCCACCGCGGCGATTATTTCTCCTTTGTCCATCACCGGCACGGTCGTGTTCAAGGTGGTAATCTGCTTTCCGTCCTTGTTGAGGTAGGTCTGCTCCTTGTTCCAAGTGCTCCTGCCGGTCTGCAGAGCTTTTATGAGGGTTGAATTTTCAGCATTCAGATGCTTGAATATCTCGGAGAAGGGCTTCTTAAGAACCTCCCTGCTCTCCATCTTTTCGAGTCTCGCCATCGAACGGTTGTAGATTACGCTGTTTCCCTGGGCGTCCACAACATGAACCCCCTCTTCGAGCAGCTGCAACACATTTTGAAGACAAATTATATATTCCCTGTTTCTCATGAGTCCTCCGCGCATTTTTTTGCATCTTGCGCAAATATATTTGCACTATTTACATCTTATCGCAAAAGCGATATCTTTTCCACAGCAAATTGAACTATTGTCTTTGGCTGTGATACAATCTTTGTCGGAGGAAAACGATGCGGATAAGAAAAGACACGGATATACTCGATAAAGAAGAGATCGATTTGATAGCGAGCTGCTCGGATGCGCTGGCTCACCCTGCGCGAGTCGAGATTTTTCGCTTTGTATACAGAACCAACCTGAACAGGCGCTCCGTCTGCAACAAGGACATAGTCGAGGCCTTCGACTACGCTCAGGCGACGATTTCGCAGCATATTTCCAAGCTCACGGGTTCGGGCCTTCTGGAGATTCAAAAAAAAGGCAACCGCAACTATTATTTTGTCAGTTTAGGAGTGCTCTCCAGGTATCTTAACGCAGTCAAAAAACTTAACGAATAAAAGACCGCCGGTTCC
>CAYFMW010000031.1:10043-11216 GCA_964344335.1 uncultured Oscillospiraceae bacterium | reverse complement strand
ATGTGTTAGGCACGCCGCCAGCGTTCATCCTGAGCCAGGATCAAACTCTCAATAATGATGGTATGTTAAAGACTTAAAAGTCTTTATCATCGTTTGAGCTTTGCTCATTCAAACGCTTTCGCGCTTTTTCGCTTTTTGCGAAATTATTGTTTTTTTGGAATTGTACGAGAAATTTTTCTACCAATTTGCAGATTGTTTTCTTGTACTATCTCCGGGATCAATTTAATGACCCCTTCGACTCAATTTCTACACTATGATGTTTTCAAGGTCCATCCGCTCAAATGCGGAACATTTTAGATTATAGGGGTTTCGGGCGCGATTGTCAACCAAAACATTTCGCTTTTTATCGGGACTTTCTTCCGATTTAGAGGCTTTTTTATGCTTTTACGCCGAAATATACGGCAAAGCTAAACTTAAGGGCTTTTTAGACCTCAATTGTGCCGCGAACTGATTACGGATATACAAAAAACGGGTAGAGAACATGGGTTCTCGCCCGCAAACAACCGCCGATTATAGCCCTAAGCTTTATTTTTCCCAAAGCGCCAGGCATCCCTTACCATGTCCTCTATGCCGTATTCAGCCTTAAAACCTAATTCCTTAAAAGACTTACTGACATCTGCATAGCAAGTCGCAAGATCCCCGTCCCTTCTTCCGACAATCTCGTAGGGCACATCAACTCCGTTAATATTAATGAACGCCTTTACCAGTTCCAGCACCGAAGTGCCTCTACCCGTTCCGAGATTATAGACACTTACGCCATCGCCGGCTTTTTCCATGGCCTTCAGATGTCCCCTTGCAAGATCCACCACATGGATATAATCGCGCACACCGGTCCCGTCCGGGGTGTCGTAGTCATCGCCAAAAACATTCAGCTTCTCTATTTCCCCCCTGGCCACTCTCAAGATAAACGGCATCAGATTTAGGGTGTTTGCAGACTGCACTTTTCTTGACTATTCCATTATGTATAAAGTTTCGTATACATTAAATACTTTGTCGAACTTTTCTCTGTCGATATTAAACATTTGACCCAGCGCAAAATTATACGATGAAGATAAATTTACTATAAAATTCTGCACTTGGAAAAAGAATAAATTGTATATAGAATAAACGCTTGCCGCTTTAAAATCGCAGAGCGAAGAAATAAGTATAATGTCGGTATTATTGAATACCATA
>CAYFMW010000031.1:0-9943 GCA_964344335.1 uncultured Oscillospiraceae bacterium | reverse complement strand
ATATGCGACGCCTGTTTTCTTATAATAGATATTAGTTGCAGCAAGAACCTCGCTTGCCCTCTTGTAATCCTTTAGTCCAATCTTTTTATAGAGAGCCTGCTCCGAGGCAAGGCCAATGCCGGCCTCCAGAATAGTCATGTATGCAAAAATTTGTTTTATTGTTGAGAGGACACCGTTGACCTCCGAACCGAAATTCTCAAGATATAATCTCGGTATGAGAAAACCCAACGAAATCAATACGATCTGAGAAACAATTGACGATATCAGATTATTCTTAATTCTCGAATCTTTGTTAGCCAATCCGACACCCTCGTAATTCTAATCTGAGAACTGGCACATTTATTGTATTCATGATTATGTAACTTGCAAGTTCATCCATGTGCGAGACTTTCATGGATTTTTGCAAATTATAGAACAGAATACCCCTTTTTCAGTTAAAAAAATAAAACGGCAAATATTTTTCCTTAAGTTCATTTACCTATAATATTTGATTGCAAAATTTTAACACGGCGAGCCCATGAAATCAAGGTTTCTAGGCGATTCGTCACAAGATTCGAATGTAAAATTTATGTAATCCAAAAACCCGCAAAACTAAAAAGCTCTGCGGGTGAATAATTTGCTTCATTAAGCTCGCGCCTACTGTTTTAAATTCGGAGCAGCGCAGCCGCCTTCTCGTCGAGGTAAACCGTCGCATCGGGATGCAGCCTGAGCACGGATGCCGGAACCTCCTCGCAGACGGGCCCCTCTATAAAGGCCTTTACTATCTCAGCCTTGCTATCGCCCGTGGCCATAAGAATAATTCTCCTGGCATTCATAACGGTCCTTATCCCCATGGTAACCGCATGCGTGGGGACTTCCTCGAGCGAAGCAAAGAATCTGGAATTTGCCTGTCTTGTACTCAGCTCCAGTTCCACCACATGCGTCCTGCTCCCGAAAGGAGTGCCCGGCTCGTTAAAACCTATGTGTCCGTCGATACCTATGCCGAGCAACTGAAGGTCTATACCTCCCGCAGCTGCAATTTCGTCATCGTAGCTTTCGCAATTTCCCGTATCTCTCCCGCTTGGAACGCGAGTATTTGCGCGGTCTATATCTATCCCTTCGAAAAGGTTGTGATTCATGAAATATCTGTAGCTCTGCTCGTGGTCTTCATCGAGCCCCAAATACTCATCGAGGTTAAAGGTATGAGCATTCTTGAAAGAAATTTCGCCCCTGGAGCACAATTTAACAAGCTCCCCGTAGAGCCTTACCGGCGTTGAGCCGGTTGCAAGCCCCAAAACGGCATCGGGCTTTTGCCGCAGCAATTCGATATACTCCCGAGCTATCTTTTCAGCAATTTCCTGTTCGCTTCCTATTATTATCTTCATACATTTGCACCGATGAGGCGCTCTCGCAAGCGCCTCGCCCTCAATCTTAATCCCTATAACTCTGCTTTAATATTCAACGGCCGCACTTGCTCCTCGGCCTCCCGCTTCTTTTCTATCTTATCTTCGTCCTTGTATATAGAGTGTCCCGGTATGACCCCCCTGACGCTCGAAGTAGGATACACATTCGTATGCGCACCGATTATAGTCCCGGGATTGAGCACGCTATTGCAACCGATTTCGCTATAGTCGCCAAGCATGGCACCGATCTTCTTTCTCCCGGTCTGAATGCTCTGCGCCCCGGCCTTGATTACCACCGGAAGCCTGTCGCTCTTTACATTGCTGGTAATAGACCCGGCCCCCATATGTGCGTGAAAACCCAGAATGGAATCCCCCACATAATTGTAGTGAGGCGCCTCCACATTGTCGAACAGTATCGAATTCTTAATCTCCACGGAGTTGCCTACGACCGCATTTTTTCCGACGATTGCGCTGCCCCTTATAAAGGCGCAGTGTCGAATCTCCGCTCCGCAGTCTATTATGCATGGCGGCGCTATGTAGACGCTGTCGAAAAGCTTCGCATCCTTAGCAATCCAAACTCCCTCCTTGGGATTGTCGTAAATTTCGGGATCCAAACTCGGTCCGAGCTCATATATAAAACTCTCTATCTCGCCCAGGACCTCCCAGGGATATTGCTTACCCTTAAACAATTCCGCGGCTATGGTTCTGCGCAGATCGAACAGCTCGGATATCTCGGGAATTCTCTCGCTCTTCATCTATCTTACCCTCAGCAGCATGCCGCTCTCCGCTATCGCGGCTATCATATTGTCGACGCTACTTTGCGCGTCCTGAATGGTTGAGGCCTCCGCCATAACGCGTATCACAGGTTCCGTGCCGCTCTTTCGCAGCAGCACCCTGCCGTGACCCTCAAGGCGCCTTGTCTCTTCCTCGACGGAACGCTTGACCTTTTCCGCAGCCAACACCTCATCCTTATCCACCGTAACCTCGACATTTTTAAGTATCTGCGGATAGAGTTCCATATCTCTGTGAAGAGCTGACAGAGGCAGTTTCTGCTCCAGCATGCAGCGCATAACTTTTATTGCGGTTATAAGGCCGTCACCGCTCGTGCCGTGCTTTTTAAATATTATGTGACCCGACTGCTCACCGCCGAGCAGGTGCCCCTCTTCCAGCATCTTCTCGTATACATAGCGATCGCCCACCTGAGTAGTCTCGTATTCTATGCCCAATTCATCGAGCGCCTTATAGAGTCCGTAGTTGGACATGACGGTGGTCACGATCTTGCTGTCCTCCAACTCGCCGTTTTTCTTCATATGATTGGCGCACATATACATGATTGCATCGCCGTCAACCACATCTCCGTTCTCGTCCACCGCCATGCAGCGATCCGCATCGCCGTCGAAGGCAAAGCCGCAGTCGAGTTTATTCTGCCTCACAAAATCCCGCAATGTGCCTATATGTGTAGAGCCGCAGTCCCTATTGATATTGAGCCCGTCCGGCTTATCACCTATCACATAGGTGCTCGCGCCCAAAGCATCGAAGACGCTTTTAGCAATCTGCCAGGCACTGCCGTTAGCGCAGTCCAGGCCCACCTTCACATCCTTGTAGGAACAGGTGGATATGGATATCAGATAGCCGATGTAGCGATTTCTTCCCGCCGAATGGTCTATCACCTTCCCGATCCGTGCACCCCTTGCGAGAGGAACCTCCCAATACTCGCCTTCAAAGCCGCGCGGTCTGTATTCGCCGTCCAGATAGCTCTCGATGTCCGCTATAACTTCATCGGAAATCTTCTCTCCGTTTCCGTTAACTATCTTTATCCCGTTGTCCTCGAAGCTGTTGTGGCTCGCCGAGATCATTACGCCGCAGTCGAAGAGTTCCGTGCGGGTAACGAACGAGACGCTCGGAGTCGTAGTAACATGGAGCAGATACGCATCCGAGCCTGCCGAGACTATCCCGGCTGCGAGCGCATCCTCGAGCATATAGCTCGACCTTCTGGTATCCTTGCCGACGACTATGCCGTCCCTGCGCCCCGCCGCCCTGACATAATCAGGGTTCATCTTGTAATACCAACCCAGAAACAGCCCCACCTTAAACGCGTGGACAGCCGTTAAATCCTTATTGGCTTCTCCTCGGAAGCCGTCGGTTCCGAAATATTTGCCCATTGCAAATGCTCCTAAACTTTAATTTTGACCGCCCGATCCTTCAGAATCAGGACCGGGTTCCTCGGCGGTAATGCCGCTATGCTCCACAATCACATGCGCGACTGCGGGTTCCACCGCGACCGCAATCCCCTCGTGAGAAAGCGAACGCCCGCTGATTGCAAGCTCATAGACTCCGGGCTCCATTAACTCCGACATATCTATCTCCAGAACGATGTCCGAAGCGGCCATCACTTCAAGAATCTCCACTGTTGCGCTCACATCCGCGCGAATTGCCTCGGAATCCACCTCAATCGCCGTCGCTACAAGGGTCGGATCCAGATTCAGCTTTTGAATTGAATCCGCACTGTACATGAAGCTCAATGTACCGCTGTCGCTTATTACAAAACTCGCCACGAGCGGGGGATTTCTCTCCGAAAGCTCCACGCCCTTAGGAAGAATAAGTTTTAACTCTAAATCGCAGTTTTCGATAACACCTTCTATGTTTATCACCTCGGTCTCTATCTGAGCTATCCGCGAAAGCTCCTCGAGAGGAGCCTTTATATAAACATCGGAAGGGATGCTCGTACTTTCGATGCTCGCCCCCAGCCCCGGAATGCCCTCAACTCTGGTATAAAGCGGAACGAAGCTGACATTATAAAGAGCTGCCGTAAGCTTGATTTTTTCAGTCGCCACACTCACTCCTTTAACGAGCCTGCCGTCGGCGTTCACGGGCGCAACTGAAAGATTTAAGGTCTTGACTATATCCGCGTTAAGCTCGCTCGCATCGAGATCCGCGTTCAAATATTTTACCGAATCGACCAGGATCTTTGCACCGCTGACCGCAACGGTTTTGTTGCTGAGCATCAGGGCGCCGAGCTCCATATCCTCGGGAATGTTCGTAACATTCAGGCGAACATCCTTCTCGACGCTAACCAGCTCGTCCACATAGACCTGAATCCTTTCGGTCCGTATCTCCTCTATAGTGGTAGACTCGGGAGCGCTCACCTTAACAGTGATGTAATTTTGCCCTGCGGTCAGTTCTCCGAGATCCGCCGTCGCCGTTACGCTGCCTTCCTCGACACCCGTAACATCCAAACGCGTGCCAGACAGCAGAACATCCACCGTATAAATTCCGTCCCCGGCTATGGCGAGCTTTGCCCTCTTCAGCTTGTCGGCATTTAAGAGTTGCACCGGAACGCCTCTGACCATCGCAGTGGAAGGAGGATTTACCACGATTACGACATAGGCCCATAATAAAATCGCCAGAATTACGGCGATCACTTTATTTATCGTCGAGTTCCGATTCATCGTCTTCCTTCCTGAATGTTGAGTTCAGCATTTTCATAACGCGGGATTCGTTCTGAGAATACTTCTTGAGGTATAGCTCCAGCAGGGCCTTTTCCACGGATTTAAGGTCCAAAAAGCGCGAAAGTTTTCCGTCCTGCGCTATGGAAATTATCCCGGTCTCTTCGGAGACCACAATTACCAGAGCGTCGGAAACTTCCGAAATGCCTATGGCGGCCCTGTGGCGAGTCCCCAAATCTTTGCTGAGATTCGGGTTCTCCGTCAGCGGCAGGACGCAGCCCGCCGATAGTACACGATCTTCCCTTATAATTGTGGCCCCGTCGTGAAGCGGCGAACCCTTAAAGAATATATTTTCGATTAGGGGCTCGGTGAGCCTGGCATCCAGAAGGGTACCGGTCTCCGCCACATCCTGGAGCGCCGTCTCGTTCTCCATAACCACTATCGCTCCGATTCTGCGCGATGACATATACTCCACGCTGCGAAGCAATATATCCACAATGGCGCTTACGCGCTCCCTTTCGACCGAGTAGCCCCTGCCGGTGAATTTGCCCCGTCCGAGGTACTCCAAAGCGCGGCGCAGCTCCGGCTGAAAAACGACGACCAAAGCAAGGGCGCCTACATTCAAAACACCTCTAAGCAGCCAGTTTGCTGTATAAAGGTGAAACAGATCCGTCAAAAGATATCCGATAATGAGCATAAGCACGCCCTTTGCGAGCTGCCATGCCCTGGTAGATCTGATGTAATTGATGACCCTGTACAGGATATAGCTGACGATTAATATATCCACTACATCCGTAAAGACCAGACCTTTTAAAAGGCCTGTCAATTTTCCCATCTGTACCTCCGCAATTGAGTGCATCTCCTGCTCCTGCGGCAGGAGCCTATATGAAAGTGACGCCCGGCTGACCCGGTCTTTGCCCCCACACTCGCCTTTACCGGATTTTCCGAGGACTTACTTCTAAGCTATGCCATGATCGCCGACTCCTTGAGTCGGTTTACGTGGGTCCTTTTGCCCATAGCCGGCCTGGACTTTCAACCGCAGACCCGGGCGAACTTTCATGCAGCATTAATTATAGCACATAGCCTTTTGAGTTGACTATTTTTTTATCATTCCTCGGGATTTCTGTATCCGCTGCTCGCCGCATAGCACAGAACGCACACCTTGCTCGCACCCGCTTCCTTAAGGACCCGAGCGCAGGCATCGGCCGTGCTTCCGGTGGTGACCACATCGTCCACCAGACAGATAAAAGCTCCTTTGCAACTCTCCTTTAACTTCTCCGAAACGGCGAAAGCGGAGGACAGCAGGCTCCGTCGCTCCTGCGCGCGCGCCAGGCGCATGGAGGCTGTATTTTCTGTCTTTATGAGCCCTCCGCAGGCATAATCGAGCCCCGTAAAACCGGCCGTATATTGCGCTAAAAGCTCCGCCTGATTGTAGCCACGCCTCATCATCTTGTCGGGATGAGAGGGCACAGCGACAAGCAAATTGGGCAGCTCTTCTTCCATGGAGAGCCTCTCCGCCAGGCTGTATGCCACATTGCGCGCAAGATATGGCCTGCCTCCGTTCTTAAGAGCGTTCATTATCCTTCTTGAGTGCAATCCGTAGCGCAGGCAGGGGTAGAGAGCGTCGAAAGCGAAATCCTCCATATATTTCCCGAAGGGGTTTTCCGGCGCCCAGGGCATCTTTTCCACGCATTTTGAGCAGAGCCCGTGCCCCGAAGATTCCTCCAGACTGTCTCCGCAGCAAATGCAGTATATGCCGCCGGGGAATACAGCCTCGAGAACCCTTTCCGTAAAAACCGCAATCAACTCATTCATTGAGAAAATCCCGGATAGCCCTCAGCCGATGCGAAAGGGCGGAATATCTTTCGACGATGGAATTATTGTCCACCATGGCGTGCATGGCCTCAGGCAGGCCGACCATAACTACACCCTCCACCGCGCGGGTCACAGCCGTATAGAGCAGATTGCGCGTGGATAGCATGGTTGCAAAGCGGCTCATCGGCATAACGACCACGGGAAATTCCGAGCCCTGGCTCTTGTGAACGGTCATCGCATAGGCAGGCTCTATCTCCTCGATATTCGAAAAATCGTAAGTCGCAAGCCTGTAAGCGTCGAAGAGCACACTTATTTCTCCGTTCTCCAAGTCTATGCTGTGTATAATCCCCAGATCTCCGTTGAACACGCCCTCGCCCTCGCTCATATCCTCGAGCGAGCGCCAGCTGAGCATATAATCGTTTTTGTTCTGCATTACCTTGTCGCCTTCCCGATAGAGGCGCTCGCCGAAGTTCTTCTCTTTCTTGCCGGGCGCAGGCGGATTCAACAACTCCTGAAGCATGCGGTTGAGCTGCACGCTGCCGAGCATGCCCTTCTTCGTCGGAGTGAGTACCTGTATGTCCAGAGGATCGATGTCGGTGTAATAAGAAGGAAGTCTCCTGGCCAGAAGATCCCTGATGGTATCGCGTATATCTGTCTGAGAAGCGCGATTCAGGAAAAAGAAATCCGTATCGCTCTCGTTGCAGGCGGGATATTCACCCCGATTTATGAGGTGGGCATTTACGACTATCATGCTCTCGCAGGCCTGACGGAAGACCTCCTTCAGCCTTACGCTGTTTACAGTCTCGCTGTCGATTATGTCCCGCAGCACATTGCCCGCGCCTACGCTGGGAAGCTGGTCCGCATCGCCGACGAGTATCAACCTCGTGCCGGGCTTGACCGCATCCAGCAAGCCTTCCATCAGCAGTATATCCACCATGGACATCTCGTCGATTATTATGCAGTCGAAATCCAGAGGATTTTCCAAATTGCGCCCGAAGCGCATCTGCTCCGCCGTCTCGGAATATGAATATTCGAGTAGCCTGTGCACAGTAGAGGCATCCTCTCCCGTCGCCTCCGACATGCGCTTTGCAGCCCGACCCGTTGGAGCCGCCAGCGCGGTCTTAAGACCCGCACTATTAAGTATATATAAAATGGCTCTGATAATCGTAGTCTTGCCCGTGCCCGGGCCGCCGGTTATCACGAACACCCCGCTGTCGAGGCACGAAGCCACCGCCCGCTTTTGAAGCTCCGAAAGCTGATGCCCGCTATCCGCTTCGCTAGCGGCAATCGAAAGTTCCAGGTCGACCGGAAGTGGAGCGATATGAGCCCCCGCAAGCGCGGAAATCCTCTCCGCGACCTTCCTCTCCGCCCTGTTATATCGGCTGAGCTGGACTATCTGACTGCCGTCGAGGTCCTCTAAAAATATTGATCCGTCAATCACCAGATCTATTATTACTTCCGCAACATCGCTCCTTGTAACATCCAAGAACTGCGCGCAATGCTCCACGAACTCGTCTCTGGGAGCATAACTGTTTCCTTCGCCGGCCAAACTTTCCAGATAATAAAGAAATCCGCTCTTTATGCGCTGTGGATGCTCCCTCTCGAAACCCAATTTCTCGGCTATTTTATCCGCCTTTCGAAAGCCTATGCCGTAGATATCGGAGATGAGGCGATAGGGATTTTCCCTGACTATTTCGGGAGCATTCGCCCCGTATGCCTTGTAGAGCTTGGTGCAGGAAGCTGCGGAGATATCGTATGCGGATAGCTCTATTACAGTCTGCGCGAATTCCCGGTGCTGCGCATAGCTCTCGGCTATGGAGGCAGCGCGCATCTTGCCGATGCCGGGCACTTCCGTAAGTTTGTCGGGTTCGTTTTGGATTATCTTCAGAGCTTCGCTGCCGAATTTTTTAACTATGGCCTCGGCTGTAACCGGACCGACGCCCTTAAAGACTCCGCTCGCAAGAAAGGCCGCAATGCCATCCTCCGTCGTCGGCTCGACTTCCTTAAAAGAGGAAAAAGCGAACTGCTCACCGTATCTGGGGTGGACGCCCCACTCCCCCGAGAGTTCGTAGCGCTTTCCCTTAGACGGGGCCGGCATGTAACCGACGGCGCTGAACTGCTCGTTCTCCGTTTCGAAGACTGCTACCGTGTAACAATTCGCATCGTTAAAGTATATTATATCGGCCAGGCGGCCAAGCTTTTCTTCCATCATGGCTTATTCATCCGCAAAGCTCGGCTTGTAGAGCATGCGTCTGTCGAGGGTAAATACGGGCTCGGAGAAATTCCCCGGCGCAACGCCCTCGAGCGCCTCCTCATGGTCGAAGAGCTTCGCATCTACCATGTCGAGATAGTGGAGCATCTCGGCTTCCGGGAACATAGGCTTTACCGGGCTTCCGTATTCGGGTTCGTAGTGATGAGAGAGTATCATATGCTGGAGCATCATCGTCCTCTCCTCGTCGAGGCCGACTTCCTCCGCCATCTGCGAAATTTTTACAACTCCTTGACTTATGTGGCCCAAAAGCTTGCCTTTGGTGCTGTAACCGGGGCTCACGCCGTACTCGTTGGAGAGAATCTCGTTCAGCTTTTCCATATCGTGCAAAATAACCCCGCAAAGTACCCAGTCTCTGTCGAGCACGGGATAGATTTCGCAGGCTTTTTCGCCCATCATCAGCATGCGCTTCATGTGGTAAAGCATACCCCCGTACTGGGCATGGTGGTTCCTCATCGCCGCGGGATAGTAGAGCAGACGCTCCTTTTCGCTGTCCAAAAAGAGCAGGGCCATACTCCTGAGCCCCTCGTCCCCGATGCTCAGGGCCTTCTCGTATATATAATCGTACATCTCGCCCGAGTCCTCGGGTGCGGAGCTCACGAAATCGGACATCGGAAATTTCTCGTCCGCGCGAAGCTCCCTGATGCGCGAAACGGTGAGCTGCTTCGTCCCGTTCCACTCGCTCACCTTCGCCTTAATCTTGACCAGATCCCCCGCCAAGATGTTCGCAAGGCGCATGGCCTCGTCGTCGCTTACATCCCACTTCTTGCCGCTTATCTCGCCCGTAGAATCGCCGAGAATTAAATCGAGATATTGTTTATTGTTCGAGCCCGTCTTTACGCCGATGAGCTTTATCATGAAAAATCCGACGATCTCCTCGCCGACCTGCAGTGTATTTACAAAAATCTCCTTGCTCATATGAACCTCCGTTTGGAATTATTATACCACAACCAAGCATCGCCTGTATTCTTTGACCGCTCGGCGAGGGATGTAGCTTGCACACGCGGACAATCACGGGTCGCGGTTCTTAG
>CAYFMW010000030.1:0-14668 GCA_964344335.1 uncultured Oscillospiraceae bacterium | reverse complement strand
TATGCTCGGGGTGGATGTCAGCGAATTGCGCTTCAGCTCAGAACCATCGTGTCGCTCACTTCGCCGTCGCTGGCCTTTGTAAACAGATTCAGCAGATGCTCGACGCTAAGATTTTTCTTTTCCTCGCCGGAAACATCCACGATAATTCTGCCCTCGTGCATCATAATCAGGCGGTTGCCGTGCGCTATGGCATCCTTCATATTATGAGTAATCATCAGCGTGGTCAACTTATCTTTATTTACAATCTGATCCGTTATCTCGAGAACCTTCGCAGCTGTCTTGGGGTCGAGAGCCGCGGTGTGCTCATCGAGCAGAAGCAGCTTCGGACGGTTCAATGTGGCCATAAGCAGGGTGACCGCCTGCCTCTGACCCCCCGAAAGCAGTCCGACCTTGCTCGAAATTCTGTCTTCGAGGCCGAGCTCCAGCGTCGCTAGAAGTTCCCTGTAGTGTGCGCGGTCCTTCTTCCTGACCCCCCACACGAACCTGCGTTTAATACCCCGCTTTGAAGCGATGTGGAGATTTTCCGCAATCTCCATATCGGGCGCCGTGCCCTGCATGGGATCCTGAAAGACTCTCCCCAGATACTTTGCACGCCGATATTCGGGAACCTGAGATACATCGACACCGTCAATCTCGATCGTGCCGCAGTCGAGCTTCCAGACACCGGCAATAGCATTAAGCAGAGTGGATTTGCCCGACCCGTTGCCTCCTATAACCGTAACGAAATCGCCGTCATTCAGCTGAAGGTCTATCCCGTAAAGAGCGGTCTTTTCGTTTACCGTACCCCTATTGAATGTCTTTTGCAGATTGGTTATTTTAAGCATTTTTAGCGCCTCCGTTCCCGTTCCCGGCAGCGCCCGGGTTCAATTCGCGCTGTTTAGTAAAGTATTCGCCCTTTATATAAGGCACCGCTATGAACACCGCGACGATGACGGCGGAGAGCATCTTTAGGTACTCCGTCTTTAAGCCGAGCAGAATTACGAAGTTATAGACTATGTAGTAGACGATGCCCCCTCCGGCGACGCCGATCATGCTGACGACGAAGTCGGGTTTGATTTTAAGCGATACGGAAAGACCTATAAAGATTGCGGCAAGGCCGATTACTATCGCGCCGCGTCCGTCGTTGATATTCGCAAAGCCCTTGTACTGAGCGAGCATCGCTCCGGCTATTGCGACTATGCCGTTCGAAAGCGAAAGTCCCAGCACCTGATTGAGCTTTACATTTACTCCCTGAGCGCGGCTCATGTGGGGGTTGTCGCCGGTGGATTTTATGGTCAGACCGATCTCGGTGTAGAAAAACATCCAGAGCAAAATAATCGTAGCAGCGACGAAAATCCCCATTGCGAGGATGGAACGGGGATTATCGCTCATGTGTACAAAAAGTTTATTTGCGCGCGGGTCGATTGCGACCAGGGACTTGCCGCCGAGGATTATAAGGTTGACGGTATACAGCATAAGCTGAGTTAAAATGCCGGCCAGGATGGACGGTATGCCGAAGGCGGTCTGCAGAAGGCCGGTTACAAAACCGGCCAGCGCCCCCGCGATGAACGCCGCGACTATGCACAGCCATACGGGCGCACCGCCCGCGAGCAGCACCGCGCATACACAGGCGCCGGTAACTATCGAACCGTCCACAGTCATATCGGCTATACCGAGTATTTTGAAGGAAAGGTATACACCGATTCCCATCAATCCCCATATAAGGCCCTCCGCAATCGCGCCGGGCAACGCGTTCATAAATGCCATTTCTTACCTCAAAATAATTTCAGTTAGTTAGCGGGAACTTCGATCCCGAGCTTATCGCAGAGCTCCTTGTTATAAGTGACGGCATGAGTGATGGTCATAATCTCGATCTCGGAGACAGCCTTTTCTCCCAGCAGGACCTGAGCCGCCATCTTACCGGTCTCGGCGCCTAAATCGTAGTAGCTTATCGCGAGGCTCGCGTAGCAGATGTCTCCGCCGTAGCTGGTGTAGACCGGAACGCCGCGCTCGGTGCATATATTTCCGACTATGGCGTCGTTGGAAGCGACGGTGTTGTCGGAGGGAATGTAGACAGCCTTAACCTCGTTCGCCATAGCGGTCGCAATCGTCTGCAGCTCCGTGGTTTCGGAGAAGGTGTAAGCCTTTACTACGATGTCCTTGGACTCGAAGAGCTCCTTAACGGCCTTATACTGGATGAGGGAGTTGGGCTCGTTTGTGCAATACAGAACTCCGACTAAATCTCCGGCAACCAGATCCAAAGTGTCGATCATCATCTGAGCCTGCTCGTCGAAGGGCACGGCATCGGAGGTACCGGACACATTGGCGGGGATATTGCCCGCGAAGGCATCGGCGTAAGAGGTTACTGATGTGCCCAGAACGGGTATGCTCGTGGTGGCATTCGCGCCGGCAAGGACTGCTGGCGTCGCGTTGCCCATAATCAGGTCCACATTCTTCGCGACGAAGGCGTTTACGACTGTGGGGCAGAGGTTGGGCTCACCCGCGACCTGAACATCTATCTCGACCTTACTGCCCTTGGCTTCTACGGCTTCCTTGAGAGCATCGACAAAGCCCTGCGTAGCCTGGTCCAAAGAATCGTGAACCATCAGCTGGCATACGCCGACAGTGTAGGAAGTTACTTCCTTGTTTCCGCCGTCGCCGGCGGGCTTGTCGCCGCAGGCGCCCAGCATGGCCGCCAGAAGCAGCGCGACTAAGATAAGTGATATAACTTTTTTCATTTTGTATTCCTCCAATACTTCTCTTCTGATTTATTTATTCATCTCCGGGATGTTTAAATATAAAATAAAAATCGTCTCTGCTTTTGCAAAGACGATATAATTATACCGTGGTACCACTTTGCTTTCGTATCGACCTCGCGGTCGAAACCTCAATAGGCTTAAAAGTCTTAGCGATATGACGGTCGCACCCGTTGTACCTACTCTTAGTTCAGCACACTGCTCGCAAGAATGAACTTCATCGGGTTATTACTGTTGCCTCGCACCGACCGGCAATTCTCTGGAGCTTTTCGCCCGACTACTCTTTCTGCTCAAACGCATTTAGTCTTTATTAAATTAGCGCTAATTTACCATTTATCCTATACCTTGTCAAGCAAGTTTTTGTAAATTTTACTTCTGCTGCTTTTTTTAGCGCTCGGTCGTAGCTTGCACTGCGGGCAGGGGATCTGCGCAATGCCAGAGCCAGTTATCTTCCACTGTGGCAGGTATATTCATCCGCGCGGTATCGTCTAAAAGAAGGATATCCTGCAGCTGGAAGATGACCCAGGGTGCCTTGGAATTCATAAGCTCCTTTATAATTTCCCGGGCTTTTTCTTTCGGATCTGCCTCGGGATATGTATCTGCGCACCATCCGACCAGAGTCTGATTATCGTGGGTTCCGGAATAGAAGACGCGACTGCTCGCCTCTTCCTCCGTCATCGCTTTCATTTCCTCCGCGCTGAACTGCCAGATATTCATGCCGGGAAAGCCGCTCAATTTAAGCAGATTAAAAACAGCGCTGTCCAAAAGCCCCAAATCTTCGGCAATAATCGGCAGATTACCGAGCCGCTTTTTTATACGGTAAAAGAATTTAATTCCGGGCCCGGGCTGCCAAGAACCCTCCGCAGGGAGCTTCCCCTCCGGAATCGCATAATACGCGGAAAAGCTGCGGAAATGGTCCAGGCGGATATAATCGAAATATTCTTTCGCCTGGCGGAATCTCCGGTACCACCATTCGTAGTCGTCATTTTCCATTGCGTTCCAGTCGTAAAGAGGATTCGCCCAATGCTGCCCCGTCTCGGAGTAGTAATCCGGCGGAACGCCGGCGGTATTGAGCAGGCGGCCGTCTTCGTCAAGCTGGAAATATCCGGGATGCGCCTTTAAATCCGCGCTCCCGGGAGTGGCATAAATCGGCAAATCTCCGATTAGAGAAATGCCTTTGCTGTTCGCATATTCCCTGAGTTTCTTTAACTGAGAGAAAAATACATACTGATCGTAGCGGATATCATAGAGCATCGCGTCTTTCGAGAAGTTTTTATGACGATCCACATAGTTCATATAGTTGTTTTCTATTACATATTCCGCCCAGTCGGAAAGCCAGTATCGATTGTCGTCGCAAAAAGCATCGAAACCCTCATCGTCCGGGAGTTCGTCGGGGTCGATATAGCGCGTCTCTCCGGCAAAGACGCAGGGGCTGAAATATGGCGAATTTCCGGCACCCACCGGATTGACGGGAAGTATCTGCCAGAGTTTAAAGCCACTTTCCGCAAGCCAGTCCACGAAGGCGCGGCCGCGCTTACCCAGAGCGCCGTCGAAGCGGAGCTGATCGTCCGCCCCGGGCAGGGAGCTCAGGTGGCACAAAATCCCGGAAGCCTTAGGCAGAACGAGACGCTCGGGGGATTCTTCCTTCAGCAGAATAATCTGAGCGGAGAGCGGCTTCAGGGATGTCTCCAGAGCCGTCTCCGTTATGGTGACCTCTTGCGAGCTCAGGAGTTCCAAGCCGTATACGAATTTTTTGTTTTTATAAGCGCTGCTGAAGAGCGTTTTAAATGCTTCGGAAAAGTCTTTTTTCTCAGAGCTAGGATTCACGATTGTCAGGATTGTCTCTTCGTCGTTACCGCGGATTACAAACAGGCAGCCGTCCCTATGCTGTATTTCGAAAGCGCCGCCCTTTAAGACGGGGTGCGAGCTATAGATAAGACCCAGCATGCGATAATGGTAGATGAGGTCCTGATCCTCCCGCCCCCAGGGGTAGCTGCGGCGGTTATCCGGGTCCTTGCTTCCCTGCACGCCGGCTTCGTCCCCGTAATAGACGCAGGGAACTCCGGGCATCGAATATTGCAGGGCGGAGAGCATTTTGAGGCGGGCCTTTGCCTGCGCGTACTGCTCCTCGTTAAGATCCAGCGCCGCGCCCTTAGGTATAAAGCGGCCGTCGAGGCTGCGGCTGTCTTCCTTTGCGGGAGCATAGCCTCCGAGCACGGACAGAATCCTATGGCAGTCGTGTCCGCCGATAATGTTCAATGAACCGTAAAATGCCTCGGCGGGATAGTTTTCCTGGAGGCTGCGCATCTTTCTGCAGAACATCTTCGCGCTTTCCTTACCGATACAATAATCGATCGCGCTGTCGCGGAAGGGATAGTTCATGACTGCGTCCAGCTCGTCACCAGCAAAGTAGCGGCGAAGTTCGCCGTAGCTGTGTTTATTGCTGGCATCCTCCCAGACTTCTCCGATTAAAAGATTGTCCGCATCTTTTTCTTTTAAAGCGCTGTGCATATTTTTGATGAAGGAATCCGGCAGTTCATCCGCGACATCGAGGCGAAAGCCGGAAGCGCCCAGGTTAATCCAATTTTTTAAAACGCCCTCCGGACCGCAGATATACTCGTCGTAAGAAGGCTCCGTCTCCTCCACATTCGGAAGATCCGTAACGCCCCACCAGCACTCGTAGCCGGGAGGTTCATCCTTAAAGCGGTACCAGCCTCTGTATTTGGACTCTTCGCTAAGCCAGGCTCCGAGCTCTTTCGGATCCTCCGGGTTCTTCAATACAAAGTTTTTGTGGTTTCCGTATTTATCGAAGTAGATGCTGTCCGCCCCGGTATGGCTGAAGACGCCGTCCAAAATAATGCGGATACCGTTTTTGCGGCATTCTTCGGCCAGACTTCGAAATGCTTCGTTATCTCCCAGGAGCGGATCTAGCTGCATATAGTCGGCGGTGTCGTAGCGATGATTCGATGTGGCCCGAAAGATCGGATTCAGGTAAAGAGCGCTGACGCCCAGCGATTTAAGATAAGGAATCTTTTCCCGAATGCCCTTTAATGTCCCGCCGAAAAACTGCCAGTCCAAGACCGCTCCGGAATCGTCCCTTATGTAATGCGGCAGAGTATGCCAATCTTCTTCGAAAAAGCGTGATGCCCCCTGCCATCCTTCGGGAAGCAGCGCCGCAGCCTTTCTTTCTTCGAAGTCCGCACCCCGGGCAAAGCGATCCGGGAAGATCTGATAGACCAGTCCGTTCTTGTACCAGGAAGGTGTCTTAAAAGGATTGTGCACCGTAATCTGAAAGGACGGAGGCTGGCTGTTTTCGTATACAAGCCCTTCGCCGCCTAAGGATTCCGGGTTGTTCCCGTAGCATAGCACCTTGTTGCGGTAATTCAGAACAAAAAAGTACCAGAGTATGCAAGGGTTCTCCGGCATCTTAATCTTTGCCGAGAACAGGGCGGCATTTCTGCTCATCGGAATCATGGTTTCGCCGCCTTTATTCTGCCATAGACGAACGGAAGCTCCCGCGCATCCGGGCGCATAGATGTTTAATGTGACAGTTTCGCCGCAGCTTACCGCGCCGAAGGGCTGGCGGTATCTTAGATCTTGAGAATTATGACGAATTTGCATACGGATCACCTCCGGAAATCTTTTTTGCTTCAGTCGCCAACTCTAATCATCATCTCAATTACAGGAATCTTATTAATTAATCTATATAATCTCTCGATATAGCTTCCTATACTCTCTTGCCGAGGCCTTCCAGGAATAGTCTTCCGTCATCGCCTGCTTCTGCATAGCTCTCCAGCGGCGCTTGCGATTGAACCATATGTCCAAAGCGCAATCGACAGCGTAGAGCATATCGTGCGCATTAAAGTTAAGAAAGGAGAAGCCGTTATCTTCATGGACGGTATCCTTAAGCCCTCCCGTCTCCCGCACGAGCGGAAGAGCTCCGTAGCGCATGGCTATCATCTGCGTAAGGCCGCAGGGTTCAAAGCGCGAAGGCATCAGAACCACATCTGCGCCGGCATACATCCGATGACCGAAATCGGTGTTGAACTCAATAGATGCGGAGAATTTTTGAGGATCGATACCGGCATAATGCAAAAAGGCATTCTCGTATTTTTTATCTCCGATGCCTAAAACCGCAAGCTGCATGGAACGCTGCTGAAACTTCGGAAGCAGGTAGTTAACCAGATCCAGCCCCTTCTGCTCTGTCAGCCGGCTGATGATTACAAAAAGCGGGATATCTTTATTGACCTCGAGCCCCAGCTCCTTTTGCAGAAGCAGCTTGTTCTCCTGCTTTTTTGCAGGAGAAGAGGCATCGTAGTTTACAGCTATTTTCTTATCCTTCGCCGGGTTCCAGATTCTATAATCGATGCCGTTTAAAATGCCGGACAGGACATCTTTTCGCCTGTTAAAAAGCCAGTCAAGACCTTCTCCGTAGTAGGGCATGCGGATTTCTTCCGCGTAGCTCGGGCTTACCGTCGTAATCCGGTCGCTGTAAATTACCGCGCCCTGAAGATAGTTTGCAGTGTTCTCGTCGCTTATAAGCTGAGCGGCTGCCGGCGTGTTTCCCAGGCCGCATATGTCTCCGATAACGAAGTCCGAATATTTTCCCTGAAATTTCAGGTTATGAATCGTAAAGACGGTTTTGATGCGCTCAAATTCGGGAATTTCCTTGTACTGTTCCCTTAACATTACGGGAACGAGCGCTGTATGCCAGTCGTTGCAGTGGATAATATCCGGGACAAATTCATCTGTGTGCAGGATGAATTCCAAAATAGCTTTGGAAAAAAATGCGACCCGCTCGCCGTCATCGAACTCACCGTACACATTATCCCGCTTAAAATAGTATTCGTTATCCAGGAAATAATACAGAATACCCTTATACTTTAAACGGAACAAGCCGCAGTATTGATTGCGCCATCCGAGCGGCACGGAAAAAGAGCCGACGAATTCCATCCTCTTAACATACTTTTCCGGAATGGCGGAAAGCTTCGGAAGTATAACCCGGACATCAAAGGCAGAGGTGGAAATTGCCGCGGGAAGAGATCCCGCAACATCCCCCAGGCCGCCGGTTTTTACAAAAGGAGCCGCCTCGAAGGCGGCAAATAATACCTTGATCAAACAATCTGTCCTTTCTGTACATAGTACGGATTCTCCACCGTACCTTCCACGCGCACATTTTCCATTATGTGCACTCTTTTATCGCAGATAAAGTTGTTCAATTGAGCCCCCTCGCTGACTATGCAGTCCTGCATCAGCACGGAGTTTTTAACCTTCGCACCCTTGTGGATATGCGAACTCCTGAAGACTACGCTGTTTTCCACTTCCCCTTCTATAATTGAGCCTGCCGCGATAAGCGAGTTCTTGACTTTCGAAGAAGAGGAGTAGAATGTCGGCGCCCTGTCCTGTACATTTGTATAGATTTGGTGGCTCGGATTAAAGAGAGCTTCCCGAACATCGCTGTCCAGCAGAGAAAGATTCCCCTTCAGATAGTCGTGCATGTTCTCTATAACGATTACTTCGCCGTCAAAATCATATCTGCCGACCTTCGCATCGCCCAGATGCTCTTCTATGATTGCCGGAAGTCCGAGAAAATCCAGATTTCCGAACCAGGAGGCGATATCAACAAGGAAAGAGCGGTTTATGATTGCACAATCGAGGGGGATATCCTTCCCGTCCTCGACCTTGTAAGCGACGGTCAGATCGTCGCCGCTCTGTTCGTGCTGCTTTATCATGGGTTCAAAATTCATGTTAAAGACCTTATTCACCCCGCAGAGTATTACATAGTCCGCGTTGTCGTAGTCGATAAAGCGAAAATTCAAAATCATGTCTCTTAAAAGAAACTTGTCCGCATTATTCTTCCTGCCGTAGACGCTCCCCGGCAGCATAAACAGGCTGTTTGTTTTGCGTCCGAAGCCCCATGCTTTGCCGGCTCCGATATGATCGATCAGAGAGCGGTTATTAAAGGGCATAATTATACCGACAAAACCGACTCCGGAATTTTTCAGGTTCGAAAGAGGAAAATCGATTAAGCGATACCTGCCGCCGAAGGGCAGAGCCGCAAGACCGCGCTTCTGCATATTAGGATTGATTTCTTCGATGACATAATTTGCGGAAATAAGTCCGATGGTTTTTTTCATGATTCTCACCTCACCCATTTACTATCGGCGCTTACCACTACGATTCCGCCGTCCGGATCTTCGATTACAGAACCGTCCTTTACAGATACGCCTTCGTTAACAATCGCCTTTGTGATTTTGCAGTTCTTGCCGATATGCGCGCCCGGAAGGAGCACGGAAGCCTTGACTGCGGACCCCTCTCCTACAATTACGGACAAACCCAAGATGGACTTGGTAACGGTTCCGTCTACGATGCAACCGTTGGAGACCAAAGAAGTCTTGATCTTCCCCTTTTTCCCGACATAGTGGGCAGGGTACAGGTTGGAATTGGAATAAATCTGGCTTCCTTCCCGGAACATATGATGCCCGATATCCGTGGTGATCATTTCCATCTGCGCTTCGTAATAACTTTCTATAGTTCCGATATCCTTCCAGTATCCCTCGAAATTATGTGCAAACAGGCGCTTTCCTTCCTTAAGCAGCATGGGAATAATATTTTTACCGAAGTCATGATCGGAAGCTTCTATTTCGTGATCCCTCAGCAGGGCATAGCGAAGTATCGACCACTTGAAAATATAAATTCCCATCGAAGCCAGAGTGCTCTCCGGCTTTTTCGGTTTTTCCGCGAATTTATGGATGCGCCCCTCCTCATTTACGGACATTATGCCGAAGCGGCTCGCCTCCTTTAAGGGGACATCATACACGGAAATCGTAAGGTCCGCGTCATTCTCTATGTGCTCTTCCAGCATTTCCGCATAATCCATTTTGTAGAGATGATCCCCTGAAAGGATCAGGACATGTTCCGGGTCATAAAGATCTACAAAGTCTATATTGTTGTAGATAGCGTCCGCGGTCCCCGCATACCAGTTTCCTCCGGTTTCCGTCGCAAACGGAGGGAGAATATGAACCCCCCCGTGCGTGGAGTCCAGGTCCCAGGGCTCTCCGGTTCCTATATAGTGATTGAGCACGAGCGGTTTGTACTGCGTTAAAACACCGACGGTATCTATCCCGGAATTGACGCAATTCGAAAGACTGAAATCGATAATGCGATACTTGCCGGCGAAAGAGACCGCCGGTTTGGCAATGTTTTTCGTAAGCGCGCCGAGGCGACTGCCCTGGCCGCCTGCAAGAAGCATGGCAATACATTTCTTTCCGGACATTTACTGCACCTCCCTTTACTGGCTTTTATCGATGATCCACATGCCATATTTCATCCGCATACTCACGAACCGTACGGTCGCTCGAAAAGAAAGCGGATTTAGCGATGTTTGTCAGAGACATGGCACCCCATCTGCCCTCGTCTCTATAAATTCTATCCAAATTTTCAAACGCTTTAACATAAGCGTCAAAATCCTTAAGCACAAAATACTCATCTCCATGGGCAAGAAGATTGTCGTAGATTCCCCAGAAGGCGACTGCTTCTCCGCTTTCGTCCCTAAATGTTCCATCGACCAGCTGAGAGCAAATTCGCTTAAGCCTCGGATCCGCCTCGGCGGTCTCTTTGGCATTATAGCCGCCATACATCGCAAAGCGGGATGTCTCTTCGGATGTGAGTCCGAAAATTTCCATGTTTTCTCTTCCGACCTGCATCAGGATTTCCACATTGGCGCCGTCCAGCGTACCCAGCGTGATGGCGCCGTTCATCATAAATTTCATGTTTCCGGTTCCGCTGGCTTCCTTTCCGGCGGTGGAAATCTGCTCGGAGATATCGGCGGCCGGGTAGATCAGCTGGGCATTGGAGACACAGAAGTTTTCCACAAACACCACTTTGATTTTTTGGCTCACGACGGGGTCGCTGTTGACCAGACTTGCCACCGCATTTATTAAATGAACGACCTCCTTCGCAAAAGCGTAGCCCTGCGCGGCCTTTCCTGCAAAGATAAATGTATAGGGCAGGATATCGAGATCCGGGTTCTCCTTAATGCGATTATAAAGGTCCATAATCTTGAATACATTTAAAAGCTGGCGCTTATACGCGTGAATCCGCTTAACCTGGATATCGAAGACGGAATCCGTATCTAAGTATATTCCGGCGGTCTTCTCTATGTATTCCGCAAGTTTCCGCTTGTTTTCCTTTTTAAGCCGGCGCAGGCGAGCTGTAACGGTGGGGTCATTTTTATAATTCAAAAGCCTTTCGATTTGGTTAAAATCGCGCAGCCATTCGTCCCCGATCAGCTCGGTAATGAGCCTCGCAAGACCCGGGTTGGACTGAATCATAAATCTTCTGTGGCTCACCCCGTTGGTCTTGTTATTGAAGCGGCCCGGATAAATTTCCTGAAAATCGCGGAACACATCCTTCTTTAAAATTTCGCTGTGCAGGGCGGCGACGCCGTTTACGGAGTGGCTGCCTATAATCGAAAGATTCGCCATGCGTATCGTGTTATCCCACAGGATGGATGTTTTTCGCAATGTTTCGTAATCCGCGCAGCCGCGCTTTTCCATCGCTTCCCGGAAACGCCGGTCGATTTCCTCGATAATCATATATACGCGGGGCAGCAGCTCCTTGAACATACCGATCGGCCAGCTTTCCATCGCTTCCGGCAGGATGGTGTGATTTGTAAAGGAAACGCTTTGCCTGGTAATTGTCCATGCGTCGTCCCAGTCCAGATTTTCCTGATCGATAAGGACCCGTATCAGCTCCGGAATGCAGAGCGTCGGATGGGTATCGTTGATATGAATGCTTATCCGCTCCGGGAGCTTCAGCCACTGATCGTCCCCGTGGAGAGCCTTATAATTTCTTACAATATTTTCGATACCTGCCGCAACCATCAGATATTCCTGCCGCAGTCTGAGCTTTCGTCCCACGCCGTTGCTGTCATCCGGATAGAGGATGCCGGTTATGGCATCGATCTCTGCGCGCTCCTTCATTGCCGCCGCATAATCTCCGCGGTTGAAGGCGTCCATATCGACGGTCTCGCGCAGAGGCTTCGCGTCAAAGAGATGAAGGATGCCGACATTTTTCCCTCCGGCACCGACGATAGGCACATCGTAGGGCACGGCGCAGACGGATTTGTATCCTTTATGCTCGAAATGTGTTACGCCGTCTATATATGTTCTCTCCACATGGCCGCCGAAGCGCACGACGACGGTATCCTCCGGATGCTTTACCTGCCAGGGATAATCATTTTCCAGCCATGTGTCCGGGAGTTCTATCTGCATGCCGTCTTCAATCTTTTGGCGGAACAGTCCGAATTTATAGCGAAGGCCCACGCCGACGCCGTCGATTCCGATGGCCGCCATCGAATCCAAAAAGCAGGCGGCGAGGCGCCCGAGGCCGCCGTTTCCCAGACCCGGATCCGGTTCAAACTCAAACAGCTCCTCCAAATTATCCCCCATCTCCTCCAACGCCTCCGAGACGAGGTCCCGCACGCCGAGGTTATAGAGATAATTTTCCAGGAGTCTTCCGATCAGAAACTCCATGGAAAAATAGAAAACTTTCTTGTTCCCGGTCTCAATAGAACGGTTTACATTTTCAGAGCGGATACTCTCCGCCTCGGTCGATATCATCTCCGCCAGCGCCATATATTTTTCGTAAGCGGTACAGCTTTTATGCGGCTTTGCATAGAGCCTTATTAGCATCTGTTCGAAATTTTGCTTAAAATTTTCCTTGTTGCTGAACATACATGTCATTCTTTTCTGTTTGATTTTTTCCATACGCTGCCGCCCACCGGAGGGACTGTAATCTCGATGGAATACGGCTGTCCGTGCATCGGAATTTCCTGTGCTTTGATCGGCTTGCTTAAAATTTTACCACTTCCGCCAAAGGAAAGGGCATCGGAGTTGAATACTTCTCTATATATTCCGGGCTTTGGAACCCCAATCCGGAATCCTTTGTAGGTCTGGACTCCGAAATTCAGGGCGCAGATCAGCCGGCTCCTGCCTCCGGCGCTGGTCCTTATATAACTCAAAATATTCTGCTTGATATTATCCGCATCCAGCCATGTAAAGCCGGACCAGTCGTGGTCGTTGCTCCAGAGGGCGATTTCCGACTTGTAAAAGCGATTGAGCGCTCTTACATAGTCCTTGTGCTTTGCATGCGCTTCGTAGTCCAGCATGAACCACTCCAGCTCCTCGTATTCGCGCCATTCGATAAAGGTCGCGAGTTCGCTCCCCATAAAGTTCAGCTTCTTGCCCGGGTGGGTCATCTGGTACAGGAGCAGCAGGCGGAGATTCGCAAACTGCCTCCAGTAATCGCCCGGCATGCGGCCCATCAGCGACTTCTTCCCGTGAACCACCTCGTCGTGCGATAAGGGCAGGACGAAATTTTCGTTGAAGGCGTACATCATGGAAAATGTGAGCTTCCGGTGGAATTCACTGCGGGAGGAAAAGTCCGTCTGCATATAGCTGAGGGTGTCGTTCATCCAGCCCATGTTCCATTTATAGTGAAAGCCCAGGCCCCCGACATCCGGCGGATAGGTTACAAGCGGCCAGGCCGTGCTCTCTTCGGCGAAAGTGCAGACCCCCGGAAAATAGCGGCCTATCATGCGGGAGAGATCCTGCAAAAACGCGATCGCGTTAAGATCCGCTTCGCTGCCATCCTTGTTGAAGCGCTTCTCCTTTTCGTCCTCTATGCCGAAGTTCATATACAGCATGCTGCTTACGCCGTCGACGCGGATTCCGTCGGCATGGAAGAGCTCCAGCCAGAACATGGCCGAAGATAGGAGAAAACTGCGCACCTGCCCCCTTCCGTAGTCGAACTTGTAGGTGCCCCAGTTAGGATGTTCCGATTCCTCGTAAAGATTGCGACCGTTGAAGGTGCAGAGGCCGTGAGCGTCCCTGCAGAAATGTCCCGGCACCCAGTCCAGGATTACGCCCAGATTGGATCGGTGGCAGCGGTCGATAAAATACATAAGATCCTGAGGCCTGCCGTAGCGGGAGGTAGCGGAAAAGAAGCCGGTCGTCTGATATCCCCAGGAGCCGTCGAAGGGATGCTCCATTACCGGCATAATCTCCAGATGGGTGTAGCCCATGTTCTTAGCATAGGGGATGAGAAGCTCCGCGAGCTCCCTGTAGTTATAGAATTCCGGGCAGGCAGGATTGTCCGCCTCGCTTCTTACTGCATGAGGCCTCCTCCAGGAGCCAAGATGCACCTCGTAGATGTTTAAAGGTTCCTTGAAATGATCTTTCTGCCTTCTCTTTTCCATCCACTGCTGATCTTGCCATTCGTATTCTAAATCCCAGATGACGGATGCCGTGTTCGGGCGTCTCTGGGAATAAATCGCATAGGGATCTGCTTTGTAGAGGAGCTTTCTTCTGGGAGTTTCGATAAGATATTTATAGCACATGCCCTTTTCGGGACCTTTAAGAACGCCGGACCAGACGCCGCTGCTTCCCAGCGGCTCAAGATAATCGCCGCCGTCCAGACAGCTGCCCTTTCGGGCTTTCCAGCCGTTCCAATCTCCGATTACGGACACGCTTTTAACATAGGGAGCCCAGACGGTAAAGCGCACACCGCTCTCTTCGATGTGAGCGCCAAAAATCTGATAGGCGTGGTAATATTTCCCCTCGCCGAAGATGTAGAGCAAGTCTTCTGTTGGAATGGAAGATGTCTTTTTCATCCCCGACAACCCTCCCCTTTATCTTTAACTGTATTGTATCATAACCCGGCGGATTGTTATAGGGGGAGGCTAAGTGTGCTAATCTCATGATGAAAATTATTTGTTATTGATTTAATATTAGCGTATTGAAATTCGAGTTTAATGTTTGAAATCTCAAGCATTATATTGAATTTTCAAAACACGAAGAATATAATATTTTTATATAGCTGTACCCTTTAAGCACGACTCACTGAAGGAGATATTCTAAATGACGGTTACT
>CAYFMW010000029.1:0-17021 GCA_964344335.1 uncultured Oscillospiraceae bacterium | reverse complement strand
TGGTGCCGGCGGCCGGACTCGAACCGGCACGGTATCGCTACCGGTGGATTTTGAGTCCACTACGTCTGCCTATTCCATCACGCCGGCATTACCCGGCTATATTAACATTGCAAAGCTTTTAAAACAAGGGGATTAAGGAAAATTTCCTTTAAAACAGGTTGATTTTAATACATATTATTTATATAATAAATTCGTTATTTTATGTTAGGAGGAAAATTATGCCGGCTTACACATCACAAATTATAATGATTGTCGCTCTGTTTGCGATAATGTACTTCATGTTAATCCGCCCTCAGAGGAAGAAGGATAAAGAAATTAAAGAGATGAGGGACAGCCTCGCCGTCGGTGACGACATTCTCACCATAGGAGGAATCTACGGTAAAGTTGTAAAGATAAAGGATGACAGGCTCACGATTCAAGTAGGTGTGGACAGGACCAGACTCGAAATCGCAAAGTGGGCGGTCAACAATATCGAAAAGGAAAGCGATTCGAAACCCAAGGAGAGCAAGGACGATCAGGAAGAAACTAAAGTCAGTCCGAAGAGCATCAGAAGGCTCGGTGCGACAAGTGAGCAGCCTGAGGCCGAAGCCGAGCAGTCTGTCGAAGCTGCGGACGCGGAGGAATAATCGCTGCGAGCAAGATACATGCAGGGCATGTGTGCAAGCGCACATGCCTTGTTTTTATAAAAAGGAGCCTAAATCTATCCATGAACGAATATGTTGAGCGCTTGCTCGGCTACAATCCGAATTATGATGCGCAGCTCTTGCAAAGAGCCTACGAGACTGCGGAGAAATACCATCGCGGCCAGAAGAGGAAGTCCGGTGAGGATTACATAATCCATCCGATGGCGGTAGGTATTATTCTCGCCGATTTGGGCATGGATGAAGGAAGCATAGCGGCCAGCCTGCTTCACGATGTGCTTGAGGATACCGACTATACTCTCGAGCAGATGGAGAAGGATTTCGGCAAGGAGATAGCGGGCCTGGTCGACGGGGTTACGAAGCTGAAGAATATCAACTACCGGAGCAAAGAGGAGGAGCAGGCGGAAAATATACGCAAGATGTTTTTCGCCATGACCAAGGATATCAGGGTGCTGCTCATAAAGCTCGCGGATCGGCTTCATAATTTGCGCACCATCAATTATCAGACGCCGCAAAAGATACGGGAAAAATGCCAGGAAACTCTCGATATATATGCGCCTCTGGCAGCCAGACTCGGAATATATGCCTTCAAATTCGAGATGGAGGATATCGCCTTTAAGAATCTTGAGCCCGAAGCCTACGAAGAGCTCGACCTCGAGATGAAAAAGCGGCAGGTTAACCGCCAGGGCGCGATAGACGAGGTGATAATCGATGTTCACAGTCTGCTCGGCGGCACCGATATCAAATACGAAATATACGGTCGCCAGAAGCATTATTACAGCATTTACAAGAAAATGGTCTATCAGAACAGACAGCTCGACGAGATATTCGATCTGACGGCGGTGAGGATAATAGTCGATTCAGTCAAGGATTGCTACGGTGTTCTTGGGGCGGTTCATACCCAGTGGACGCCGATACCCGGGCGCTTTAAGGACTATATCGCGATGCCGAAAACAAATCGCTATCAGTCGCTGCACACGACGGTCATAGCCAAGAGCGGCAATCCCTTCGAGATACAGATAAGGACCAAGGAGATGCACAGGGTCGCCGAATACGGAATCGCCGCTCATTGGAAATACAAGGAGGGCAGAATCGGCTTCGACGATGACGAGACGAAGCTTGCATGGCTTCGCCAAACCCTTGAATGGCAGCAGGAGTTGAAGGATCCGGAAGAGTTTATGGAAACCGTAAAGATGGACCTCTTCTCCAACCAGGTATTCGTGTTTACTCCGAAGGGCGATGTGATGGAGCTTCCTGCGGGCTCGACCCCCCTCGACTTTGCTTTTAAGGTGCATACGGATGTCGGCGGCAAATGCGTGGGAGCAAAGGTCAACGGCAAGATGGTGCCGATAAACTACGAGCTTCAGAACGGCGAGATAGTGAGTATTATAACCTCTTCCAACGCTAAGCCGAGTCTCGACTGGCTTAAGATAGTAAAGACAAACTCCGCAAAGAATAAGATAAGGCAGTATTTGAAGCGAGAGGCAAAGGCGCAGACTCCCGAAAAGACGGCTGCCGAGAAGGTCAAGGAGGCTAAGGAGGAGGCGCTGCAAAAGGAGCAGGAGAGGATTGCCGAAGAGCAGCGCAAGGAAAAGGAAGAGGCAAAGCGCCTGGAGCAGGCAAAGAAGAAGGCGCCCGAGAGGACGGAAGGTGTAAGGGTTAAGGGTGTAGAGAATCTGCTTATACGCTACGCAAAGTGCTGCAGCCCGGTGCCCGGAGATGATATTATAGGATATACGACCAAGGGAAGGGGGGTCTCGATTCATCGGAAGGACTGCAGCAATATAGTTTCGCTGCCCGAGCATGAACGCGCAAGGCTCATACCGGTATCCTGGATTTACGACGAGAGCTCCCCGAACTTCAATGCGGCAATGACACTCGTCGCAGAGGACAGGAAGGGTCTAATGTCGGATATCTCCAAGACCTGTACAGATATGGACATAAATATTAACGGTCTGAATTTAAAGAAGGATAAGGCCGGAATGGTTGTCGTCGATATGACTCTTTCGATAGCCAATACCGGAGATATATTAAAAGTTATTTCAAAAATGAAACAGATAAAGGGCGTGGTGGATGTATACCGCGCGAATGCGTAAAAATGAAGGTAAAAACATATGCGGTAAGCCCCTTTCAGACTAATTGCTATCTGGGCTACAGCGAAAACGACAGAGATTGCTTTATAGTGGATCCGGGCGGGAGCAGTGAACAGCTGATTTCGGATGTGGAGGTACTGGGGCTTAAACCTAAGTATCTGATACTGACGCACGGTCACGGGGATCATACCGGTGGTATTCCTTTCTATAAGGAGTTATATCCGGAAATTCAGCTCGTCGCGAACATTAAGGAGAAGGATTTTCTCTTTGACGCAAGGAAGAGCTATGGTAAGGGCAAGATAGTTCCCGAGCTCTTCGTCAGCGACGGGGATATCCTCGAATGCGGCGATCTGAAACTTAAGATTATTTCGACGCCGGGGCATACGCCGGGTGGTATGTGCATACTCTGCGACGGGATGCTTTTCTCCGGCGACACCTTGTTTAAAGGAACGATCGGAAGGAGCGACCTCTACGGCGGCGATTATAATCTCTTAATAGAATCCTTGCACAAGCTTATGGAGCTTCCCGAGGAGACCGTGGTTCTTCCCGGGCACATGGGGCCCAGCACCATAGCATACGAAAAGAGGTACAATCCCTTTGTATAGGGTCTCCGCGCCGGACGAAAAGAGCAGGTATCATCTCGCGGAGCTCGCGAGGATGTTCTTTCCCACGGGAGGCTGCGAGGTTTTTGCAAGAGACGCCATCGAGGCCGATGAAGCCCCCGCAGGCTATCAGGCGGGCGAAGATAACCCCGCGAATTTTCTATTCATCGAAGATTCGATTTCCAAGGAAGATTCGGCTAAGATACTCTACGAATTTTTAAATGAAAAGACCGGAAGAGAACTGGACTGGGGTACGCTGACCGGAGTTAGGCCGGTAAAGCTCTACAACGGGCTGCGGCGAAAGGGCGAAGATGCTTTTAAGATTATGAAGGAGCGATATCTCGTATCCGACGAGAAGGCTCTTTTGCTACACGAAGTCAGCGAAGTCCAAAAATCGCTCGCCTTCGACGAAAATCCCGAGGCTATAGCCGTATATATAGGAATTCCGTTCTGCCCGACGCGCTGCAATTACTGCAGCTTTACGAGCAGCGAAATAGATAAAAGGAAAGTTGAAAAATACCTGCCGGCGCTCTTTGAAGAGATGAAGGCGGTGAGTGCTCTGATGAAGGATAAGGGTCTCTTTGCCGAATCTATATATATAGGCGGCGGCACTCCGTCGAGCCTCGACGAGGATGATTTTGCCGAGTTGCTGGCTAATACGAGAGAATTCTTTCTTGAAGATCGTTGCAGAGAATTCACCGTGGAGGCGGGAAGGCCGGAGACTCTGAGCGCAGAGAAGCTTGCAGCGATGGCCGAATGCGGCGCGAAGAGGATGAGCATAAATCCTCAGAGCATGAAGCAGAGGAGCTTGGAGCTGATCGGTAGGATTCACAGCCCTCAGCAGATAATCGACGCCTTTGCGCTCGCAAGGAGCGGAGGAGATTTCTGTGTAAACATGGACCTGATTGCAGGGCTTCCGGAGGAGGAGCCCGAGGATTTCGAGCACAGCCTCGATACGGTGATAGGGCTCGGACCTGAAAATATTACCGTGCATACGCTCGCAATAAAGAGGGCGAGCCGCCTTATCGAGGAGGACAGGTATCTTGCGGCGAGGCAGGCCGATAATGTGCGCATAATGCTGCAGAGTGCCTCTCGGCTTTTGAGAGAGGCCGGGTACAGACCGTATTATCTTTACAGACAGAAGAATATGGCCGGCAATTTCGAAAATATAGGATGGAGTTTGCCGGGTTACGAAAGTCTTTACAATGTGAGGATAATGGAGGAAAATCAAATTGTAGCGGCCATGGGTGCGGGCGCCATCTCCAAGATGTATTTTCCGCAAGAGGACAGGATAGAACGCATACCCAATGTAAGCGATACGAAACTTTACATCGAGCGCATCGATGAAATGATAAAGAGAAAGGAAGACGGTATCTTATGATCAGCATTCCAAAGGGCACGAAGGATATTTTGCCTGACGAAGTATATAAGTGGCAAGCTTTAGAGGAACTCATAAGGGAGATCTGCGGGAGCTATGGTTTTTCCGAGATTCGAACTCCGATTTTTGAGCATAGCGAACTCTTCGAAAGAGGGATAGGCGACGGGAGCGACATAGTGCAGAAGGAAATGTACAGCTTCGAAATCGCCGGAAGACGACTCAGCTTAAAGCCGGAAGGAACCTCGGGGGTCGTCAGATCCTTCATAGAAAATAAACTCTATGCGGATCCGCTACCCGCTAAATACTATTACATAACTCCCTGCTTTCGCTACGAGAGGATGCAGAAGGGCAGGCAGAGGCAGTTCTACCAATTCGGTGTAGAGATATTCGGCTCCGAGGATATGCTCGCGGATGCAGAAGTCATCGCTGTCGGCTACGATCTGCTTACCCGCCTGGGCTTAAAGGGCTTTTCTCTTCATATAAACAGCATAGGTTGCCCTAAATGCCGAGGAGTTTACAGAAAAAAACTTATGGACTACCTGAGGCCGCATTACGATCAGCTTTCCGAAGCCGGGAAATTGCGTTTCGAGACTAATCCGATGAGGATATTTGACAGCAAGGACCCCGCAGAGAAGGCTATCGTAAAGGACGCCCCGCGCATGACGGAGTATCTCTGCGAAGAATGCACGAGCGCCTTTTCCGAGCTGCAGCTAAAACTTAAGGCTCTCGAGATACCTTTCGAAGTCGACAGAGACATAGTTCGAGGCCTCGATTACTATACGAAGACCGCTTTCGAGTTTATTTCTAAGGATTTGGGTGCTCAGTCCACAGTCTGCGGCGGAGGGCGATACGACCAGCTTATCGAACAGCTCGGCGGTCCCGAAATTCCCGGAGTAGGCTTCGGACTCGGACTTGAGAGATTGCTTCTGATAGCCGAAGCACAGGGCGTAAGCTTTCCCAATCCTCGGCCCGTCGATGTCTTTATCGCTGCTATCGGAGAAGAGGCCGAAAACGAGGCTCTTAAGCTTGCGAAAAGGCTGCGCAAGGCCGGATTTTCCGTTACGACGGACTGTATAAGGCGGGGGCTTAAGGCGCAGCTGCGCCATGCGGACAGAATAGATGCCGCCTACAGCGTGCTGATCGGTCAGGATGAGCTCGACAGGGGTGTTGTTACACTCAGGGATATGAACAATTCATCTCAGACGGAAGTAGCTCCCGGAGAATTGGAATTGTTTATCAAGAGGTAAAATAAATGGACAAATTACTAAAAAGAACTCATTATTGCGGGACCCTCGGAATTGCAGATCTGGGCAAGGAAGTGACAGTCAACGGGTGGGTGGCCAAGAACAGAAATTTGGGAAGCCTTGCATTTGCCGATATCAGGGACAGGAGCGGCATAGTTCAGATTGTAATTGCCGACGACTCTCCGGAGGAAGTAAAGGAGAAGGCAAATTCGCTTCGCAGCGAGTATGCGGTCGGTGTTACGGGCAAGGTAAGGGAGCGCGAATCGAAAAACCCCGATATAAAGACGGGCGATATCGAGATTGTTGCAAGCGCCCTGAGCATTTACTCGCAGTCCGAGACTCCTCCGATTTACATTAAGGATGACGATAATGTTTCGGGCGAACTTCGTCTTAAATATAGATATTTAGATTTAAGAAAACCCCAGATGCAGAGGATACTGGCTTTCAGGAGCAAGATGTATCATGTAATAAGGAACTTCTTTTATGAGGAAGGCTTTATAGAAGTGGAGACTCCGGTTCTCGCAAAGCCCACACCGGAAGGCGCTAGGGATTATCTGGTGCCCAGCAGGGTTAACCCCGGAAAGTTTTATGCTCTTCCGCAGAGTCCTCAGCAGTTTAAGCAGCTTCTTATGATCGGCGGAACCGATAAGTATATCCAGATTGCCAAATGCTACCGCGATGAGGACCTCCGTGCAGACAGGCAGCCGGAATTTACACAGATAGACCTCGAGATGTCCTTCGTGAATCAGGATGATATACTTGAGGTTCAGGAGCGCTTTTTAAAGAGGCTCTTTAAAGAGATGCTCGACATGGAAATTGAGACTCCCTTGCCTCGACTTACATGGACGGAAGCCATGAACCGCTTCGGCAGCGATAAGCCCGATCTTCGGGTCGGCTTTGAGCTCGTCGACATCGCCGATGCCGTACAAGGCTCCGGCTTCGGAGTATTCGATGATGCGATCGCATCGGGCGGAAGGGTAATGGGAATAAATATGGAGGCTTGCAGCGAGAAGTTCTCCCGCAAGGATATAGACAGGATGAGCGAATCCATAAAGACCTTCGGTGCGAAGGGGCTCATATGGATAAGGGTGGAAGAAGACGAAATTAAATCCTCCGTCTCCAAGTTCTTCGATCAGGAAGCTCTCGCGAAAATCTGCGAGCGCTTCGAGGCGAAAAACGGCGACCTTATTCTAATCGTGGCGGGGCCGCAGGAAGTCGTATGGGCTTCTCTCGGCTTCCTCAGAAGAGACCTCGCCGGAAAGCTGGGAATGCTGAATCCGCGCGATTATAAGTTGCTTTGGGTCGTAGATTTCCCCATGTTCGAATGGTCCGAGCAGGAGGAAAGGTACATGGCAAAGCATCACCCCTTCACTTCGCCTAAGAAAGAGGACATGAAGTATCTTGACGGCGGAGAGCTCGGGAGAATATTTGCCGATGCCTACGATATAGTAATAAACGGATACGAGGCCGGCGGCGGCTCGATAAGGATACACGACGCCGTACTTCAGAAGAAAATTTTCGAGGTTCTGCAGCTGAGCGATGAAGATATAAGAGAGAGATTCGGTTTCTTCATAGATGCTTTTAAGTACGGTGCACCTCCGCACGGGGGAATAGCATTCGGACTCGACAGACTGTGCATGCTGCTTCTCGGCACTGAGGATATAAGGGATGTTATAGCATTCCCCAAGAACCAGAGCGCTCAGTGTGTGATGAGCGAAGCGCCCACAGTCGTAAGTGGCGAACAGCTCGAAGAACTCTCTGTAAAGGTGGAAAAAAAGGAAAAAAATGCGGATGAATAGACGCATCGGTGTGCTGGGAGGAAGCTTCGACCCGCTGCACTACGGACATTTGATACTGGCGGAACAGATAAGGCAGGAGGTAAATTTGGACCTCGTCGTCTTCGTCCCCGCATATGTAAACCCCTTTAAGGAGGGACTGCCTCCTGCGGCGGGGCATCATAGGGTGGAGATGCTGAAGCTTGCGCTCGGTGACGATCCGAACTTTGAAATTAACGATATCGAACTTCAAAAAGAGGGTCCGTCCTATACCTTCGATACGCTCACTGCGCTTCAGGAGGAGTACGGCGAGGATGTAGACCTGTTCTTTATAATGGGAACGGATTCTTTTCTGGAGCTCAAAGACTGGCATAAGGCTGAGGAGCTTATACGCAACTTCAAGTTTCTGATCGGGCTTCGCAGAGGTTACGACGAGGAGAAGCTGCACAAAGCTAAGAAGGAGCTTAGGGAGAAGTATCCCCTGGATGCGAGATATATCAGAATTCCGGAGCTGGAAATCAGTTCCACGGAGATAAAAAGACTTATAAGGGACGGCAGGTCCGTAAAATTCTTGATGCCCGAAAGCGTCATAGAATACATAGACATTAACGACTTATACCTCGATTTTGCGGGCCGGCTCAGAGAGTATGCCAGGCGCAACGAAAATCCCTCGCGCTTTGCCCACACAGTTGGGGTGGTGAAGGCGGCAAGAGAGCTTGCGGAGAGATTCGGCGCGGACCCGAGGAAGGCCGAGATTGCGGCCTGGTTTCACGATGCCTGCAGAGCAGGGGGAGATCTGGAACACGGAAAGCTTGCGGCTGCAAAGCTTACGGAACTCTTCGGAGTCGAAGACGAGGATATCTTAAATGCCATAAAATATCACACTACCGGCAGGCCCGGCATGAGCCTCCTGGAAAAGGTAATCAAGATAGCGGACATGATCGAAGAAAACCGGGATTATCCGGGGGTTGAGGAGATGAGAAGGCTGGCGCGGACAGAGGATATCGACCGCTGCCTGTATAAGCTTATGGAGCATACGAAGAAGTATGTTGAGGACAGATCTCGCGCATACGACCCTTTATCGCAGGAAGCGATGGATTGGCTGCGCGAAGAGATGAAGAGCGGAGGTAAAGATGAAGAGTAGGGAGCTGGCATTGCTGAGCGCGAAAATGCTGGATCAAAAGAAAGCGAAAGATATCATTATAATCGATATCGAGGAAAAGTCCGGATTTGCGGACTATCTTCTGGTGGCCACCGCGGCCTCTATGCGACAGATGAGCTCGCTTGCGGACGAGCTTCAGGACGGACTCGCCGAGGAAGGAATAATGATGAGCCATCAGGAAGGCAGAGGGAATTCCGGTTGGATTCTGATGGATTACGGCGATATAATAATAAATATTTTTACGGAGCCCCAGAGGGAAAAATACCAGATCGAAAAGGTTTGGATGGACTGCCCAAGGCTGGATTTCGAGAGCAGCGAAGAGGCAATTTCTAAAAGAGAGGCAAAATAGATATGAATCCGAAATACGATTTTGAAAGAATCGAAAAGAAGTGGCAGAAAATATGGGAGGACACGAAGGCCTTTCGGGTAACAGAGGACGAGAGCAAGGAAAAATTCTACTGCCTCGAGATGTTTCCCTATCCGAGCGGGACGCTTCATATGGGGCATGTGCGCAACTATTCGATAGCGGATGTCCTTGCCAGATACAAGCATATGAAGGGTTTTAATGTGCTGCATCCCATAGGATTCGACTCCTTCGGACTGCCCGCGGAGAACGCTGCAATAAAGCACGGCATACATCCCGCCATATGGACCTCGAAGAATGTCGAGGAGATGGAAGTTCAACTGAGGACTCTCGGCTTTTCCTATGACTGGGACAGAGAAGTCTGCACATATAGGGAAGATTACTACAAATGGATGCAGTGGATCTTTATACGCTTCCGCCAAAGAGGCCTGGCTTACAAGAAAGAGAACCCTGTCAACTGGTGTCCTTCCTGCCAGACCGTGCTCGCAAACGAGCAGGTTATAGATGGTCACTGCGAGCGCTGCGACAGCGAGGTTACCAAGAAGAATCTCTCCCAGTGGTATCTTAAAATAACCGACTATGCAGACAGGTTACTTGACGATCTCGACGAGCTCGAAGGCTGGCCCGAGAAGGTCAAGACTATGCAGCGCAACTGGATAGGGCGCTCCGAGGGAAGCGAAATAGATTTCGATGTAATCGATACGGAGCTAAAGCTCAGGGTCTTTACGACGAGGAGCGACACCCTCTTCGGAACGACCTTTATGGTAGTTGCTCCGGAACATCCTCTGCTGTCCGAAATTGTAAATGGCACGGGCTGCGAGGATAAGGTCGAAGAATATTGCGAGCGCGTTCAGCATCTGAGCGATATTGAACGCAGCGCCGCCACCGGCGGAAAGACGGGAGTGTTTACGGGAAGATATGCCAGGAATCCGCTAACACATAAAGAAATGCCGATATTCGTGGCTGATTATGTCCTCATTTCGTACGGTACGGGCGCTGTAATGGGCGTGCCTGCGCACGATCAGAGGGACTTCGAATTTGCAAAGAAATTCAATCTTGATATAGTTCCGGTCGTCGACCCGGAAAACCCCGAAATCGATGTATATAATCTGACCGAGGCCTTCGAGGCTGAAGGGAAGATGATAAACTCCGGCAAGTACGACGGCATGCCGAGCGCGGATGCGATTGCGGCAATCAGCTCGGACCTTCACAAAGCGGGGATCGGGGAAGAGGTAATCAACTACAGGCTCAAGGATTGGTTGATTTCGCGCCAGCGCTACTGGGGTTGCCCGATTCCGATGGTCCACTGCGAGGAACACGGATGGCAGCCCGTAAAGGACGAAGAGTTGCCCGTTCTGCTTCCCACGGATGTCGAATTTACAGGCAGGGGTAAGTCCCCGCTTGCCACTTCCAAGAGTTTCGACGACGGCATATGCCCAATCTGCGGAAAATATGCAAAGAGGGAAGTCGACACCATGGATACATTTTTGGATTCTTCATGGTACTTCCTGCGCTACTGCGATGCCAAGAACGAAGATTTGCCTTTCAGAAAGGAAAAAGTCGATTACTGGATGAATGTGGACCAGTACATCGGGGGAATCGAGCATGCGATAATGCATCTTATGTATGCGAGATTCTTCACCAAGGTCCTCTACGATATGGGCATGGTTTCCTGCGAGGAACCTTTTCAGAGGCTTCTGACCCAGGGAATGGTACTAAAGGACGGAAGTAAGATGTCCAAATCCGTCGGAAATGTCGTATCTCCCGAGGAGATTATACAAAAGTACGGCGCGGATACCGCCAGGCTCTTTATACTCTTCGCATCGCCTCCGGAAAAGGAATTGGAGTGGTCGGATGCCGGGGTCGAGGGTTCGTTCAGGTTCCTGAACAGGGTCTTCAGGCTGATAGCAGAGATGGCTGAGCTCTGCGAAGATGTGCCTCCGAAGTACTTCCCGGAAACCGAGGACGACAGACAGCTCGCCTACATCCTCAATAACAGCGTAAAGCGCGTGAGCGACGATATAGAGCAGCGCTTCAATTTCAATACGGCGATAGCCGCATTGATGGAGCTGGTCAACGAGATGTATCGATACAAGGAGCTTGCCGACATAAACCTCGGCCTGCTTTCCGATGCCTCCCGCAAGCTGATTTTGATGCTCGCTCCCTTCGTTCCGCACATAGCGGAGGAAATGTGGGAAATAATGGGCGAGAAGGGCAGCGTTTGCGATGAACCCTGGCCCGAGTGCGACGAGGAGATGCTCGTAAAGAGCGAGATCGAGATTGTGGTGCAGATTAACGGTAAGGTTCGCGCCAAGATGAGCATTCCCGCGGATATGGGCGCCGACGAGATGAAGGCACTCGCTTTGGAAAGCGAGGAAGTTAAGAGCCAGATAGCCGGGAAGGAAATAGCAAGAACGGTTGCGGTCCCCGGCAGGCTGGTAAATATAGTGTTAAAAGGATAAATACCTAGGAATATTGATATAACAAGGATAGATAATAATGACAGAATCAAATAAAACGAGGACGCGCAGGAGCCGCAAGCTTAAAGTCGTTCCCCTCGGGGGGCTTCACGAGATCGGCAAAAATCTGACGCTGCTCGAATACGGAAACGATATAATAATCATCGACTGTGGCATGGCGTTCCCGGACGATGAGATGCTGGGGATAGATGTTGTTATACCGGACTTCAGCTATCTTATAGAAAACAGCGATAAGATAAGGGGTTTGGTGATAACTCACCCGCACGAGGACCATATCGGGGCCGTGCCTTATCTGCTCAAGGCCATAGATGTTCCGATCTACGGAACGCGACTTACAATTGGCTTTATAAAGAACAAGCTGAAGGAGCATCAGCTGAGTGCGGACCTGAATGTAATTAAACCCGGGGATACGATAAAGCTGGGGATTTTCAAGGTGGAGGCCATCCACATGACCCACAGCGTAGCGGATTCTCTCGCTTTCTGCGTGCAGACTCCCGTGGGATATGTCTTCCACACCGGAGATTTTAAGGTCGACTTTACGCCGGTGGACGGAGAGCCGATCGATTTTGCAAGGCTTGCAACTATAGGCGATCGAGGTCTTCTCCTGTTGATGTCCGACAGCACGAACGCCGCCAGGAAGGGTTACACTGCTTCGGAGAAGGTTGTAGGTCTGACGCTCAACAACATTTTTGCGAACACTAAAAAGCGGATAATCATAGCGACATTCTCTTCGAATGTGCACAGGGTTCAGAGGATAGTCGACACCGCCGTAGCCAACGACAGGAAGGTTGCGGTCTCGGGCAGGAGCATGGAGAATATGGTGGCGCTCGCCAAGGACCTGGGGTATCTGAATATACCTGCGGGAACTATGGTGGATATTCAAAAGATTAAGAATATCAAGGACAGCGAGCTCGTGATAATCACCACCGGCAGCCAGGGCGAACCGATGAGCGCGCTCACCCGCATGGCGAACAATATGCACAAGCAGGTGAGCATTAGGCCGGGAGATATGGTGATTCTATCGTCCACGGCGGTTCCGGGCAACGAGAAGATGGTATCCAATGTAGTAAACGCCCTGATGGAGAAGGGCGCCGAGGTTATATACAACGATATTGCCGATACGCATGTTTCCGGGCACGCTGCGGCGGAAGAGCTCAAGATGATACTCACTCTCTTAAAGCCTAAGTTTTTTATGCCGGTTCACGGAGAGATGAGACATCTTTACGCGCACGCGGAACTTGCTTTGGAGATGGGGATGGAGCCGCAGAATATTTTGAAGGCAAAAAACGGAAACATATTCGAATTTACGAAGAATACCGCCGTAAAAATCAAGGAGACGATACCTGCGGGCAGCGTCATGGTGGACGGGTTCGGAATAGGCGATGTCGGAAGCTCCGTGCTCAGCGAGAGGAAGTATCTCTCGGAGGCCGGACTTATAGTGATAGCTGCCAACTTTGAAGAAGGACATCTTGCGAGCAGGCCGCAGATAGTTTCCAGAGGATTCGTCTATGCCAAGCAGCAAGGAGATATACTCGAGGAACTGCGGCAGATTGCCGAGGATGTTATAGTCCAATGCATAAGGAGCGGGGTTCGCGATGTGGACGCCATAGCGGAGCAATGCAGGGCCAGATTGCGCAACCACATATACCGAAACATGAAGCGCAGCCCTGTGATAATTCCGGTTTTTATGGAGATTTAACTCAGTAAATTGTCAGAGATTTAAAAATTGAGTGCTGCGAAAGAAGGCGGCGGAATGGAGATCGATATGAGAAATGTTTACGACATTGCAAGAGAGTTGGCATATTCGCTGAAGGAGACCGATCAGTATAAAAATTATGTCGCGGCCAAGGAAAGAGTCGATGCCAACGAGGAGCGTGCCAAGATGGTCAAGGACCTGCAGGAAAAGAGTCTGGAGCTTCAGACTCAGATGATGCTCGGTCAGGACAATGTCTCCAACGAGATGCTCGAGCCGATTCAGAAGCTCTACGCGGCGGCGAGTACGGATCCCGTGATCGCGGAATTCTTCGCGGCGGAGATGGCTTACACACAGGTGGTTACCGATATCTACGGAATATTGGGAGAGGCGGTCCGAATTGAAAAATAAGTATAGAAAGAGAATTGATGCGCTTCGCTCTGCGATTGCCGGAAAGGATATCGACGGGCTCTATGTGAGCCACCCGGCGAATGTCTCGTATTTTACAGGCAAGAAGGGCGACGATTGCGCGCTTTGGATAAGCGAGCACGAAGCGGTAATCCTTACCGATTTCCGATATATGGAGATGGCTCTGGAGCTCGATTGGCTTAAATTCGAGCAGATAAGCGCAAACAGAAAGACTGCGGATTTTTTATCCGAGCTCGGCGCTTTAAATATCGGAGTCGAAAAAGATTATCTGATGCTCGGCACTTATCTTGATTTTAATGAAAAACTTGCCGGAAAGAATATTGTTCCCGTAAGCGGCCTCGTGGAGAAGCTAAGGGAGATCAAGGATGAGGAGGAGATCGGATACATAAGGAGGTCGGAGGAGATTTCCTGCGATGCCTTCAACTATATCTGCTCTAAGATAAAACCCGGCATATCGGAGAGGGCAATTGCCACAGAACTCGAATATTATATGCTAACTCACGGAGGCGAAGGGCTCAGCTTCGATACGATATGCGTGAGCGGCGCCAAGAGCAGCTATCCGCACGGGGTGCCCGGAGAAAAGCTCATAGAACGGGGCGATTTCGTAACTCTGGATTTCGGATGCGTCGTAAACGGCTACCATGCGGACATAACCAGAACTGTTGCGGTCGGCAGCGCGAGCGAGGAGATGAAGAAAATTTACGACATCGTCCTCGAAGCGCAGCTTGCCTGCTGCGATAAGATAAAGGCTGGCCTTAAGGGAGACGAGTGTCATGCGATTGCGGCGGACATTATCGCGGATGCGGGCTACGGAGAGTATTTCGGGCACGGGCTGGGTCACGGCTGCGGCCTGGAGGTTCACGAATCTCCGCGTTTTTCACCCAGCTATAAGGAGATTATCCCCGAAAATTGCGTTATGTCCATAGAGCCGGGAATCTACCTGCCGGGCAAATTCGGCGTGCGCATCGAAGACTTGTGCGTGGTTACAGCCGATGGTATAATAAATCTCGCGTCAAAAGCAACGAAAGAGTTGATAATCCTATAGTTTAAGCGATTTGGAGGCAAAGTATGATAAGTGCAAGTGAATTCAGAAACGGAGTGACATTCGAGATAGACGGCGAACCTCATGTGGTCATCTCGTTCCAGCATGTTAAGCCGGGAAAGGGCGCGGCTTTCGTGAGGACGAAGTATAAGAACATACTCACTGGCGCCACGAAGGAGGAAGCTTTTAACCCCAGCGATAAGTTCGAGAGCGCTCATATCGAGACCAGGGAGATGGTATATTCCTATAAGGATGATAACCTTTATTACTTTATGGACCCCAATACTTTCGATCTGATTCCGTTTTCGGAGGAGCTGGTTGAAGAGGCTATGAAGTATCTGAAAGAAAACGACAAGGCAACTGTTAAGTTCTTTAGGGACAAGCCGTTTATCGTCGAAGCGCCCAATTTCGTCGAACTTAAAGTTATAGAGACCGAGCCGGGAATTAAGGGCGACACTGCGACTAATGTTACGAAGAGCGCTACCGTCGAGACCGGCACCGTCATTCAGGTTCCTATATTTATTGAATCGGGCGAAGTTATCCAGATAGATACCAGGACAGGAAGCTACCTGAGTAGGGCTAAGTAGCCGGATATTGCGGAAAGGGCGGCGCTCCGGCGTCGCGACGGTTGTTATGGCTAGGTCATCGACAGGCAGGAAGAGAAGCCGCTGGCCGGCGGTTCTGATTATTCTGCTGATTATTTCAGCGATCGGATATATTCTCGTAAGGAACCATCTGGATTCCTCAAAGATTTACGACGAAGTATTCGATCCATCCTCTGAACAGAGCTTCTTGATTAATATTCCCTCAGGTGCGAGCACAAAGAGGATTTCGCAGATACTCGAGGAGAGCGGAATTATAGAGAGCGCATGGAAGTTTTCTCTTAAGGCGCGACTGAACGAGCTGGACGGGAAGTTTCAGGCCGGAGACTATATGTTATCCGCATCGATGAGCACCTCCGAGATAATGGAACAGCTGCAGTGCGGAAAGAGCGAGACGATTAAGTTTACGATCCCCGAGGGCTACACGATAAGGCAAACGGCCGCAAAGCTCGTGGAGCAGGGTTTGCTTAGCGATGTTCAGCAGTTCTACGACGCCTGCGCGGACGATTATGACTACGGATTTTTGGAGGGCGCGGAGGCCGAGCCGGATCCCAGCGGCACGCTCGATGCCCGTCAGAACAGGCTGGAGGGCTTCCTCTTTCCGAGCACCTACGAGATATATCCGGGAACGGATGCCCACGGCATAATCGACAGGATGCTTTCGCAATATGCTATCGTGTACGAAAAGTGCCGCGAGGGTCTGGACGACAGGGCGGTAGCGCTTTCCGCCCGCGAGATCGCAACCCTTGCTTCTCTGATAGAAAAAGAATCCGCCGTGGATGAGGACCGCGCTCTAATCTCTTCGGTAATATACAACAGGCTTAAGAAGGGGATGCTGCTTCAGATAGACGCAACGGTCCTCTATTCGCTCGGCGAGTGGAAGGATAGAGTGCTCTACAGCGACCTCGAAAAAGATTCGCCGTACAACACATATAAGTATAAAGGTCTGCCGGTCGGCCCGATATCTTCTTCGGGCGAAGCGAGCATATATGCGGCTATGCATCCGGAGACGAGTAAATATATTTACTATGTCCTCAAGCCCGACAAAAGCGGGGCTCACAACTTCGCTGAAGATTATAAGACTTTCGAGAAGTATAAGCAGGAGTATTTGAATTCGGTAAATAATTAAAGATTAAGGAGGGTTGCTATGCGCTGTAAAAAGTCCTTATTTGTTTTAATTATTTTGATTGTCATGACGGCAATTTTGCTTACCGCCTGCTCAGACAAAACAGAAGATCGCAAATTGTCGGAATTTGAAGATCAAGAACTGTTAGAATACATCGCCGATGCAGGCGTGAGCTTACCGGAAGAGTTAAATATGGATGCGTCGAAACTCCGCGAAATGATTGTTATATTCGAGGAGAACCCGGATAATCCACTCGTTGTGAGCTATACTGTACTGGCGGATTTTTCCGAGGAAATTCGAGGGCTTGTAATAGAGTATTACGGGATGGATTAGTTTCATCTGAACCTTTAACTTTATTAATTATATAGCATTTCATTTATAGAGAAGAAA
>CAYFMW010000028.1:0-17341 GCA_964344335.1 uncultured Oscillospiraceae bacterium | reverse complement strand
AAACACCGTCGATTTTCTTATTATTTGAAGTTTATGTGTACGGTGCTTGTTCAATAATAAAGAGGGTATACTTATGGATGAAGAGAAAAAATGGACAGAACCATTTAGCCACCCGAGATGGAATGAGCCAATCGGCGGAAGGGTTATAGGACACAAACCTGTAACGGAAAAAAAGGGCAAAAGGGCTCACGAAGCCACGGCAGCTTTTCTAAATAGCATGGGCTTGAAGCTCAAGGCTCAAAATCAAGGCGAAGAAGAGGAAACGCAGACAAAGAATAAAAGGAATGTTCTTCCAGATTAAAAAAACTAAATGGCAAGGTTTAATAGTTTGATTATATGTTTTTCCTCAATATTAAGCCTGCAAAAATTCTCTCCTTACAACATTCAGAAACGCCTTCGCATTTGCATTAAAGGCTTCCAGAGGTTGAATATCCCCGCAATTATCTGCGATAGGTCCTGCTTCGTTTCGCACTGTATCTATAACTTCTTTGTCGTCCATCCCCTCAATTAAAAGACTTAAAATTCTGTCTTTCAATATTTCAGCTGCTGCTGCGGCACGATTGAAATACTCTTCGTTGGAAATATCTTCGAGAAGCTCATGGTGAGGTACAAAGAGATGTTTCGCTCCGATTTTTCTGCATTTTTCTATGGAAGCTAAAGAATCCGCATAGCCCGTGAGTATCGCAGCCGTTACGATGCCGTCTCCCAAATATGCTCCCGTGCTCTCGGAAAGAATGAGCGCATCGTAATCGGACAGAAAGTAAGACATCGAGCAGTTGGTATGACCGGGGGTATAGACGGCACGGATCTCTGCGCCTCCGACATATTCCGCATCGCCGTCTCGCAGTATTCGGGTCACTTCAAACAGGGAATCGTCGTAATCAGCCATGCTGCTCTCGGAAAAACCGAAAGTTTTCATAGCAATGCGGCTCATCTTTCCGATTGCTCCTATCGCTGCGGGCCTCTTAAAGACCGATGCCGCCTTCTCTGTACCGAGTATTTCCGCGTCCGGGTACGCCTTCCTGAACGCCGGAAGAGCCGCTACATGGTCGTAATGAGTATGTGTTAAAAATATATGAGAAACAGGAGCATCTCCAATAATATTTTCTATCTTTTCGAGGCTTGTTTTCGCAGCAAATGGCATGCCTACATCGAAGAGAATATTTGCATCCCCGTTTGCAAACAGATAGCAATTACCAAGCGGTGAGTTGATTTGGTAAAAATGTTGCTTTATATAATTTGCCCGATCTTGTCCTTGCATCTAAGCCCATCCTTTATTGCATCAGCATTTGTGTAAGCATGTCTATTATAATATCCATAAAGCAATTTGAGTCAAGTCGGATATGGACAGTATATATTTCAATGAGGCGTCTCATTGTAGCCGGCGCTTCGTTTGTGCTATAATATAACTTGAATTTTTATGCGGATTTTATAGAATCAAAATCATGGATAACAACAGCGCAAGCGTAGATTTAAGCCTGGCCGAGCTCGCGGCGGCCGCTATGGACGCGGTGCTTCGCACGGACGGGGTCTCCAATATGGTTACCGTTCCCGGCGCCGGAGCAAAGGCCCTTGAAAGACAAGGTGTTAAAGGGGTAAGGCCTGCCAAGTCGAAAGAGGGTCTGATTTTCGATGTCTATCTGGATGTCAAGTACGGCTGCAAGATACCGGATGCGGCATGGAACATTCAGGAGAATGTCAAAAGGCAAATTGAGGAGCTTAATAATGAAAAATTGTATCAGGTTAACATGCATATAATGGGTGTGAATTTTAATGGACGAGAAAAAATGCAATAAGATCAGTAGGATAAAGGCGAGGGAACTGGCTATGCAGATGCTCTTCGCCATGGATGCCCAAAAGGATTTTTCCTCTGAGGCAAAATTCCGCTTTTTTGAACATTTCCCGCCGCAGGATCAGCGGGATTACATTAGCGCCGTACATGAAGCCTATGTAGAGAATTCGAGGGGAATAGATGCCCAGATCGAGGAGAGCTCCGACAACTGGAGGCTCGCGCGGATGGGCAGGGTGGACCTCGCGGTTATGAGGGTCGCCGCTGCGGAGTGCTGGTACATGAATGAACCCACCTCTCAGAATATCGCCATAAACGAAGCCGTTAATGTGGCCAGAAAATTTGCGGGAGATGATTCGGCGAGCTTCGTAAACGGCGTGCTCGGCAAAATTGCTAAAGGCAGGGAACAGAGGGAAGGGGATAAGTGAAGGAACTTTACCTCGGAATAGATACGAGCAACTACACGACTTCTGTCGCCCTTACGGACTCCGAAGGAAATATCTTAGCCGACGAGCGGACCATGCTCAATGTTAAGGACGGCGAGCTCGGCCTTCGTCAGTCCGATGCGCTGTTTCAGCACTGGAACAATCTTCCGGAACTTATCGATGCGGCGCTTGAGGGCAGGAGCGGAAGAATTGTTGCCGTGTGTGCAAGCTCAAGACCCAGGCCTGCGGAGGGTTCATATATGCCGGTCTTTACGGCAGGCATGAATGCCGCTCGTATGATATCCTCGGCGACGGGAGCGAAGTTGCTGTTTTGCTCTCATCAGGAGGGGCATCTGGAAGCGGCAGCTTGGGGCACTCGGATTGAGCGCGAAAAGGCGTTTGTATTCGCACATTTATCGGGCGGAACTTTGGAATTGGTGCTCGTGCGAGGGAAATTCCACGAAGTGATTTTCGCTACAAAGGACCTGTCCTACGGACAGCTTTTGGACCGCTTCGGCCTTGCGCTGGGATTTTCCTTTCCGGCCGGCGCCCGCGTGGATGAACTGGCGCTCGGATACAGCCCAAAAGGCATTAAAAACCCGCTCTGCCGCGTTTTTGTGCAAGATGCGGGACTCAACCTGTCCGGCCTCGAAACGCAGCTTAAATCGGCGATAAATGAGCACCCGTCAGAAGAGCTCTCTTTCTTCTTGATGGAAAGGATAAGCGAGAGCTTTATCGAAATATGCGAGGATGCAAGGAAGAACAGCGGCGCGAAGCAAGTGCTTGTGAGCGGCGGAGTGGCCCGAAGCGAATTTCTTAGGCAGCGCTGCGAGCATAAGGGCTACATTTTCGGAGATAAGAGACTCTGCAGCGACAATGCTGTCGGAGTTGCCATATACGGAGGAAGACATTGGCGCTGAAGGCGATTAGCGTAACTCAATTAAACAGATATATTTCCCGCATTCTAAAGGCGGATCCCATCCTTGCCAATTTGTCGGTTGAGGGCGAGATTTCCGGACTCAACAAGCACGGTTCGGGACATTGGTACTTTTCTCTTAAGGACGAAAACTCGAGGATCAATTGCTTTCTGCCCCGGGAGCGCGTCGAGTTTTTAAGATACGACATCTCGGACGGGATGCAGGTTACGGCATACGGCAATGTTTCGGTATACGAAAGAGGCGGAAGCTATTCGCTGAATATCAGAGATTTGGAGGCAGCGGGGGAGGGAGCACTCAAGCTCGCATTCGAAAACCTCAAGAAGAAATTGGAGGCGGAAGGACTGTTTGACGAAAAGAGAAAGAGGCCTCTGCCGGAATTTCCGAGGCTCATAGGAGTTGTGACATCCCCTACGGGCGCCGCCGTCAAGGATATTATAAGTACTGTCAGGCGCAGGTATTCGCTCGCGGATATAATAATTTATCCTTGCCTTGTCCAGGGACCCGATGCCGCTCGGAGCATATGCGAGGCTATCGAAGGGATAAACGAACTGTTCCCGAGCGCGGACCTGATTATAGCAGGGCGAGGCGGAGGTTCGACGGAAGATCTTTGGTCCTTCAATGAGGAGAGCGTCGCCAGGGCGATATATTCGTCAAAGATTCCGGTGATTTCCGCGGTGGGTCACGAGGTGGATGTCGTAATATCGGACTTCGTTGCGGATGCAAGAGCCGCAACGCCGACGGCGGCGGCGGAGCTTGCCGTACCGCAGCTCGCTTCTATTTTAAATACATTGGAAATCTATTCGCCCCGAAGGCTCTTTCCGCTGCTGGAATCCGGCTTAAAGCTCGCTTCCATAAAGCTGAGAGGTCTTAATAGCGATGCGGATATAGCTTTTGAAGATATCATTAAGAGTCTTTCGCACAGGCTGCAAATGCTGCGCACGGATATCGAGATGCACAACCCCATGTCGGCACTCCAGAGGGGCTGCGCGATGGCAAGGAGCGCGGACGGGGGTATTTTAAGCAGAGTTTCTCAAATAAGTGTCGGTGAGCGTATAAGCGTTGTATTTGCTGACGGAAGCATAAAATGTCTAGTGGAGGATAAGGAAATTGCAGAATAAAAGCGATATTGAACATATGAAATTCGAAGTTGCGCTTGCCGAACTCGAGAAAGCTGCGGAAAGTCTAAGGTCCGGGCGTTTGGAATTGGAAGAAAGCATTTTGGTTTACGATAAATGTATTATGTTACATGCACACTGTACTCAGCTTCTCGAAAATGCTAAGCAAAAAATCGAAATATATAATCCGGAAAATGGAAATAAGGAGGATTTTGAAGCATGAACAACCCTGCCTACCAAGAGCTTAAGCTACTCGTAGAAGAACACATGCTGGATTTTCTTCCGGAAATCGAGCCGATGAGCCGCACCCTTCAGGAAGCCATGTCCTACAGCCTCTCTGCGGGCGGGAAGAGAATACGCCCTGTTCTGTTGCTCGCGGCCTGCAGGCTCGCCGGAGGAGATCTCAGTTTTGCCCTTCCTTTTGCTTGCGCTGCGGAATACATACATACTTATTCTCTGATACACGACGACCTTCCCGCGATGGACGACGACGATCTAAGGCGGGGAAAGCCAACAAATCACATCGTATACGGAGAGGCAATGGCAATACTTGCAGGAGACGGACTGCTCGCCGCCGCATACGAATTGATGACGAAGCAGATGCTGATGTACCTGGACGATTCGCATAGCCTGCGGCGCATGGCAGGCGCCTGCTACGAGCTTTCCAAGGGCAGTGGGGTTCGCGGGATGATAGCGGGGCAAGTTGCGGATATAGAAGCTGAGGGCAAGGATTGCTCTAAAGAAATGCTCGCCTTCATCCACAATAATAAGACTGCTGCACTCATTAAAGCTGTTCTGCTCGCGGGCTGTACCCTGGGCGGAGGGAGCAGCTCCTTAAGAGAGGATCTTCATTTCTACGGTGAAAATGTAGGACTGGCCTTTCAGATAGTCGACGATATTCTCGATGTTATGGGCGATGAATCCGAACTCGGCAAGAGAACCAAATCGGATGCGGAAGCCGGTAAAGCTACTTTTCCCGCATGCTTCGGAATCGAAGACGCCAAGCTCAAGGCCGCGGAGTTGCTGGAAGAGGCGAGGGAGCACATGTTAAAGTACGAAGACGATGCAGAGATATTTAATTACCTGATAGATTTCCTGGAAGGGAAGATAAAAAATGAAGGATTTTAAGGATATAAGTTCAGAACAGTTAAAGAATATGAGCGCTCGCGATCTCGATATGCTGGCAGTGCGAATCAGAGAGGCTCTGATAGATAGCGTCTCGAAGACCGGCGGCCACCTGGCATCTAATCTCGGAACGGTGGAGCTGACGATTGCCCTTCATCGCATATTCGATGTACATAAAGACCGCATAGTCTGGGATGTCGGACATCAGTGCTATGTCCATAAGATGCTCACCGGAAGATGGGGGCAGATGGACACTCTTCGCAAGCGCGACGGCCTTAGCGGCTTTCCTAAGAGAGCGGAAGACGAAAGCGATTGCTACGATTCCGGGCACAGCGGCAGTTCTATTTCCGCTGCTCTGGGCTACGCCAAGGCCAGAGACATTAAGGGAGAGGATTATTCCTGCATAGCCGTCATCGGCGACGGGGCGCTCACGGGCGGCATAGCCTACGAAGCGCTCAACAATGCCGGAGCTGAAAACACGCCTCTCATAGTTATTCTTAACGATAACAGCATGTCCATAGACGAGAATGTCGGCGGAATTGCGGAGTATCTTCAAAAACTCAGACTTTCCAAGGGATATCTCAACTTTAAGGAAGACCTTAAATCGGTATTAAAAGGACATCCCTCCATGTCCAGAAGCCTTACACATCTAAGAGATGCTGTAAAAAACAGCTTCGTCCCCGGAATCTTCTTCGAGCAGATGGGGTTCAAGTATTACGGACCCGTCGACGGACACGATATAGAACTCCTGAGCGAGGTGCTGAGCGCCGCAAAGCTCATGAAACGCCCGGTTATAATCCATGCTGTTACCATAAAAGGCAAGGGCTTTGTCCCTGCGGAGAAAAATCCGGGTAAGTTCCATGGAGTAAGCCCCTTCAATCCCTCTACTGCTACCTCGCAAATCGTCCGAAGCGAGGATAAATATACGGATATTTTCGGTGCCGCCCTCGTAAAGGAGGCCTCGCTCGACGATCGTATCGTCGGAATTTCCGCAGCCATGACGGAGGCGACCGGACTATGCAAAATGCAGGAGGTATATCCGAAAAGGGTCTTCGACTGCGCGATAGCCGAACAGCATGCAGTTTCATTTGCCGCAGGCCTCGCACTGGGCGGCATGAAGCCGGTCGTCGCCATATATTCCACATTCCTCCAGAGGGCCTACGATCAAACCCTTACGGAGGTTTGTCTCCAGAACCTGCCGGTCGTCTTTGCGATAGACAGAGCCGGAATTACGGGGCAGGACGGTGAAACTCACCACGGGGCTTTCGACATCGCCTATCTTTCGGATATGCCGAATATGAACCTTCTGGCCCCCAAGGACGGACCGGAACTTGCGGAGATGCTGCGCTATGCTCTTAGCCTCGATGCTCCCTGCGCCATAAGATACCCCAAGGGTAAGGCCGAATACCTCAGCGATTATGCGCTTCCCGCAGGATGCAATCTGCCTCAGCAGGTCCGCGACGGCAAATACATATGCATAGTGGCTGCAGGAGGCTGCGTAAGGGATGCTCTGGATGCTGCCGAGTTTATGAAAGAACGGGGAATCGACTGCTCCGTATATAATCTACGATCCTTAAAGCCACTTAATTTAACCTTTTTAGACGGCATCTTCAACGAATACAGATTCGTAATTACTTTGGAGGACGGCATCGCCTCGGGTGGCGTCGGGACGCGTATCGCGGCCTATGCAGCTGAAAGAGGAGCACGCTGCGCCATAAAGGTTATGGGCTGGCCCGACAAGTTTATAGAACACGGGAGCATATCGGAACTGAAAGCGCGTTACGGGATGAATGCCCGCGGCATCGCGGAAACGGTGGTGAATCTTATTGAAGCGGAGAATTGACGCGCTCATAACTGAAAGAGGGCTCGCGGACAGTCGCGAGAAGGCGAAGAGGTTCGTTATGGCGGGCCTTGTCTTCGTCGACGGTGAGCGCTGCGAAAAACCCGGCACCATTGTAGCGGAAGATGTGCAGATCGAACTCAGAGGGGAGGATTGCCCCTATGTTTCGAGGGGAGGGCTAAAGCTGGAAGCCGCCCTCAATGCATTTGAAATTGATGTTGCGGGCTTGATATGCCTCGATATAGGTTCCTCCACGGGAGGATTCAGCGACTGCCTGCTGCAGCGCGGAGCTGCGAAGGTCTACGCCGTGGACAGCGGAAGCAATCAGCTCTCGTGGAAGCTGCGGATAGATGAGCGCGTAAAGGTGATGGAGCAATACAATTTCCGCTATGCGCAGGTTCCGGATTTTGAGGATAGAATCCAATTTGTCTGCACGGATGTATCCTTCATCTCTCTGAAATATATTTTACCGCCCGCAGCGCAACTCCTTGAGGACGGAGCCGATATGGTCTGCCTTATAAAACCGCAGTTCGAAGCGGGGAGGCATCAGGTCGGAAGGGGCGGAGTGGTTAAGGATCCCGCAGTTCATCGGGAAGTTATAGAGAATGTGTCCGGATATGCGAGAGAGGCGGGCTTCAGCATTGTAAATTTAAGCTTTTCTCCGATAGAGGGTGCCAAGAAGGGCAATATCGAGTATCTTATGCATCTTCGTAAGGGCGGCGCCGAATATGCCGGAATTGCCACACAAGAAATTGTGCGGGCGGCTCACGCTTTTTTTAAGGAAACAGCGGAATAGATTTAAAGATTTAAACGCGAGAGCGAATCGCGAGGATTTGAATAGGAAGAGGAACAGATGTCTTACTCGCCGATGATGAGGCAATATCTTAATACAAAGGAGCAATACAAGGACTGCATACTCTTTTACCGTCTCGGGGATTTTTACGAGATGTTTTTTGAGGATGCGGAGACCGCTTCGCGGGAGCTGGATTTGGTTCTTACGGGCAGGCAGTGCGGCAAAAAAGAAAGGGCTCCTATGTGCGGCGTGCCTTATCATGCCTACGAAAGTTATGTCGCAAAGCTCATAGATAAAGGGTACAAGGTAGCGATAGCTGAGCAGATGAGCGACCCGGCGCTTTCGAAAGGGCTAGTGGATAGAGAAGTCGTCAGGGTTATAACCCCGGGCACCGTCCTTTCGGAGAGCATTCTTGACGAAAAGGAAAACAACTATCTCGCAGCCTTAAGCGAGAGCGAGGAGGGATTCGGACTCTGCTGGTGCGATATTTCGACCGGTGAGTTTAGAGCAATGCAGATTAAGGGAAGCAATCTTTGTCAACAGCTCCTCTCACAGCTCGCGAGAATACGCCCGAAAGAGCTTTTGGTGAAGGAGGATGAACCATACGCCCTTCAGCTTGCGGAGAGCGCGACCCTCTCGGATGAAATCTATATTTCCCCGCAGGGCGAAGGAATCTTCGGCGATAGAGCCTGTTCGGAAAATATCCGGAGACATTTCGGAATCAAGAGCGAGAAGGCCGTGGGCCTTGCATCTGAAGATGTTCCTTTACTCTTTACGGCTGTCGGAGCAGTCCTCGGATATATAATGCAGACTCAGAAGCAGGACGCCACGCATCTACGCAATCTTCAGATTGAAGAGGACGGCGACTGCATGATTCTCGATAGAGCGACGATCAAGAACCTAGAGATTACCGAGACGCTGTTTGACAGAAGCGAGAAGGGTTCGCTGCTGGGCGTTCTAGACAGGACGAAGACCGCCATGGGTTCTAGATTGATGAAGCGCTGGCTCCGCGAACCTCTTAAATCTTGCGAAGCGATAGATGCTCGACTCGATGCCGTTGAGCTTCTTACAGGAGATATTCTGCTTAGAAACGATCTTAGAGAATCGCTTAAATATATCTACGACCTGGAGCGATTGACGGGCAGGATTTCGGTAGGCACTGCGAATGCAAGGGACATGATAGCCCTTAAAACCTCGCTTTTGCATTTGGCAGAAATAAAAGCTTTACTTAAGGGACTGCCGGGGCTGCTCGGAGAAATCTCGGAGAGAATCGAAGATTTTCAGGATATGCACGATGAGCTTGAGAAAGCCATAGTGGAGGAACCTCCGTTTACTGTCAGGGAGGGAGGGCTTATAAAGGAAGCTTACAGCGTGGAGCTCGACGAGCTGAAGCTCGCTTCGAGGGACTCCAAGCTTTGGATAGCGTCTTTGGAGAACAAAGAGAGGGAGCGAACAGGCATTAAGAGCCTTAAGGTAGGCTTCAACAGAGTGTTCGGATATTATATCGAAATCACTAATACCTACAGGGATATGGTTCCGGAAAATTATATAAGAAAACAGACCTTGGTCTCCGCGGAGCGCTACATAACCTCGGAAATGAAGGAGGTAGAGAGCAAGGTTCTCAATGCGGAAGTCAAAATTAACGAGCTTGAATACAAGATTTTTACAGAGCTGCGGACCCGGCTTAACGAGAAGGCAGCTTCCCTGCAGAAGGCGGGCAGGGCGATTGCCGAATGCGATGTGCTTGCAAGTTTTGCTGAAGCTTCAATAAAGTTGAATTACACGAGACCGAAGCTTGACGACGGGGACGAAATTATTATCAAAAAAGGTCGCCATCCCGTTATCGAAACCTTGATAAAGGACGGGATTTTCGTCTCCAACGATTTGTATATCAACAGGAGCGACGCCTCCATGCTTATAATAACCGGACCGAATATGTCCGGTAAATCCACTTACATGAGGCAGCTCGCGCTGATAGTCCTCATGGCCCAGGCCGGATGCTTCGTACCGGCCGAAAGTGCCCGCATCGGCATCTGCGACAGAATCTATACGAGGATAGGCGCCTCGGACAATATAAGCATGGGCCAGTCCACCTTCTTCGTCGAGATGAGTGAACTCGCCTTTATACTCAACACCGCCACCCCTTCGAGTCTGGTTATACTCGACGAGATAGGGCGGGGTACGAGCACCTACGACGGGCTGTCGATAGCCTGGGCGACTGTCGAAAAGCTTGCGGGGAACAATAAGGTTCGGACGCTCTTTGCGACACACTACCACGAGCTGGTAGCTCTGGAAGGCGCTATAGAAGGAGTTAAAAACCTCAATGTCAGCGTTTCGGAGAGAGGCGGAGATATAGTTTTTCTGCATAAGATTGTCGAAGGCAGTGCGTCCAGAAGCTACGGGATTCATGTGGCTCAGCTTGCGGGAGTGCCGAGCGATGTAATTCAGAGCGCGGAACGCAAGCTTAAGTCTCTTGAAGAAGAGGCCGGAAGCCTCGAACTTAGAGAGATTAAGCACCCCGAAGAACCGGTAACAGAGCAACTTTCAATCTTTTCTCCCCGCGACAGCGAGCTGGCAGGAATGGTGCGAAATTTGGATTTAATGAATATCAAGCCTTCCGAGGCAATCGGAATACTCGAGAAACTTCAGGAGAAGACCAGACAATGATACGCAAACTATCCAAGGAGACGGCGGACAAGATAGCGGCGGGCGAGGTTGTAGAACGACCGCTTTCGATCGTCAAAGAATTGATAGAGAACAGCATAGATGCATCGGCGGGTCTGATAACATGCGAGATAAGCGGCGGCGGCAAGGATTATATAAGGGTGAGCGACGACGGCGAAGGTATCGCAAAGGACGAAATGGAACTTGCCTTTATGCGCTATGCCACCAGCAAAATAAGGGTTACGGAAGACCTCGATGCAATCGATACTTTGGGATTTAGAGGCGAGGCTCTGGCGAGCATAGCGGCCGTCTCAAGGGTTGAATTACTGAGCAAGCCCGCAAATCAGACCGTGGGAGCAAGGCTTAGGATAGAAGGCGCAGAGATGCAGGATTTGCAGGATGCCGCCTGCAACGACGGGACCACAATGATTGTTCGGGACCTCTTCTACAACACTCCCGCGAGGCGTAAATTTATGAAGACCGACAATGCCGAGGCCGCGCTTATAAGCGATTATCTTTCGAAGATGGCGCTGGCTTATCCGCATATACGCTTCCGATTTATATCCAACGGAACCATAATGTACTCTACACCGGGGAGCGGCGAGCTCAAAAAGGCAATAATGACTCTTTACAGCCCTCAGCTTGCTCAGGAACTTGTAAAAGTGGATGAAGGCGAAGGGGGTGAAATGAGCATTAAGGGTTATATTTCAAAGCCTTCATACTCCAGGCCCAACAGACGCAGGCAAATATTCTTTGTCAACGGAAGGTGGGTAAAGAGCAATCTTATAGAGGAGGCACTCGAGGAAGCTTATCACGATAAACTCTTCGAAGGGAGAAAGCCCGTTGCATTCCTGTTCCTGCGGCTCGACCCGTCCCGTTTAGATGTAAATATTCATCCGCATAAGACGGAAATTCGATTCTACGACGAGGCCGCGGTAAGAAAGTTCATCAGCGGCAGTGTCAGAAGGAGCCTCCTGGCTTCGCCGGCCATTCCCGATGCTGCAGGATATTTTAAATCAGCAGCGGATACTAAAAGTTTCGGAGGCGAAGAAGACGGCACAAAGGGAAAGGAATTCGAAGATTTGAGGCCGGATGCTGAAATCGACGAAAATAGTGTTAATATAAATTATTTCTCGTTAACTCAAAGTCGCAAAGAAACCGAGGAACTCTTCGCGCAACTTCGGGAAGAGTCTGAAGAGGCGGCAGAGCTTATGGAAGAAAGCTTCGAATATGAGGATTTTGAGCAGCTCGAGTTCCGCTTTTCGCATCTGCAATACCTCGGACAGGTATTTTCCGCATATCTGATAGTCAGAGATGAAGAAAAACTGTATTTTATCGATCAGCATGCGGCTCACGAGAGGGTGCTCTACGAGAAAATGCTCTCCGAACTCGATTCAGATACCCGCATAAGTCAGCCACTGATTGTACCTGTTCTGATTCATCTCGACGCCTCGCAGATGCCCGAGGCTCACGACAAGATGCAATTTCTTAACGAGCTCGGATTCTGCGTCGAGCAGTTCGGCATGTCGGATTTGATTATAAAGGAGGTTCCGGCCTTCATGGAGCTCGCAGAAGCCGAGGATTTTGCAAAGACTATAATCGATGCCCGCCTACAGGGATTTCAGGACTTGTCCGAAAGGCGCGATGACCTGATTTCCAATGCCTGCAAAGCGGCTGTCAAGGCGAACACAAACATCTCCGAAGCCGAAGCCCTGCAACTTTTAAAGAACATGGATGCTTGCGAAAATCCCTACAGCTGCCCGCACGGAAGACCTACTATAGTTCAAGTTTCGCTCTCGGATATGGAGAGGCTATTCAAGAGAAAGTGATAAAACTGCTGTTTATCGCGGGGCCGACAGCCTGCGGAAAAACCGAATATGCAGTGAGGATTGCGAAGGACTGCGACGGAGAGATCGTCTCCGCGGATTCGATGCAGATATATAAGTATATGAACATCGGAAGCGCAAAGCCTACAGCCGAGGAACAGAGCGAAGCAAAGCACTGGCTGGTCGACGAAATCGAGCCGTCTGAAGGTTTTTCCGTCGCCGATTATCAGAGCCTTGCAAGGCGATACATTTCGGATATAAATTCGCGGGGAAAATTGCCGATAGTTTGCGGCGGCACGGGTCTATATATTAATTCACTCCTATATGATATGAACTTTCCGGGCTGCAAGGGAGATGATGAGCGCAGGCAGGAAATTTGGGAAGAGTGCGGTCGCGACGCCGGGAAACTGGCGGAACGCCTGAGGATTTTGGATCCCGCTGCGGCGGAAAAGATTCATCCAAACAATATAAAGCGCATGCTGCGAGCGGTCGAAAGACTGGAAGGCGGCGAGGAGAGCCTCGCGTCCTTTGCAGATATTAAGAAGCCCGCCGAAGGCTACGACAGCCTCTTGATAGGCCTCGCCCGCAATCGAGACGAATTATATGATAGAATTAACCTCAGAGTCGACAAAATTATAGCTTCCGGTCTGGAAGAAGAAGTGCGCTCTCTTATGGCCATGGGACTTACGAGTACCGATGTGGCCATGAAAGGAATAGGATATAAGGAAGTTATAGATGCAATTGAGGCGGGTGGAAGTGCCGAGGACGCCTCGGAAATTATAAAGAAAAATACCAGGCATTACGCGCGGCGCCAGATAATCTGGCTGAGGCGCTACCCTCAGCTAAAGAAAGTAGAACTTGAAGGTGATGCCTTCGATGAAGGCGCGTACTTGAGAATGCAGGAAATGATAGACGAATGGCTGCAAAATTGAAGATAAAAGTACATAACAAGAGCGATAGACCCGACAATGTCGTGGAGAGAGAAAATCTGGTCTTCGAAAGATGCGAAGCTCTCGAAAAACAATTTCCTTCCTGGATGCGCGGGTATTTTATATACCTAAAAAACGGGCTGCTCCCAATGAGCAGGCTGTCCTATCTTCGCGAACTCAAATTCTTTTTCGGCTATCTCTTAAAAGAGAGCGAGATACAGGAGAGGTGCAAGGAGATAAAACAGATTCAACCCGAAGATTTGGATGCTATTAGCGCTACGGATGTAAATGTATTCCTCGATTATTGTCGGCGTTATAAGGTTGAGGATGAAGACGGAAACATTACCGTCTATGAAAACGGCAATGCCGCACTTTCGCGCAAAAAATCCGCAATATCCGTCTTCTTTAAGTATCTTTACAGGGATGGACTCGTAAGCACAAATATCACTGACGCCTTCGATCCGATAAGGATGCCTAAGCCGGGGGAGAGAGAAATTAAGGCGCTCACGGACGACGAGGTTATGAAGATGCTCGATGCAGTGGTCAGCGGCGGGGGGCTCACGAAAAAGGAAAAAGAATTCTGGGAGAAGACAAAGTACAGGGATAAGCTTATGTTGCTCCTATTCGTAACATACGGCCTGAGGCTTTCGGAGCTTCAGCAGCTGAACATAAGTTCGTTTAATTTTGAACGCGGCGAGTTTAAGATTTACAGAAAGCGCGGTAAAGAATCGACTATGCCCCTAAATCGAACAATCGAAAAGGCTTTCAACGAATATATGGATATAGAGAGAGCTTCAATGCAGACTCTGGAAGGCGAAGAGGATGCTCTCTTTGTATCGATTCAGGGCGGAAGGCTCACGGACAGACAGATCCGAAAGATTGTAAAGAAATATACTTCCATCGGCATGGGCAGCTCCAGACAGGCGGGCTACAGTCCGCACAAACTGCGGGCGACGGCTGCCACCTCGCTTATCGGACGGGGAAATTCGATCTACGATGTCCAGGAACTGATGGATCACGATAATGTTACTACGACGCAGCTATACGCGGCGCACAGACTTAACACTAAGCGAGACTTAATTAAAAATTTCGAATGGAGAGACGACCTTGAGCTTAATAAAGAAACTAAATAGAGAGCCCTTAGATATACTCGACAGAAGCATCCCGGCGCGGACGCTCATATTCAGCCTTGTAATTCCGAGTTTTGTCGAAGAATTTATGATGATACTTTCGTCCTATGTCGACACCGCCATGGTAGGAAGCATAGGCGTACACGCGACCGCAGCCGTAGCTATAAACGGTCCTGTGCTGGGACTGGCGAACGGGTTCAACTTCGGCCTTGCAATAGGATTTTCCGTCATGATTTCCCGCTTCATAGGCGAAGGAAGACTCGAAAAAGCCCGGGAGGTTATACAGAACGCAATGTTCCACAACCTGTGGTTCGGCGGGCTGATGACCTTTATATATTTAGTTGTTCTGGTGCCTAATTATGTGCGCTGGATGGGCGCGGACGAAGAGATCTGGCAGGGCGCTATGGATTATCTTAGATATCTGGGCTATTCGCGAATTTTCCTCGTGATGACGACCATCTGTTCCAATATCCTGCGAGGTCAGGGCGACACCAGACGCCCGATGTTCTGCAATGTACTGCGCAATATAGTGAATGTATTCCTGAATATCCTGTTCATATATCCGACGAGGGTTGTCAGTATCTTGGGTTTTTCCTTTACAGCCTGGGGCGCGGGCATGGGGGTTGCGGGAGCAGCCATTGCAACGACCTTCGCAAATGTCGTGAGCGGTCTGCTGGCACTCTACTATGTATTCAGACCGGAAAACAAGGTTTACATAAAATTCTCGGAATGCGTCGGCGTAAAGCCTGTCCTGCTTAAGCATATCTACAGACTCGGCATTCCCATAGCGGGCGAAAGACTCATTATAAGCGGCGGACAGCTGGCTACAATGAGGATGCTGACCGGCATCGGCAGCGCCGTCGTCGCGGCAAACAGCCTCGCAAATACCGCGGAATCTATATGCTACATGCCGGTGAACGGATTCAGCATCGCCGCTACGACCCTCGTTGCGCAGTGGCTGGGCGCAGGGAATTCAAAGAGGGCTGTCGAATTGGGCAATGCCTGTATAAAATATGCCTGCAGAGTGATGGCCGTCATGGCGACGCTGCTTTATATATTCGCTCCGAATATTATAGGTATATTTACGGCCGATGAGGGAGTTGTAGCTATGGCTGCCGAAGCTCTGAGAATTCAAGCATTTGCTGAAATCTTCGTCGCGATTGCCATGACGACTTCGGGAATTTTACGGGGTGCCGGCGATACCAATTATTCCTCACTGCTATCGATGACGGGGATGTGGCTCGTAAGGGTGCCGCTCGCATTTGTTCTCACAAGATACTTCGGTTTTAAACTGCTGGGAGTTTGGATTCCCATGGCTCTTGATTGGACCACGAGGGGCATACTCATGACAATACGATATAGGCGCGGAAAATGGAAGACCGCTTGGAAGAAAGCATAATTGTAAAGAAAGAGTTTTTGATGGATAGTACAAAGCAATTTTTAAAGGAAATATTCGGCATCGACGAGGATGTATTGAATGCCGTAAGAAGTGCGGAAACCTCGCTGTCCGAAGTCTTCTCGCACTACGACAAGATCTGCGAATACAATCAATACAAGGTTTTGCACGAGTTTCAGCAGGCCGGAATCAACGACCAGCACTTCGCCTGGAATACCGGTTACGGGTACAACGATGTCGGCAGAGACGCACTCGAAAAGCTCTATGCGGATGTTTTCGGAGCTGAGGCGGGATTGGTGCGCACTACCATCGTAAATGGTACTCATGCGCTGGCCTGTGTATTTTTGGGCCTTCTCCGACCCGGAGACGAACTGCTGTATTGTAGCGGCGATCCCTACGATACCATGCAGAGCGTTATTGGAATTCGCGGCGATGCCTACGGCAGTCTTAAGGACTTTGATATTTCTTATAAGCAGGTCGATAAATTGCCCGGTAATCGCTTGGATTTAGAGCATATAGCCGAGGCCATCGGTCCAAATACGAAGATTGCCGCCCTGCAGCGCTCAAGAGGTTATGCCTTTCAAAATGCCATCGGAGTCGCTCAGATCGAGGAATGGGTCCGCGTTTGCAAGAATATAAAGCCGGACATAATCTGCATGGTCGACAACTGCTACGGAGAATTTACGGAGCTGCGTGAGCCCACCGATGTAGGAGTGGATATAATGGCGGGTTCACTTATAAAGAATCCCGGCGGCGGCCTTGCCGTCTCCGGAGGCTATATAGTCGGAAAGAAGGATCTCGTAGATAAGGTCGCTACCCGCGTAACCAGTCCGGCGATAGGAGGGGAGTGCGGCCTCAGTTTCGGGCAGGGAAGAAGTATGTTCCAGGGACTCTTCATCGCTCCCAAGGTAACCGCCGGTGCCATGAAGGGTGCGGCTCTCTGTGCCAAGGTCTTTGCAAATCTCGGATTCGAGGTCTGCCCGCAGGCCGAAGATCATAGAAGCGACATAGTTGAAGCTGTAAAATTGGAGACTCCCGAAGCGCTCTGCGCATTCTGCGAAGCGATTCAGGCGGCGGCTCCGGTCGATTCCTATGTAACGCCGATCCCATGGGATATGCCGGGATATTCCGATGAAGTTATAATGGCTGCAGGGACCTTTGTGGCAGGCTCTTCCATAGAGCTGTCGGCTGACGGGCCGATGAGGGAACCTTATGTAGCATATTTCCAAGGGGGAATAACTTACGAGCACAGCAAATTCGGTGTAATAAAAGCGGTCCAAACTCTAAAGGAAAGAAATATTATAAAATTTTAAAATATTTTAAGAAACCCCTTTACAAAGAACATATGTTCTGATACTATTGTGTCGCGAA
>CAYFMW010000027.1:0-18460 GCA_964344335.1 uncultured Oscillospiraceae bacterium | reverse complement strand
GGATAATCGTATCCGGCGCAAGCTCTGCAATTTCCCTGGCCACCTGCCTCATGGCTTTACCAGTGGCTGCTATCTCCTCTTCGCGTCCTCTCCCGATTTCCGGCAAAACGACGGGCGGATGAGGCACGACATAAGCTCTTAAGATGCCGAATTCTTTTTTATTCATGGCGAGCCTCCTTAATTATCAGCCGCATAACTTTCAAATGAATTAAATCTTTATAACTGTCCTATATACTTAATATAGATTTGACAAGGATTCCTTTCATCCCATAAAGTCGGGAAGCATTCCAACTCCTTGTATCCGATGGACTCATAGAAACTGTTTGTAATGTCGTACTCTTCGTAGCATCCCCTTTTAACCGTCTTCACCTGAGAATATGTATATCCTCTTTCCCTGGCCATGACTTCAAATGCTTCGTTGAGCATAGTCCCGACGCCCATGTGATGAAATTTCTTTTTTACTCCCATAACATAAATATCCGCGCAGTCTTCGCTGGTGGCATTCATAACAATGAAGCCGGCGACTTCGTCATCGGCAAAACATGCCACAAAGGGCTTGCTTTGAGAGTCGCAAATATATGCCTGCGTACTTTCCGGAATTCCGAACCACTCCGGAAGGTCGTACAATACTTCCCTTGATATCCGTTCCTTTTCCTTACTATCAAAAATTTCCTTGACTATAAATTCCACTAGCTCCTCCGAATATAATTATAAAATATTATTTTAATTCCTTCTGCCAGCCGTTTTCAGTTTGCCTGTACAAGAATTCGCTTAAGTTATCATCAGTAAATACGCGGAGCAAGTCTTCCATGTCGTACGCAAGGTTGAGATTCGGTAGATTATCTATTTCTTCCCACCATACCTCTCCTTCTTCAGATGATTGCAAAGTTCCTTCGAATTGACTCGTCTTATATAGCAAAACCACTGCTCTTTGGTCATCTTCATGCCAGTTTTTTATCCCGCATATACGGGGAGAACGAATAGTCAGACCGGTTTCTTCTTTAATTTCTCGAATTACCGCTTCCGTAAATGACTCCCCCTCTTCAACATGCCCCCCGGGGAAGGTGATGCCGGGCCAGTCGCAGCCTTTTCTCTCGAGAACGACGACCCTGCTGCCGTCTTGAATCATACACAGATTTGCAAAAACAACTTTTTCCGCCACAATATCTTCCTTTACCTCTGCCTATAAGAAGCTCAATTGCCCCACATGGTCGCATACTTCTCTACAACGGTGCTCAGCTCTTCGAGAAATGCCTCTTCGCCAAAGGTGTTGATTTTGAAGAACATCGCCTGGCTGCCGCCGGAAGTGATGCCGATAAGAAACAATTCGTCTCCATGACCAACTAGGGTAACATTGAGGCTTACGCGGTTGGAGCCTATCCAGCTGTAGCGCTCAAACACGCGCACGGCCACCCGCACATCGCCGGCATTATAGTCGACGCTGTCCTCGAGCGTAGCGCTTATGCTTCCATTTAAAATCCCCTGCTCGATGCGGCTGAGCAATGAGCCGAACTCTCCGTTTAATCTTTTTGTATACTTTGCCATAATATTTCCCTTCTTGTTTTTAATAAAGTATTATTTCACTTATTGTTTTCTTGCCACCATGTAAAACCTGTGAACCCGCCCTTGTATTACGCCATTTCTTTCCAATATCTCCTGCGCCTTGATCAAATTATCTAAATACTTATCCACTTCAAAACCCGGAAACTCCCATTCTATGATTTTAGCGAACCACACCAATGCCCCAACATCATAAAACTTAATCGGACGGAATGCTTCCCCGCTCTCCAAAATATCGAAACCTCTTTCCTGCATCTGCCTTCGTCTGATTTTCAAAAAATGTTCGGGAAATGGAGGTTCTTCAATCTCGGGCTGCAAAAGCCTAACCAGCTCCCGGTCGTTTTCAGAGCCCACCTGCTGGGTAAGGAATATCCCGCCCGGTTTTAATACTCTTTTTAATTCCGGCAAGGTATAGTCGCCATGCCTGTTGCTTACAATATCGAATTGATCGTTTTCGAAAGGCAGAATGTATACTCCGTCGGCTTCTTTGAAATCTATCCCCAAAGGCAGCAGTTTCTCTTTGCAAAATTCGACATTGGGCTTATACCCCTCGATGGCGGAAGTTTTAGAATATGGATGGTTCAATCCGAGCAAAAATTCTCCACCGCCCGTCTCCATATCCAGGAGTTCCATCTCGTCCGTTAAATACTTTTTGATAACAGTCTTAAAATCCCAGGGCAAATCGCCCTCTTCCTCGTATCTGCCATCGATATGCGAAAAATCCCAGCCTTGGATATGTGCAATTTCTTCTTCCTTTTTCCACTTTTTATATAGTTCTTCGAATCGTTTATCCATGTCTTTCTTCTATCCATTCACAGAACCGCCGCGAGGGCCGCACCCTTGATTGTAGCGTCGTCTGTTCTTACGCATTTTATGTGTCTATTCAAATACCCTTTTATAAATTCTTCAAAATACCTCTCTAATTTATCGGGCAATATCAAAGATTTTTCGAATCCCGAACCTTCTAAAACTAAATAGAAGGGTCGCTCCTCGCTCTTTCCTCCGTCGACATGAAGGCAGACCGCCGCTACATTGGCACACAGGAGCTTGGCCGCCCTCTCGAAGCTGTCGTCTATTATCTCCCTTATTCTTTCCTCATCGCTGCCTATGCACATATCGGAAATATTATTTCTATTTCCGATATAAAATTCGTCTATCTGCGAAAGACTGAAGGGTTCGGGAATTTGCCCGAACGCGCCGGACAACAAGCCCGCTTTGGACGCAAGTTTTATCGTCCGACTTATCACTTTACCGTGATAAGCCCCGGATAGCATCTTTTCGAGGAGATGATCGCCGGGGGCTTCACTCGAGGAGTCGACAAATTCATCGGAGCGCCCGCGAAATGCCCCGCTGAAAATCCCCGATTCGCAGTTGATTATCATGTCAGAGGCTTCGGTTAGCTTTTTAATTCTCTCGCCTCTCTCCATATAGCACATATTGTTTCCTGTGCCGAGCACCATTCCTGCGAGGCCGTCCATTTGGCCAAGATTCATCTTCTCGATCCCGCCGAGCAGACTTGCAAGCGTGTCGTTCATAAGCGCGAAATTAAAATCTCCCTCTGCACCTTGAGCCTTCAAAGCAGCTACAAGTTCCTGTCCGATAATCTTACCTTCCGCTCCCTTAACCGAAACCTCCTTGTTGAAAGAAATAATCTTTCCATCTAAATTCGGAAAGATTTCTGCTACATAGGAAAATGAAAAACCGATATTCCGGGAAAAATCCGTCAAAGGAAGGATGAGCTCCGCAATCTCCGCGAAGAACTCCTGCGATGAAACGTTTCCGCGGCTTCCGGGCATGGGATGGGAAGTGTAGTGAGAAATTTCGCAGCGCCCGTTTACAAAGCTTACAAGAGCCGTGCGAAGGTTCGTACCGCCCGCGTCTATGGCTATTGCGGTTCCGCTTTTCGGAAATTCCTTAGGAGGAGCGATGTAAGACGGTATCATAAGCAAAGAAGACGGCTCCGCGTTTAACCCGGCCGCCATCTCGTCCATAAAGCGCTTTACCAGCTGCTCCATCTTCGTCTTCTCGGAATGCATATCTATAGAAACCAAGAAGTCTTTTATATTCATACGCCTGCTCTTGTCGCTCCATAAAATCCACTTTTTATTATTATATCACAGCCAAATTTGCAAAAGCTATTTACAAATTCGCAAATCGGGGATAATATTATTTCATAAATCCTATCCCACTCATATTTAAGGAGAAAAAACAATGGAAGACAAGACATTAATTTGTCAGGACTGTGGTCAGGAATTCGTGTTCACCGCAGGCGAGCAGGAATTCTACAAGGAAAAAGGTTTCGACAACGAACCCAAAAGATGCAAGGAATGCAGAGATAAGCGCAAGTCGGAGAAAAGATCCTCAAGAAATGCGCATCATGCTGAATAAATTCTAAAGGCTCCAATTGCGACAACCCATGGGGGCTCGGATATCCGGGCCCTTTTTCAATGGCGCAGGCAGGCGGAAATCTCGTATTCCCATGCGGCCAGAAATCTCAAAAGCGCCCTCTTGTCCATGAGCGCTTCAGCCTCCGTCTTAAACAGCTTCTCTGCTATCAAATCCGCATTTGCGGGCAGTTTTGAGCACAAATCTATAAATCGCGGCACGAAACGCCCTTCCGCAGCCTCTTCTCTCAATACGAGTTTCGCGGAAAAATCAGCAGGGTCGAAGAGAATATCCTCTTTTTCGAGGGAAACGAATTTATCTTCGATGAGCCAATCCTCGGCAAGTATACAAGCATATACAAAGAGCCGCAGGAACCTTAGCAACTCTGCAAATCCGGAGTTCACGCCCGCCCTTCGCTCCGAAAGATAGAGCGGGAGATTCATGAGCCCGTCCCTGATGACGAGAAGCTGCGACCCGCCTTCGCCCCCTCGCACGCCCAATCTTCGCACCGGACACAATAGGGGACATCTTCCCGATATCCAGATTTCAAGCAGGAAATTCGGCATCAGTCGCCTCCCGAGCATATCATGCAAGGCGTGTAACCACTCTCTATCGCCTCGCTTTTTGGCATACTTACGAAGTACTTCGTGATGCAGGAGCAGTTCTTCTTATGATAAGTCTTTGAGTCCTCCGAAAACATATACACAAAGGCCCCGTCGGGCAGAATAGCGGCATCGCAGAGTTTACATCCCGAGAACTTCTTCCTGAGCTCCGCATTCAAAACAAGCTGCACACTTCCTTCGCGCAAAATTCTGCAACCCTCAGCATGATAGCGCTCGCCGCTCTTCGGAAAGACATACACTCTGTCCGAATCGCATGCGCAAGGCCGCTCCGATTCTCCCCGCCAGGGGCGAAAGACTATTCTTCGCTTCGAATTTACAAGCCTCGAAAGAAGGCCTTCAAACCCAGCCCTTCTGAGCACATGCAGCTTCGCCTCGCAGATTCCGTCTATCGAAAGCCCCGGCGAGAGCCTCTCGGAGAGATCGCTTTTAAAACCGGTCAGGAGAACGGTGGGCCCCTCCTCCCACTCATCGCCGAGGCTAAGAAAAAATCCCGCGGCAAACGAAGCCGCAGAGGCCGCGGAGGAATCTTCCTCAAGCGCGGAATCGACCAATGCGGAGGCGGCAGCCCCCCTGCGGCCGGCCGCCACCACCGTATCTTCCACGCCCGCCTGGGTCGCGATAAAGATCAGCATCATCATCGCAATCAGGAAAATCGGCATAAAGCAGGCCGCATCGACGATTATCGAACCGCGACGAGACTTATCTGTATATGTGTTTCTGCTCAACATATCCATATCGCCTGTCAGCTCCTAAACTCGCCGGCAAATGAACGCCCTTTTCAAATTGCACGCACAATTTAAAGCCGTAGCAGTAGTCCCGAAAGGAGAATGCTTCGCCCTGTCCTTCCGCTATATTCAGCTGCATTATATCCATCAATCTGGTCATCCTCGCCTCCTCAGGAAGCATCAACATCAAAAGAAAAATGTAATCGCCATAATCCCCAAAGGAATTTACGACTTCGGTAAAGCCTATGCCCGAAGCATTCATAAGGCGCTCCGAAATCAGAGGAACCGTCCCGCCGGATTTCAGCGCGGAAAGATCGCTGCGCGCCGCGAGAGCCGCCCTGGTCGCAGCTATTATGAAGCTGGCGAGGGAATGCGGAATTGCGGAAAATGAAGCCGCAAGAGCACTTATCTCGGCCATCTGAGCGGAGTCGGCATAGATTTCCACCAAGTTTATAGCCGCCCTCAGAGCGAACAGACATCGGGATGTTCTTCCAATGTTATCCTCGTCGCTCGACGCGCCAAAAAGTATATATTCGCATTCTAAATACAAAATATCGCCGGACTTATTTACATAATTCGCAAATATTTGATTTATGTAAACCGATTGTGCGATGGTCTCCAGGCTCAACTCAGCGATTCCCCCTGAAAAAATCAAGGAATAAGTCTCGGAAACGCCGAGAAGCCTGCTAGGTAAATTGGATATATCGATGCCAGATAGACTTCCTCCTTCGAAAACTTCGTCTTCATGCTCCCCCGCCTGCCTGTACTCTTCGATGAGGCTGCCCGCCTGCTCTCTGCGCTCTACCGAAGAGCTATCCTCCGGGATTTCACACCCGTCCTCATCGTAGACCGGCTCGGGTTTTTTGCGCAGACTCTCGAGTTCTTCAATCGCATCTTCTCCGCCCGAAGAAATATCAACTATCCCTCCGAGTCCGGCAAATAAATTCGATAGCGAGCTCTTTTCGATCAGTGCCTTAGCGGCGAGCAAAGTCCCGAGCTTTTCCACCTGCTCCGCAAAAGCTTCGTAATTAAGTCCTTCGCTCTCTTCAGTGCTGACGACGCATTCCTTTAGACGCGGCTTCACCACCCCTCCGGAAGATTCCGCATTTGCAACTATGTAGTAAGTGCATATTTGTTCCAGCTCGGCTTCGCTGCCCCTAAGCGCAAATATTCCGTAGCGCTCCTGCAGACTCCTCTGATACTCCGACAGCGCAGACTGCCCGGTGATTGCGCAGATATTTTCGCAGATGCTCCCTGCGGCAAAGCCGGCGCAGACCTCTGCTATTACCAAAAGAAAGGCCGTGAGGCTCGCCAGAATCATAGCGGTATATACCGAAGAAAAGCCGCCGTTTTTCCGAAATCCGCTCCGATAAGGAAATCTCCTATTCATCTGAGACCCATTCCAGTCTCAGCGGCGTCTCCGGCCTCATAACTGAGCTCTCAAGGTACTCGCTCGCCTCGGCCCTGTGCCTTTCAGCATCCTGCCTTATATGATCCTGCACATAAAGGGCGCAGCTCACTATCCCTGCAATCATCAGCACAAGCAGAGGAAATACCAAAGCCGCCTCGACCATGGCACTGCCGTCCTTCTTAGAAACCGCTTCGAAAAAGCTCGCCGAAGACATCGTTAATAAACTTCCCTATCTTATCCTTGAATATGAGCCCGATAAAGATGGCTATCGCTATCAGGATTGCGACCTGCACCATCTCCATACCGTCGCGACTGCATAGCCTGCATTTTAAATTCACGATGAATTTTTCCATGACATTTCTCCTTTCTTTACATCTCCATCATCGCCGGTGCCACGCATATTACCACCAGAACGATGAGCAATATCATCAATGGCAGGCAGAGCTTGGTCTCCGCCTCCTTGGCCCGAGCCTTGGCCGCATTGAGCCGCCCGCCCCACTCCTGCTGTCTCTCCCTTTCCAGCTTCTCCGCAAGCTCGCTGCCGCGCTCGCTTCCATCCATCACGAGATTCGCAAATCGTATAAACTCGCGTATCCCCGTCTTCGAGGCATAGACATACAGCTCCCTGACGAAAGAGCTGTTCGACTCCAAGCTCCTTTCCCTAAGGCGCCCCAGCGCCCTGTAAAGTGGATTTTCGCTGTCTCGGTTCATATCTATAAGTTCGTCGAAGGCCGCAGTCACGACCAGCCCCGCGTTTAGCAGCAGGGTGAGCTGTAGGCTCATTTCGGGAATTTCCCTCTCAAAATCCTCTTTTGCGCGCCTGAGTCTCTTCTCGAGCGAATCGTGCCGCGAGAAAAATATGGCCAAAGAAGCGAGAAGAAATAACGCAATCATCTCCGTCGGAAAAGCCTTTCCGGGAACGCTCCATTTAAGCTCTGCGCCGCCGGGGCTGCGTTCCGGAAGTACCAGACTCTGCAGACCCGGATCCTCCTCGATTTCCCTCACCACCCGCGCAGCTTCCCTTCTAAGCGACGGAGTATAATCCTCTATGGAATCCGGAGATATCGTAACCCGAAAAAACAGCTCCCTGCTGCAATCCCCCACCCTCATTAGCGCCTTCAAAACCACAAGCGTCCTTCCTTTCAATCCGAGCGCATTTAGTCTGCCTCGCTCATCGATTATCTCGGGCCTGCTGCTCTCCCAATAGATATCGACCGAGCCGTCCTCGGAACGCCTCGGAAGCTCAAGATCGCCCGAAAGCTCACCGTCCTCGCCTGCTCCTTCTATGATTTCCGCTAAGCGGCGCTCACATTCATCAAAGAGGACATCCGCTTCTTCCGCACTCAACTCCCTTTCCGCAATTTTAAGGCTGATATCTTCCACCAGCACATTTCCTTCATAATCCATTCGAAGCTGCAGCTCCGCATACGAATTTCCTTCACCGGGATCCGCCCTTTTCAAAAGCTCGGAGAGCGCAGGCCTCTTAAAAGAGCCGGCACACACGGCGATTACGAGTGTCAAAGCCACTGCCGCCGCAATCTTTATCGCCTTGAGGGCTGCGGCATCGCCCCGCCTGAGCTGCCCGTCTATGTCCGCCCCGCAGCTCTCAAGGAGGGCATAGGGCAAAAATTTCTCCTCGCTTTTTTCCTTCACTCGCCGCCAAAACCCGAAAACCGCGGCTACAATTTTATCTTTGTAATCTTTAAACTCAGCCATAGCGAAAATCCTATACCACCAAGGCACAATGTCATGATAAGCCGCCCGGAGATTGTCGTATATAGCGGCGCGGTGTAATCGGGCGCAGTAAGATTGAGGAAGAGCAAGATTATGAGAGGCAGGCTTACCAGCATGCCGATATCGAGCTTCTTCTGCGCGATTATCGCCTTCACCTCCCCCGCGAATGCTATCTTATCGAGCAGGAGATTCGCACTGCGAAGACAGACTTCCTCAAGGTCGCCTCCGCTTCGCTCGCAGATTCTGTAGGAGGCGGCAAACTGCGATATTTCAGCTATTCCGCTCCTCTCTCCCAGATCGCAGAGCATGGCGGATGCATCCCCATGCATCTCACTGTAATGCTGCGCTATGGCGCTCATCTCCCGCGCGATATCGGCTTCCTTGCCGTAGCTCAGCTCCATCTGCAGGGCGCAATCCTCTATCGCCTGAGGCATCTGCCTGCCCGCCGCCACGGAAGCCGAAATAGAGTAGAGCACATCTCTGAAGCCTTCGAGCAGCCTCGCCCTGCGCCTCTCCCGAAGAATCTTCGCATAGAGTTTCTCGCAGGGGACGGCTATTGCGGTGCATATCAGGCTCATTATTGAGCTGCGATAGAATAGAAATCCCAATGCGGCCAAGGCAAGGCAGGCAGCGATATAGTAATCCCGCCTCTCTTTACCGCTCAAGCTATAGAGCCGGTAATCAATCACCCCACAATTCCTCCCTCAGTCTGAGCTTCGCGTCGTTCTTTAAACTGTTTCCCGTTGCGCAAAGTCCCTTTTCGGCCTCGTACACAAAGAGAGGATTAAGCATTATCTCCCCTCCGCTCATCCCCGCGACCTCGCTCAATTCCATTACCCTTCGGGCTCCTCCGGCATTTCTTGCAAGATGCACGAATATTTCTATCGCCTGAGCGATCTGAGTTCTGACGCTCTGCAGAGGAAAGCCTGAAGCGCTGATGTGGAGTGTTTCCAACCTGCCCAGCATCCCTCTTATCGAATTCGCATGTCCCGTGGAAAGCGAACCGTCGTGCCCCGTGCTCATGGCAGCCAACATGTCAACAACTTCCTCTCCGCGAACCTCCCCGACAATAATTCTGTCCGGCCTCATCCTCAGACTGGTCTTTATGAGTTCTCTGATGCTGACCGCCCCCTTGCCTTGCGCATTAGGGCTCCTCGCCTCCAGGCGCACGAGATTTTCTCTTCCCCGGATCTGCAGCTCCGCGGAATCCTCTATTACGACTATCCTCTCCTCGCCGGGGATATAGTCCGAGAGTATGTTCAGAAAAGTCGTCTTTCCCGAGCTCGTGCCTCCCGATACGAACATGTTGTAGCCCGCGGCGACCAATCTACCCAGCAGCTCCGCCGCCTCGGCACTTACATCGCCCTGAGCGATAAGGTCCTCCATGGTCATGCGACTGCGGTTGAACTTCCTTATCGTAAGATAGGGCCCGCCTATCCCTATGCTCGCATGCACCGCATTCACCCGTGAACCGTCCGAAAGCCGCGCATCGACTATAGGATTAAGATCGTTCATCTCCCTCCCCACGCGCGCTGCAAGCCGCTGTATAACGCTCTCGAGTCTGTCCCTGGATTCAAAAGAAAGTTCCGCCCTGCTAACGCAGCCCGCTCGCTCCACGAAGATGCTGTCCGCTCCGTTCACCATTATTTCCGTCACCTCCGGATCGTCCGCGAGATCCTGGATGATCTCAAGTTCGCAGCGAAGTGCGCAGAATACAAGCCTTATCAACTCACTCTGCCGCATAAAGGCAAGGCTCGCCGCGGCTCTGTCCGAATACACTTCCTCCGCGCAGATGGCCATAACCTCTTCGTCTGTAAAGCTTACGCCGGCTGCGGACATACGCTTTCTTACTCTGTCCGCAATCGCGTATATGCTCGGTCTTTTTCTATCCATTCGCCATTGCCTTCGCAAGCTTCCTCACCTCATAGCCGGCCGGTCCATAGACATCCGAGGCCTCCTCTCCGCTTTCGTAGCGGGCGGGCTGGAAGCTATAGTTTCGATTCTCTTCCTCGGGAGCGCGGTCGTATTCCAGATCTACAATTGCTCTCCGGGTTAAATCCGCGCGCTCATCCGCAGGAATAATAAACACCCTCTTCTCGCACATAAACATTACTTTGAACCACTCCTCGCTCGCCCTCGGAACATCTATCACCACTTCGTCCCAGTCTCCGCTGTTTTCCAGACAGATAAATATCTTTTCCAGTTCCTTCGCCGACATATCGAATAGCGGGTTTCTCAGACAGCTGTATCTCGGCGTATATAGGCCATGGGCATTCGAAATGCATCCCGGAAGCATCGAAATACTCTTGCCTTCCGACATTTGCACGGTTATAAGTTCCGCGATTCCTCGACCGGAATTTGCTTCGTGTCCCTCAGAAGTGATATAAGGATCCAAACTCAAAAGCAAAACCTTCTTGCCATCCAAGGCCGCCCGCATGGAGCCGTAAAGCCTCGCACAAGTGCTTACACCGCTGCCGCCACAGCCACTCGTAAAAGCCGTAAAGCTACACAAGCCCGCCCTGTCTCCGAAGCGGAAATCTCCCTTCAAGCCCTCCGCCGCCTTGCTGAGCATCTCGGCGACACCGCAGCTACTCTGAACAAGCTCATCATTAATCACCATCTCCACTTCCTCCGAATCCGGAGCTGTCAACTCGAAACATGCATAACTCGACGCTATTATCCTCGCAAGTACTTCTGCAAGCTCCGCGTCGCTAACCCTTATTGCCAGCTTTAATCGCCTCATCCTCTCCCTCCACATCTTCAGACCCTTCAGTTGTTTAATATTATTTTACATATTTGCTATTTATTGTCAATACATTTTTTGACATTTCTGTTCTGAGGCATTGAAAGCAATAAAAAAGCCCCCTGCGGGGCAAGCACAAAAAAAGACGAATCGCTCCGCCTTTTCCTTATACCGTTATTTCGCCTCTCAGGTTCTTCTCCATGCCCTCTTTGACGCGTTCTTTATCCTCGTATTTGCTGAACAAGTAGTATAGCTTGGCTACCGCGGCCTCGGTAGTGATATCCCTTCCGGATACCGCTCCCGCCATCTTGAGGGCGCTGCTCGTCTCGTAGGCGCCGAGGCTCACCGTGCCCTGAGGGCACTGCGAGCACACGATTAGAACCGTACCGTTATCGAAGGCCTTCTTTATTATGGGAAGCAGCGCGCTGCTCTCGCCGGCGGGTATATTGCCCGCGCCGAAGGTCTCGATTACAATCCCCTTAAGGCTCTCTGTCATTATCGACTCGAAGAGCTCGAACTGTATGCCCGGAAAAACCTTTATTACGCCTATGGGAACATCGCCAAAGGTCTGCAGGCGGAATGGTTCGGGCACAGGACTCAGCAACATCTTTTCGTTATAATTGATGCTTATGCCCGCCTCCGCAAGCGGAGGATAATTGGGAGAACTGAAAGCTATCAGCCCGTCCGCGGAATACTTCATCGAGCGATTTCCGCGAAGCAGTTCCCCGGCGAAGTATATCGCCACTTCCTTCAACTTCCCGGCGCCGGCGATTAGCATGGAAGTAATCAGATTGTCCCTGCCGTCGCTACGCAGCTCGCAGAGGGGAATCTGCGATCCTGTAAGGATTACCGGTTTTGCGAGTCCTTCCAGCATAAAGGAGAGCGCCGAGGCAGTATAAGCCATTGTATCCGTGCCGTGAAGCACCACAAAGGCGTCGTAACTCTCGTAGCTCTCCGCAATAATCTTCCCTATCTCGTTCCAGTCGGACACCGTCATATTGGAGGAATCCAGCAACGACTCGGTCTCCACCATATCCCAGAGAGGCATGCCTTCCGCCTTGAGCGCTCCCATATTCTCAAGAGCGCGCCGAAACCCGGGATCGGGCGCGTATCCGTTTTCACCGGGCCTCATCCCTATGGTGCCGCCGCTATGAACGATAAGAATTTTCTTTATCAATACTCCAGGCCTTTTTCGATGTAGGTACGCAGCTGGTCTATAGGCAGGCGAATCTGCTCCATGCTGTCGCGATCGCGCAGCGTAACCTGTCCGTCCTCGAGGCTGTCGAAATCCACCGTAACGCAATAGGGCGTTCCTATCTCGTCCTGACGGCGGTAGCGCTTTCCGATGCTGCCGCTCTCGTCATACTCAGCAAGGAAGTACTTCGAAAGCTCCGCATAGATCTTTTCTGCGGGCTCGGCAAGCTTCTTCGACAGAGGCAACACAGCCACCTTGTAAGGCGCGAGGAAAGGATGGAAACGCATTACAGTCCTGCTGTCCTCCTTGCCGTCCGCGCTCAGGTCTTCTTCATCATATGCGTCGCAAAGGAAAGCCAGAACCATCCTGTCGACGCCGACGGAGGGTTCGATTACATAGGGAATATAGGTCTCGTTCGTAATCGGATCTCTATACTCCATATTCTGACCGGAAACCTCCTGGTGCCTTCCGAGATCGTAGTCCGTGCGGTCCGCGATACCCCAGAGTTCGCCCCACCCGAAGGGGAAGAGATACTCGAAGTCCGTGGTAGCACGGCTGTAGAAGGAGAGCTCCTCCTTGCTGTGGTCGCGCAGGCGCAACTTCTCCATATTCATCCCCAGACCTTCGAGAAATGCTCTGCAATATTCCTTCCAGTAGTCAAACCACTCGAGGTCCGTGCCGGGCTCGCAGAAGAACTCCAGTTCCATCTGCTCGAACTCCCTAGTCCTGAATATGAAGTTGCCCGGAGTTATCTCGTTTCTGAAAGCCTTGCCTATCTGCGCAATGCCGAATGGAACCTTTCTGCGGCTCGTGCGCTGCACATTCTTGAAGTTCACAAAGATGCCCTGGGCAGTCTCGGGTCTAAGGTATAGCTCGGACTTTGAATCATCCGTGACCCCCATGAAGGTCTTAAACATCAGATTGAACTGACGAATGCCGGTGAAGTCCTTCTTGCCGCATTGGGGGCAAGCTATTCCCCTGGACTCTATAAACTCCTGCATGCGCTCATTCGACCAACCGTCCGGCGAATCCGAAAGCTCAATGTTTTCCTTCGCGGCATAGTCCTCGATGAGTTTGTCGGCACGAAACCTGGAATTGCAGGCCCTGCAGTCCATCAGCGGGTCAGAAAAGCTTCCGACATGGCCGGATGCAATCCAAGTTTGAGGGTTCATAAGAATCGCAGAATCGAGCCCCACATTGTAAGGGCTCTCCTGCACGAATTTTTTCCACCAGGCCTTCTTGATGTTGTTTTTGAGCTCAACACCGAGGGGCCCGTAATCCCAAGCGTTGGCCAGGCCGCCGTAAATCTCCGAACCGGCGTAAAGAAAACCCCTGTTCTTGCAAAGTGCGACGACCTGATCCATTGTCAAATCCTTATTCATCAACACAAATATGGAGAATTATTCTCCCTTATCCTCCTCTACTCCGTCCAAATCCAAATCAGACAGATCGAAATCGTTCTCCTTGGTGAAGATGTCGGAATACTGATTCTCCTTATCCTTCTTGTCCTTAACCTTCTCTTTGGCGGCGTCTATCAGTTCTTCGCCCTTGTCCTTGGCAGCTTCGAATAGCTCCCCGCCCTTATCCTTGGCAACCTCAAAGAACTCGCCGCCCTTATCCTTGGCAGCTTCAAAGAACTCCTCGCCCTTATCCTTTACATCCTCATAGATTTCGCTGCCTTTGTCCTTTACATCCTCGTAAATCTCGGCGGTCTTCTTGGAGACATCGACTACCGACCCGTCCTCCTTAACCAGTTCGACATTGCAGCTGGTGCCCAGAGCCACTATGCTCGCCGCAACCGCTGCCCAAGGGAAGAGCACGGTGCCGATTATTCCGACATTCACGGGCAGATTGAGGACAATTTCGTCGTTCTTCTTGACGACGATCTTGTTCACATTGCCCTTGCGAACAGCCTCCTTGATGCTGTCAAGTATCGGCCCGGCAGCCGTAAAAGATTCCTTTCCGGCCTCGTCTATGCTGTCCTCAATGAGTATGATGGCATCAACTACATTCCCGTCGGTCTTTTCGAGGGCTTCCTTAGCCTCTCTGTATCCGACTCCGGTTCTGTCCTTAACCAATTCAATTTTTTCCAGTGTAATTTCCATTTGTCCCCTTTCCGGTCTAAACCTTAACTTATTTGCTTTAACTGTCTTACTGTTTTAAAAACTCTTCGCTCTTAAGATTTCCCACCCCGATATGATAGGCCAGATACGCTCTTAGCAGGCGGCCTATCGAGCTCTCGTTCTCCGGCGTAAGTCCTATCCCTTCGAGATTCCTGATCGGCCTCTGCAGCATAAATTGCATCGCCGGTAACATCTCTTCGTTCAGGGGCTCAACGCCCTCTTCATGTGAAGCCTCCCGCGCGCAGTTTTTGCACACACAACCGCCGTCTCTTATGCAAAAATGCGTCAAATCTTCCTTAGCCCCGCAACGCACACAGCTTACGAGCACAGGCGCATTTCCGGAAATCTTAAGAGCCTTTATCAGAAAACCCGCTATCAGGGTTCCGTATGCGCTCTTTCGCTCGTCCAGCATCCCGAGTAAATCCTTCAGCAGATTCAACATCGCCGGAGCCGGTTGTTCTTCCGGAAGCAATTTATCCGCGAGTTCCAGAGCGTAGGATGCATACATATATTTATCCACATCCTCGCCGATTCCGAAGAAACTCTGAATAGTCTGAGCGCTGTTGATATTGTAGCTTCCGCGAGATTTGAAAAGCTCGTAGCGCCCGTAGCAAAAGGGTCTTATGGCGAGTGCCGCCTTAGTCCTGCCCCTCTCGGATATAGAGGTTCCGGCACTGATTTTGCCGAACTTCTGCGTAAGCAACACTATCATTCTCCTGTTGGAAGGCGTCTTTATTTGCCTGAGCACAAGGCCGTCGCTATCCGTTATCATGTATCAGCTTCCACCGGCTATGCTACCTGCGAAAGTCCGTCTTCCATGAAGGCGTATATCCGAAATTCCCAATCATCCGGTCGCTGCGGCGCCAGTCCTTCTTAACCTTGACGAGGAGCTCCAAAAACACCTTAGCACCGAGCATCGCCTCTATCTCCAGCCTCGCGGACTTTCCTATGCCCTTCAGCTTCCTGCCACCGGCCCCGATTATTATCTTCTTGTGCGATTCCTTCTCGCAGTAAATAAGGGCGGAAATATTGGTAATCTCGGGCAGCTCCTCAAACTTCTCTATTTCGACCGCCACTCCATGAGGCACCTCGTCATTCAGGTAAAGCAACGCCTTCTCTCTGATTATCTCCGCGACTAAAAAGCGTTCGGGCTTGTCGGTGAGCATATCCTCGGGGAAGTACATCGGGCCCTCGGCCAGAAGATTTTCCAGCTCGTTCACCACCACATCGACATTTTCGCCTCTCTTGGAATCCGTACCGACGATGGAATCGAAGATCTCCAAGCCCTCATAGAATTTGTATATTCTCTCGAAGGCATCGGGCTCTATCTTATCCATCTTGTTTATGACGAGCATCTTAGGCGTATGAGTGCTTCTGAGCATATTCAGAATGTAATCATCACCGCTACCCTCGCCCTCATATTCGGAGTCGACCATAAACAGCACCGCATCAACCTCCCTAAGAGTATTGAGAGCGATGTCCGTCATGTAGCTGCCGAGCCTGTTCTTGGGTTTATGGATGCCTGGAGTATCGATAAAGCACATCTGCGCTACCGGCTCTCCGTCTTCCTTTCTGGTATATATGCCTCTTATCGTGTTTCTCGTAGTCTGAGGCTTATCCGTGGTAATCGCTATCTTCTCGCCCATTATAGCATTCAGTAGCGTGGACTTGCCCACATTGGGTCTTCCTATAATTCCGATAAATCCGCTTTTCATAATCTAAATCCCTCCGGGAGCAGCTCATTTAAACTTTGCACCTTTAGCGCATCCTCGCCGTCTCCGCTTATAATTCTAAGATTGTCCGAAAATTCAAACATAAACTGCCTGCATATCCCGCAGGGCCAGCTGGTCCCTCCGTTTCCGGATATCGCGATCGCTTCAAACTCTCTGCAACCCTCAGAAACAGCCTTCATCATGGCGCCGCGCTCCGCACATATCGTAGCCCCGTATGAGGAATTCTCGACATTGCATCCGGTAAAGACCCTGCCGTCTTTCGCAAGCAGAGCCGCACCGACCTTGAATCCCGAATAGGGCGCATATGCATTCTCGGCAGCCTTCACGGAGAGGCGAAATAATTCCCTGTCCGTCATCTCTTACCTCCGTATATCGAGCAGGTTCATCACCCGCTCCTCCTTTTCGCGCATCAGCTTCTTTTCGTCTTCATCTTCATGGTCGTAGCCCAGGAGATGAAAACAGCTATGTACGAATAAATATATGAGCTCCCTCTCGAAGCTGTGGCCGTATTCCTCGGCCTGCTTTTCGGCCCGCTCTCGGCATATCACCACATCTCCGAGGGAGACTTCTCCCCAATCCTGTATGTATGCATAGGGATCGAACTGCGGGAACGAAAGCACATCCGTAACCTCGTCCCTGCCCCTGTACTGCGCGTTCAGGCTGCGTATCTCCCCCTCATCAACAAAGGATACGCTGAGGCTCAGCCTGCGCTCGTCGAGCTCCTCCTCCTTTGCGCATAGAGCGGAGGCCGCATACATTAGCTCCTCCGTCTTCTTATCGACACATCCTTCATCGTCGAAATATATGTACATCTACTCCTCCGACCACTCGGGGTGCTGTCTTATATAATTGTCGTAGGCATTCACTATCTTGCGTACCATGGGATGCCTTACCACATCCCTGTCGCTTAGCTTGCAAAAAGCTATGCCTTCTATATCTTTCAGAATCTGCATCGCATCTATGAGCCCCGATCGCTTGCCGCGCGGCAAATCGACCTGAGTTATGTCGCCGGTGACTATAACCTTGCTGCCGAAGCCCATCCGGGTAAGGAACATCTTCATCTGCTCCTTTGTGGAGTTCTGTGCTTCGTCAAGGATTATGAAGCTGTTGTCGAGGGTCCGCCCCCTCATGTAGGCAAGAGGCACAACTTCTATTATCTCCCGCTCCTTGAGTCTAAGTGCGGCTTCCCTCCCCAGCATCTCGTAGAGCGCATCGTACAGGGGCCGCAGATAGGGGTCTACCTTCTCCTGAAGATCCCCCGGCAAAAAACCCAATCTTTCGCCCGCTTCGACGGCAGGTCTTGCGAGTATTATCTTTTCAACTTCCTTATTTTTAAGCGAATTTATAGCCACCGCAACCGCCAGGTAGGTCTTCCCCGTGCCCGCCGGTCCTATGCCGAAGACGATATCGTTCTTCGCGACCGCGTCGATGTATTTCTTCTGGCCTATAGTCTTGGCTTTTATGGGCTTTCCCTTGTGCGTAAAGCAGACCACATCCTTCGATATGCTGCTCTTTACATATGATATCCCGTCCCTTGAAAGTTCGAGGATGTAATTCACCTTCTGCTCATCGAGCACATGACCCTCCCTCACGAGCGCGAACATCTCCTCGAGCGCGGCTGCAGCCCTTTCGGGCTCTTCTCCGCTTATTATTATATCTCCTCCGCGACAGACTATCTCTACGCCGCAGTCCTTTTCGACGACCTTCAGGTTTGCATCCAAAGCACCGAACACTTCCTTGGGGGCGGTCGTAGCTTCACTACTGATTATTAGTTCGCTCAAATACTACCTCCGAATATATTGATACATATTATATGATAGCATATTTCATAGGGGTTTGAAAACAAAAACCGAAGCTCCTCTGGCTTCGGTTTTAAGGCTCTTAATATCTTCTTTTAGCCTTCTTGCGCGCCGCTTCGGACTTCTTCTTCCGCTTTACGCTCGGCTTTTCGTAGTGCTCTCTCTTGCGGAGCTCGGACATGACGCCGTCTCTGGCGCAAGAACGCTTGAAACGCTTAAGAGCGCTCTCAAGATTTTCACCTTCTCTGACTGTTACCTGTGCCATTACATTGCTCACCTCCCGTCCTCTCAAAATGAGTGCAAAGCTATTATAACACGGCATTTGCGCATTGCAAGCGAAAATATTTAAAAGCTCCCTGACCGTTAGGCGAGTGTTCATAAAGATACTTTGTGAACCACCTAAAATGCGGGGTATAAGGCGGACAGTTT
>CAYFMW010000026.1:7842-18754 GCA_964344335.1 uncultured Oscillospiraceae bacterium | reverse complement strand
GCTTGAAGCTGTTCATTTAAGTTTTTCTTTCAATCCCTAAGTGAACGCTTCTTTTAGTGCGATGCCTCTCTGGTGCGCCATCAGGGGATCGAACCCTGGACACCCTGATTAAGAGTCAGGTGCTCTACCAGCTGAGCTAATGGCACGAATACGCTTTACTCAAACGCAAGGTAAATCTTAACATCGGGTATTTTACTTGTCAAGCGGATTGCTTGAAAAAATCATAGAATTTCCCCGATTAACCTATTGACAAGGTGTGTAAAAGCCCTTATACTCTCCATGGTGAAAATTAAAGCATTATAGAGAGGTTCAATAAATATGAAAATTTACGCAGATAATGCGGCTACGACGCGCATGAGCAAACGCGCAATCGAAGCGATGATTCCATACATGGAAGAGATATATGGAAACCCTTCGAGCCTTTACAGCATCGGCCAGGAGGCCAAGGATGCTCTGGAGAGTGCCAGGGGGATAGTCGCCGAATGCCTCGGATGCAGCCCGGGGGAAATCATCTTTACTTCGGGCGGCAGTGAAGCCGACAATCAGGCTATACTCTCAGCGGCGCACTTCGGCGCGAGGAAGGGGAAGAAGCATATCATTTCCACGGCCTTCGAGCACCATGCGGTGCTTCATGCCTTAAAGAAGCTGGAAAAAGAAGGCTTCGAGATAACCCTTCTGGATGTCAGCGGTTCCGGAGTCGTGAGCCCCCGGCAGGTCGAAGAGGCTATTCGCCCCGATACCTGCCTCGTCACGATAATGTATGCGAATAACGAGATCGGCACCATTCAGCCGATAGCGGAGATCGGAAGAATCTGCCGAGAAAAGGGCGTCACCTTCCACACGGACGCCGTGCAGGCGGTGGGTCATGTGCCTATAAATGTAAAGGACGAAAATATAGACATGCTTTCGCTGTCGGCTCATAAATTCCACGGCCCCAAGGGCGTGGGCGCGCTGTACTGCAGGAAGGGAATTCCGCTCTTAAATCTAATCGAGGGCGGAGCTCAGGAAGGCGGAAAACGAGGCGGAACGGAGAATGTCCCCGGAATAATGGGGCTGGCCGCCGCAATGCAGGAGGCCTGCGACAGGATCGAAGAGACTGCGGCTCACATTACGCCGCTTAGGGATAGGCTAATCGAGGGGCTCGAGCGCATACCGCATTCGATATTAAACGGCGACCGCAAGAATCGCCTCCCGGGAAATGTCAGTTTCTGCTTTGAGGCGATAGAGGGCGAGAGCTTGCTTTTGCTGCTCGACGATAAGGGGATAAGTGCATCCTCGGGCTCGGCCTGCACATCCGGCTCTCTTCATGCGAGCCATGTGCTGCTCGCGCTGGGAAGGCCCGTGGAGATCGCGCACGGTTCGCTGAGGTTGAGCATAGCCGAAGACATTACGCGGGAGCAGGTAGATTATATGATAAAAGCCGTCGACGAGGTGGTTGCGTACCTGAGGAGTATTTCCCCCGTGTGGCGCGATCTTCAGGAAGGAAAGAGGGAGTTTATACTCAAATAGGAGGATTAAATAATGGCACTTTATAACGAAAAGGTAATGGATCATTTCCGCAATCCCCGTAATGTCGGGGCGCTCGAGGATGCCAACGGCGTAGGCGAATCCGGCAATGCGGTATGTGGAGATATAATGAAGGTATATCTTAAGATAGAGGACGGCATAGTCAAGGATGTGGGCTTTGAGACCTTCGGCTGCGGCAGCGCCATAGCCTCGAGCTCCATGGCAACTGAGCTTATAAAGGGGAAGCCGGTAGAGGAGGCGCTGGAACTCAGCAACAAGGCTGTAGTCGAAGCCCTGGAAGGGCTTCCGCTGCGCAAGGTGCACTGCAGCGTTTTAGCGGAGGAAGCAATAAAAGCTGCGCTCGAGGATTATTACAGGAAAGAGGGCCTTCCGATTCCTCAGAAGATACTGGACTACAAGCCTGCCGTGGAGGAGGATCATTAATATGATTTCGACCAGAGGAAGATATGCTCTGCGCGTAATGCTGGATCTGATGGAAAACGGCACGAACGGCAAGTACATCCCCCTCAAGGAGATAGCCATGCGGCAGGGTTTTTCGCAGAAGTATCTGGAGGGTATCATGGCGAGGCTTTCCAAAGCCGGCCTGGTCGATGCCATCCACGGTAAGGGAGGGGGTTACAGGCTCAATCGCAGTCCCGACGAATACAGCGTGGCCGAGATACTCGCTCAGACTGAGGGAAGCCTAGCGCCGGTCGCCTGCCTCGACGAGGGTGCCGAGCCTTGCGAGAGGGCCATGGAGTGCAGGACCCTCCCCGTATGGGATAAACTCAATGTCCTCATAAACAACTATCTCCTTAGCGTAACTTTAGACCAGCTGACGGACCACAGAACTTAGAAACAATAACCCGGATTCGCTGCGGGCGATTTTCGCCCGGATGCAGTCTCCGGGTTTTAAATTCATCAAATTCACTATAAAGTTGAAAATATGGTGCTTGGGGTTTTAGACCGCCATTTCGCAACAATCTTTAATTTTTGTCATTTTAAAGTATTCTTTTTAATATAACAGTTACAGGAAATTGTTGGACAATAATTTATACTTTTACTTGTAATGACAAGAAAAAGGAGTGTTAGTTATGCGGTTGTCAAACAGAGCAATTTTTGAGAAATATTTATACTCACTCAAGCTAGAAGAATTAAGAAAATATCTTAAAAAATATGACGAAAAAAACAAGGAAAATACTGTAAAGCATATTGAGGAAATCAAGAACAGTACTGCATTCTCAAATTTATTTTTTGGTTTAAATTTTCCCTTTTTCTCAGTATCTTCATTTTTTATAAAACCATTTTGTAATATTATATCATTTCAAAGGAATGACTGTCCCCAAATTAAATAGTCTAATACTGAAATTTATATAACAGTGTTTTCTAAATTAATTTACTTTTTTATGTTGAGTCTAAATTATTTATGTCGTTATTTGACTATATATGTTATTGTGATACCAAAAAACACTATTTCGGTTTTTGGCACTTTTTAAAATTCAATTTTTCCCCGTAACTTCGGGCTAAACTTTAAAAGCACCCAAAGTTCAACTTTATATCAAATTCAGTAAATAATTGCCACTTATAATATTCTGTAATATAATATTATGGATTATATTCTCATGCTTGTGGAGGGAATTTTATGAAGTGTAAAGTTTGCGGGCACGAATTTAACTCGGATCGCGCTTACTGCCCGATGTGCGGGAGCAAAACCAAAGAAGAACTGCGGAGCCGGGCGGACGAAGCGATGTCCTGGAACACTTACGATTTCCAAAAACCTAAGAGGCCCAAGGATATAGAGATGAGTTGGCCGGATATGGATAAATCCTCAAGAGAGCCTATAACGGTCATGAAGAAGGACGGGACGGAGGGCTTTATCACCACAGCTTCGGACGATATTCCGATAGAATCGGAGCTTCCCGAGCCGCCAACTCCCGATTATTGTACAAGCAGGCAGCCTCGCGAGCAGAGACGCAGTGAACCGACACAGGGCGCATGGCGCATGTCCGAGATGAAGCCGCAGCCGAGCTGGGATTTTTTGGGAGATGAAACAACTCGAAAAGAAGCGCCCGTGCAGGATCCGCCTAAGAGCGAGCCTCAACAATCAGAAGTCTTTCGGCAGGTTCAGCCTCAAGCAGAGCCGCCAAGGCAGGCCGCTCCGGTTTTCACTCAGCCGGTATTTATTCCCCAATATCCGGACCAAATGCAGGTTGCCTGGACGATTCCGACTCAGGGAAGCGGCCAGCCGGTCTATTTAGCCCAGCCTGCTCAACAGATATATATAACCACAACTCCTCCCGGATACAGGGAGGTTCAGCCTGCGAATGAAAACGAAGAACGCTCGACTTTCGATGATGCGCGCAGAGAGGATTTCGTGCAAAGACGCGCGGAGGGCCCCGCTAAGAGGCGCGAAGAGCATTCTGAAAAGTATGGCGTGGAGCATCAGCCGCAAATGCGCGAGGAGTTTTTAGCGCGCAGAGATCTCGAAGACTTGGCTCCGAGACACAGAGCAGCGGATGTATTCGAGGGAAGTGAGCCCGAGCATTACGCCAGAATGCTCAAGGAAAAGATCGTCGCAAGAGCCAAGGAAGGCCCGCAGGATCCATTCGACTTTGCGGAGGAAGAATTCGATGGTCTGCAGCCGGACGAGGACGGACATTTCCCTGAAAAATTCTTTACATTCCATAAAAAGAACGAAGAGTTCCAGCAGCTGCTGAACGAGGAATACGAGCGTCTGCGCAAGAGCAGGGGCGAAGACGACGAGATTTTCGATACCCCCGCGCAGTCGTTCTTCAACGATCCCGTAATCGATTCGGACGGCGATATGCTCTCTGAATTCGAGAAGATGCTGCTGTCCGGAACCAAAGATATCGAGACTGAAGCAACGCTCGCGCTCAACAAGAACAGATTGAGAGAAGCGAATAAATTCGTAGCCAGGGAAGCCTTTGAGAAAACCCGCAGAGGCTTCGAGCCCGAAGAGGCGACTATGGAACTGAGGGCGCCCGGGCAGGATGCGGCAGGCGGGGAGCGCGCAGGAGTATCCGGCGAGCACAAGAGGAAACTCGAGGCCATGGCCAAGGCCAGAGAGGCATACTTTGCCAGCCTCAGCGGGGAGGACTACTCATTTAAATCTCAGATCAGGCAAGCCCCGGCGCAGACAGGTACAGCGGTAAAAGCGCCGAAGGATTTGGAAAAGACCCGCGAGCTTACATTCGCGGAGATGGAAGAGATACAGAGCAAAGCAGTACCATTAGTTGAAAAGGAAGATATAGCGGAGCCGTCAGAAGATGATGAAAGCGTAATCCTCGAAGATAAGGCAGGTGAAGCCCCCTCGCAACCCGAGGTCGAGCTATCCGAAGCGGGCCTCGGCGCTGCGCAAACTAAAGACCCGCAGGCCGACATCGACGAAATTCAGCAGGACGACGAGCTCGGCATCCCGAGAATGCCCGAAGAAAGCGACGACGCATCCGCCGGCAGCACTGTCGCAGCTGGTCTGCAAAAGCTTCGGGATGCTTTTGCGGACGAAGAGCTCTACGAAGACGAGGGATTCAAAGAGCTTATCGGTGAAGAAGATTTCGAGGAGCGCGAAGACGATACAATACCCATAGACGAATATTTTGCACTCGAAGGCGATAGCCCGGATAACGGCGGCAAGGCCGCCGCGATGAGTCGCATCCTGGATACCGCTGACGAAGAACGGACAGCCAGAGGAAAATCTCACACTTTCCTAAGCTTCATTATCGCTGTGGTGTTGGTATTGGCCGTGGCGGAGGGGGTCACTATCGGACTTCGCTATTTTGTGCCCGAATCGCAGGCTTCGATTGTCATGACGGATGCGGAGCAGAAAGTTGTCAAATTCTTCAGCAAGGGTTTGGATGCCATAAAAGGAATATTCGTAAAGAACGATTCCGAAGAACTTAAGGAACCGGCGCCGGAAAGCGAAAATAAAGGTCCTGCGGAGACGAGTTTCAATCTTGTCGCCATAGTGGAAAAATACAACAAGAACATAGAGAAGGTCGTCGAAGACCTCGCCTTGGGCTACGACAGCCAAAAGGATTACAAAGTGGAGGGTCTTGCGGGATCCGCCTTGCTGGATAATAACGAGGAAAAAGAGAAGGTCTTTGCTACCCTCATAGCATACAACAGCAGTTGGATAGATTATGTGCATTCAAACGGGAGAGAATGCCTGGACTATTTAAAGGCTGACGGTTCGGCCTACAGGAGCGCCGTCAACTTCGACAAGGTGGGGCTCATCGAGGAGAAATTCGAAAAACTCTCCATAGGCGAAATCCGTGTAAACGGAGATTTCTACTATGTTTTCGCAGGAGAGAAAATCTCCGTAACTTCGGAAGGCGTAACCACGAAGTCCGACGAAAATTTGATATATCAGCTTGTCAAGGTTGGAGACACGCTAAAGATTAAGGATTATTACACAATCAATTAAGTGAATCAAAAAGGGGTAATTTTATGACACAAAACAAAAAGAGCACGAAGACATGGATAGTCTTCGCTGTCCTCATTTTGCTGGGAGTTCTCATCTATTCGCTCACGGATTTTCTGACTGAGCTCCTATGGTTCCGCGAGATGGGTTACATCGAGGTCTTCTTTACCGAGATCAAGTCGAAGTTTATGCTCGGCGTCCCCACATTTATAGTCGTGGCCGCATTTGTCGCGCTCTTCTTCGTGGCGCTAAAGCGCAGTTTTCTCGCCGGCGGCTACGAGCTGGACGAAACAGGAAAGAAAGCAATGCGCAAGGTCGGTGTAATCCTGAGCCTCGTGTTCAGCGCGCTCCTTACCACGGCGGTCATATCGGCGCTTTGGTGGCAGATACTTCGCTACATAAACGCCTCGCAGTTCGGGGTAAGCGATCCGCTGTTCAACAACGATATAGGGTTCTATGTATTCAAACTCGAATTTCTGCAGGCGCTCAACGCGTCCGGGCTACATCTGATAATAGCGCTGGTCGCTTCGACTTTCATATACTACATAGCGCTCATCAATTACGCAAAACCCGCCGGAACTCCGGAGGCCGACAGCTACGAATACGAGATACCTTCTTCGGAAGGATACGGACCGCCAGGACCTTTCTTCGATATGTTCGGAAAGGAGATGAGGGAGCGCAGGAATGCTCAGCAGAGACAGTTTAAGCAGACGGGTCAAGCCCTGTTCAAGGTTGCGGGGGCTCAGATATCGATAATCGGAGTGCTCGCCTTCCTTATGATAGGCATACACTTTGCTCTAAGGCGTTACGATCTGCTTTACAGCGGCACCGGCGTAACCTACGGTGCGGGTTACACGGATATCGTCGTCAGGCTCAACATGTACAGAGCCCTCATTGTGCTGTCGGCTCTTTCCGCGATATTTTTCGTCCTCGCTATCAAGCGCAGAAAGATAAAGCTGGGAATAATTTTCCCGATACTGATGGCCATGGTTCTCGGTGTGGGAACCCTCGCTACAGGGGCGGTTCAGAGCCTCGTGGTTTCGCCCGACGAGATAAACAAGGAGCGCCCCTATCTTAAGAATAATATCGAGTATACCCGCATGGCCTACGACATACACGAAATCCGCACAGAGGACTTCGTGCCGCGAAACGACCTTAGCAAGAAGGATGTTCTCGCTAATATGGGCACTCTCTCAAATGTGAGAATCAACGATTTCGAACCCGCCAAGCAGTTTTATAATCAGACTCAGTCGATAAGGACCTACTACCGCTTTAACGACGCGGATGTGGACCGCTACTATGTAAACGGCGAGTACACGCAGGTCTTTTTGTCGGCGCGCGAGATCGATAAGGACAGGATAGAGGACCAGTGGCTCATACGCCACCTCAAATATACTCACGGTTACGGGATAACCCTGTCGAGGGTCGACAAGGTTACGAGCTCCGGCCAGCCGGATATCCTAATCGACAGCATACCGCCGGTTTCCGAGGTGCCCGAGATACAGATAACCCGCCCGGAAATCTACTACGGCGAGTCGACGGACGATTATGTAATAGTAAACAGCGACGAGGAGGAGTTCGACTATCCCAGCGGCGAATCCAATGTATATTGCAGGTACGAGGGCGACGGCGGGATTGAGCTCAACTTCTTTAACAGACTTCTCTTTGCCATACGGGAGAGGTCACTTAAACTGCTCGTCTCGACGAACATCAACAGCGACTCGCGCATACTCATCAACCGCAACATCGCCGAGCGCGTAGAGAAGATTGCTCCCTTCCTGATGTACGACGACGATCCATACATCGTCGTATCGGACGGTAAGCTCTACTGGATGGTCAATGCCTACACCTACAGCTTCTACTATCCGTATTCCGAGCCCTACAGCGAGATGCACGACATCAACTATGTCAGAAACTCCGTCAAGGTCGTTGTTGATGCCTATAACGGAGATGTAAATTACTACATCTGCGACGAGAATGACCCCCTAATAAGGACTCTTGCGGGCATATATCCGACGCTCTTTAAGTCCATGGACGAGATGCCCGAAGGACTGCGCTCGCATGTCCAGTATCCGAACGCGCTGTTTGCGATACAGGCCGATGTCTACAGAAAATATCACATGACGGATGTGGAAGTCTTCTACCAGAACGAGGACCTCTGGCAGATAGCCAAGGAGACCTACGGTCAGGAAGAGATTCAGGCTACTCCGAATTACTTTATTATGAAGCTGCCCGGCGAGCAGGATGTGGAATTCGTAAGTTCTATACCCTACACTCCCAACGGTAAGAATAATATGTCCGGTATACTCATGGCGCGCTCCGACGGGGAAAATTACGGCAAAATCGTACTCTACAGGATGCCCAAGGACCGCATAATCTACGGCCCGGCGCAGATCGAGGCGCAGATTAACCAGGATGTAAATATCTCCAAGGAATTCGCTCTTTGGAACAATTCCGGCTCAAAATACAGCCGCGGCAACCTTTATGTGCTGCCCGTGGAGGGTTCGCTTCTCTATGCGGAGCCCATCTACATGGAGTCCGCTACTTCCAGTCTTCCCGAGGTAAAGCGCGTCATCGTGTACTATAACGAACGGCTGGCGTATGAAGCCACCCTCGCGGAGTGCCTCGACAAGCTCTTCGGCGCGGGCGCAGGAGACCCGTTGCTTACCTTGTATCCCATAGAGAGCGGCAAGGAGGCCGCGGCGGCATTGGAGAAAGCTGAAAAATATCCGCCCGCAGAGGAAGCGGACGATAAGAAGGATACTCAGCAGGAGACGCCTTCTGCGCAGGAGCCCGGCGAAACCGTCGATCCCGAGTCGCCTAAGGAAGATCCGGATTACAAGGCGCTCGCAAACGAGGCCTACGAGAAGGCTCTCGAATATCTGCAGAAGATGAAGGAATATCTGGATATGCTCGGCCCCGGCGGCGGAGAGACGGAGGAGAGCGCTCCGGGCGGCGAATAGCGTAAAAACGGAAAATAGCAAAACTCCACTTCGCCTTCACACTAAGAACACAAAAGGTCTGTATTCTTTAATCGTGGTAAGTAAGGGGGAGTCTCCTTGAACTCTCCAGATAGTTTTCCTTCTATACAATAAGACACACATATCCGGGAAAGGCGGTCTTCGGAAGACCGCCTTTGCTTTGCCGGAAATGTTTGAATGTTTGATTGAACGGTGTTCAAGAACTCCGCTTCGCGGCGTATAAATCTCCCTCTTTTTATTAGGCGTGTAAGCTATTCGCCTTTATTGCCTCGCTTGTGATATTATTAAAGCCGAGAGGGTGAAAATTATGTACGAAGAACTTAAGAAGATGATAGACGAAGCGCAGCGCATAGTGTTTTTCGGAGGTGCGGGGGTTTCAACGGAGAGCGGAATACCCGATTTTCGCAGCGAGAAGGGACTCTATAATGCAGTGCAGGAGTACGGGCGCAGCCCGGAAGCGATGATATCCGTAGATTTCTTTAAAAGCGATACGGCGACCTTCTACGATTACTATAAGAAGAATCTTATCGCCCCTTGGGCTAAGCCCAACAGGGCTCATAAGGCTCTCGCCAAGCTCGAGGAAATGGGCAAGCTGATAGCGGTTGTTACGCAGAATATCGACGGGCTGCATCAGGCGGCGGGCAGCAAGAAGGTCTACGAGCTGCACGGCTCTGTTCAGAGGAATCTCTGCATGCGCTGCGGTAAAAAATACGACCTGGACTATATACTCGACGAGGCAAATTGCGATAAGAGTGTGCCGAAATGCAGCTGCGGAGGCACGATAAAGCCGGATGTGGTGCTCTACGGAGAGATGTTGGACGAATCCTGCATAAGGTCGACGGTTTCGGCCATATCATCGGCGGATATGCTCATCATAGGAGGAACCTCGCTCGTGGTATATCCTGCGGCGGGCTTTGTAAACTACTTCAGCGGCGACAAACTCGTCGTCATAAACATGAGCAAGACCGGAGCGGACAGAAGGGCGAATTTGGTAATACACGACCCCATAGGCGAGGTGCTCGGAGAATGCTTGGGAATTGAAGCTTAGACAGCCGGGTTGTAAATGGCGGGCTTAAGTTTTGCCCGCATGGAAAGCTTAGATACTACTACAAATATTTGTAAAGATTTGAAGCGATAGATTTTACAGTTTATCGCTTCTTACATATGCTATAATTTGGGTCGGAGGTTTTTTATGAACATACTTGTAAGCAACGACGACGGAATCGATAAAAAGGGCCTGAAGGTTCTGGCCGCAAGCCTTTCAAAAATACCGGGAGCGCGCATATATGTTGTCGCTCCGGACAGGGAGAGGTCCTGCACGAGCCACTGCCTCACCATGAAGGACGAGATAATGCTTTGGCGCTGGGAAGGCGGAGGCTATGAATTTGCGGAGGGTGCTTGGGCCTGCTCGGGAACTCCCGCGGATTGCATAAAATTGGGAGTATCCATCGGAAGAAAGAACGGAATTGAGTTTGACCTCGTGTGCACGGGTATAAACCACGGCTCAAATCTCGGAACCGATGTTCATTATTCCGGCACCCTGGGCGCTGCGATGGAAGGCCTTTTCATGGGGGTTCAGGCGATAGGCTTCAGCTTATGCAGCTACGAAGCCGAGCATTTCGAAGTTCTCGAAGAATTTATTCCTAAAATTGTGGAAAAGAGTTTCGGTAAGGTTCCCGCAGACACTATATTGTCGGTGAACGCGCCGGATCTCCCTAAATCGGAAATCAAGGGGGTAAAAGCGGCGACCATAGGTCCACGCGACTACAGCGAGGATTATGTGGCCAGAGCGCTCGATGACGGCGGATGGGCCCTTGCCTATACTTCAAGGCTCGTTGAAGGGGCGGAATTGAATCCGGAATGGGATCTGGCCGCTTCACTCGAAGGATGGATTACCATCACTCCCGTAGCCACCATGCGCGAAAATCCCGACATGATGGACCAGGTCCAAAGCTGGGTGGAAGACATCTAATACCTTTTTTTA
>CAYFMW010000026.1:0-7742 GCA_964344335.1 uncultured Oscillospiraceae bacterium | reverse complement strand
CCTTTTTTTAACGATGAATAGGTGAAACATGCTGTTCAATTCGTACATTTTTGTCTTATTCTTTCTTCCGGTTACGGTATTCGTTTATCACTCGATAAACAAATACGGTTTTTTTAAGCTGTCGCAGTTATTTTTAATTGGAATGTCGCTGTGGTTCTACGGCTATCTTGTTCCGAGCTATTTGATTCTTATATCCGCAAGCACAGTTTTTAATTACGGGCTGTATAAGTTGTTCAGGAAGAATTTTACAGCTTCGCTGCGTAAAGGATTGCTGTATTTAGGGGTATCTGTAAATATCGCTGCACTGGCTTATTTTAAATACTATAATTTTTTCATAAATAATTTAAATGCAGCATTCAACACGGATTTTCCGTTGAAACATATTCTCCTGCCGCTGGGAATAAGCTTTTTTACATTTCGTCAGCTCGGTTTTATTATCGATGCCTATAAAGATGATTCGTTTGATTATGATTTCCTGAGTTACGCTCTTTTTGTTACATTTTTCCCGCAGCTTGTCTCGGGTCCTATAGTTACTCACGATGAATTTATTCCTCAGCTTCTTTCACAATCAAGGCACAAGGCGGATTGGGAAAGAATATCCGAGGGTATTTATCTTTTTGCCCTCGGGCTTGCCAAGAAAGTTATTCTGGCGGACAGCTTGGGTAAGTCTGTTGATTGGGGATACAATAACATCGGCGCGCTTGACTCCGTTAACACCCTCATCCTATGTGTTGCGTATTCGATGCAGCTTTACTTTGACTTCAGCGGCTACAGCGACATGGCCGTAGGTATAGGGGAAATGTTTAATATCAATCTTCCTCAAAACTTCAATTCTCCGTATAAAGCTCGCGATATGGAGGAGTTCTGGGAAAGATGGCATATGACATTGACGCGTTTTTTTACAAAGTATGTCTACATTCCTTTGGGCGGCAATCGAAAAGGAAGTGTTCGCACATATATAAATATAATCATAGTGTTTTTATTAAGCGGCCTCTGGCATGGTGCCGACTGGTCGTTTGTATTGTGGGGATTGCTTAACGGCCTGTTCGTGGTTTTTTGCAAGTTGCTGAAGGACAGAATAAAGAGCGTACCGAAAGCGATCGGAATAGCTGCAACTTTTGCGACATGGAGCTTGCTTGGAATATTATTCCGAGCTGACGGAATTGGACAGGCGCTCAGCTTCCTTGCCGGATTTCGCAGGATTTCCTTCGGAGGGATAAATCCGAATATCTTAAAGGTTTTCGTTCCCGGGATTTCGACTCTGTTTTACGGCGACGGATTGAGTGTATTTTATATTTCCGCATTCTTTCTCGTTTGCTTTGCTATTTTGTTTTTCGCTCGCAATACGGCGGAGCTGATTGAAGATTTTCGCCCGGAATTCAAGAAAGTTGCATATTGCGTGCTCCTTTATGCCTATTGCATAATGTCCTTTTCGCAAGTCAGCAGCTTTCTGTATTTTAGTTTTTGAATGGGGGAAGGAAAATAATATTTCACTTTGAATCGGTGGTATAGATGCAAAGTAAAATGAACGGCAGAAAATTTACAATTGCAGTAATAGCGGGGCTTTTGATTGTTCTTACCTTCTTAGGTGGAGTTATCGTTGTAATAGACCCGTATTTTCACTACCATGCGCCGCTTAAATCATTGCAATACCGCCTGGATAACGAACGCTATCAAAATGACGGTATACTTCGTCATTTTGAGTACGATGCCGTAATTACCGGTACGAGCATGGCGCAGAATTTCAGTGCCTCCGAGTTTGACGAGCTGTTTGATTGCAAATCCGTAAAAACCTGCTATTCGGGGGGCTCATTCAAGGAGATTGACGACAGGCTCGGCGCTGCGTTTTCGGACAGGAAGCCGCGCATAGTTCTTCGGTGCCTTGATTACTATAAGCTTACAGCGCATTGGGCTTCCATGGACTATTCCGGTTTGCCCGAATACCTTTACGATGACTCTTTGTTAAACGATGTGCAGTATGTTTTCAATAAGGATGTGCTTATCGAAAGCTTAGAGATGCTTAAATATACCGCGGAAGGTAATACGACAACAAGCTTCGACGAATATGCTTATTGGGGCGATAAATACCCTTACGGCAAAGAGGCGATATTTGCACATTTTAGCCGCTCTGAAACTTGCGCGGATGCACAGGAACCTCTTGGCATATATGCTGACATTCTGGCTGAGAATCTTAAGCGAAATGTAATTGATACAGTGGCGGAACATCCGGATGTTCAGTTCTATCTGTTTTTTCCGCCTTACAGCATCGTTGCCTGGGATGACAGATATCGTGCGGGTCGGCTCGGCCTTATGCTTGAGGCTGAAAAGGCGGCAATAGAGATGCTTCTGCAATATGATAATGTACATCTCTTTGGCTTTCTGGATTGTTTCGATATAACATGCAATCTTGATAATTACATGGATACGGGGCATTATGGTCCGGAAGTAAACTCACAGCTTTTGCAATACATGGCGCGTTCCGAGCATGAGCTTACACTTGAAAATTACGAAGAGTATTGCTCGACAGTTTGGGATTTTTATATGAATTATGACTACGACAGCATATTTAATTAGTATGCCGATTTAAAAACGCCTTGCAATAATCGCATCGGACGGATATAATAATCAGGCATTCGCGCAGGGGGTTCATCTGAACCGTAGCGCGGAGCTCTCTGCCGCGGGGAAGCAACGCGGCCATTAAGACCAAAGGGAGGTGAAGACATGAATAAGTACGAAATTATGTTCATCGTGGATCCGGTTCTGGAAAATGCTGCCAAGGATGAGGCCGTAGAGAATATCAAGGCCATCATCGCGGAGGGCGGCGGAGAAGTTCTGGACACGGATGTATGGGGAATGCGCAGACTCGCTTATCCTATCGAGAAGAAGAACGAAGGCTACTATGTCGTTATGCATTTCAACGGCGAGCCGGAGCTTCCGAAGGAACTTGCCAGACGCATTCGTATTTCCGACAATTACATGAGACATATAATCATCAATCTGGACGAAGAGTAAAGGTAGGAAAGCAATGAATTCTGTTTGTTTAATCGGAAGACTCACCAGGGATCCGGATGTTCGCTACGGTTCCGAGAGCCAGACGGCGGTCGCAAGATTCAGCATTGCGATAGACCGCGGCAGGGACAGGAGTGGCGAAAAGCAGACCGACTTTCCGAGCATAGTGTGTTTCGGAAAGACTGCGGAGCTTGTCGAAAAATATGTGCACAAGGGCAGGCTCGTGGGCATACAGGGAAGAATCCAGACGGGTTCCTATGTAAACAAGGACGGCCAGAAAGTATACACGACCGATGTCGTGGCGGATAGAGTAGAGTTTCTGGATTGGGGCGATCGCAGCGATGGCGGAGGCGGAAGCGACAGATCGGAGGACAAAGGTTTCGATGATGTCCCCGCAGGCTTCTCCAAGCTCACGGACGACGATATTCCCTTCTAGGAATCGATAGGAGGAAACATGGATAGAGGAAGCAGACCGAGGAAAAATTTCTCGGGCGGGCCGCGCAGGAAAAAGGTTTGTCAGTTCTGCACGGAAAAGACCGCAACTATAGACTATAAAGATGTCGAAACCCTCAAGAAGTATGTTACCGAGAGAGGCAAGATACTTCCCAGAAGAATTACGGGCGCATGCGCAATGCACCAGAGGGGAATTACCAAGGCGGTAAAGAGGGCGAGGACGGTTGCGCTATTGCCCTTCGACGCACATTAGTTAGAATCACCCGGGAGGGCAAGCCTTTCCGGGTATTTTTATGCCTGCTGTTTTACTGCGGAAAGGATTAAGATGGCGGAAATTTGGAAGGGCGCCCCGGTTGCCGAGGCGCTCACGGAAGAACTAAAGGAGAGGGCCGGTAAATTGAAGGCCGCCGGGATTGTCCCGGGTCTCGCAGTACTTCGGCTGGGCGATGACCCCTCCGCAATATCCTACGAAAGAGGGATAGTCAAGCGCTGCGAGAAGGTCGGGATAGAAGTAAGGCATTATCTGCTGCCGGAGCCCTGCGAGGACGCGGAGCTTCTCGAGACGCTGTGCGAGATAAACGAGGATGAGAAAATTCATGGATGCATATTCTTCCGACCTCTGAAGAACAAGGCGCAGGAGCGCATGATTTGCGAGCTTTTAAAGCCTTCAAAGGATGTGGATTGTTCGACTGCCGACAGCCTCGCTTCGGTATTTTCGGGCGAAGGCGAGGGCTACGCCCCCTGCACTGCCGAGGCGGTAATACAGATGCTCAAGTTTTACGGAGAGGAGCTTCAGGGCAAAAATGTAACGGTTATAGGCCGAAGCCTCGTTATAGGTCGCCCTGTGTCCATGCTGCTGCAGAGGGAGGACGCCACCGTTACCATGTGCCACAGCAAGACCCGCAACACTAAGGAAATCTGCGCGGTTTCGGACATAATAGTCGCCGCCGCGGGAAGGGCCGGCCTCGTGGGAGAGGGCTACGCCGGCGCAAATTCTGTTATAATAGATGTGGGAATAAATACGGATGAGCAGGGGCGGCTCTGCGGAGATGTGGATTTTGAAGCAGTCGAACCGCTGTGCAGGGCCATAACACCGGTTCCGGGCGGTGTGGGTGCGGTAACGACCGCGATACTCGCAAAACATGTGATAGAAGCCGCCGAAAAGCATCTAAAATAAAAACCGGGCACAGTTTTAAAGGGAGGTACAAATGGATAAGAAGTTTAATGATATTCAGGAACTTATAAAGAACCTGAAGGATATGGGCTACGAAGTTAGCTATTTCGATACCGCCAAGGAAGCCGCCGAATATCTGGACGGCAAGATAGACGGCAAGACCGTGGCGAGCGGCGGTTCGGTTACGGTGCAGCAGCTAGGCCTGGACGAAATGCTCAAGACCCATAATGAGTATCTTTCGCACTGGAAGGGCGATTCGATAGAGGATGTTGTAAGCACTGATGTTTATCTCAGTTCCGCGAATGCCGTATCGAAGGCCGGCGAAATCGTCAATATCGACGGGACCGGAAATCGGGTCGCTTCGACGATTTACGGACACAAGGAGCTCTATTATATAATAGGCACAAATAAGATTTGCGAGGATTTGGAGAGTGCAGTTTGGAGAGCCAGAAATATAGCGGCTCCGTTGAATGCTCAGCGGCTAAAGAGGAATACCCCATGTGCGGTTAAGGGCGACAAATGCTACAATTGCGATAGCCCCGAGCGCATCTGCAGGGTGCTGTCGGTTCATTGGAAAAAGCCCAGAGGCACGCCCTATCAGGAAGTCGTAATAGTGGGCGAGGAGCTCGGTTTCTAATAGGTTGCCGCGGACGGTGCAATAGGCTAACTGTTTAAAGCAAGCAGCGATGCGATATATGAGCAGCTGGACAAGTTTATAGCTCTATAGAATTAATAAACTTAACATCCCGAAGTGGTTTTGACAAAGAGACTGATTTCCAGACCCGGATTCGATTGCTGAACTTGTTAATTTTCAGTACTATTCTAAAGATGTGCAAAAGAACTGTGCATGTTTGACAAAACCCGCACGCAGTATTATATTTATTATGTATTGAATATTCCAAAGGCATTGAAGAGGAAGCCTTTCGCAGATGTCCGCCAGCCAGAGAGGATCGCCATCGGCTGAGAGCGATTCGGCGAAGCAGCGAAACGGCCACCACCTCCGAGCCGCCCGCGAAAGCTCGCGCGTTGGAAACTAAAGTTTCGCGCGCAGGGTTGTCCGAAACTCAAGGTTTCGAAGCAATCCGCAAAAGCCCAAGCGAGGCCGGGACCCTCCCGTAACAGAGGACACGAGCGACGGCATCGCCGTAAGCAGGGTGGAACCGTGGAATGCAATTGCATCTCACCCCTGTACCGTGGGTGGGATTTTTTATTGAAAACAGATATTTTGGAGGATATGAAATGTCGGAGAGGGAAAATATTAATAAATTTGATGACGAGCAATACAGACAGACCTATTGGCATAGCTGCTCTCACACGATGGCTCAGGCTATCAAGAGGCTCTGGCCTGAGGTTAAGCTGGCGATAGGCCCTTCGATTAAGGAGGGTTGGTATTACGATGTGCAGGCGCCTTTTGCCTTTACGCCCGAGCATATGGAGCAGATAGAGCAGGAGATGCGCAAAATTACCAAGGAGAATCTGAAAATCGAACGCTTTGAGCTTCCGAGAGAAGAGGCGATAGCTTTCGCGAAGGCCGAGGATGAGCCATTTAAGGTGGAATTGATAGAAGATCTGCCCGAGGATGCGCATATTTCTTTTTATAGACAGGGCGAGTTTACGGACCTTTGTGCCGGACCGCACCTGGATTTCACAGGGAGAATTAAGGCGAACGCCTTTAAGTTGCTCAGCTGCAACGCCGCGTACTGGCGCGGCGATTCGGAGCGCGATAGTCTGCAGAGAATCTACGGCATAGCGTTCCCGAAGAAGGAAGAGCTCGATGAATATGTCGAGAGAATCGAAGAGGCCAAGCGCCGCGACCACAGAAAATTAGGCAAGGAACTAAAGCTCTTCGCTTTCAACGACGAGGCACCGGGCTTCCCGTTCTACCTGCCAAACGGCATGGTTCTGCGCAACGGGCTTATAGAGTACTGGCGGGAGCTTCACAGAAAATGGGACTATGTCGAAATAATGACCCCCCAGATTATGAGGCGCACGCTCTGGGAGACTTCCGGTCACTGGGAGCACTACAAGGAGAATATGTATACGACTGTAATCGAGGATGAGGAGTATGCAATAAAGCCCATGAACTGCCCGGGTTCAATTCTGGTCTACGAGACGGAGCCCAGAAGCTACCGCGATCTGCCGCTTCGCTATGGGGAGCTCGGAATCGTCCATAGGCACGAGATGTCCGGGGCGCTTCACGGGATGTTCAGGGTTCGCTGCTTTACTCAGGACGATGCGCATCTCTTCCTTACCAAAGATCAGATCGAGCAGGAAGTTTCCGCGATAACGCAGCTGATAGACGAGATGTATGCCGCCTTTGGACTCTCGTATAAGATAGTGCTCTCGACCATGCCCGAGGAGCATATAGGCACGAGGGAGGTCTGGGAGCAGGCGGAAAAGGCGCTCGCGGACGCTATTACTTCCATTGGAAAGAGCTACGAGATTAACCCCGGAGACGGCGCCTTCTACGGACCGAAGCTGGATTTCCATGTAACCGACAGCCTCGGAAGGGTCTGGCAGTGCGGCACTATTCAGCTGGATTATCAGCTGCCCGAGAGGTTCGAGCTTGAGTATACGGATTCGAGTGGCGAGAAGCTGAGGCCCGTCATGATCCACCGCGTGGTATACGGATCCTTGGAGCGCTTTTTAGGCGTAATTACCGAGCATTTTGCCGGGGCCTTCCCCGCCTGGCTTGCACCGGTTCAGGTCAAGATACTCACCGTCACGGACAGGGCGGACGAGTATGCGAAGGAAATCTGCAAAGACCTCGAAGCTCAAGGCTTTAGAGCAGAGGTCGATGCCCGCAACGAAAAGATTGGCAGAAAGATTCGCGACGCAAGGCTCGAGAAGCTTCCGTATATGCTCGTCGTAGGCGACAGAGATGTCGAAAACTCGACTGTATCCCCCAGACACAGGAGCAGGGGAGAGCTCGAAGCGATGAGCCTGGAACAATTCGCGCAGATGCTTAAAGGAGAGGTGGAGAGCAAGGCTCTCGACTAGATTTTACATACCGGGGGCTTCCGAGCGGAAAGCGCAAGGGAGCCCCCTTAATAATTTACAAAAAATTTACATAACTCATACTATCGTTTTGATAATGAAAGGTTAT
>CAYFMW010000025.1:8592-18933 GCA_964344335.1 uncultured Oscillospiraceae bacterium | reverse complement strand
CGACGCTTACGATACCGTTTTAAGCGAAGGGGCTTCGAACCTGAGTCAGGGAGAAATTCAGCTGCTGACTATAGCCAGGGCAATGATTAAAAAGGCCCCCATAATTATTTTGGACGAAGCCACATCTTCGGTGGATACCCGTACCGAGTTGCTGATTCAACACGGACTAAAGGAGCTTGCATCCAATGCCACCGGCTTTATAATAGCGCACAGGCTTTCCACAATCCAGGACGCCGACAGGATTATCGTCATGGACAGCGGCAGCATTGTGGAAGTCGGAACACATCGCGAATTGCTCGAAAAGGACGGTTACTATGCCGAGATGTACCATGCAGGACAGGCATAGAAACATTTTTCCCAAAAGCATTTCAAAAGTTGACATCGACGGACGATACATGTTAAATTGAAACGATGTACAAAACTGCCACTCAAGGCTTGGTTTTGATAGATTTAGGGAAAAATTAAGACATTAAAACCATGAGCAATACTGAACAGGAAAGATCGCAGACCGGGCGGAATTCACATAATAAAGAAAGTGAGTCGACGCAAAAAAGTGCGAAGCGAAAGAGGGCTCTGAATACATTCGTACAGGTATCTACGCTTGCCTGGAGCATAATTGCAAGCATTGCCGTCGGTGTATTCGCGGGCCAATGGGTCGACAGTAAATTGGGAACGCATCCGGTTTTTATAATAATACTGTCTGTTCTGGGGGTCGTATCGGCCATCCATTTTGTAATCAATTTTTCCCGCAGATTATAAGCATAAGTAAGAGCGTGGGATTATCATGAAATTATCCGCACAAGCAAAACGCATGATGCGAGTTATAATTATCATCGCCCTTGTTGCAGTCGTCGGCGCGCTCGTTTATTATCGCTCCCAAAAGGCGGTTCCGTTTCTGTTGGGTCTGCTATTGGGAAGCGCGACGAGCATAATAAGGGTTTTGCTTTTGGAAAGGCTAGTAAACGATGTCGTTTCGGGAGAAAAGTCCGCCCGTTCCGTGCAGCTCGGCCATTTCGTGCGCCTGATGCTGGCCTTTGCCGCATTGCTGGTCGGCGCGCTGGTGGAGCAGATCAGCCTGCTCGGAGTTATCGTCGGGATATTCTCCTATCAGCTCGGGACATACAGCCTGCACTCAACCTTAAAGAGCGCTCGGCAAAGGCAGCCGGATAAAAGCGGGCCGGATAATGAAGAGGAAAACCGGTAATAACCGGAGAAAGGGGCTCTGTTTTGGATTTCAACATTTCGAACCTCGCGGTTATCGAAATTTTCGGCATAGAAATCTGGATAACCGAAACAATTGTCAACACATGGATTATCATGGGAATTTTGATTATCTTAGCCGTTATTGCCCGCATTGTGATGGCAAAAGCAGCTTTAATCCCGAGGGGTATTCAGAATATCATAGAAATCCCGGTGGAGACTTTTGACAATTTCGTGACGACTACCGTCGGCCCCAAATTGCGCTTTATAGCGCCGTGGTTTTTTGCCGTCGCCGCCTTTCTCGTCGCATCCGCACTCATCAGCATCTTCGGATTGAGAGCGCCGACGGCGGATTGGGCGACGACCTTTGCGCTCGCTTTAGTAAGCTTTATTTTGATGGTTGTTCTGGGCATTAGATTCAGCGGCCCGAAAGCGTATTTTAAATCCTTGCTCGAACCCATTTGGATTTTCCTGCCCGTGAATATTTTCGGGGAATTTGCAAAGGCGATTTCACTATCGTTTCGCTTATTCGGCAATATGCTTTCAGGTACCATCATTATTATGATGTACCACGCATTGATGCCCCGGTGGACGACCGTCGGCGTACCGGTTCTGCTGCATTTTATATTCGATATCTTTTTCGGTTTGCTGCAGGCCTACATTTTCGTTATTATTTCGCTGTCCTACATAAAAGGTGCAGCGGACAATTAATGTTATAAAGAGGAATAATATTACTAATCTGAGGAGGAACTATGGGACTACAATCTTTAGCTATTGTCATGGCGGCGGCGCAAATCGGAGCGGCAATTGCTCTGCTAAACGGACTTTTTACAACTTTCGGTCAGGGCAAGGTCGTATCGACGGCTATGGAGGCCATAGCCAGACAGCCCGAAGCGTCTGACGATATTCGCTCGACCATGTTTATAGGCCTTGCCATGGGGGAAACCTCCGGTATTTACGGCCTCTTGATTGCGATTATTCTGCTTTTTGCCAACCCCCTGGTAAATCGCTTTATTGAGCTTTTATAAGCTTCGATGAGCGGGAAGGAGGTCCTTATGAAAGGAAATATATTATATTTCTTGTCATATTTTAATAAGGCATCGCAAGAGCTTCCGGAAGGACGCGTCTTTGCTTTGGACGAGCAGACTTTGATCAGCGTTGTTATTCAGATTATTAACATCGTTATTTTATTTGCAGTTCTGTTTATACTTTTGTACAAACCCGTAAAGAATACTTTGGCCAAGAGGACTGAAAGTATCGAGGGTCGATTCAAAGAAGCGGAGGCAAGAGAAAAGGAAGCTCAAGCTCTCATTGCGAGTTACGAAGATAAGCTTTCCGGCATAGATGCGGAGCGCCAACGCTTAATCCAAGCGGCAAGAGCGGAAGCGGAGGAAGAAAAGAGGCAAATAGTCGCCAAGGGCAGGGAAGAAGTTGAAAAACTTAAGGCCGATGCCAAAAAATCTCTGGAGACGGAGCGGCTGCTGCTTCAGCGCAATGCAAAAGATTATGTTCTCGAGCTTTCGGCTCTTTTGGCTGAAAGCACGCTTAAAGACTCCGTCAGCAAAGAGGCACTCGAGGATGAGTTTGAAGAGGGTCTTAAAAAGTTAGAGGTAACATCATGGCGGAATTAACGAGACGCTATGTTCAGGCCTTGTTCGAATTATCCGTAGAAGCGAATGAACTGGAGGAGAATATACATCAGGCCGAAGAGCTGAGCATCGACCTTCTTGGCGAGGACAGGATGTACTATCTTCAGGAACCGGATGTCGCCGGAGCGGAGAAGAAGGAAAAGCTCGAAAAGGCTTATAAGGATAAGCTCTCTGTAACCATGTGGTCCTTTTTGCTACAGCTTTTAGCGGATAATAAAATGGGCGCTTTGCCGGATATCCTGCCGGAATTTATCAGCGTTGCGAAACGGCGTCTTGGTCATGTGGAGGCGCGCGTCAAGTCTGCAGCGATACTTAAACAGGAGGAAAAGGACCGCATAGAGGTGCTCCTGAAGGAAAAGGTCGGTAAGCCTGTAAATGTAACTTATTCCGTCGATAAAGATTTAATTGCCGGATTTTACATTCTGATGAATGGCAAGATTTTCGATACCAGCGCTCGCGGCAAGTTAAACGATCTAAAGCGACATGTGGGCCGGGGAGGTCAGCTTGTGAATAAAACCGGAGAATTAAGCACCGTTATAAAAGAACAGATTAAAGCCTTTTCTCAAACGACCGAATTTGAAGATGTCGGAACAGTCGTCATGGTCGGCGACGGTATCGCGAAGATATACGGCCTGGACCGCGTTATGAACGGGGAGTTGGTTCAGTTTTCCAACGGTGAATTCGGCATGGCGCTTAACCTCGAACAAAGTGTCGTAGGCGCCGTAATTCTGGGTTCGGATCAGGGTATAAAAGAGGGGGATCCCGTCAAATTGACCGGACGCATGGCGGAAGTTCCCGTGGGAGATGCTATGTCCGGCCGCGTGGTAAATGCCTTAGGCCAGCCTATCGATGCGGAGGGCGATCTTGCATTCGACGAATACCTGCCGATCGAGCGTCAGGCTCCGACCGTCATAATGAGGCGCGAAGTAAACGAGTCGCTGGAGACGGGCATCAAATCGATCGATGTCCTCGTGCCTATAGGGAAAGGCCAGCGAGAGCTCATAATAGGCGACAGGCAGACCGGAAAGACGGCGATAGCGATCGACGCTATTCTTAACCAAAAGGGTAAAAATGTAAAATGCGTTTATGTTGCAATCGGGCAGAAATCTTCGACTGTAGCCAGAATTCAGAATCGCTTAAGGGAAAAGGGAGCGATGGATTATACCACCATCGTTTTCGCGTCGGCCTCAGACTCGTCGCCTCTGCAGTACATTGCGCCATATGCCGGTTGCTCCATTGCGGAATATTGGATGGAAAAGGGCGAGGATGTACTCATAATATATGACGACTTGTCGAAGCATGCCGTGGCCTATCGCACAATTTCCCTTCTGCTGGGACGCCCGCCGGGGCGCGAAGCTTATCCGGGCGATGTATTCTTCCTGCATTCCCGTCTGCTCGAGCGGGCGGCGAGGATGGACGAAAAGCATGGAGGGGGGTCACTTACGGCGTTGCCTATAGTAGAGACTCAGGAGGGCGACATATCCGCATATATTCCGACGAATGTCATATCCATTACGGACGGTCAGATTTTCCTCGAGGCGGAACTGTTCAACAACGGTTTTAGGCCCGCCATCAATCCGGGACTCTCCGTCTCCCGCGTGGGCGGCTCGGCGCAGCATCCCGCCATGCAAAAGCTGGCCGGACCCCTGCGCATAGAATACGCACAATATAACGAACTTGCGGCATTTGCCCAATTCGGCTCCGATTTGAACCCCGAGACTCAGGCGCAGCTTAATCACGGCGAACGCATACGCGAGGCGCTCAAGCAGCCGCAGTACGAACCGATGGATGTAAGCTATCAGATAATGGTCATGTATGCATTAACACAGGGCGAGATGGAAGATGTCGAGCTGAACAGAATCGGACGCTTCCAGCAATACCTGATCCGCAAGGCGCAGAAGCACGATCCGCAGCTGATCGGGGATATTCGCCGCGCCGATGCTTTGACGGATGAATTGAAGGAGCGCATCGACAAAGTTATTGTCGCGGTTAAAGAGAAGCGCTTTCCCGACAGATCCAAGCAAGCGCGCAAAGAGGAGGCCTAGCGTATGAGCTCGGTGCGCGAGATTAAACAGAGAATCAAAAATATTGAATCCGTCGAACAGCTTATTCGTGCCATGAATATGGTAGCATCGACGCATTTGAGGCGCATCAATCGTCAGTTGGAAGGAGCTATCCCTGTTCAGGAAGCGCTTCAGAGAAAAATCGACGAGCTTGCGAGCATAGAAGCGAGCGCAGAGTCTCCGTATTATGCGCGCCGTCCGCTTAAGAGTTCTCTCTATGTCGTGTTTACGGGAGACCGCAGCTTAGCGGGGTCCTACTATAACAGGGTGCAGAGATTCGCTTTGGATAGTATGGAAGGCAAGAACGAGAAGATTGTAGTCATAGGCTCCTACGGACAGCGCTTTTTTCAAAAGAACAACAAAAATATCGTCCGTTCGGTTATCGATTTATCGGACTCGCAAGTCTATTTCGGGTCTCAAAGAATTGCGGAACAGCTTTTGGATTTATTTTTAAAAGGTGAATGCGACGAGGTCTTCCTCGTCTACACGAAGTTCGAGAGTGTCTTAAATTCAAGCCCGCAAATCAAACGCGTTTTGCCGCTTCCTTTGGAGGCGCCGAAAGCGAGTTTTGAAGTATTCGAGCCCAGCCTCGATGTTTACTTAAAGCAGCTCGTGCCTTTTTATCTGCACATGTGCATCTTCAGAGCTTTTTCTGAAGCGCACACCTCGGAGCATGCCTCAAGGATGCTCACCACGGATACCGCAAGCGAAAATGCAAGAGAGCTGGTGGAGAATCTGCAGAGAAATCTGAATCGCCGCCGTCAACAGGAAATCACACAGGAATTGTCCGAGATTGTGGGACAAAAACAACAATAGGAGGAAGTATGAGCAACAAAAGAGTGGGGCATATTACGCAGATTATCGGTGCCGTCGTCGATGTCTATTTTGAGGGGTCCATGCCGGCTCTATATAATGCTCTTGAGGTTCATACGGACTTTGCTGCCCAGCAGGTGGGTTCAGGCAAGGAAAGTTCACAAAAACAGACACATACGATCGTGCTCGAAGTTATGCAGCATAAGGGAGACGGCAATGTGCGCTGCATCGCCATGCATCCTACGGACGGTTTAAAGCGGGGAATGGAAGTTATCGATACGGGCTCGCCCATACGCGTGCCTGTCGGCAATTCCGTCCTCGGCCGCATGATGAATGTGCTTGGCGAAGGCATCGACGATCGCCCGCAAATTGAGGCGAATGAACATTGGAGCATCCACAGGCCCGCACCGGAGTTGATGGAGCAGGTTCCTACACCCGAAATTCTGGAGACCGGTATTAAGGCTATAGATTTGCTCTGTCCTTTCGCCAAGGGAGGTAAGATAGGCCTTTTCGGCGGTGCAGGCGTCGGCAAGACCGTTCTTATAATGGAACTCATCAACCGCATCGCGACGGAGCACGGAGGATATTCCGTCTTCGTCGGCGTAGGCGAGCGCACCCGCGAAGGCAACGATCTTTATTATGAAATGCAGGAATCCGGCGTTCTTGACAAGACTGCTCTCATATTCGGTCAGATGAACGAACCCCCCGGGGTCCGCATGCGCGTCGCCTTATCCGGCCTTACAATGGCAGAGTATTTCCGCGACGAACAGCGTCAGGATGTACTTCTTTTTATCGACAATATTTATCGCTTTGTTCAGGCCGGCTCGGAGGTATCCGCCCTCCTTGGACGGACGCCATCGGCGGTAGGGTACCAGCCCACGCTGGCCGAGGAGATCGGTCAGTTGGAAGAGAGGATTACCTCTACGAACAAAGGCTCGATTACCTCGGTACAGGCAGTCTATGTTCCCGCAGACGACTTTACGGATCCGGCTACTGCGACGACCTTCGCTCATCTGGACTCGACGACGATACTGTCTCGCGCCATAGTCGAGCAGGGCATTTACCCGGCCATAGATCCGCTGTCTTCGACTTCGAGGATGTTGGAGCCGGATATAGTCGGTCAGGAGCACTATAATATTGCCCGCGCGGTTCAGCACATATTGCAGCGTTACGAGGATTTGCAGGATATAGTCGCAATTCTGGGAATCGACGAACTTTCCGAAAAGGATCAGAACACGGTCAACCGTGCACGAAAGGTTCAGCGTTTCCTCTCGCAGCCCTTTATGGTGGCCGAAAAGTTTACTGCCATTAAAGGACAGTATGTGCCTGTTGCGGACACATTGAGAGGCTTTAGGGAAATCCTCGAAGGGAAGCACGACGAAATTGCCGAACGCCACTTTATGAATGCCGGAGGCATCGAAGATGTCGTGGCTCGCCACAGGAAAGCTCAGGGAGAGGACGGTCAATAGAGATGGGCAATTCCGCCGCGACTCAAAAGCTGAGATTGAACATTTTGACGCCCAGGGGGGTCAAATTTGAGCGTGAAGCCGACTTTCTGATGATGCGCGCCATCGACGGGGACATCGGCATACTGCCTAACCATGCGCCCATGACGGCCTGCCTGGGAGACGGCATCCTAAGCATCGTCAACAACGATAAAGAGGAAAAGCTTGCTCTCTTCGAGGGAGTCGTGGAGGTCAGGGATAATACCGCCAACATCTATACGACGATCGCTCAGCGCCCCGAAGAGATCGACCTTGAGCGCGCGCGTCAGGATAAGGAAGATGCCGAAGCAGCTCTGCAGGAGGCCATCGAGAACCGTCAGATGCAGGCAAGCATCCTCAAGATTCGTCAGGCGCTCGTGCGCATAGAAGTTGCAATACATACGAGCGATCAGGGGTATTTAGAAACTGCAGATGCGGATTCGGATAAATTTGATGATGATTAAAGCCGGGCTGTGATACTATATTACCGTGATTAAATTTAAAGATATATTAGGACATTTTATAACTATAACTAAGCACAGGCATCTGGTTATGCGCCACTGCTTTAAGATAGGGCTCTACAAACAGGGTCTTCTTCACGATCTTTCGAAGTACAGCCCCGCTGAATTTATTTCGGGGTGCAGGTATTATCAGGGTCACAGGAGTCCAAACGACGAGGAGAGGCAGCAAATCGGTTACAGCAGCGCCTGGCTTCATCATAAGGGCAGAAACAAGCATCATTTCGAGTATTGGATTGACTATCCGAAGCGTCGCGTCGCAGACGAGCCCTTTGCGCCCGTGGAGATGCCGCTGAAATATGTTGCGGAGATGTTCTGCGATAGGATGGCTGCGTGTAAAGTCTACATGGGCGCCGCTTACAACGATGCTGCGCCGCTTGAATATCAGTCTGCGAGGCGGGGGAGGCTATTTATGCATCCCGAAACAGAGAAACTGCTGACGGAGATGCTCAGCATTTTGGCTGAAAAGGGTGAAGAGGCGGCGTTTGATTATGTAAGAAATATGCTTAAGAAGGGCGGCCGTACCGGCGGAGATGAGGAGAGATAGTGAAAGATATTGTTATTGTGCTGATGTTTGCTTTATTTACAGCGATGGCGATATTCAATTTCGTCGAATCGCTGTACGAAGCGATACTGCATGCAGGCAAATACGGAAAGAGCGGCCGCGGAACCATTGTGACGCTAAAGAAGGCCATGAGGCGGGATCGCGCAAGATTATTCGTACCCGCCGACAACAAGATCGATGTAAAGACCGTCGGCTGCGACTACATGGCGGATCTTGAATATCAAAACGAAGAGGGAGATACTATCTTCCTCAAGGATTTTATAATTCCGTCGAACATAAAACTCATAAACGGCATTGCCGAACCTATATACAGGCAGGGTCAGGTCCTTCCCGTAAAATACAGCCCCAAGCATGCCAGGAGGGTGGTCGTCGACCTTCCCGAGGTGCGCACGAAGCAGTACAGCATCTTTTGGCTGATTGTCTGGGGCGCCACATCCGTAATGACTTTTCTGATAACCTTCTCGATGGCCGCAACCATGCTGGGCTTTTATTAGGAACGACTTATGAACCCTCCGAAAGCTGCATTCGAATCTCTGCCAGAAGCAAAAAACTTCGATTTAAAGAGCTCTGACGAAGAAAACGGGCAAGCAGCCGCAAGCATGCAAAAATGCGCGGAAAACGCCGATTTTAAGCCTTGCGGAACGGATGAAGAGCAGCTGACGACGGCGTATGAAAAGCCGGATTACCATGTTTATCTTCTTTGCTGCGCGGACGATTCGCTCTACTGCGGAATCGCTCGCGATCCCGAGCAGAGGCTTAAAGCGCACAATAGCGGAAAGGGAGCCAAGTACACGAGGAGCCGTCGGCCCTGCAGCCTCGTCTTGCAAGAGGGGCCTTATACTCATGGCGATGCGCTCAGAAGAGAGGCCGAGATAAAGGCCTTGAGCAGGGCGGAGAAGGAAGATCTTATTTTAAAAAACTATTAAAAGCATCTAATGACTTCACAATAAAAGTGGTATGTATAATTTTTAATAGGGGGGGGTGGTCAGCCGGTTAGAATCCGGCACGGACGCTGCCACTGTAAAGGTCCGCCCTCCCGCGGCGAAAGCCGGCCATTGAATCCCCCGGGATTTGATAAGGCAAGGGAGAGCAAGAAGAGACCGAAGTCAGGAGACCTGCTCGAAAGAAATGCCGTCACGCGTAAAATGACAATAGGCAATTATATTTGGTGCGAAAATACAGCCGTACGACAGCAAGGATTTGCTGGTGTACGGTTTTTCTTTTGACGCAAGATTGCATCCGAAGACGGAGAAAGTAAATTCGCAGAAACAGCGCGAAGTGTTTTGTGGGAAGCTCAAAGCGGCAGTGTTCCCGGTCGTGTGAGCTGAGTTAAGAGGGAAATTACAAGGAGGAAAACAATGCAACGATTTAGAAAATCGCGCAGACTTATGTCGGTAATCCTAACATTACTGATGCTTTTGTCTGTGTGTCCTTTAGGCGCTTTTGCGGACGGTGAATTTACGCCGGATTGTAAAATATCTTTGAACAATGATGGCATTACGGTGAGCGAGGGATTCAGCCTCAAAACGATAACTACGCCGGCGAATCTCATAATAAACTGTCAGGTCAAAGGCCGCCCGGAGGAGTTCCTCGATGCTACAGTTGGTAGTACTTACTTGCTGACTCTTCCGCTTTCAGCGTCCTATCAGGCTTACAGCAACACAGGCGGTCTGATAGGCGCATACCAAAACCATCCGCTCGGCGGCGGGAAAGGTCATTTTGCTGCAACAACCGATCCGAGCAAATCGCATTTCGGAACTCACATGGTTAATAACGGAAAAGTAAATACAAAAAATGATAACTATATTGTAACAAAAGAAACATTAAAGGATGTCGCTTCGAGCGATTGGTATGCGGGCTTTGTGGGAAGCGCCAATAAATATGGAATAGCGAGCGGAGTGGGGAACGGACTCTTCAATCCGGGAGGTACCATAACGAGGCAGGAAGCGGCGACCATGGTCGCCAACGCTGCGGCCCTATGCGGTCTGGATACGAAGATGGAGGACTTTGCAGCTCGCGACTTACTTGCACAGTTCGGCGATTATGTGA
>CAYFMW010000025.1:0-8492 GCA_964344335.1 uncultured Oscillospiraceae bacterium | reverse complement strand
ATTGAGCCTAAGACTTGCGTAACGCGTGCTGAGATTGCTCAAATGCTGTTTAATATGCTCACGGTAGCGAATTTAATTTAATCCTTCGCTGCGTTAGGCGTCTTTAGATTGTCGGATAGGGTTGAATTTAAAGCGAAAAGTGCTTTACAATAGGTTAGAGTAAAATTGGGGTATTGCAACGAACAGCTCGTTGTAATCGACGATAATAGGATGGTTGTATATGTTTTGGAAAAAACATAAAGGAAAAATTATTGCAGTTGTGTGTGTGGTGGCCCTGCTCGCCGCCGCCTTTTGGTACGGCGGCGGCGCGCCGGGGCTGCAGGGTTGGAAGGTGCAAAAACCGGCAACTTCCATCACTCAAAGCCCCGATGGAGCTCCCGATGCGAATCAGGGCGGCAGTACCGTAACTCCGGGTTCGGAATCGCAGGGTAATGCTGCTGCTAACGAAGGGGGCTCAGAGCCCGGAAGTGTACCCGCAGCGGGCAGTGAACTTCCCGGGGCTTCATCGGATGCGGACAATCCCTCTGCGACCGAAGGGATAGAATCAAGGCCCGGCGGACTTGAGGGCGGGCTCAGTGCCGAGGAAAAGATAGCTCTTGCGAAGGAGCTTGCCGGCGGAGAATCCTCGCCCGGAGTCGAGCAGGGCTCGGTAGAGTATTCCGAAGAGCAGGGGATGAATATAGACTCCATAACGGGCAAGGATAAATATCTTACGGATCCGGTGCCGGAGGGAAAACCCGTGCCGGCAGAACCTCAGGATGTCGAGGTCGGACTCGCCGAGTACAGCTGCACAATTTCGATATCCTGCTCCACGATAAACGATAATATAAGTTGGTTGGATCCGGAGAAGGTGGAGCTCGTTCCCGAAGACGGATGGATACTTCCCGAGACCACCGTTACATTTTACGAGGGTGAGAGCGTATTCAATGTCCTGTGGCGCACTTGCAAGCAGAAGGGGATTCACATGGAGTTCGAGAATACCCCCATATACAACAGCGCCTACATAGAGAGCATAAACAATCTCTACGAATTCGACTGCGGAGAGCTTTCGGGCTGGAGGTACAAGGTAAATGATTGGTTTCCGAACTACGGATCTTCGCGCTATCAGCTGAAGGACGGAGATGTAATCTGCTGGGTCTATACCTGCAATCTGGGTTACGATGTCGGCGGAGGTTATGCGATAGGGGAGTAACCGTGTGAATTCTCTCACTTTTTCCAGGTGCTCCTCGACAGCAATATAAGCACCGGATAGATTTCGAGACGCCCCATAACCATCGCTATGCTCAGCAGAATCTTCGAAAAGCCGGATAAGGCGGCATATTCACCTCCGGGCCCGAGCAAATTCAGGCTCACGCCGATATTGCTCAGCGACGAAATAGCGGCGTTAAATGCCCAACTGAACGACTGGGTATCAAAACTCACCAGGAGTAAAATGATAAAGAACACGCCCATATAACTTGCCAGATAAAAGTTTATCGATCTTAAAATCGGCGTTTCCAATTGCTTGTTGTCGTATGTAATCGGCAAAACTCTTTGCGGCGATATCATCCGCCGTATTTCTTGCTTTATAGACTTAATAAATACCGAGATGCGAACGACTTTCAGTCCGGATGCCGTCGATCCGGACATACCTCCCACAAACATTAAAAACAGCAGAATTATGTAGCTGGAAGTCGGCCATAAATCAAATTCCACATTCGTATAAGCCGTCGTCGAGCTTATAGAGCTGACGCTGAAGAAAGCATCTTTAAGCGCAGCGGAAAGATTCCCGTAGACCGGAAAAATATTAATGGTAATGAGTATAGTGCTTATAATTACAATGCTTACATACCACTTTAATTCCTCGCTTTTGAGGACTTGCTTCAACTTGCCGACAAAGATTAAATAAAAGAAATCGAAGCTCATACCGAAGATGAACATCGCCACGGATAGCAGTATTTCCAAGTAAGTACTGTTGTAAAACCCGATAGAGTCAGGATGAATATTGAATCCCCCGGTAGCGGCTGCTCCCATCGAAAGGAGCAGGGATTCGAAAATAGGAACGCCTCCCAGATATATAAGAAACGCCAGAATCAGAGTCATAGACAAATAAATAAAATACAGGATTTTAATCGAGCTGCTTACCCTGGATTCAACTTTTCCGAAGACCGGACCCGGAAGTTCCGCCCGCATTATGTAGACACTCTTGGCGCCGAAGTTGGGGATTATATGTATGATAAACACCAGCATTCCCATGCCGCCGATCAGCAATGTGAACGATCGCCAGAACAGAAGCGACTCGGGCAGCGCATGCATCGTAGAACTCAGCACGCTTGCACCCGTCGTCGTAAAGCCGGAGACCGATTCGAAATATGCGTCGATAGGGTTCGGGATTGCACCGCTCATCAGAAATGGTATAGCTCCGAAAACGGGTAAAATGAGCCATGCAAAAGCGGCCAGTACAAGGCCCTCGTGAGCGTAGAAGTCTTTGTTATCGGGCTCCTCGCGGCTCATGAGCCACCCGGCGAGCTCGCAAATCAGAATGGCTGCCACGAAGGAAAGTAAAACCGTAACACTATTTCTGTAAATCAATCCCACCAGCACCGGAACTATTAGCAAAACTCCCAGCACCTTGATGAGCTTTCCGAGGATATAAAAAACATATTGACGATTCATCATTTTAATATCTCATCGAGCGCCCGCACGCGCTTATTAACGCTTACAACGATTACGGCATCGTTTTCCATGAGGTAGTCGGAGCCTTTAGGAATTATTTTATTTTCGTTGCGGATGATAAGACCGATTAAGACGCGCTCGTCGATCGGCAATTTCATAATTTGCTGATTGCAGGCCTTGTCGTCTTTAGAGACTATAAATTCAAGGACTTCCGAACCTTTCGAAGTGCTTAAACGAGCATATCCCTGCAGATGATATCTGTTTTGATGATCCAATGAACGGACCCTTCGAATTATGGCGTCCGAGATGGAGATGCGAGGGGAAATAATCGCATCCAGATTATCGGCATGGAGGAGCTTAATGAGGGATGTGCGGTTGACTTTGGTTATGTTTTTTCTTACTCCCAATGAGTGCGAGAAAAGGGAGAAGATTAAGTTTTCTTCGTCGGAGTCGGTGAGCCCGATTGCGACATCATGGCTCGCCAATCTCTGCTCCAATAGAAACGAAGGTTCCGACCCGTCGCCCAGAACAACTTCGCTGTCCGGGAAAGAAGCCGCCAGTTTAAGAGCTCGCGCGCACAATTCGATAGGATGCCCCCAAAGTATAGGCTATGTGTGCCGATATCAGGTTTACTTCATCGTTATCTGTTACGGCAATAAATGCGTGGCAATTGGAAATATCGGCCTGCTTTAACACTTCAATGTCAGTCCCGGAACCCACAATGCCTTTTATATCAAGTTCTTCAACCAATTTGCCGACCAGTCCGCTGTCGGTGTCTATGAGCATTATTTCATGGCCGTCCTGATTAAGGTCGTAACAGAGCTCCTGACCCAACTTGCCGCCGCCGACAATAACAATATGCATAATATCTCCACTACCTTCAAATTATTAAAAAAGAAAATCCGAACTGTTTTATTTAGCTTTCTCCCTTCGCTTCTTTACAATGACGGCAACGAGGCCGATAATTGACACGACGACTATAAGTACAGCTGCGTTGATGGTGGGGTAGTACCAGTTCGGGCGGGTCACATTCATTATATCGTTGCCTGCATCCTCGAAGGCCTTGGCAAGAAATTCCGTCCCGTCGAGGCTTTGATCGCTGTAATAGAAATCCAGATAGTCGAGCAGGATATCGCCGGCCTCGTCGTCGATTACCGCCTTGGCTTGAACCCCCGCAACATAATAACTCCTATACACTCCTTCGTCGTTTTGCTGAAAGATTACCAGAATGTGGGCCTGATCGATATCGCCGTTTTTGTCCGCAAACAGGGAGTTGTAGCTGTCGCTTGCAAAGTTATTGAAGGCGTTCAGTGGCGGATTGGTCTCGCCGTCTATGCTGTCGGTGAGATATAGATAGGGCATAACGCCGGTCTTCTCGTAGAAGCTCTCCATCCCGCGCAGGAGCTCCTTCTCGTTGTTTATCCAGCCCAGCTCGTCCCTGTAGTAGCCCGCATCGACTTTTACTGAGCCTTCGGGCAGGGGATTTCTGTTCTTTGTGGAAAGGCTCACCGCGGGCTTGCTGTCTTCTCTGTGGTCTCCGTATAAGGCGGCCCATATTCCGCCCAGAACCACTGCAGCCACAACTAAAATTACGACTGCGAGCAAAAAGGAATAGAAGCAGCCGATGCTTATCTGAGGGCCGCGCTTGCCGGACTTGCTATCGCCGCTCCCGCCGCCTTCGCTTCTGCCCATTAAATCTCAACCTCCCTGAGGGTTTTACTCAAACTTAAATTAATGATAACACAATCATTACCGTAATGTGTTATAATTTCTTCTGTTTATCAAATATAAAAGGGAGCTTTATGCAAAGTTCTGCATAAAGTTTAAAGCTATGGATTGGAAAATTAGACTCAAAGAGTTTTCAAAAAGCGCCGGGGATTTGCTCCTCGGCATGGATATAGGCTCGACGACGGCCAAAATAATCGTAATCGACAAGGGAGAAATAGTCTTCGGGCGCTACGAGAGGCATTTTTCGCAGGTGCGCCTAAAGGCCTTGGAATTGCTCAAGGCCGCCGAAGAATATATAGCGAGCAGGCCTTTTCGTGCCGCCGTTTCGGGAAGCGCGGGGCTGGGTCTTGCGAAGGCTGCGAATCTGCCCTTCGTTCAGGAGGTATTCGCTACCGGCAGGGTGGTCGATATTCTCGAGCCCGGTACGGATGTCGTAATAGAGCTCGGAGGTGAAGACGCCAAGATGATCTTCTTCGGCGGGGGCATGGACGAGCGCATGAACGGAAGCTGCGCGGGCGGAACGGGCGCATTTATAGACCAGATGGCCACGCTGCTCGATCTGAGCATCGACGAACTGGACGAGCTGGCCCTTCGAAGCGAGAGGGTCTATCCGATCGCGAGCCGCTGCGGGGTCTTTGCAAAGTCCGATATTCAGCCTCTGCTCAATCAGGGCGCCGCAAAGGAGGACATAGCGGCCTCGGTGTATCAGGCCGTGGTGGAGCAGACGATCGCGGGCCTCGCTCAGGGTAGGAGAATAGAAGGAAAAGTAGTATTTCTCGGCGGTCCTCTCTATTACTGTGAGGGACTGCGGAGAGCATTTGCGCAGACCTTAAAGCTCAGCCCCAAAAATGCGGTATTCCCCGAATACGGCAGATTCTCGGTAGCTCTTGGAGCCGCCTTTTACGGCGCGGGCCAGGAAGAAATCTTCACTTACGAGGACTGGCTCGGAGCGCTCACAAATGCGAGCGAATCGGCCGAAAAGGCCGCTCATGCCGATCCTCTGTTCGAGAGCGAGGAGGAGTACAGGCAGTTCCTTGAGGATCATCAAAGCAGTGTTCCCGAAGCTAGCTTGGAAGGATTCGCCGAACGCTGCTATCTCGGCATAGACTGCGGCAGCACGACGACGAAACTGGTTCTGATCGACGACGATGGCCGGATTCTCTTTTCCTACTACGGAAATAACAAGGGAAATCCCGTGGATGTCGTAAGGGAGCAGCTCTGCGAAATATATCGCATCAATCCGGATGTTAAGATAGCGGGTTCCGCTGTTACCGGATACGGAGAGGAACTGATACTCAAGGCTTTCAGGCTGGACGGGAGCCTCGTGGAGACCATGGCTCACTACCGCGCTGCGAAGTTCTTTAACCCCGATGTCGACTTTATAATGGACATCGGCGGGCAGGACATGAAGTGCCTTTCGATAAGAAACGACAGCATAGATTCGATAATACTTAACGAGGCCTGCAGCTCGGGCTGCGGGAGCTTTATAGAGACATTCGCGGTGGCCTTGGGCTACCCGATTGCCGAATTTGCAAAGCTCGGGCTTTTTGCCAAGGACCCCGTCGACCTGGGCAGCCGCTGCACGGTCTTCATGAACAGCTTAGTAAAGCAGGCGCAAAAGGACGGCGCGGATATAACGGATATCTCGGCGGGTCTTTCGATGTCTATCGTTAAGAACGCGCTCTACAAAGTCCTGCGAGTTCAGAGCGCGCAGCAGCTGGGCAAGAACATCGTCGTTCAGGGCGGAACCTTCCTCAACGATGCCGTGCTTCGCTCCTTCGAAAGGGAACTGGGCGCAAGCGTAACCCGTCCGCAGATTGCAGGCCTGATGGGCGCCTTCGGCGCCGCCCTGCACGCAAAGAAGATGAAGCGCGAGCGTTCTTCGATAACGGATGCGAAGGAGCTCGAAAACTTCTCTCATGTTTCGGAGAGCAAGGTCTGCAGCGGTTGCACAAATCACTGCCCGATAACCATAAGCACATTCTTCGGAAGCGAGAAGTTCGTGTCCGGTCACAAGTGTGAAAGAGGGGGGCTCATCGCATTGGGCAAGAGCCCGGAGCGCAGCAAAATCCCAAATCTCTACCGATACAAGAGGAAGAAGCTGCTTAAACTTCGCGCGGACAAGGGCGAGGGCGCTTTGAGCATAGGCATACCCATGTCGATGGGCGTATTTGAACTTGCGCCCCTCTGGCATACGATTTTCAGAAGGCTCGGTTTTCGCGTGGAGATGACCGGCTTTTCGAACAAGAATATATATGCGAAGGGCCAGTACACCATACCTTCGGACACGGCCTGCTATCCGGCAAAGCTTATGCACGGGCATGTGGAGATGCTGCTGGAGAAGGGTGTGGATGCGATATTCTATCCCTGCCTGACTTATAATTTTAACGATAATCTGCATGCGGACAACCACTACAACTGCCCGGTTGTCGCGTACTACAGCGAGGTGCTCAACGGCAATATGGCCGATCTTAGGGAAAAGACGAAGTTCCTGTATCCGTATCTGACTGTGAACAACCCGCGCCAACTCGCAAGACAGCTTCAGGAGTGCCTGAGCGATGCATTCGGACATTTCAGCCTGCATGCGGTCGAAGGAGCCGTACGGGCCGGTTTTGAGGCGCGCGATACCTGGATAAAGGACATCAAGGCCGAGGGCAAGAGGACGCTTTCTTATGCGCGCCGAAACGGAATTAGGATAATCGTCCTTGCGGGAAGGCCTTACCATGTCGACAGCGGGATATGCCAGGGCATGGACCAGCTTATAGAATCGCTGGGCTTTGCGGTTGTCTCCGAGGACTGCGTCGCGGGACTCGTGAGCCCCCAGAAGGTGAATGTGCTCAATCAGTGGATATACCATTCGAGGCTCTACAACGCGGCCAAGTATGTCGGAATGCACGAGGATTGTCAACTGGTGCAGCTGGTGTCCTTCGGCTGCGGACTGGATGCGATAACCAGCGACGAGGTTAGGAGCATACTCGAAAGATACGGCAAGCTCTACACACAGATAAAGATAGACGAAATTAATAACCTTGGCGCCGCGAAGATAAGGCTGCGAAGCCTGATAGGCGCCCTGGAGGACAGAGATGAAAAATAATTGTGACAGCTGCGAGTTATTAGGCTCGGAGGGATGCGAGAACTTGAATTGCGACAGCTGCGAAATCGGGAAGATTGTTCCCGGTCCCGAAATCGAGACCCCAGATAACAGGGTAATATTTACAAAGCAGATGAAGGAGGAGTACACCATACTCGTTCCGACCATGCTGCCGCTGCACTTCAGGCTCTTTCTGGAGATATTCAGAAAGGCCGGCTATAAGTGCGAGATGCTGGAAAACGAGGGGCGCAGCGCCGTGGACTGCGGGGTCAAGTATGTGCACAACGATGCCTGCTATCCCGCCATATGCGTAATCGGACAGTTCATAGATGCGCTGCAGAGCGGAAAGTACGATGTCGACAAGGTTGCGCTCATATATATGCAGACGGGCGGCGGATGCAGGGCATCCAACTATGTTTCGCTTATCCGGAAGGCGCTGGAGCGCGCAGGCTTTCCTCAGGTGCCGGTGGTTACTATAAACTTTGCGGGTCTCGAGAAGCACCCGGGCTTTAAGTTGAGCCTTCCCATGCTTCCGGGAATGATGTACAGCTGCCTCTACGGGGATCTGCTGATGACCCTGCGCAATCAGTGCCGCGTGCGGGAGATAAACAAGGGCCAAACCGACGCCATGGTCGAAAAGTGGCTCGGAGTCTGCGCGGCTCACCTGAGAAAGAAGTTCGTGCCTTACCGCGAGGTAAAGCGCAATATGCACGAGATTGTCAAGGATTTTGCGACTATCGAGAGGAGCGAGGAGGAACCCGTCAAGGTCGGAGTAGTGGGAGAAATCTATGTCAAATACGCGGCTCTGGGGAATAACCACCTCGAAGAATTCCTGTATAATGAAGGTGCGGAGGCCGTGGTTCCGGGTCTGCTGGATTTCCTGTATTACTGCGCCTATAACATGAGTCTCGATTGGGAGATATACGGCATTGGCAGCTCAACGCCGGGCCCCTTGAGGCTGGTCTGCAAGTACGTTGAAGATAATAAGGACGACCTCAACGCGGCCGTCGCAAGCGCG
>CAYFMW010000024.1:0-20243 GCA_964344335.1 uncultured Oscillospiraceae bacterium | reverse complement strand
GCTTTGCCACTTCCAATGATAGATACGATGTAAAAGGCTTGCTGGTGCTTGCCGAGACAAGCGACAGTGAAAACCCCATCGATGAGGACAGCTTTTATGTGGTTTCGCCCGCCGGAGCCATCGGCTTATGCGAGGACGGCGAGGACATCGACTGGCTGTTTCTGACAGGCTCCAGTGAAGATGAGGATTTACCCGCCGCCTATCAGGTCGACCCGCAAATAAATTTCTGCCCCCAATGCGGCTCCGGTGTTGTTTCCGGCGCTCGCTTTTGCGGAAAGTGCGGAAATAGACTATGAGACATCTTTGAATAATACAGAGGGATTCTAAAAATGTAGTATAATAGTTAAGACGAACAGGCAGCTGTTTCCCTACTGTCTGTTCGTCTTTTATATCATTCTTTTTTCCGTATTCAGTTTACCCTGACCCTCGGTTCACAAGTTGTCTTTATGACTACTCGTATTTTAGCCGGGAGCTTTCTATTTGCATTAAATCGGGCTTTTAAGTCCCCTACTTTCTTGCTCCCAGGTATTCCTCCTGAACTGTAGGATCGTTTACAAGCTCGCTGCCGCTGCCTTCCTTTGTGATGAGGCCCGTGTTCATGACATAGGCGCGGTCGCAGGTGTCCAGAGCAAGATACGCATTCTGCTCGACCAGTATTACTGTAAGGCCCAATTCCTTGTTGAGCTGCTCGATCTTGTCGAATACCTCGTTGATTATAATAGGTGCAAGGCCCAATGAAGGCTCGTCCAAAAGAAGTAGCTTGGGACTCGCCATAATCGCTCTGCCGATTGCCAGCATCTGCTGCTCGCCTCCGGAAAGAGTGCCGCCGGGCTGGTTAATGCGCTCCTTCAGCCTGGGGAACAGGGTCATGACTTCTTCAAAGCCTTTCTTCATCTGCTTCCTGTAGTCCCTCTTTGAGCAGGTGCCCAGTATCAGGTTCTCCTTTACCGTAAGGGATGGGAAGATGCGCCTGCCTTCCGGAATCAGCGAGATGCCTGCGGCTGCCACTTCGTGAACCGCCTTGGGCAGGGGCTGACCCTGGAAAGTTATGCTGCCCTGATTTATGGCCTTGTCGCCGGCTATGGTCTTTAGAAGAGTGGATTTTCCGGCGCCGTTAGCACCGATAATCGCGGTAATCTCGCCTTCCTTGGCATAGAGAGATATCCCGTGAATGGCGCAAATACCGCCATAGTATGCGTATAAGTCTTTGATTTCAAGTATATTACCCATTCTTCTTGACCCTCCTTTCGCCCAGATATGCTTTGATTACCTGCGGGTCATTCTGGATCTGAGACGGAATGCCTTCGGTGAGAAGTTTGCCCAGGTTGAGAACATAGATGCGATCGCACATGTCCAGAACAAAGTCGATGTGATGCTCGATGAGCATGGTGGTGAGACCGTAGTCCTTGTGAATGCCTCTGAGCAGCTCGGCCAATTCCTGACACTCGTCATTGTTCATGCCTGCGGCGGGTTCATCCAGCAGTAGCAGAGTGGGCCTTGCGGCCAGAGCCCTGGCAATCTCCAGGCGACGCTGAAGACCGTAAGGCAGCGAACCCGCTTCGGAGCCCATGTATTGAGCGATACCCAATCTTTCCAGGAAGGAAATGGCCTCTTCTCTAATTGCAGCGTCCTTCTTCCTCGTGGAAGGAAGGCGAAGCATAGCCTCGAAGATGCTGTATTCGGGTTTGCTGTGCATCGGAAGGGATACATTCTCAAGAACGGTCATCTTCGGGAAGATTCTGATGTTTTGGAATGTACGGCTGATTCCCATATGAGAAATCTTGTTGGGCAACTTGCCCACCAGTGACTCTCCCTTATAAAGGACATCTCCCTCGCTTGGGATCAGGTTGCCCGTAATCGAGTTGAAGAATGTGGTCTTTCCCGCGCCGTTGGGGCCGATCAAACCGACGAATTCGCCCTTGTCGATGTGAAGGCTGATATTATCATTGGCGGTGAGGCCGCCGAATCTGATGGTCAGATTCTGAACATCCAATATTCTTTCGCTCATTGGCCGCCTCCTTTCGCCTTGGCATCTCTCTTTGCCGCCTGTTTTTCCTTAATTCTTGCCATGCTACCCTTAAAGTCCCTGAAGAATGCGATGGTCTTCTTTAATGAGAATTCCTTGTATCCGAGGAAACCCTGCGGGCGGAATCTCATAATTATGACATACATTGCACCGTAGAGGACGAGACGCCAGTTGACCAGAGCCCTCAGGAACTCGAGGGCGGTAGTCACGAAAATCGATGCGAGGAAAGGACCGGTTATGCTATTGGTGCCGCCGGTGACCAGAGTCGCAAGGAAGTCGTTGGACTTGACATCGGAGAAGGTAGACGGGTTGATATATCTCAGCCAGAATGCCAGTATTCCACCGGCGATTCCGGCGTAGAACGCTGAAATCATTAAGGATAAAAGTTTAGTCTTTACGATGTCGACACCCATCATTTCGGCTGCAACTTCCTGCTGCTGAACCGCAAGGCAGTTCCTGCCGTACTGGGAGTGAACAAAGTTCCATATAAAGAATACCATGAGGGCTGAGATTATCAGAGCGGCCCAAAGCGATGTAAGCTGAGGAATGCTGGTGATACCCAAGGCGCCGTTGAAGATTGATCCTGTCTTGGTATTATTGAGAATTACCGTGACGACGGTGCCGAAGCCCAACATGCAAATTGCGAAATAGTCGCCGCGCAGCCTGTTCTTAAGAGTCGGATAACCGACGATGATGCTTACGAGCATCGCAAGACATCCGCCCGCAACCAGCGCCGCTATATAGGGAACTGCGAGGTACCTGTTTAGAAGTACTGCGGTATAAGCGCCGATGGCCATAAAGCCCGCATGCCCGAGAGAAAACATCCCCGTAAAGCCAGTGAGCAGAGCAAGACCCATTACGCAGAGCAGGTTTGTGCATATTGTTACGATAACTGAAGTATAATACATACCTACCCTCCTTATATCTTATTCTGGTCGCCCTTGCCGAGAAGGCCGTTGGGCATGAACATGAGGACTATAATCATGATGCCGAATGAGAACAGGTCCTTGTAAGTGGCGGAAATGTATGCCGCAACGAGGGTCTCTACGACGCCGAGAACAAAGCCGCCTAAAACTGCACCCGGAAGAGATCCAAGACCGCCTATGACGGATGCGATAAACGCCTTATTCGCCGGAGCGGACCCCATCGAGGGGAATACCGCATACTTCATTCCGTAGAACATACCTGCAATTGCCGCGGTGATACCGGAAATAACGAATACCGTTAGAGATATTTTGTTTACATTGATTCCCATCAACCCTGCTGTCGACATATCGATTGCGGATGCTCTTACCGCTATACCCGAGCGAGTCTTGTACAGAAAGTAAGCCAACACAGCGAGGGCAATCAAGGCTGTAATGATAGAAATGGCATCGATTATGCCGACCTGCACCGTGCCTATGGAGAACATGTTGGATTCAAGACCCGAAGGCAGCTTCCTGAGACTTGCGCCCAGAATGCACAATGCCAGGTTGGTGATGAATATATTCATTCCCATTGCGGAAATCATGAGGAACAGCCTATTTGCGTTTTTCTTGCGCATGGGCTTGTATGCTACGAGCTCTGTCAGTACGGAGATGGCGACGCCTGCGACTATGGCGGCCAAGGTGGATACCAGGACGCTGGCGTCGAGCAGCGTCCTTGCGAAGTAACCCGCAAATGTTGCGACCATCATGACCGCACCGAATGCAAAGTTCGTAAAATCAAATACGCTGTAGATAAGAGCATATCCCACGGCCAGCAGTGCGTACAGACCGCCGATGGAGATGCTGGTTACCAGCTGTTGAAAGAATACTGTCATACTTTGCTCCTAAACAGGAAATGGGTCTGTTAAGAACAGACCCACTCCTTACTACTTATTTGTTTGTCTGCAGTTTATTAACTTCTACTCAGTCAGACTAGTCCATCTGGGGATAGAATGTATCGCGCAGCACGAACTCCCCGTTCTTTACGGTGATGATTGCAACCATCTTGTTGAGGGGGTTATGGGTCTTGGGATCCATGGTGAAGTGCGCATCGGTATAAAGCTTAACATCCGTTGCGTTTTCAAGTGCATCTCTGATCTTCTTGGGATCGAGAGAATTCGATTCCTTGACCGCATACATAAACAGTTCAACAGCATCGTACGCGAGATATACGAAGATGTTTGCCTTCCACTCGGGATGCTTTGCATCGTGCTTCTCCTTGAACTCGTTGTACATGGGGTCGTTTGCATAGAGCGGGTTGGTCATTATGCAACCTTCGATCGAAGCACCGGCCTGCTCGAGCAGAGCGTCATCGTAAACTCCGTCGGGGAAGATGAACTGGCAGTCCATGCCGAGGTCTCTTGCCTGATTGGAGACATAAGCCGCGGGAACATAGGTGCCTGCGGGCAGGAAGATGGCGTCTATGCCTTTCTCCTTAAGGGCCGTAAGCTGAGCTCTGAAGTCGGTATCGGTAGCGTTGATGCCGAAGACATCGACTATGGTTCCGCCGAGCTTCTCGAACTCTTCCTTGAAGCGATCGCAGAGAGCCTGAGAGTAGGGCTGGCCGAGCACATGAATCATCGCGACTCTTCTAAGCCCGTCGTTGTAGGAGTAGTTGGCGGCAGCTGTACCCTGATACTCGTCGATGAAGCATACGCGGAATGCATAGGGATGCAGGGTGCCGTCTTCCGCTACAGTCACCCTTTCGTTAGTCGCGGAAGTTGCTATGAAAGGTACCTCGGCAGCATCGCAGATGTCGGCCATGGGGATACCGGCAGAGCTGGATGAAGGTCCGAGGATGCAAATTGCCTTGTCCTCGTTGATAAGACGGTTAGTTGCGTTTACGCCGTCTGTAGCATTGTCCGGCTGCATATCGTATGCAACGAATTTGACCTTCTTGCCGAGGAGCCCGCCCTTCTCGTTCAGCTCATCAAAGTAGTCCTGAAGGAAAAGCTGTGCGGGAACACCCACATAAGCGTCCGCGTTCGAGAGGTCGCCGATGTAGCCGACTACGACAGTGTCATCGTCCTTCTTGCCACATGCGGTGAAAGTGAAGGGGAGCATTACTACTACAAGAAGTAATGCAATAAGTTTCTTTGTCTTCATACTTATATTCCTCCTATAATGGAGCCGGCATAGCGCCGGCGAATAACAATTGCTTTATATTAACATAAATTGTGCGCTCGGGCAATCTTTCATTTAATTAAAAAGCCCGGGAGACACTCCGGGCTTTACCGCATTTAACTTATGCGCTGTGGGGACGGGTGAGATTACTCCGCCAAAGCCTTGTTATAAGCCTTGGTGAGCCTTGAAACCTTTCTGGAAGCGGTATTCTTGTGGATAGTTCCCTTTGCCGCCGCCTTCATGAGTTTCTTTTCTGCGAGGCCAAGTTCGTTCTTCGCGGCTTCCAGATTACCTTCGGCTAAAGCTCTGTTGAAGCTCTTAATCGTGCTTCTGAAGCTGTTCTTGATTCGCCTGTTCTGAAGCGTCTTGGTCGCACTTACCTTGATCCTCTTTTTTGCAGATTTGATATTCGCCATTATTTTCACCCCACTTCTAAAATATCAAGCTGAACTATATCACCTTGCGAGATTCATTGCAAGCGCTATTTGAGCCTCTTGTCGGATTTTACGCTCAGTCGGGTTCCCGCGCTCTGGAAAAATTGAACCATAAGTATAAGTATCGCGACCGCGAGGTACATAGTAAGGTAGCGGTAGCGGTAATAACCGTAGTTAATCGCTATCTGTCCCAATCCTCCACCGCCGATTATGCCCGACATGGCGGAATACCCCAGGATGGTGGTCAAAGCGATCGTCGCACTGTTTATGAGTCCCGGTTTCGCTTCCGGAATCATCACCTTCCATATAATTTGAAGTGGCGACGCGCCCATGGACTGGGCCGCCTCGATTATATTAGGATCGATTTCCCTCATGTTGCTCTCAATCAGCCTGGCTATGTAAGGAAAAGCCGCGACGACGAGCGGCACCGCTGTCGCCTTTGTGCCGACCGTGGTCCCGATTAGAAGGCGCGAGAGCGGAAAGACCATTATCATCAATATAAGGAAGGGCACCGACCTGAGTATGTTTATAATAAAATTCAATGCATGCATGAGCCACCCGGGCAAGGGTAAAACGCCGTCCTTATCGCCGGCGACGAGCAGCACGCCCAGAGGGAGCCCTATCAGCAGAGCCAGGGCCGTGGAAACTACCGTTATGTAAAGGGTCTCCCAAATTGCGAAAGGTATTTCGTTTTTAAGGCAGAAAAGCATCTCCTGCCAGGCTTCCGCGGTAAATACATTGTTAAACAATTTCAGTGACCTCCTCCACGGTTAAATTTCCGAAGGATGAAAGATAATCCATCGCCTCTTCGAATTTCGATGCAGGAAGGCCCAAGAGCATGCTGCCGTAAACATCGCCCGAAATCTGCTGGGTGCTCGCGTATATTACCGTCGCGACTATCCCCTTCTCCACCGCCATTGTCGCAACCAGCGGAGTGCTGGTTGTCTTGGAATCCCTGAAGACTATGCGAAGTTGCCTGTCGTTGCCGCTGACCGATACCCGCGCATCCGGACGCCCTGGAAAGACCAGTCTTCGCCCCGCATCGGACTTGGGTGCCGCGAAGACCTCGGCTACGAGCCCCTGTTCCGCGACCATCCCGCCATCCAAAATCGCCACTCTGTCGCAAATTTCCTGGACTACGCTCATCTGATGTGTGATGACGACGACTGTTATCCCCAGCCTTCTATTTATATCCTTGATGAGCGATAAAATCTGATGAGTCGTGCTGGGGTCGAGCGCGGAAGTCGCCTCATCGCAGAGCAGCACATTGGGCTCGGTGGCCAGCGCTCTTGCGATGGCAACCCTCTGCATCTGTCCGCCCGAAAGCTGAGCAGGATAGGCGCGCGCCTTGTCCGGCAGCCCTACCAAATCGAGAAGCTCCTTTGCCTTTTCGTTCGCCTTCCTGCCGGAAAGGCCCGCTAATTCCAGCGGAAAGCGCACATTAGCCAGACAGTCCCTCTGCATGAGCAGATTGAACTGCTGGAATATCATGGCTATGCCACGGCGCGCCTTCCGAAGGCCCGCCGCATCCAGCGCTCCCATATCCGTTCCGTTGACGAAGATCTTGCCCGCGCTGGGCCTTTCGAGCATGTTTATGCAGCGCACAAGAGTGGATTTCCCCGCTCCCGACATGCCTATTATGCCGAAAATCGCGCCTTCTTCGATGTCGATATTGACATCTCTGAGGGCATCGATCTCTCCTTCCGCCGATTCAAATGTCTTGCTGAGTTCTACAATGCGTATCATCGCCGCTCCTTCTTTAATTGCAATGAATCTCATAATTCAGGGGCTGCTCCGCCAAAGGCTCGCAGCCCCCGTAAAATCCCGATTACTTCAGAGGATCGAGAGTCTTCTGCTTGCCGCCGTAGAGGGCCATGGGCTCAACATGGACATGCAGAACGGTAACGATCTTCGTTCCCTGCTGCTCGTTGAAATCGTTGAGGTAGGGTTCATGCTGGAAGTAGTTCGCATCCAATGTTCCGTCGTCGACGACAGTATTGGGTACTACATAATCCGTAAACTCCTGAATATCGAGGGTTATGTTCTTCTCAGCCAGAATATCCTTGCAGACCGAGAGAATAACGGCGTGGGGCACGGGCGAGGCCGCAACGGTAATCTTCTGTCCGGACAGAGCCGCATAATCCACAGAGCTGTCGAATCCGTCGCCGGGATTGGCAATTACGCTCACGACCGAGCCGCCGTACTCCTTGGCTATGAAATCCGCGACCTGCTTCGAGGCGAGCGCGGCAGCCAGAGCCTTTACCTTGGGATCGTTCTCGTTGCCTTCCTTGACAGCCAGAATGTTGCTGTACGAAGAATAAGCTCCCTCAAGTACGAGAGAATCCTTTAGAGGATCAAGTCCCGCTGAAATTGCATAATTGCTGTTGATTACGGCGTAATCGACATCCTTCAGTATGTTCGGAAGCTGCGCGGCCTCCGCTTCTACGATCTCGACATTATGCGGATTTTCCACGATATCGTTCTTGGTCGCGGTAATTCCTGCGCCTTCCTTGAGCTTAATTATGCCGTTGGCCTCGAGAATCTTGAAAGCCCTTGCTTCATTGGTAGTGTCGTTGGGAACCGCAATCTGAATGGCTGCACCCTTCTTGCCCGAGTCTCCGCAGGCCGCCAGGCCTACCAGCAGCAATGCTGCGATAATCAGTGATAAGATTTTTTTCATTTTTCCTCTCCTTTGAATTTGCTACCGGCTCATACCCATCTTCAATTAAAAACAGCGGATAGGCCGGTGCCGTCCGCTGTTATAACTTCCTTCTTTAGCCCTTAGGGCTATGCTCTAACGATGGAAAGCGTCCGACTCCTGCAAGCAAAACATGCGCATGCCCATGCGCATTTCCATCATCATCATCTTGTCTGCTGCAAAGTGAGTCATCTGCATATCCTTTCGAAATATGTTATTACACTAACACTCTAAAGCGTTACTGTCAAGCCCTAAAAATTTAAAAATAACAAACCCAAATCGGAATATAATCAAAGCACTGGTGCTATATACGGCTTTGTTCGAGAAAGCTTCGCGAAATTTGAAGGACTTAAGCCTTAAGTATTTCCCTGAATTTTCTGACATTCTCCGTAGCGTCTTCTCCGGAGAAGACCGCGCTTCCGGCGACCAAAATATCTGCGCCTGCAGCCGCAAGCTGTGCGGCGTTTCCGAGGTTTACCCCGCCGTCCACTTCAATCAGCAGCTCGGGGTTCTTTTCCTTCCTCATAGCGTCCAGAGTTCGCAATTTTTCCCAAGTGGACTCGATGAACTTCTGCCCTCCAAAACCGGGATTCACGGACATAATCAGCACCATGTCGAGTTCGCCGAGCACATATTCGATTGTGGAAAGCGGCGTTGCAGGATTGAGCGAAACTCCGGCCTTTACTCCTAGCGATTTTATCTGCTGAATCGTCCTGTGCAGATGCAGACAGGCTTCCGCATGGACGGTTATATACTCGGTCCTCTGCGTAACGAACTCCTCAAGACAGAGCTCCGGGCGGACTATCATAAGATGCACATCCAAAGGCAGCTTCGTCGCCTTTGCTATGCTCCTCACTACGGGCTGCCCGAATGTAATATTCGGTACGAAGGAGCCGTCCATCACATCAAGATGGACAAGATCCGCTCCCCCCTCTTCCAGGCGAGCGAGTTCCGCGCGCAGATTCGTCAAATCCGCGGTTAAAATCGACGGTGCCAGTTGTGCCATTTTAATCTCCTAATATTTCTGAATGCTGCGTATAAAGTCTATCATTCCCTCGTAGGACGCATACCTTCTTCTGCTTATCTTCCTCTCCGAGAGGGCCGCAAGCACCGCGCATCCGGGTTCGGAAAGGTGGCGGCAATCGTTGAAATAGCAGTCCGCAATATACGGTGCAAATTCCGGGAAGAGCTGCCCCAGCTCGGCTTCCTCTATACCCTCAAGATCGAAGCTCGTAAAGCCGGGAGTATCGAAGAGCTTAAAATCTCCGCAATCGAAGAGTTCGCTGTGCCTGGTCGTATGGCGCCCGCGCAATGTCTTTCTGCTTATCTCTCCCGTTTCGCTGCGCTCTTCTCCTATTAAAGTATTTAAAAGTGTGGATTTTCCGACACCCGAAGCCCCCGCAAGCGCCGCCTGCTTGCCCTTCAGAAATTCGCGAAAATCCTCCATGCCCTTGCCCGTCACTGCGCTGAGCACGAAGACCGGGTAGATCGGACTGTAGACATTTCTGAAGCGCTGCATAACCCTCTCGTCGGAAATGTCTTCCTTAGTAGCGCAGATTGCAATCTCGCAGTCGGCTTTCTCCGCCATCACCGTGAGCCTGTCCATGAGCGGGAAATTAGGTTCGGGGTGATTTCCCGAGGACACGACAATCATTGTCTCCACATTTGCCACAGGTGGCCTTGAGAAGCTGTTCATCCTTGGAAGTATCTCTTCTATAATACCTGAACCATCCTCCTGAAGGGATATCTCCACTTTATCTCCGGCAAGGGGGCTCACGCCGTCCTTGCGAAAGATGCCGCGAGGTTTGCACTCGTAAATCTCGCCGCCTGCGAGCACATAGTAGAATCCCGCTATGCCTTTGAGTACAACTCCGCGCATCAATTTATCTGCACTACCGCACCGGTAGTGAAATCTATGGCGTATTCGTGGACCAGAGCATTATCGAAGAAGACCAACATTTTACCCTCCGTACCGCTGCCCTTGATGCTCACATTCTCGCCGCCCGTAGACTTGACGCGCGGAACCTGACTGTAGGGAGTGCGAGGACTTCCGACGGAATCGGTGACGGTTATTGTCATCTTGAATTCCTCGTTAACGGCCTTCGCGTATTCTACCCAAATCGTTACTGCGCTCGTATCTATGCTGCCGTCGGGATTATCGACTATTACAATTTCAGGGCCGTTGCTTACGACCATGTTTACAACCGCGCCCTTCTCCAGCGACCTGCCGACTGGCGGATCCTGGCTGATTATGCAATCCGCCGGCACGGTATCGCTGTTTTCGTATTTGACGTTACCTTCGACGAGTTCAAGTTCTGCCAAAGTCTGCCGGGCCGCTTCCAGAGACATACCGGTCAGATACAAGCTGTCCCGCGAAGCATCCTTTTCGCTGCCCTTGGAAACCACCAAGTTCACTAAAGATCCGGCAGGAAGCTGCGTTCCGGCCACAGGATTCTGGGATATGACCGAGCCCTTAGGTACCTCTTCGTCGATTTGTTCGATGACCTCGTTTACGACATATTTATAAGTTTCTAAAGTTATTCTCGCATTGTTGAGAGTCTTGCCGACGACGGAAGGCACTTCCCCGTCGACGACACCCTTGCTTACGCTTACCTTTATAGTCTGGCCCTTCTTTATCGTTGCTCCTTCGGTGGGAGCCTGACTCATTATAACTCCCGCCGGGTAATCCGGACTCTGAAGCTCGAACTCTATTTCCAAAGAAAGTCCCAGTGCCGTTAGCTGCGCTTTCGCTTCTTCCACGCTCATATTTAAGACACCCGGAGCGCGAATCTCTTCGGCCGACTTAATTATACCGCTGTCCTTAAAGCTTATAATTTTTTTAATCAGACCGCTCGCGGGGAAAGCCAGCGCGATAGCCAGAATTATAACTATGATGTACGCCCAATTAAAACCCTTCTTTTCCGCGGGTTCCAAATCGCCATCGAATCCGTTCTCCTCGCCATTTTCCGATTCCTGCGGGCCGTTTTGCGCGGGATTTGCGGGGGATTCGTTGCCCTGCGCGCCGCGGTTTCTGTTGAAGAAGCCCGACTGCGAGCCTCCCCTTGAAGATCTGTCCGATGCATTGCGTTCCGAAGCATTTTTAGAGCCTGAGGATCTCGAAAACTTAACGAAATTCAGCGCGGTTATCATCTCGTCGGCGCTGCGGTACCTTCCGGTCTGAAGCTTATTGGTAGCCTTCATAACGATATTTTCAAGATCGCTGGGTATATCGGGCTGAAGCTGCGAGGGAGGAACCATCTCCTCGTTCATGTGCTTGACCGCTACCGCAACAGCCGTATCGCCGTCGAAGGGGACCTTTCCGGTGAGCATCTCGTAGAGGACTATCCCCAGCGAATATATATCGGATTTTTCATCGACATATCCGCCCCTTGCCTGTTCGGGCGAGAAGTAATGGACCGAACCCATCACCGCTTCCTTCTGCTCTCCGACGAGGGTCTCGGTATTGACCGCCTTTGCGATTCCGAAATCGGTAATCTTGGCGATGCCGCCGTCATTGGTAAGCATTATATTGTGGGGCTTAACATCCCTGTGAATGAGCTGATGCTTATGCGCCATAGAGAGCGCCGAGGCCACCTGCTTTGCAATATCGACGGCTTTATGAGGATCCATGGGAGCCTCTTCCTTGATTATTTCCGAGAGAGGCCTTCCCTCTATCAGCTCCATCACTATGTAGTATATATTTCCTTCCTTGCCGACATCGTAGACATTTACGATATTGGGGTGCACGAGGCTCGCCGCAGTCCTCGACTCTCTTCTGAAGCTCTCGACGAACACGGAGTCCTTCGTATACTCGGGTCTCAATATTTTTACGGCCACGAAGCGCGAAAGCAGTCTGTCCCTCGCTTTAAATACGACCGCCATTCCTCCTTCGCCGATCTTTTCCAGGAGTTCGTATCTCCCCGCCAAAATTCTGCTGCCCATATTGTTCTCCCTACTGAATCTTTATACAGACTACGGAAATATTATCTTTGCCGCCCGCGTGATTCGCCTCATCGACGAGGTTTCTTGCAAGCCTGTGCATAGCCTTGGTCTCCATCGCCATTTGAAGCATAGTATCCGCTCCGACCTCTGCGTAAAGACCGTCCGTGCACATTATAATCAAGTCGCCGGGATAGGTCTTAAATCGATAAAAATCGGGTTCTATGGTGGGTTCACCGCCGATTGCCCTGGTTATCATGTGTCGATCGGGATGCTGAAGCGCTTCCTCGGGGCTGATCATCCCGCTTTTAATCATGTCATTTACCAGAGTATGGTCCTCGGTCAGCTGCCGCATAACCCCGTCCCTGACCAGATAAGCCCTGCTGTCGCCGACATTTACCACATAGCATTCGTCCGCCCTCAGATAGCAGACCAGCGCAGTAGTCGCCATGCCGCGATTAGCCTTCTCGTACCTCGCCTTGTTGTAGACGAGCTCGTTCGCTCCCGAAAAACAATCCTGAAAATAACGCTTCAAACCGGCCTTGCTCTTGACCTTATTTAGAGGATTGAGCGCCATGTACTGAGCCATGTAGCCCACCGACATCCTCGATGCGAGCTCTCCCGAATTGTGCCCCCCTACTCCGTCGGCAACTATGTACAGCCGTTGCTCGGGTAGCACGAATATGGAATCTTCGTTCCCGTTCCTTATATTACCCTTATCTGTCTTAAATCCAACGCTTATCATAAATCCTTCTTCCTCATGAGGCAGTAAAACGCTCCGTCGCTTCCGCCTTCCTGCGGAAATATCTGTCTGTGTTCCAGCAGTTCGAAATCCGTCGCATCGCGCAAAAATGCCTCCGCCACAGCTTCGTTTTCCGCCGGATTGACGGTGCATGTGCTGTACATGAGCCGCCCGCCGGGCTTTAGGCTCTTAGCAGAATTCTTTAGAATTGCGAGTTGCAGCTCTGTAAGTTTATCGACTTCCTCATGCCTGAAGTTGTATTTTATTTCCGGCTTTCGCCTTATGGTTCCCAAGCCGCTGCAGGGAACATCGCACAGAACCCCGTCGTAATCCGAAAATTCAGCTTGCGAAGAATCCTCGGACGCGTCCCGCAGATGAGTCCTTATTATCCTTATTCCCAGCCTTTCGGCTTCCTTATCTATGAGTCTGAGCCTGCTCTCGTGTATGTCGCAGGCATCTATTTCTCCCCTGTTTTCCATCAGCTGCGCCATCGCGCAGGCCTTGCCGCCCGGCGCCGCACAGCAATCCAATATCCTCTGCCCCGGAAGAGGTAAAAAAACTTCCACTATGCTTCTGGCCGACTCGTCCTGCACCGAAAACAAGCCCGCCTCGTAGGCATCGGCATCTATGGGAGCCCCCTTCAAATCCTCGACAAACTGAGGCTGAAGGTAGGGATTATCCTCTATCAAAGTGTTGGGTCTGATGCCCAGCGGAGGCTCAGTGAGTCCCACTTTGAGCATGTCTTCCGTTACTTGCCTGCCGTAGCTCTCAAGCCAGAGGCTCACAATCTGCGGCGAGCAGGAATACTTTACGCTCAGGTATAGCTCCTCGTCGTCTTCGGAAGGAAGCCTCACCGGTCTTCCGTCCCTCAGATAATTTCTGAGTATCGCATTTACAAGGCCCGCAAATCCTTTAATATAGCGGTTTGCAAGCTCGACAGTCTCGTTCACCGCGGCATGCGCCGGCATCTTATCCGACATAAAAAGGAGCTGATAGAAGCCCATCCTCAGAATTATTCTGAGCCTCACATTAATCGCCGGATTACTCAGATACGAATCTATCTGCCAATCCAGCAAGCTTCTGTTTCTCAGAACTCCGTGAACAAGCTCGCGCACCAAAGCGGGGCTTTCCACGGGAGTCCTGGAAAGCCTTGTGTTGAGCGCTAAATTCGAATATGCGCCCGCAGCTTCTACATCCTTTATGACAAGATAGGCGAGCTTTCTGGAAGAATCCATATTCCGCTAATCTCTTCTGCCCCTCATTAGGAACATCCTCAGCAGGGTGGCCACGGATGTCGATAGAGCCGCAAGGTATGTGAGCGCCGCTGCATCCAGTACATTTTTCGCTCCGGAGAGCTCATCTTGGCCGCTTATTACACCCGCGGCCTCGAGCTGAGCAAGAGCCCTCTTGCTCGCGTCCAGCTCCACCGGAAGTGTTACGAGATGGAAGACGACAACCGCGAGGAAAAGAATTATTCCCAGGTTGAAAAAGAATTCTCCGCCCCTGCCCATCATTATTCCCACCACCAGAAGCGGCCAGGATAGCGATGAGCCTATGTTGGCAACCGGAACTATGCTGTTTCTTATCTTTAGCAGACTGTACCCTTGCGCATGCTGAATGGCATGCCCCGACTCGTGCGCGGCAATCGCAATGCTGGCAATAGAGGGACTGTCATGAACGCCTTCCGACAAAAACATCGTCTTTTTTATCGGGTTATAATTATCCGTGAGCACCCCCTGCGTCCTCATTATCGGCATCGCCCCAAGGCCGTTCAAATCCAGAATGCGCCTCGCAGCCTCTGCGCCGCTCATCCCCAAGCGATTTCCTATCTTCGCATATATTCTATATGTCCTCTGCACCTTGTTCTGCGCATAGACTGTCAGAATAATAGCGGGAATAAGAACTATCATCGAAGTGTAATATCCCATTTGTACCTCCTATTGTGCATGTCTCTCTTTACTTAAATTTTACCCTAAAAGCTCGCCTATTTCAATACTTCTGCCCCTCAGGAACTCCGCGGCGGGCATGGCCTTTCGGCCAGGAGCCTGAATCACTTCCAGCAACAATATCCGCCCGTCTCCGCAGGCGACTCCTATGCCGTCTTGCGAAATTTCCACCACGCTTCCGGGTCTCCCCTCCGCAAATCCTCCCGCCCGCGCCCTGTGAACCTTCAGCAACTCTCCGTCCAAAAGTGTAAAAGCCGTCGGACGGCTGTACATGCCGAGCACATGAGCCTCCAGCTGCGCTGCCGTCCTGCTCCAATCCATGAGGGCCTCGTCCTTCGAAATCATGGGAGCATAAGTAGCCTCGCTGTGATTCTGAGGGCGTATATCCAAAGGCGGTCCTGACTCGCCTCTAAAGAGCATGGGCAGACATTCGGCCAGGAGCTCGGCACCGAGCACGGAAAACTCCCAAAAGAGCTCGTCCGAAGTCTTTCCTTCTATATTGACGGCCTTCTGCGCGATTATATCTCCCTCGTCCATCCCCTCGCTCATATACATGATGCTCACACCGCTGACCTTATCTCCCGCAAGCACCGCCCGCTGTATAGGAGCTGCTCCTCTGTATTTCGGAAGAAGCGATGCATGAATATTAATGCAGCCATGCTCGGGTATATTCAGAATGCTCGGAGGAAGAATCTTGCCGTAGGCGGCGACGACTATAAAGTCGGGCTCCTTCTGTTCGAGCTGTTCCTGAAAATCGGGGTTATACCTGATTCTTTCCGGTGAAACTACGCTCAGCCCGAGATCCAGCGCGAGTTCTTTAACCGCACAGGGTTGAAATTTTTTACCTCTGCCCGCGCGGCGGTCAGGGTTGGTAACAACGAGCGGAATATCCGCTCCTATATCGTATAACTTTTGAAGAGCCGGAACCGCAAAGTCCGGCGTTCCCATGAAAATTACTTTCATTAAAATATCCTTAATTAAATGATTCCTCAATCGCAGCATCAGAGAACTAAGCTCAGCCGCGCTCGTCTATTTGGACTCTTCTTTGTCTCCGGCTTCGCCCTCGTCCGGGGCTTCAACTGCATCTTCTGTCGAATCCTCGCTGTGTACGCTCACAATTTCCTCGGCCTTATCCGTAAACAAAATGCCGTCCAGATGGTCGATTTCATGACAGAAAGCGACAGCCTCGAGCCCCTCGCTTTCGACCTCAGCCGCACTTCCGTCCGGCCTCGTATAGCTGACGCGGACTTTGAGAGGTCTGCAGACCCTTCCCGCAAGCCCCGGAACCGAGAGGCAACCTTCATCGCTCAGCTGCTCGCCCTCGGAATCCTTCACTTCGGGGTTTATCATCACATGCAGCTCCTCTCCGACCTGGACGACGGCCACCCTGCGCAACACGCCCACCTGCGGAGCGGCGAGTCCCAGTCCCTCCGCCTCGCGCATGGTCTCAACCAAATCCTCGGCGAGAATTTTGATGCGATCGTTGATATCCGTAACGACTCTCGATTTTTTTCTTAAAATAGGATCTTCATTCGTAACTATGTTTCTTATTCCCATACTACCTCCGAATTATATAAACGAGGACGGATTTATGTCCATCGTCAAAAGCTTTGCTGTACTCTTACTCTTATTAAACTCAGCCCTCAGCTCGAAAGCCGCCATGCTGCACATCTGCCTGTAACCCGCCGGCGCCTTTACCAGCAGCTGATATCTGTATCTTCCCGACTGCTTTGCGAGCGGGGATGCGTAGGGTCCGATTACGATGCACTCCTTAGGAAGCCTCCCTCTGAACCACTGCGCGGATCTTGCCGCCGAATCCATAGCCTTAAGTTCTTCCTCGTCCGAACACACGAAGAGGAATATATCCGCAAAGGGAGGATAGAATACAGCCTTTCTTATCTCTATCTCTCTCTCGTAGAAGGCCTTGTAATCCTGCTGCGCCGCACTCTGAATTACAGCCGCATCCGGCGAGTAAGTCTGAACATAGACCATCCCCTGCTCACCCCCCCTGCCCGCTCTTCCGGCCGCCTGAGTTATCAGCTGAAAGGTTCTCTCGCCGCTGCGATAATCGGGTATATTGAGGCTTACATCCGCTGAGATTATCCCCACCAGAGCGACATTCGCAACATCGAGGCCCTTCGCCACGAGCTGAGTCCCTATCAGTATATCGGTCTTTCCCCTCTCGAAGCGCCGGAGTATGCCCTCCAGCTGACCCTTCCGCCTCGTAGTGTCTGCATCCAGCCTGTCCGTGCGGGCCTGAGGAAACAACTCCCTCACCCTCTCTTCTACCTGCTCTGTGCCGGCTCCGAACTTGCCTATCAAGCTGCTGCCGCACTCGGGACAGACTTTAGGGAAAGGCCTGCTGCGCCCGCAGTAGTGACAGAGAAGCGCGCGCTTCGCCTTATGATAGGTCATGGAAATTCCGCACTCCGGGCAAGTCGGGACATAACCGCACTCCCTGCAGGACACGAAAGGCGAGTATCCTCTCCTGTTTAAAAACAATATTATCTGTTTTTTTCGTTCGAGACAATCTGAAATCGAGGCTGCCAGAGACTCCGAAAAGAGGCTTCTGTTTCCGGCCTTAACCTCCCTCCTCATGTCCACTATTTCTACCTCTGGCAGAGGAGTCCTGTTGTATCTCTCCGGAAGTTCCAAGCGGGTAAATATGCCGTACTTGCTCCTGTAATAGTCGCATATCGAAGGGGTCGCACTTCCGAGGACCATCACAGCAGAGTGGTCTTTCGCCCGCTTCATCGCAACTTCCATCGCCTCGTACTTGGGGCTCATGTCGGACTTGTAGGAGCTCTCGTGCTCCTCGTCTATCACGATTAAACCGATGTCCTGCAAGGGCGCGAAGATTGCGGATCTGGCACCGATTACAAGTTTTACCTTGCCGAGGCGAATCTTCTCGTATTCCACGGATTTTTGTGCCCGCGTGAGCCGACTGTGCAGAATAGCTATGCTCTCCTTGCCGAAGCGGCTCATAAAGCGGCTGACCGCCTGCGGGGTGAGGGAAATCTCCGGAACCAGGATTATGCCCTGTCTGCCCTGCTCAAAGCAGCGTGCCATAGCCTGCAGATATACCTCTGTCTTTCCGGAACCCGTAACTCCGAAGAGGAGAAAATTCTCGTTCTCCCGCGCGTCCAGAGCCTTCGCAATCTCGTCCAGAGCCTTCTGCTGGTCCGGATTGAGGACTTCGGGGTCGGAAGGGGCGGCTTCTATGCCCTCGAAGGGATCTTTGGTCTTTCTTTTCGCCGTCGTATTGGCAGGAAGAAAGCACTTTACAGCCTCTATGTATCTGCACAGATAGCGCCTTCTCATCCAAAGCGCGGTGCGCATCGCCTCGGCTGTAAGACCCTCGTTCGGGCTGCAACTTATAATCCGTTTAATATTTTCGACTCCTTCGGGCGCTTCATTCGAAACTCCGGCCACATAGCCGGCTGTCTTGCGATTGGACCTACCGAAAGTAATATCCACCTTATCGCCGATCTGCGCCTCGCCCTTTGAGCAGGCGTAGCTGTAGAGCATGTCGGTAGCGTCGGTATTGTTATCCACAACCACATGGAGATAGTCATCAGACATGGCTTTCCTCCAAAAGCTCTCGCCGCTCGGGGCGATCCCGTTTGCGCGAAATGCGCGAAAATTCGCAGCCGCAGTAGTTCTGTCTGTAAAGCTCATATTTCTCTGCAAGCCTTACGGAACGCAAATATCCGTCGCGCTTTTTATAATCGCCCGCCAAAAACTCGATGCCGTATTCCTCGGCAAGTTCCCTGCCTATGCGGGAAATAGTCTTGTAGTTTTTATGAGGGCTCACGCTGAGGGTGCTGTCGAAGCAGTCGTAGCTCCCTTGAGCCGCGGCGCGCGCGGTCTCCGCAAGCCTCAAGCGAAAGCACTCCTCGCAGCGCCTCCCGCCTTCGGGTTCGGATTCCAGGCCCTTCGCACAGGCGTAAAATTTCGCCGGATCGTATTCGGCTTCGACAAATTCCACGCAAGTCTCGCCGGATATCAAATCGAGCAAGCGCTTCTGCTCGGCGAGTCTGTGCTCGTACTCATCCCGATTCGTTATGTTAGGATTGTAGTAAAACAGCGAAATCTCGTAATCCGGCGCGAGCCTCTCGATTACGGCGCTCGAGCAGGGTCCGCAGCAGCTGTGCAGCAGTATTCTCTTTTTAGCGGTCTTGCCCTCCATCGGAACGCTCCTTTTTTATGTAATTATTAATTATAACACATCCGGTTTATAAGCGCTGTCTTCATAAGGACGAACTCGCCTTTCCGTTTTGATGGAAAGGCGAGTTAATTAAATTTATTAGTGAAATTTGAAGCGACTCAGAAAATCAAAGAAAAAATCGCATCTTCTCCTTCAACTCCGGCTACTCCTCGGAAGGCTGCTCCTTCTTTCTGAATTCCGGACCCAAATCCTCCGCCATATAGTGCTTTCTGCAGAGGGATACATACATATCGTTGCCGCCGATTACGAGCTGCTCGCCTTCTTTTATCATTTTGCCCTCGCTGTCGACGCGCGCAACCATAGTCGCCTTCTTTCCGCAGTGGCAAATCGTCTTTATCTCCTCAATCTTATCCGCATATATCAGAAGATAGTGAGAGCCCTCAAATAGTTCGTTGCTGAAGTCATTTTTCAATCCGTAGGCCAGCACGGGACAATCGTACAGGTCGACTATCTTGGCAAGCTGAATCACCTGTTCCTTCTTGAGAAACTGACACTCGTCTATGAGCATGCAGTCTATGTGCTCTTCGCGTTCACTCTCAAGGTAGAGTTCGAGTATGTCCGTGTTGCTGTCTATGGCGACGGCGTTCCTCGAAATTCCTATGCGGCTGGTAATTTTCCCAACTCCGTAGCGGTCGTCTATCGAGGGCGCGAGTACGAGCACATGCTTATTCCTCTCCTCGTAGTTATAAGCCACCTTGATGACCTCTATGGACTTGCCCGCATTCATAGTGCTGTAGCGATAATAAAGTTGCGCCATATCTTCCTCCGATTCCTGAGCACAAAAAGGGGGAATTCCCCATGAGCATCATAACAGAATAAGCGCAACATCGCCAGCATTTATGCGAAAATGCAGGCTCGCTCCGTGTAATCGGAGCGAGCGCGATTCTATTCTTATGCAGACTTCCGGGTGCATCCGCAGCTCGTCTTTAAACCGAAGCTTCCTGCAAAATCGAGAAGTAGCGTTCCGGCGCTTTAATCCCGTTCATTTGCATTAATTAACATTGCAGAATATAAAATACTTCGGTTTAAATTTCGAAAAAGCGAATTCGCCTTTCAGCCTGCACAGAATTAACTTTATCATTTTATTGCAATCTACCCAGAACTACTAATATTTTACATTAAATCAGATAAATGTCAATAC
>CAYFMW010000023.1:0-21445 GCA_964344335.1 uncultured Oscillospiraceae bacterium | reverse complement strand
TTTTTCATTCTCTTTATAGCTTGTAATCAAGCCATTTTAGAAAAATTTGCGATTACTCCCACTCGATCGTTCCGCTCGGCTTTGGCGTTATATCCCAGAGCACGCGATTTACTCCTTCGACTTCGGAAGTTATGCGGGCACAGAGGCGCTGCATCAGATCGAAGTCCAGGCGGGCGGGCTCTGCCGTTACGGCATCTACGCTGTTGACCGCACGAACTATGACCGGCCATGCCCAGCTGCGCTTTCCGTCCTTAACGCCTGTGGACTTGATGTCGGGGACCACCGTAAAGTATTGCCAGACCTTGCCTTCGAGCCCCGCCTTTGCAAATTCTTCGCGAAGGATCGCGTCGGATTCGCGGACCGCCTCCAGTCTGTCGCGCGTAATCGCACCGACGCAGCGGACAGCTAGACCTGGGCCGGGGAAGGGCTGGCGATCCACCATGTTAGAGGGTAGACCGAGCTGCCTTCCGATTATTCGCACCTCATCCTTGTAGAGAAGCTTGATGGGCTCGAGCAGTTCAAAGCTGAGATCCTCGGGTAGGCCGCCCACATTGTGGTGGCTCTTTACGCTTGCGGATTCGACGATATCGGGGTATATGGTTCCCTGAGCGAGGTAGTCGATTCCCTCGAGCTTGCGGGCTTCCTCGGCAAACACATCGATAAAGAGTCCGCCTATAATCTTGCGCTTCTTCTCCGGATCGCTCTCGCCCTTGAGGGCGTCGAGAAAGCGCTCGGAGGCATCAACATATATCAGATGGACATCGAGCTGCTTTCCGAAGACTTCGCAGACCTGCTCGGGTTCGCCTTTGCGAAGTAATCCGTGGTTGACATGCACGCAATATAGTCTATTGCCGATGGTCTTTGAAATCAGCGCAGCGCAGACAGAGGAGTCCACTCCTCCGGATAGGGCCAGGAGAACTTTGGCATCTCCGACCTGCTTCTTGATTGCTACCATCTGCTCTTCTATAAACTTATCCGCAAGCGCCGGAGTTACGATGCGCTCCATGCTTTCGGGTCTTATATTTCCGCTCATATCAGCCTCTTTAAATTTCAAATTTCGCGGGTCCGGCCGCAATACGCTATATGTTCTTAGTTACAGTCGTATCCTTGAGTATTACATCGTGAGCCCCTCCCTCGACGATGGAAGTCGCCGACACCAGCGTCAGCTTTGCCTTTTCCTGAAGCTCCGGGATGCTCAGCGCGCCGCAGTTACACATTGTGGAGCGCACCTTGGCAAGGGAAAGTCTTACGCCGTCCGAAAGAGCACCCGCATAGGGAACATAGGAATCCACACCTTCCTCAAAGGAGAGTTTCGCGGGACCGCCCGAATCGTAGCGCTGCCAGTTGCGCGCCCTGTTGGAGCCCTCGCCCCAGTATTCCTTAACATATGTTCCGTTAATCATCAGCTTTGCCGTGGGGGATTCGTCGAAGCGGGAGAAGTATCTGCCCAGCATTACGAAGTCCGCGCCCATGGCCAGCGCCAGGGTCATGTGATAATCGTGTGCGATTCCGCCGTCCGAGCATAAGGGTATATATATGCCGGTCTCCTCGAAGTACTCGTTCCTCGCCTTGGCGACCTCGATAACCGATGTCGCCTGACCGCGACCTATGCCCTTGGTCTCTCTGGTGATGCATATCGAGCCGCCCCCGATTCCGACCTTTACGAAATCGGCGCCCGCATCCGCAAGAAACTTGAATCCTTCCGCATCGACGACATTGCCCGCACCGACCTTTACGCTGTCGCCGTAGCGTTCGCGAATCCAAGCTATGGTGTTGGATTGCCATGCGCTAAAGCCCTCGGAGGAGTCTATGCAGAGTATATCCACCTCGGCATCCACCAGAGCGGGAACCCTTTCCGTATAATCGTGGGTATTTATTCCGGCTCCTACCATGTAGCGCTTGTGTTCGTCCAGCAGCTCGTTCGGGTTGGCCTTGTGAGCATCGTAGTCTTTGCGGAAAACGAAGTATCTGAGCCTTCCCGCATCGTCAACTATGGGCAGTGCATTAAGCTTATTATCCCAAAGTATATCGTTCGCCTCGGAGAGGGTAACTCCCTCCTTCGCGTATATCAGCTTTTCGAAGGGGGTCATGAATTCCTTGACCTTGGTCGCAGGATCCATGCGGCTGACGCGGTAGTCGCGGCTTGTTACAATGCCCACGACCTTGCCGGCAGAGGTGCCGTCCTCCGTTACAGCCGTCGTCGAATGACCCGTCCGCTCTTTAAGGCGCAGCAGCTCCGCCAGGGTAGCTTCGGGCGAAATATTCGTGTCGCTGGGCACAAATCCCGCCTTGTTGCTCTTGACCTTCGCGACCATCTCCGCTTCGCTCTCGATGCTCTGCGAGCCGTAGATGAAGGAAATTCCGCCTTCCTTTGCGAGAGCCACCGCGAGCCTGTCGCCGGAAACGGACTGCATTATTGCACTCACCATCGGTATGTTGAGGCTTATTTCGGGCTCCTCGCCGCGCCTGAACTTGGTGATCGGCGTCTTTAAACTCACCTTGCTCGGTATGCAATTCTCATCCGAATAGCCCGGTACCAGCAGATACTCGCTGAAAGTATGAGAAGTTTCGTCGTAAAAGTAAGCCATGATTCCTCCTACTGCATTATGCCCAAATATTCTTCAAATGCAATCTCGTTTTTGTATATGTACTCTGCGACTCCCTCACCCACATACCTGATGTGCCAGGACTCGTAGTTGTAACCGGTTATGCTTTCCTTGCCTTCGGGAAAGCGCACGATAAAGCCGTATTTGTGGGCGTTTTCGGCGACCCACGAGGCTTCCTTGCTTCCGTTAAAGCTCGTGAGCCCCCTGCCTATTACTCCAAGGTCGCAGCAGAGTCCCGTCTGGTGCTCGCTCTCGCCCGGCTTTGCGCTGTATTTATTCGCAGCCTCGACTCCGTTCTTTTCCGCATAGCCGTCGAACAAATTCTTCTGATATGCGTAGGACCTGTAGCCTGTCCTGAGCACCATATCGAAGCCGTCCGCTTCCGCCGCCGCAAGCAGCTTCGCCAGGGCCTCGGCCGCGGGCTTTCGCAGCTGCCTCGTCTCCTTCGTTCCGACATTCTTATCGCTCTTTTCGAACTCCACCAGATCCGCGGGGACATATTCCTCGCTCAGCCTGTGAGTTTTATTGACCAGCAATAGCTCATCGTCTGCATGCGATGAAAGCGGAAAATCCTCGAGCGAAGTAGTCATCCCGGGGAGGCCCGCCGCCTCGGCCCCGGGGCTGCGTATACCCATATTCGGCGTAGCCTGCTCCGAGCCCGGCTCCGCTCCGCCCTCGCCCGGCTCGCTGCCCTCCGGGCTTTCCGAGGGCGGCTCCTTAATCTTGTCGTCGCCGCCTCGGTTTGTCAGGGAAATCGGCCAATCGAATACTAAGATGCTTACAGCCGCCGCAACAAGGAGGATTAACAGCAATATAATCAGATAAAATCTGGGTTTAATCTTAACTCTTTTTCGTCTCATTTTCTCAATCTCATTGCATTACTCAGTTAAATATTATATCACAACCATGCACGCAAAAATGATATAACATCGTCTTAAAAATGATATTAGGTTTTCATCAAAACCGGCGCAGCATGCGCTGCGCCGGCCCTAAAACTGTATCACATTTTCAAAAGGATCGATTATATTACATCATCCCCATTCCGCCGCCTGCGCCTGCAGGCATCGCGGGCTCGTCCTCCTTGATGTCCACGACTCCGGCTTCGGTTGTCAGCAGCAGCGCGGATGCGGATGCCGCATTCTGAAGCGCGGATCTGGTGACCTTGGTCGGATCGACTATGCCGGACTCTATCATGTCTTCGTAGTTTTCGGTCATGGCGTTGAATCCGATTCCGGGCTTGCTCTTCTTTACTTCCGCGACGACTACGCTTCCTTCAAATCCCGCGTTCTCCGCAATCTGGCGGACGGGCTCATCGAGCGCCCTGAGGATTATCCTCGCGCCAGTCTTTACGTCGCCGCTCTGCGCCTCGGTGTATTTCTCAACAGCGGGCAGCGCGTTGATGAAGGCAACTCCGCCACCGGGGACGATTCCCTCTTCGACAGCAGCTCTGGTCGCGTTGAGCGCGTCCTCTATTCTGAGCTTCTTCTCCTTCATCTCGACCTCGGTCGCCGCACCCACCTTGATGACGGCTACGCCGCCTGCGAGCTTCGCGAGTCTCTCCTGAAGTTTTTCCTTGTCGAACTCGGATGTGGTCTCCTCGATCTGCGCGCGGATCTGGGAAACTCTCGCCTTGAGCTCTTCCTTATCGCCGCCGCCGTCGACGATGGTGGTGTTCTCCTTGGAAACCTTAACTGTGTTGGCGGTTCCGAGCATATCCATGGTCGCGTCCTTAAGCTCGTAGCCCAGCTCCGAAGAAATAACCGTTCCGCCCGTAAGGACTGCGATATCCTTGAGCATCTCCTTGCGTCTGTCGCCGAAGCCCGGAGCCTTTACCGCTACGCAGTCGAAGGTTCCTCTGAGCTTGTTTACGACCAGGGTCGCAAGAGCCTCGCCCTCGACATCCTCTGCAATGATCAGCAGCTTCTGTCCGCTCTGAACGATCTTTTCGAGTATGGGAAGTATATCCTGAATGTTGGAAATCTTTCTGTCGGTGATGAGGATATAGGGATTGGAGAGGACCGCTTCCATCTTCTCGGTATCTGTTACCATGTATGCGGAGAGGTAGCCTCTGTCGAACTGCATTCCCTCGACGACCTCGAGATCCATCTCCATGGACCTGGACTCCTCGACCGTTATAACTCCCTCGTTTCCGACCTTCTCCATGGCCTCCGCGACCATGCGTCCGACTTCCTCGTCGCTCGCGGAAACCGATGCGACGTTCGCGATGGCTGTCTTGCTGTCCACCTTATGGGAGATCTTCTTAATCTCCTCGACCGCGACATCGACCGCGCCCTGGATACCCTTCTTGAGGATCATAGGGTTGGCTCCCGCTGCCACGTTCTTAAATCCCTCGCGGATTATCGCCTGCGCGAGCAGGGTCGCCGTAGTGGTTCCGTCGCCCGCGACATCGTTGGTCTTGGAAGCGACTTCCTTGACAATCTGCGCACCCATGTTCTCGAAGCTGTCCTCGAGCTCGACTTCTCTGGCGATGGTTACGCCGTCGTTGGTGATAAGCGGGCTGCCGTACTTCTTCTCGATTACGACGTTCCTGCCCTTGGGTCCGAGGGTTATCTTTACGGTATCCGTCAGCTTATCGACGCCTACCTGCAATTTTCTTCTTACTTCTTCGCTGTAATTGATATCTTTTGCCATATTAATTCTCCTATTCCTGACTATGAACCGTCCGTACTATGCAATGATTGCTAATATATCCTTCTGAGACAATATTATGAGCTCTTCGCCGTCGAGTTTGATTTCCGTTCCGGCATACTTGGAAAAGATAACCTGATCCCCCGCCTTGACTTCCATCTTCACCTCTTCGGTGCCAGGTCCAACCGCGATTACTTCCGCGAGCTGGGGCTGTTCCTGGGCAGCGTTGGTGAGGATTATACCGCCCTTGGTCTTCTCCTCGGCTTCCACTCTCTTAATCAAAACTCTGTCTCCTAAAGGTTTTACTGTCATTTTCTAATCTCCCTTCGTATGTGAATAATTACTGAACAAATCTTGTTAGCACTCCTTTAATCTGAGTGCTAACAAGATTATAAACTCATTCTCGCAATAATGCAAGCCCCTATTTAAATTTAAAACCGCGTATTTCTATATCTACCGCGCTGACATTGAAGTTCGTCATGTGTTCCACCGCCTCGAACGCGGTCTTCTGGAGGGTCATCGCCGCGGTGCGCACCTTCGCGCCGTAATCGAACTGGAGGATCACTTTTATATACATGCTCTCGTCGCTGTTGTCGCTCAGAACGCCGAGAACCTCCGCTACGCCCGGGGTGCTCCTGGCCGCATACTCGATAATATCGCTGATAACCTTGTCCGATATCTCGTAGCTGCCCATGTAGCTGTAACTGGGCCGCACGACCGTCTTCTCGGTGGCTATGGGCCTGCTGAGCCCGATGTGCTTAAGCACGAGCTTGGGGTCGAGAAAATATCCCGAAAAACGCCTCTTAACCTGGAAAGTCGGAGCCGGGATTACATGGGTGCCCAGATGCTCGCGCTCCATGGAAGCCCTAGCCAAGGCTTTCTTGCTGACGACATCTTCTATATAAATTATTTTCGTCGGTTCGGAAAGTCCCAGGCGCTCGCAAATTCTGTATATCATTCTGTCCGAAGTTCCCAGAACCAGGATGCTGTCCGGCTTTATGCGCCTTACAGCCGCCCTCACCTCCGCACAGTGGCTGTCGCTCATAAACAGCGCCGTCCTGACGGCCCCGATCTTGGTCTGCTGCTTCTTTGCGGATACTCCCGCCACAATATTATTGCCGTAGATGAACAGCCCGTCGTCGATTATCGCAGGAATATGAAGCCGCCCGCAGAGCTCCATGGCATTGTAGCTCTTCCCGGTGCCGCTCCTGCCGGATAATCCGTAAATTTTGGTATCGAATGGTCTCATATCGGGGTATTGTAATTTATCTTTCTATGCTATACAATGTTTTCGGGTTTTTAAACCTCAATCATGTCGTTTAAACAAGGAGGAACAGAGAATGGCATATGTAATTACCGATGCATGCATCAGCTGCGGAGCCTGTGCGGAAAACTGCCCTGTGGATGCAATCTCCGAAGGAGACGGAATCTATGTAATCGATGCGGAAGCTTGCATCGAGTGCGGTGTTTGCGCAGAGACCTGCCCCGTGGATGCACCTCAAGCATAAAGAATCCTAAGGACGACAGCCGTTTCTATTGCAGAGACGGCTGTTTTATTTTGCTCTCAGCGCTGCTCGGGATGATTTATATAGTAAACCAGGCTTTGCAGATTGTCAGAAAGATGCACATTCTCCACAGCTGTATCTTCTCCGTCTTCAAGATCTATGGGCGCAAAATTCCAAATGCCGCGCACGCCACCGTCGATCAATATCTCGCGGACTCCCGGCGCCTGATCCTTCGTTACCGTTATAACGGCTATATCTATATCGTTTTCCGCAAGGTAGGTGGAGAGCTCCGCGACATCGCGGATTTCAACGCCGCCCCTCTGCGTACCTATCAGTTCGGGTTTAATATCGAAGAGGCTTTTTACGCAAAAGTCGATTTTATAGGATGCAAGAAAGCTGTTTATCGCCTGTCCCAGGCGTCCCGCTCCGACTATTATCATCTCGTATCTGCGCCCCAGCCCAAGGATTTTTTCCATCTCGGCTTTCAATGCGCTCACTTTGTATCCGTAGCCCTGCTGGCCGAAACCGCCGAATTGATTAAAATCCTGACGAATCTGAGAGGCGGTATAGCCTATCAGTTCGGAGAGCTCTCCGGAGGAGATGCGCTCTACATCCGCATGCTCCAGCTCCTCTAATGCTCTAAGATATCTGGGAAGCCTCCTGATTACTGCACTTGAAATTTTCTTTTGTTTATCCATATTATCACCTTCGAAACACAAATTTATCTTGTCGATTGTATATAAGTTCGTCTGTTTCGCAATATTTTTGTCTCGTTAATTTTATCACATTGCGCCCGCTTGTTACAATACCCTGTTTATGATAGGATATTTTAGTTATGAGCATCCTTACAGCTTCAAAAATCAACAAGAGCTACGGCATCGAGCAAGTGCTCGAAGATATTTCCTTTACGGTAAACGAAGGGGAACGCATCGGCATAGTAGGTGTAAACGGCGCAGGAAAGAGCACACTTTTTCGCATAATAGCGGGTGAAATCCCCACAGACAGCGGAGAGCTTTTTTTTGCGAAGGATAAAAGCCTCGGCTACTTAAAGCAACGCGACCATTTCCCGGACGGCGGGACGGTAATGCAGGAGATGCAAAAGGCTGCGAGCGAAGAGCGCAAAAAACGCTTCATGCAAGAGCGCGGCTACAGCTACGACAATGCCTGCACGGGCATGCTCAGAAGCCTCGCCTTTACGGACGATTACTTCGATAAACCCGTCTCCAAACTCTCGGGCGGCGAGCGAACGAGGCTGGCGCTGGCATCTATCCTGCTCCAGGAACCGGACATTTTGCTCCTCGATGAGCCTACCAATCATCTGGATATAGGCACGCTTAAATGGCTGGAAGGATATCTGGCGAACTGCAGGAGCACCCTGCTGATAATCTCTCACGACAGATATTTCCTCGACCGCCTCGCGACGAGGATCTTCGAGATAGAGCGTGCAAAGCTCAGCGCCTACGATGGAAATTACAGCGAATACAAGGAGAAAAAGAAGCTCCGCTACGAGCTGGATTTAAAGCACTACGAGCAGGCCGCCGCCGAAAGAAGAAGGCAGGAGGACATGATTCGCCGCTTTAAGGAACGCGGCACGGAAAAGCTTATTAAGCGCGCAAAATCAAGGGAAAAGAGGCTCGCCCGCAGCGCGGCTCCGGAAAAGCCTTCAATCCTCAGACAGAAGCTCAGCATGAGCTTCGATCAAAAACTCGCAAGCGCAACGGAGGTGTTGATTGCCGAGGATATAAGCATGTCCTTCGGCAAGGGCGATGCGCAAAGACAGCTCTTTTCCGGCGTAAATATGGATATAATGAAGGGCGACCGCATCTGCATGGTCGGGGCGAACGGGGTCGGAAAGACCACCCTTCTAAAAATAATCATGGGCAAGATGAGACCCGACAGCGGCTGGCTAAAGCTCGGACAGAATGTAATGCCGGCATACTACGACCAGGAGCAGCGCTTGTTGGATAACGATAAAACCGTGCTCGACGAGCTTCACAGCAGCTACATTAAATACGATCAGACGGAGCTTCGCAGCATGCTGGGAAGGCTCGGATTTTACGGAGACGATGTATTTAAACGCGTATCGGAACTGGCCGGAGGAGAAAAGGCCAAGCTCTCGCTGCTTAAACTGATGATGACAGGAGCCAACTTCCTTATAATGGACGAGCCTACAAACCATCTGGACATCAACGCTCGCGAGGTTTTCGAAGACGCCCTGCTGGACTTTCCCGGAACCCTGCTCATAGTCTCTCACGACCGATATCTGCTCGAGAAGATCCCCACGGCGATATACGAGCTCAGGCCGGACGGAATCGAGAAGTATCTGGGGAATTACGATTACTACGAAAGAAAGTCCGCGGCCGTAAGCTCCGGAAGGGCCTATCTGGAAAAGCTCGCCGCAAATGCGGGCGGGGGCTCATCGGCGGAAATCCTCTCCAAGCACGAACGCACCCTTTTGCACCAAAGGAGAAAGGAAGAAATCGCCGCAAGGCGCAAGCTCGAAAGGAGGCTCGAGGAGGCCGAGGAAGGCGTCGTAAAGAGCGAGGAGCTTATAGAAAAGATTGAGAGCGAGCTCTGCAGGCCCGATGTCTACTCGGATCACGAGCGCGCACTGGAGCTCAGCGAGGAACTGGATGCGGCCAAAGCCCAGCTGCATCGCAATTATGAAATTTGGATGGAGTTGCAGGAAGAAAAGCAAAATTCGCTTGCATAGCAGGTAGCATATACTTATAATCAATATATATTTTATGGCGGTGTCGGCCGCACGGAGGTAAAAATGGTATTAGACAAAATTCGTGAACTCATTGCCGAAAATCTAAGCAAGGACATAGAGGAGATCAGCGCGGAAACAAGTCTCACAAAGGACCTTGAGGCTGACTCCATCGATGCGGTGGAAATTATAATGGCCATCGAAGATTGGTACGATATCGAAATTCCCGACGAGGAGGCCGAGCGCTTCAAGACCGTCGCGGATATCGTGGCATTCGTAGAGGACAACATCGACAAATAACTCCTTAGCTTAAAGGAGAGAAGCAGCGGGTTTCAATCCTGCCGGGTTAGAGAACTCAAAGCCGCAAAGCTTAACGCTTTGCGGCTTTTGTTTTTGAATAACTTTCAGGCGCAGGCGAGCCTCATTTATGCAGTATGGGGCTCACGCTCTTATAAATTAAATATGTGATTACCGAGTTTATGCCCGCCTTCATAAAGTTGAAGGGCAATATCCCGGGCAAAATCATCTTGGCTACCACGGCCCTATCGACGCACATAAAGTAAGGCGTAATCAGAAGATTCGCAGGCACCATCACGGCGGCCATGGTCAAAGTTCCCGCAATCAGAGCGATTATTGCGCCCTTCTTCGTCTTGTTTTTGGCGTAGATGTTTCCGGCTACGAGCACATAGCTGCCGGTCGCGATTATGTGCATGAGTATTCCGTACCAGCCGCTCTGAGCGCTCACCGTAAGGCCCTGAATTACGCTCGCTACGACGGTCAAAAGTATCCCGGCTCCCGGACCCATGGCGAAGGTGCCCAGAAATATCGGTACATCCGCCGGGTCGTACTCCAGGAAGGGCATGGCGGGTATCAGCGGAAAGTGCACTAAAGAGATAAGCACCACGGAGATTCCGGCGAGCACGCCGAGCTTGGCGAGGGTCGCCGTCTTGTTTGAATTGTTCATAGATTCCTCCTGTAAAATATTTTTTGGCGGAATCTGTCAGGAAAGTAAAACACCCCGCAAATTGCAAGGCGTACAAAAAGAAAATATCGTTTCTTTCATCCGGACTGTACCGTCGGTACCGGGTTCCAACCGGTTCTGCCTTTCGGCTCGCGGACTCGCGGCGTCGCCGCATCACCGCCGGTGGGGAATTGCACCCCGCCCTGAAACAGATCTGCATATAGAATTATATTGCGTCGCGCACATCCTGTCAATAGCGGCGCAAATCCTACATCTCTAACTTATCCAGCCCTGTTTCGAGATCGAGTCCCGGCCAGACATCCAGGCGCAGCGAGGCGAAGCGTCCCTCCAGGGCCTTGCGATATGCTGCTCCCGCTATCATAACCGCGTTGTCGGTGCAGAGTATCAGCGAAGGTATGTAGAGTTTTGCGCCGCGCTCCTCGCATGCTTTGCGGATTCGCTCGCGAAGCATACTGTTTGCGGCCACCCCGCCGGCCACGGCCAGCACCTTGTATCCCGTCATCTCCAATGCGTCCGCAGCCTTACTTACGAGTACCTCAATCACGGCCTCCTGAAAGGATGCGGCAACATCCGCAGGATTAACGGATCTTCCGGCCTGCTCTTCGTTATGCAAGTAATTTATTACAGCCGTCTTGGTGCCGGAAAACGAAAAATCGAGGCTGCCCTTTTCCAGGTAGACCCGCTTGAACTCTATAGCATGAGGATTGCCGCTCCTCGCAATCTCGTCGATTTTAGGACCGCCGGGGTAACCCAGTCCGAGCACCCTTGCGACCTTGTCGTAGGCCTCGCCCACGGCATCGTCCCTGGTTCCTCCGAGAACATGGAATTCGTTATATCCCTTAACCTCAAGCAGCTGGGTATGCCCGCCGGAGACCACGAGGCAGAGGAAGGGGGGTTGAAGCTCCGGATGCTCCACGATATTCGAAAAGATATGCCCCTGTATATGATGAACCCCGACTAAGGGCTTTCCCGATGCTGCGCATACGGCCTTTGCAAAGGCCGTACCCATTATGAGCGCACCGGCAAGACCGGGACCCGCGCAGACGCCTATTTCGTCGACATCGTCTAAACTCAGGCCTGCCTCGTCCAGAGCGCGCTCGTAGACGAAAGGAAGATTGCTCAGATGATGGCGCGAAGCAATCTCCGGGACCACTCCGCCGTAAACCTTATGTATATCTATCTGGGAAGAAATTACATTCGAGAGTATCTCCCTGCCGTCGGCGAGCAAGGCTATCGCGGTCTCGTCGCAGCTGGTCTCTATTCCCATCGTTATATGTTTTCCGTCTTTCATACCTTATTCCGCCTATTTAAAATCCCGGCACTCGCAGGCGCGTCGCCACATCACAAACGCATCCTCGCCGTCCCTGTAGTATTCGGGCCGTCTGCTTTCTATTTTGAATCCGAACTTTGAATATAGAGCCTGAGCCGCCGCGTTGCTCTCTCGAACTTCCAGGCTCAAATCCCGGACCCCGAGCTTAGAGCTCTCGTATAAGAGAAACTCCATAAGCAGCGAAGCTATCCCTCTGCGCCGAAAATCGGGATGAACCGCTATATTGCAAATCTCGCCCTCGGGTGGAACGAACCATATCATCGCATATCCCAAAATGTTCCCGTCCTCTATTACAAGATAACAGGCTGAAGGGTTTGATCCGTTGAATTCCGCGGCAATCATCCCTCTGGTCCAGGGGTCGTCGAAGCATATTGTCTCCATCTGCGCGATGCGGTCGATGTCCGCCTCGCCGGCTCTTCGAATCAACATTCTTCAGATTCCGCGCCTTCGGCGCTTTGTCCCTTCTTGTCGAGCTTTTCCCTGAGTTTTCTCTCAGCTTCCGCAAGCCTCAGATATTCCGGCTCCGCACTGAATGCATCCTTCAAGATACCCTCCTCAAAGAGTTCCAATCCCAACTGTAAAACGCTGCTCGCAATCTGATAGCGGCTGTCTGCGGGAGCGACGATATGCGGAAAATCGAGCGCGCCGCAAGCCTGCACAAAGATTTCCGCCGCATCCCCGAAGAACACGGCCTTGTCGAAGTTCTTCATCGCCGCCTTCAGTGCCGAGAGAAAATCTTCGGGCGCATACGCCCCGTCCTCCACGATTGCCTGCCTGCAAAAGGGGCTGTATGCCCCCGCATAGATCTGATTTCTTCTGGCATCGAAGAGGGGGCAGATTAAGGGTCTTTCGACCTTTATCCAGGGATAATCGCCGTAGGCGAAAGCCGTAAGTGTGGGAACCTCTATAATCGGTTTATTCCAGACTATTGCGAGTCCCTTGGCACTTGCCATGCCTATCCTTATCCCCGTAAAGGATCCCGGGCCCCTCGACACGGCGATCGCATCGAGCGCCTCGGGCTCGATTTCCCCATCCGCCAAAATCCCCCTCACCATCGGAGCGATTTCCTCGAGATGGGAATAATTCGTATAATTGACCCTGCATATCGCTCCTTCTTCTGCGCTCAATGCGCAGGAAGCGAGGGGGCCTGTAGTTTCTATCGCTAGTATCTTCGCAGCGGCAGCGCCGCCTTCTCTCAACTTATTTCGCATATTCTTTCGCCTTCGTTCTCGCCGCGGGAAATCTTTACGGTCCTCCGATTTTTCGGGAGCAGATCCTCTATCAGATCGGCCCATTCTATAAGGCAAACCCCGCCGCGATAAAAATAATCTTCCATGCCTATCTCGAAGAGTTCTTCCTCGCTGTGAACTCTGTAAACATCGAAGTGGTATAGCGGAAGTCTCCCGCTTTCGTATTCCTGGAGGATGGTAAAGGTCGGGCTCGTGAGCGTCTCTTCGACTCCCAGTCCCTTTGCTATCGCCTTGGCGAGAGTGGTCTTCCCGGCTCCGAGATCCCCTACCAGGGCTATAACATCTCCTGCCTCGAGCATCCCGGCAAGCATCCTGCCGAACTCCTCTGTCTCTTTCTCATTTTTCAGTTTAATTCTGTTAATCTCGTCCATCTCTTTAATTGTATCACAGCGGACTGCGGCAGGAAATAAGCAAGCGCTGCTCGCTTTGCGAGCAGCGCCTGTAATTGGGCAAAGCCTCTATATTACTCGATAACCTTGGCTACGACGCCGGAGGCAACGGTTCTGCCGCCTTCGCGGATGGCGAAGCGCAGTCCTTCCTCGATCGAAATCGGGGTAATCAGTTCAACCGTCATGGTGATATGGTCGCCGGGCATGCACATCTCGGTTCCTTCGGGAAGCTTTACGCTGCCGGTAACATCGGTCGTTCTGAAGTAGAACTGAGGTCTGTAGCCGTCGAAGAACGGAGTGTGGCGTCCGCCCTCTTCCTTCTTAAGCACATAGACCTGAGCCTCGAACTTGGTGTGCGGCTTAACGGTTCCGGGCGCTGCGAGTACCTGTCCTCTTTCGATTTCGTTTCTCTGAACACCGCGGAGCAGCAATCCGACATTGTCGCCGGCCTGGCCCTGATCGAGCAGCTTGCGGAACATCTCAACGCCGGTAACAACGACCTTTCTCTTCTCTTCCTTGAGTCCTACGATTTCGACTTCGTCGGAAACCTTTACGACGCCTCTCTCAACACGACCTGTGGCAACGGTGCCGCGGCCGGTGATGGAGAATACATCCTCTACGGGCATCAGGAAGGGCTTGTCGATGGGTCTTTGGGGATCGGGAATGTAGCTGTCGATCGCCTCGATCAGCTCCATAACCTTGTCGCCCCAGGATCCGTTGGGATCCTCGAGAGCCATAAGAGCGGAACCTCTGATGATCGGAGTATCATCTCCGGGGAAGTCCTGCTTATCCAGCTCTTCTCTGACTTCCATCTCTACGAGCTCGAGCAGCTCGTCGTCGTCGACCATGTCGCACTTGTTGAGGAATACGACGATGTAGGGAACGCCTACCTGACGGGAGAGCAGGATGTGCTCCTTGGTCTGGGGCATGGGTCCGTCCGTCGCCGCAACTACGAGAATCGCGCCGTCCATCTGGGCTGCGCCGGTAATCATGTTCTTTACATAGTCGGCGTGGCCGGGGCAGTCTACATGAGCGTAGTGTCTGTTCTGAGACTCGTACTCAACATGAGAGGTGTTGATGGTAATTCCTCTATCCTTCTCTTCGGGAGCCTTGTCGATATTATCGAAGCTGATGATTTTATTCGTTTCGGAAGGCTCTCTCGTAGCAAGCACCTTAGTTATGGCAGCTGTAAGGGTGGTCTTGCCGTGGTCAACGTGACCGATGGTTCCGATGTTAACATGCGGTTTTGTTCTTGCGAATTTCTCTTTTGCCATTTCAATTTCTCCTTTTTCACGTGAATTAGTTTATAAAATTGCAATTTCGGTTACTTATTTATCTTATCCAGAAGATTCGGGGGCAACTTTTCAAAGTGATCCATCTGCATCACATAGGTACCCCTTCCCTGGGTTCTGGAGCGCAGATCCGTCGCATATCCGAACATCTCGGACAGCGGAACCATCGCATCCACCGTGGCGGAACCGTTTCTGATATCCGTCCCTTCTATCTTACCTCTTCTGGAGCTGAGATCGCCTATTACATCGCCCATGTATTCTTCGGGCGCCACGACCTCAACCTTGAAGACGGGTTCGAGCAGAACGGGGTCCGCACTCGTTGCCGCCTGTCTGAATGCCATGGATGCGGCAATCTTGAAAGCCATCTCCGATGAATCCACCTCGTGGTAGGAGCCGTCGATGAGCTCGACGCCAAGATCTACGCACTGGTAGCCCGCAATCGGACCGCTTTCCATGGCTTCGCGGATGCCTTCGTCTATCTTGGGGATGTACTCCTTGGGGATTACTCCTCCCACAATCTTGTTGACGAATTCGTATCCGGATCCGGCCTCTCTGGGATAGACGCGTATCTTTACATGTCCGTACTGACCGCGCCCGCCGGTCTGCTTTGCATACCTGTTGTCTTTGATGACTTCCTTACCGATGGTCTCCTTGTAGGAAACCTGCGGTTTTCCGACATTAGCCTCGACCTTGAATTCGCGAAGCAGTCTGTCGACTATTATCTCCAGATGCAGTTCTCCCATGCCGGCGATTATAGTCTGGCCCGTCTCGCTGTTCGTAAAGGTCTTGAATGTCGGGTCTTCCTCGGCGAGCTTTGCAAGAGCGAGGCCTATCTTATCCTGACCGGCCTTGGTCTTGGGCTCGATGGCAATCTGTATTACCGGGTCGGGGAACTCCATGGATTCCAGCAGAATCGGATGCTTCTCGTCGCAGAGCGTATCGCCCGTGGTCGTAACCTTGAGGCCCACCGCAGCCGCTATATCGCCCGCATAGACCTCCTTGAGCTCCTCCCTGTGATTTGCATGCATCAGCAGTATGCGTCCAATGCGCTCCTTCTTGTCCCTCGTCGAGTTATACACATAGGAACCCGTCTTTAGCGTTCCCGAGTAAACCCTGAAATATGCCAGCTTTCCCACATAGGGGTCGGTGACTATCTTAAATGCGAGGGCGGAGAAAGGAGCATTATCTTCGGAGTGCCTTTCGGCCTCCTTCTCGAGCCTGGGGATTATACCCTTTATGGGCGGTATATCCAGCGGGGAGGGCAAATAGTCCACCACGCCGTCCAGCAGGAGCTGAACGCCCTTGTTTTTATAAGCGGAGCCGCAGAACACCGGAACCATGCGATTAGCGATGCACTCTTTTCTAACGGCGCGCTTAATCTCCTCCTCCGACAGTTCTCCCGTCTCGAGATATTTCTCCAGAAGCTCTTCGTCGGTCTCCGCAGCCGCTTCCACAAGCATATGCCTGTACTCGGCGGCAAGCTCCGCCATATCCTCGGGGATTGCCTCCTCGGCTATGAGCTCGCCAAGGTCGTCTCCGTATATTTCGGCCTTCATCTTGACGAGATCGATAACTCCTCTGAAGCTGCCTTCCGCACCTATGGGAAGCTGCACGGGTACCGCATTGGCCTTGAGCCTGTGTTTGACCATGTCTACGACTCTGTAGAAGTCCGCACCGGTAACATCCATCTTATTGACGAATATAATCCTCGGCACCCTGTACTTCTCCGCCTGTCTCCAGACCGTCTCCGACTGGGGTTCAACTCCGCCCTTGGCACAAAGAACGGTAACAGCACCGTCCAGCACCCTTAGCGATCTCTCCACTTCGACCGTAAAGTCGACATGGCCCGGCGTGTCTATTATGTTGATTCTTGTCTCTTTCCATTGAGCAGTCGTGGCAGCGGAAGTTATGGTTATGCCTCTTTCCTGCTCCTGAGTCATCCAATCCATGACTGCCGCGCCCTCATGGGTTTCGCCCATCTTATGAGTCCTGCCCGTATAGAACAATATGCGCTCGGTTGTAGTAGTCTTTCCGGCGTCTATGTGAGCCATGATGCCGATGTTTCTCGTATTTTGCAGACTGAATTTCCTAGGCATACTTCCTCCTTTCCGTTAAACTCTCAATGCTCTTACTGCGAGCATGCGCTAAAATCTGTAGTGTGCGAATGCTCTGTTGGCTTCCGCCATCCTGTGCGTATCTTCCTTCTTCTTGACTGTACCGCCCTGACCGTTTGCAGCGTCCATAAGTTCGCTTGCGAGTCTCTGAGACATCGTTCTCTCTCCTCTGAGCCTCGTATATCTGGTCAGCCAGCGCAGTCCGAGCGTCTGCCTTCTTTCGGGCCTCACTTCCATGGGGACCTGATAGTTGGCGCCGCCCACTCTCCTCGCCTTGACTTCGACCTGCGGCATGATGTTGTTCATGGCCTTTTCAAAGACTTCCAGGGGTTCTTCACCCGTCTTTGCCTTTATAATGTCGAAGGCGTCGTAGACGATTTTCTGAGCTACTCCCTTCTTTCCGTCCAGCATTATGTTGTTGATGAGCTTTGCTACAACGACACTGCCGTAGATGGGATCGGGAAGGGTCTCCCTCTTGGGGATGTTTCCACGTCTTGGCACTTCTCTTTCCTCCTTGCGTAAATTTCGCAAATCGTCGGTACTCGATGCGCCGCCCGGCGCACCGCCGTGCCTCTATCTATAGATAAGGGCACTTCGTTACCCGATTTAACTGATATAATTTGTCTTCGTTGCAAAGAGCCTACTTTTTCTTCGGTCTCTTTACGCCGTACTTTGAGCGCGCCTGAGCTCTCTTGGCCACTCCTGCGGTATCCAGTGTACCTCTTACGATGTGATAACGGACACCGGGGAGGTCCCTGACCCTGCCGCCTCTGATGAGAACGACGCTGTGTTCCTGCAGATTATGGCCTTCTCCCGGAATGTAAGCCGTAACTTCCAGACCGTTCGTGAGGCGCACACGAGCAACCTTTCTGAGGGCAGAGTTGGGCTTCTTCGGGGTAACCGTCTTTACGGATGTGCAGACGCCTCTCTTTTGAGGAGCATTGGTAGTCGTATAGACTCTCCTTATGCTGTTCATGTTCCTGAGCAAGGCCGGTGAATCGGACTTCCTGACTGAACTCGTTCTTCCCTGTCTGACCAATTGGTTGATTGTGGGCATAAATTTTCTCCTTTCTTTAATATTTTATATCGCAACTGCCTGTCAAAATCGTTTGCGGCAGCATTGCGCACAACGGACATAGTTTAGCACAGCAAACGCCTGAATGTCAAAGGTTTATAGCACCTCGACCTCATCAATTTGTTCGCCTGCAAATTCCGGAGGGGGAGGAGTGAGGGAAAGGCCCTCCTGCTCGACGGCAAATTCCTGATATTCGGGAGCAATTTCTGCGCTCTCGTATTCGTCGTCTTCGTAATCACCGAAGCCCTCGTCCTTTATATTGAAGGACTCCATGTACTCGGTATTTACGCCGTAGTCCACCTCGACATTCCTGTAGGTCTTCATGCCCGTTCCGGCGGGTATGAGCTTACCTATTATGACATTCTCCTTCAGACCCTGCAGCCTGTCGCGCTTGCCCTTGATGGCGGCATCGGTGAGCACCCTCGTCGTCTCCTGGAAGGATGCGGCCGAGAGGAAGGAACTCGTCGCAAGCGAAGCCTTGGTTATTCCCAGAAGCTCTCTCTTGTACTTGGCCTTTTCGCCTTCCTCGGGAAGAGATGCATTTTCCTCTTCTATCTCTACGAGGCTGTACAGCGCCCCCGGCAAAAGTGCGGTGTCGCCCGCATCGTCTATGCGGTACTTGGAGAGCATCTGAGAGACTATAACCTCGATGTGCTTGTCGTTTATATCGACGCCCTGGAGTTTATAAACTCTCTGAACCTCCTTGAGGAGGTACTGGTATACGCCCTCGACGCCCTTTATTCTCATTATATCGTGCGGATTGAGCGGACCCTGGGTTATGCCCTCACCCGCGAGGACATTGTCTCCAACCTTAACCTTAAGTCTCGCACCGTAGGGGATTACATAGGCTTTCTCTTCCTCGCCCCTTACGCGCACCTCTGTCTTGTTATCCGGACGCAGTTCTATCGAAACGACCTCGCCGTCCTGCTCGCAGATCTCCGCGATACCCTTGGGCTTTCTGGCCTCGAAGAGCTCCTCTACCCTCGGAAGACCCTGCGTTATGTCGGTAGCCGCCAGCGATACGCCTCCGGTATGGAAGGTTCTCATCGTAAGCTGCGTGCCGGGTTCACCTATGGATTGTGCCGCTATAATGCCGACAGCTTCGCCTATGTTGACATGGCTTCCCGTCGCGAGGTTTCTGCCGTAGCAGCTCGCGCAGACCCCGGTCTTGCACTTGCATGTCATTACCGAGCGGATGTTTACGGAATTTATGCGCATCGCGGGATCTTCTCTGTCCTTGGTGCTGTCGATGAACTCCGCCTTATCCTCTCTTATCTCCTCTCCGCCCCTGACGATAATCTCGCCCGTCAGCGGATCCTTAATATCGTCGAGTGCCGTTCTGCCGACAATTCTAAGGCGCAGAGGCTCTATTACCTCCTTGCCGTCGGTAAAGGCGCTCACGGCGATTCCGACATCCGTACCGCAGTCGAGCTCTCTTACGATTACATTGTGAGATACATCCACGAGCCTCCTGGTAAGGTAACCGGAGTCGGCCGTCCTCAGAGCGGTATCCGCAAGACCCTTCCTGGCGCCGTTGGCGGATATAAAGTATTCCATAACCGTAAGGCCTTCCCTGAAGTTTGCGGTTATCGGAATCTCTATGGTCTTACCGGCGGCATTGCCCATAAGTCCGCGCATGCCTCCGATCTGGCGTATCTGGTTCTTGGAACCCCTCGCGCCGGAATCCGCCATTATGTAAAGGTTGTTCTCCCTTCCCAGGGAATCCATCAGGGCATCGGCCACATCTCCGGTGGCCTTGTGCCATACCTGAATTACATCCTCGTAGCGCTCCTGATCGCTCACAAGACCGCGCCTGTAATAATCCTCGTATGTATCGACCTTCGCCTGAGCCTCGTTGATTATATCCTGCTTGCTCTCGGGAATTACCATGTCGCCGACGGAAATCGTTATCGCGGCGAGGGTGGAATATTTAAATCCGGTGTCCTTTATATGGTCGAGCACCTTGGAGGTCTCCATATTTCCGTGTGTACGGAAGCATCTTCCGATTATATCGGTCAGGTCCTTCTTCCTGCAAAGGAAGTTTATCTCGAGCGAATAGGGGTCCTCGTCCCTGTCGATGAAGCCCAGATTCTGAGGAATTTCCTCGTTGAACATGAATCTTCCGACCGTGGATTCCACGAGGCGGCCTCTCTCGTCGTCTTCATCCGCAAAGAGCCTCACCTTTACCTTTGCATGAACCGCCACATTCTTGGTGCGATATGCCATGAGCATCTCCGCGTAGTCCGTAAAGACCTTGCCGTCGCCCTTCTCGGGCACCCTCTCGAAGCCGTCCGCGCGGTTTTTCTCCTCGTCCGCAAACTCGTCTATGCGCTCGATGCGTCTGCCGTTTTCGTCCACCTTGACGCAGACACCGGGGTGGGTCAGATAATACACTCCCAGAACCATGTCCTGAGTAGGCGTGGTAATCGGCGAACCGTCCTTGGGCGCAAGTATGTTGTTGACCGAAAGCATCAGGAACCTGGATTCCGCCTGAGCCTCAACCGACAGCGGCACATGAACCGCCATCTGGTCTCCGTCGAAGTCCGCGTTGTAGGCCATGCAGACCAGCGGATGAAGCTTTATGGCTTTGCCCTCCACCAGCACCGGCTCGAAGGCCTGAATTCCAAGCCTGTGGAGCGTCGGAGCGCGGTTGAGCAGCACCGGGTGATCCTGAATTACATCGTCCAGAACATCCCAGAACTCAGGCCTTATCTTCTCAACCATGCGCTTTGCGCTCTTTATATTATGGGCCTGCTCGCGCAGAACCAGCTCCTTCATTATGAAGGGCTTAAACAGCTCCAGAGCCATCTTCTTGGGAAGTCCGCACTGGTAGAACTTAAGCTCGGGGCCGACGACTATTACCGAGCGTCCGGAATAGTCCACGCGCTTTCCGAGAAGGTTCTGACGGAATCTGCCCTGCTTTCCCTTGAGCATATCCGAAAGGGATTTGAGGGGTCTGCTCCCCGGACCCGTTACGGGTCTGCCGCGGCGACCGTTGTCTATCAAAGCGTCCACCGCCTCCTGAAGCATCCTCTTCTCGTTGCGCACGATAATCTCGGGCGCACCCAGATCCATCAGCCTCTTGAGCCTGTTATTTCTGTTTATTACGCGTCTGTAAAGATCGTTTAAATCGGAAGTCGCGAATCTTCCGCCGTCCAGCTGCACCATCGGGCGAAGATCGGGCGGGATTACCGGAAGAACCTCGAGTATCATCCACTCGGGGCGATTTCCGGAATTTCTGAGGGCTTCGATAACCTCAAGGCGCCTTACAATGCGCACGCGCTTCTGGCTCTGAGCCTCCTTGAACTTGGCTCGCAGCTCGCTTGCCAGCTCGTCCAAATCTATGGCCGCGAGCAGATCCCTTATGGCTTCCGCGCCCATGGCTGCCTTAAAGCGACCTCCGAACTGATCTCTTTTTTCCCTGTACTGCTGCTCGGAGAGTATCTCCATGTACTGAAGGTCGGTTTCACCGGGGTCCGTAACTATATACGAAGCGAAGTACAGGACCTTTTCCAAAGTCCTCGGGGACATGTCGAGCACCAG
>CAYFMW010000022.1:26184-28819 GCA_964344335.1 uncultured Oscillospiraceae bacterium | reverse complement strand
GAACCCAGCGGATTCAAATTTTCTATAACTGCATTGGCGCTATTGATTTGCCAAACTAAACGAAAAACGGCATAGCCGAATATCAACGACTATGCCGAATTTTTCAGGAATTATAAATCCCTATCTGACCGCTCCAAAGAGCGGTGCCTTTTTTCTTTTTCCAAAAACACCTTGCACAAGAGATTTGCCGTACAAACCCAAAAAACATCCTTTAAGCAATTTCTCTCTTCTATTATTTTAAAAGCTCGCGCGGACTGATTTAAAATGCGGTATACTATGTAAGCAAAATGTACACATAGACAGTTTAAAGGCAATGATATACAAAAACCTTATATACTCTTTCAACTCAAAATAAATGTTAAGGGAGGCAGCAATGAACAAAGCATTAGAACCGGTCAAACTGAGGAACATCGAGCTCAAGAACAGGGTTGTGAGGTCGGCGACCCAGGACTATTTCGGCAATCACGACGGAACGGTGTCGGAGGAGCAGATTAAAATTCACGAAACCCTCGCGGCGAACAATATCGGGCTTATTATAACAGCCCACAACTATGTGACCCCCGCAGGCAAAGTTTCGCTCGACCAGAATTCAATCAGCGATGACATATGCATCGACGGACATAAAAAACAGGCGGAAGCGGTTCATAAGGCCGGAGCGAAGATTATAATGCAGATCAGCCACGCCGGCGCGGGAGCGATGGAGCTAGACGGAAACCCGCCCGTGGCACCGTCAGCGGTTCCCATTCCGTTTCCGGCCTCGGATGCTACTCCGAAAGCATTGACTGTTGAAGAGATAGAAGTAATTATTCAGCAGTTTATCGATGCTGCCGTCAGAGCCAAAAAGGCAGGCTACGACGGGGTTCAGGTTCACGGTGCTCATCAGTATCTGTTTTCGCAATTCCTCAACCCGGTGTACAACAAGAGGACGGATGAGTACGGCGGCAGCGTAGAAAACAGATTCAAAATAACTGAGAGAGCAATCGCCAGTATCAAAAAGGAATTGGGCGAAGAATTTCCTGTATTTTTAAAGGTGAACTCCAATATAGAAGAAAATGACGAGGCATATTATGACGACCTGATTTATGTCGCCCGGAAATGCAAGGACCTGGGCGTCGAAGCGATAGAGTACAGCGGATTCAATTTCACCGCGCTCGGAAGACAGGGACTTCGGAAGTATTATCTGGATAGAGTTGCAGCCGTCAGAAAGGAAGTAGATATCCCCGCAATCCTGGTCGGAGGAATCAGAAGCTTCAAGGATATGGACGAAGTTTTAGGACGCGGCATAGACATGGTCTCCATCTGCAGACCTTTCATCAGTGAACCCGACTTGATCAGCAAACTCATAGCGGGCCAGGAAGAGTCGAGATGTCTCAGCTGCAGCAAATGCTTTGTGCTGCCGAAGAAAACAGGCAAGAGATGCGTGCAACATTCATAACGAGCATTATATAACTCCAACTTTTTAGGCTACATAATGAAAGATTATTCACATATTAAAAATTACGAAGATACCCTGGATCTCCACGAGCAAAAAATCGAGGAATTGAACAGGATCCTCGATGTTCTGGCCGAGGTGAATAGCACAGCTATCAGGATGATGGAACTGGGGATTAAATACCTGAAAGGATTTTAATCGGGAATTCCGTAGTCTTCCGTTATCATACTATGGCAGCGTTCCAATTCCTTTAAGTCGGTTCCGGGCGCGAATTCCAACACCAGTTCCGGTTCGATGCCCTGATCGTATAACTCTTTAATCGCTTCAAAAATAGGGCCCCAGTGAATTTTCCCTTTGCCTATGGCCAAGTGATCGTCCGACAGTCCGTTATTGTCGTGCAGATGAAGGCCTATAAGGCGATTATTCGTTTTGCGAATCAAAGCCGGAATATCCCAGCCGTTTAAAAAGGCATGGCCCGTATCGATTAAAAAATATGTGTTGTCGGGCAAATTATCCAAAAAAGCGGGAAATTCCTCTTCGGTGTATATCGATTGCCCCTTATATCCGACATTCTCCATGGCCAGCTTAACACCGGCATTATCTGCATAAGCAGCGAGCTTTGCCATCTGTTCGTAGGCCATCTCGCAGCCCTCTTCTCTATCGAAGGCGGGCGAACCCAAAAATCCCGGGTGAACCACCACATACGAAGCGTCGATTTTCGCAGCGATATCTATGGCTTCCTTGTGCAGATCGTAGGCCGCCACCCTTAAAACTTCTCTTTGGGCCGTCAGATTGCAATCCCATGCCTTTCCGTCCATCATGAGCTCTATGCCGGCCTTTCGATCCGACAAATTTAGGAGGGTCTCCACATTTTGGACAACATCATTATTAAGTAAAATCAGTTCAGAATATGTAATCATAATTTGCATCTCCTTTTATGGAAGTACTATTATTTTTTCCGGTTCTATAGCCATTTCAATGGTCTCGCCCTGCATTTTCTCCGAATAGTTCGGGAGTTCAAAGACGAAGTCTCTGCCTTCCAGCTTGGCATTTGCCAAATAGTAGCTTCCCATGAATATTTTCTGTTCGAGCCTAATGGGGAATCTGAGGCTGTCTGCGGAGCTGTCTTCTGCAGGCTTGAGGTCTTCGGGACGCAGGAAAACGGATACTTTTTGACCATTCTCCAAGCCGGAAAGATCGGCC
>CAYFMW010000022.1:24250-26084 GCA_964344335.1 uncultured Oscillospiraceae bacterium | reverse complement strand
AGTGCGGTAAATCTCCTGAGGCGTTCCGAGCTGTTCGATAACGCCCTTATTCATTATTGCCATGCGGTCGGCTATGGCCATGGCCTCCATCTGGTCGTGGGTCACATAGATGCTGGTGATTCCGAAGTCTCTAAGCAATCTGTGCAATTCCAGGCGGAGATATTCCTTCAGCTGTGCATCCAGGGCCGTAAGGGGTTCATCCAGGAGCAGGATTTTCGGTTTTATGGCCAAAACCCTGGCGATGGCGACCCTCTGCTGCTGCCCGCCCGAAAGATAGCGAGGCTTTTTATCTTTTAGAGCTTCCAGGTTCATCATGGCGAGCAGTTCGTTTACACGCTCATTTACTTCCGCTTCCGGCAATTTCTTGAGCTTCATCCCGAAGGCGATATTTTCCGCCACGGTCATCGTCGGAAAGAGCGCATAGTTTTGGAAGACAAAACCGATTCCGCGATCCTCCACATTGATCTTAGTCATTTCCTGATCATAGAAATAGAGCTCTCCCGAAGTCGATGTCTCAAGGCCCGCGATAATCCTAAGCAGCGTGCTTTTCCCGCAACCGGAAGGCCCTAACAATACAAGGATTTCTCCTTCTTTTACCTCGAGTGATGAATAAATCCTGCTCCCAGAGACCTTGCCGCTTCGTCGATGGACTTTAGGTTCTGAGACCTTATCGCCGCACTTACGGAGCGGAACATAAGCGGAAATGTGAAGATGACATGGCCTATCAGTATGAGGAGGCCGGACTGTCTCATAACGGAGTACGATCTGGCTAAAGCAAGGCCGATGGTGTGGCCGTAATAATCGTATACATATTTGTACCATTCCACCGTGGCGCCGGATCCGAACAGGCTCTTGCCCCAGTACTTGGAAAAGGATCCTACGACGGTGAACAGGAGGGGGGTCACGAGAAAAAGGGTTGTCGCAATCAAGAGGAAGAGTGCGATTATTTCCATTAGAGAAAACTTTTTCTTTTTACTGATCATGAACATCCCCCTATTCTTTTTCTAAAACGAAGCGAGCCAGCGAGTTTAACCCCAGACTGATTATGGCGATCAGTATCGCCAGCGCGCTGGCGGAGCCGATGTCGAAATAATTGGTATATTCCGTGTACATCAGGATGGGTAAAATTTCAAATTGGTTGGCCAGGGTGAAAGCTGTTCCGAAAGCACTCATGGAAGTGGAGAAAGTGATGGAAGTAGCTGACACAAAGACCGGCATAAGGGTCGGGATAAAAACTTTTATTATGGCTTGATTTTCCGTAGCCCCCAATGTCCTTGCAGCTTCTTCCAGACGCCGGTCGAATTCCACCAACGACCCGTACATCATCAATATGGTCTTTGGAATGGAGAAATACAGATAGGCCATAAAGATTCCCGAAATTTTGTAGGCAATCTTTCCTATTTCTACCCCGAAGAGCACCCTTGTAAACATGGGGACAATCCCCGTCGTTCCGAACAAAATGATAATCATGAAGCCGACCACAACGCCCGGAAGAGACGCAGGAAATGTAATAAAGGACATAAGAGCTCTCTTGCCCCAGAATTCGTTTCTTGCCAGGAAGAAACTGATGAATCCCGCTATTATGGTAGTGCCTGCGGTTACCGCCAGAGACAGAAGTATACTGTTAAAAAAGGCCTTTAAATATCGCTCTCTGGTGAAAATCTGGATGTAATTTTCTAAACTGACAACAGTTCCATCCGAAAAACTGTCCAATAACAGAATTACCATCGGGTAGAAAAAGAAAAGGATAAACAAAAATACGCTCGGCAAAACGCATAGCCATTTTATTATTTCTTCTTTTGAACGATTCATTTTGTCTCCTTTTATATACGAA
>CAYFMW010000022.1:11139-24150 GCA_964344335.1 uncultured Oscillospiraceae bacterium | reverse complement strand
AAGGATCCGCCCATGGCTTCATTTACGGCAACCACGCAGCTGTATCCTACCGCTGCCGAGGTGGGATCGAGCATACCGATCTTACCCTTATACTTGGGATCCAGTAAGTCTTCCCAGCTCTGAGGAACCGGTAAATCGCCCAGGGCCTCGGTATTGGACAAAATAGCGATCGATCCGTAATGAACCACCGAATAAAGACCGGACTCCTCCTTGAGCGAAGGGTCGATGTTATTGAAATATGCATGCTTATAGGGTTCTAAAACATCTGCCTCTTTAGCCTTGCTTCCAAAAGCGATTCCCAGATAAACCATATCACACAGAGGGTTGTCCTTCTCGGAAATCAGAGCTGTCAGAGACTGGCCGCTGTTCTTATTATCGTTGGGAGCCTTGATTCCAGTTTTCTTGTTAAATTCCTGCAGTACGCTACCCCAGTTTACCCAGTCTTGAGGGGTATTATAGGTAACAACTTCGCCACCCTACTTGGCACAGGCTGCGGTAAACACCACTAACACAACTAAAAGTAACCCCAGAGATAGTTTTCTTAAAGATTTCATCTTTACCTCCTTGTTTGTAAAAAATGTATCACATAGTGATTGCCTGCTAGCATCAGCACACACCTCATCCAGTATATTGACCGTTGCAATTACTGTCTATCAAGTCCCCCTAAAACCCGCGTAAAATTCAGGTCAAATTTTTAATCCGATTTGTTTGTATTTAAGCAATTTATCGGGGTTATGTTGAACGCTGTTCAATAGACGATGAAGGAAATTATAATAATGACAATACAAAAAAGGCAGGCCCTAATTCAAAAGCCCGCCTATAGAATCTTGTCCTATAATAGATGTTCTACGGCTGCGTTAATTACCGCATTCGTCGTGATGCTGATGCTCATGACAGACGGAGCCGGTCGATTCAAGAGAGCCGTTAAGATAGGCCTCCACCGCCGCATCGGAATCGCCCTCTGTCCCTATAACAACTTCGACATTCCTCTCGTTGAAAATCGCTACTGCGCCGCCGCCCATGCCGCCGCTTATAATTACATTTACTCCGCGATCGGCTAAAAAGTTGGGTAAAAAGCCGGGCCTGTGTCCGGGATTGGCGACTTTTTCGCTATTTACAATCTTATTGTCCTCGACATCGTAAATCATAAAGGCTTCGCAGTGGCCGAAGTGTCCGGCTACCTTTCCTTTATCACTTGCAACAGCTATTTTCATCATTTTTGTACTCCTCCGTTTTATTCAATATTTACCTAAGAATATTCATCACCGCGGAATAGATTTTTCTGACGGCCCTTCCCGATGCGCAGTCCATGTCTACTATGGTAAGGCCGTTGTTTATAGCCTTAACCGCATCGGAATCGAAAGGTATAGTCCCGACAAAGGGCAGACCTTGCTTCGTGCAGAAATCTTCTATCCTCTTCGTGTTTTCTAAATTAGTGTCGAATTTATTGACGCACACTGCCGTCTTCGTACCGAATTTTGCAGCCGTATCGATTATGCGCTCCATATCGCTTATTCCGGATATCGAGGGTTCGGCGACGACCAGAACCATATCCACGCCGCTGATAGAAGCTATTACGGGGCAGCCTATTCCGGGAGAGCCGTCTATTATAGCAAGCTCCGCATCGGGTGCCGCCGACTTCATCCTATTTTTGACCTCGGTGACCAAAAGCCCGGATGTGCCGCTGCCCATGCGCAGCTGCGCCGTCGAAAACACCTCGTCCGCGCTGGAATACAGCATCAGCTCTCCGGATACTGCGGGAACCATCTTTATCGCCCCCGCCGGGCAGACATATTCGCAGACCCCGCAACCTTCGCAGGCGTAAGCGTTCACCTTGTATTCTTCGTCAAACGATATGGCGCCGAAGCGGCAGTGCTGCCTGCAGCTGTCGCACTGAATGCACAAGTCAGGGTTCAGCTCCGCCACGGGAAGGCCGTAAAAGTCGGACCTTGCGGGTTCGCTGTTCCAGCCGCTTATCAGATGCAGGTTGGGCGCGTCCACATCGCAGTCCGCGTAGGCCCGGGCCTCGGCGAGCTTTATAAACGCACTGGCTATCGTCGTCTTGCCGGTGCCGCCCTTGCCGCTAAGAATCAGCAGTTGTTTCATTCGGCACCTCCTTTATGACCGCCTCGAGAATGGAAGAAAACATCTCCCTGTATCTCTCATCTTCAATTGCGGCAATATGTCCTTTCGAGTTTATGAGACCGAGCTCGCTGTCGAAGGGAATCCGCCCTAAAATCTTAATATCCTTTTCCAGGCAAAACTTCTCAGCCGGGTTCTCTTCTCCTTTCAGGCATTTGTTGAGAATCACGCCGAAGGGCTTGCCGAAAAGCTTAACCAGCTCGTATACCATGTTTAGGTTATGAACCCCGAATAAGGTCGGCTCAGCAACGAGCACGCAGTAATCCGCATCTTTTATGCTCTCCATAACGATGCAGGCGCTCCCCGGAGGGCAGTCTATAAAGACCGGCGCATCCGTGCAAAGCTCCTCCGCTGCAAGCAGCCTGTTTATTATAGGGACTCCCGTGGCTTCGCCTGTGTTGAGTATGCCGGTCCACACGGTAACATCACCTGAGCGTCCCTTTTTCACTCTCCCTATGGCTTTATCCCTCTCCGTCAGCGCTCCGTTGGGACAAACGAGGATGCAGCCGCCGCAGGAATGGCACACATCATCGAAGACTATCAACTTATCCTTGATATAAGCGAGGGCGTTGAAGTTACAAAAATCGACGCATCTGCGGCACCCGTCGCAGAGCTCGGAATCCGCCTGCGGAATCTTTACGAATATCTCTTCCTCAAGGATTTCCACGGGCTTAAAAAACAGATGCCCGTTCGGTTCCTCGACATCGCAATCCATATATACGGAGTCCTTCGATACCGCGGCAAAATTCACCGCTACCAAAGTCTTCCCGGTGCCGCCCTTGCCGCTCAATACGGCTATCTTCATGCTATCTGCCCCCGTGCCTGTGAAATCCGGCGTGGATTTCCTCCAGCACCGAAAGCTCGCCGGCTACAAAAGCTTCTATATTCTTCCCGACCGGAGCGTCGATGCTCTTGTAAAGCTTAATATCCGCTGCCTCCAGCACCTCGGCGGCATTCTGTCCGAGACGCGGCGTAAGCAAGGCCTCTGCCCCGTTGTCGATTATCAGCTGTGCAGCCTTAATCCCCGCACCTCCCGTGCTCTTTGCGGCAGGGTTGTCGACAAACTTATTCTCTTTAGTTTCCATGTCGTAAATAAGGAAATAGGGAGCGCGTCCGAAGGATGCACATACACCTGAATCCAAAGTTTTCTCATCTACCGGTATTACTATCTTCATAAAATCCTCCCTCGTCCGTGTCTGCGACAGCCGCGGCCGCAACCGGGCCCCTGTCCGTCGCAGAGTCCGTATTCACCGCCCTCTATCAGCAACTCTTTTCCTTCAACCAGAGATTCGGCCAGCTTTTTTCTGGCCTCAACATAGATGCCCTGAACGGTGCTGCGGGCGATGTTCATCTGCTGCGCGCACTCCTCCTGAGTAAAACCCTCCGAGTCGATGAGCCTAATGGCCTCGTACTCGTCGACTGTCATTATTACGCAGTTTCCGCCTCCGGCAGGCGCATCCAAGGGCCCGAATTTTCTATTTTCAGGCAAACAGCAAACTCTTCTTCTTTTTCTCGGTCTTGCCATAAATTTCACCCCTCATCCTAACGAGAGCTAAGCGAAGGGGCGCTTCGCTTAGCTCCTTCAACTTTTAAAGATCCTTTAATTTCTCATCGATTACATTGAGTCTATCCCTGAGAGCATCCCTCTGATCCTCGAGCGCTTCCTTATCTGTCTTCGCGAATACACGATTTAATCCGCGGCCTCTGCCTAATCCGCGCCCGCATCTGCTTCCGAATCCTCTGCCCCTTCCGAGGCCTAATCCGAACCTCGGCGCAGCTTCGCCGCTACAGCTTCCCGCTCCTCTTCCGGTCTTCGGTCCTTCGCCCATAGGGCCTGTTCCATCCATTCTCGGCATTATATTCACCTCCTCCCGGTTTATGACATATGCCATTTATCTGTATTATACAGCATTTATGTCATATGTCAATAACTATTTTAGCCCAACCCAAATTCACGCTTACCTTAATTCAACCCGATTTCACCGCTTCTTTATAGAATAGCTTTGAAAACATGTTACAATTGATTCCCGGGTTGCCGACGCCCGCCCTTTCCATATAATGCGACATAACATTAATCGACAAGGACGGTGTTTAAATTTGATATTAATCGAAGGTAAGTACAACGAAGCAAAGGTATTTGCGAGCGAGTTGGAGGAGACTGCAAGGGCTCAGATTCAAAATCTCGTAAACCAGCACTTTGTTGAAGGAAGCAAAATCCGCATAATGCCGGATGTGCACGCAGGAGCGGGGAGCACTATCGGCACAACTATGACGATCAAAGATAACGCAGTACCTAATCTGGTCGGCGTAGACATCGGCTGCGGCATGCTTACGAGCGAGTTGGAAGGAATTGCGGAAGAGGATCTCGACCTTCCGCGCCTCGATCGCCTGATACGCTCTCGCATTCCCTCGGGCTACGAGATTCGAAAGAAACCGCATTCATTTTTAGAGCGGACGCGCATCGAAGAATTGAGATGCCGCGAAGAAGGACGCAACGACGAAAATTTAAAACTGCAGCGCGCCCGCCTCTCGCTGGGAACTCTGGGCGGCGGCAATCATTTTATTGAAGTCAATAAGGACGAAGAAGATAGGCTATATCTCGTCATCCACTCGGGTTCGCGGCATATCGGACTTCAGGTAGCCCTGCACTATCAGCGCCTTGCAGCAAAGCTGAAACCCAAGATGGATAGAGATTTGGCGTATCTCGAGGGAGAACCGCTCAAAGACTATCTGCACGACATGAAGATAATGCAGGAATATGCCGTTCAAAACCGCAAAGCTATAGCGGAGACGATATTCGAGGGGATGAATTGGCAATGCGGCGAGCGCTTTACGACCATTCATAACTATATCGACTTGGAGGAGATGATTCTGCGCAAGGGTGCCATCTCGGCACACGAGGGCGAAAAGGTTCTTATTCCGCTGAATATGCGCGACGGGTCCCTGATATGCGTCGGAAAGGGCAACCCCGACTGGAATTTCTCCGCGCCGCACGGTGCCGGGAGGATCATGTCGCGAAGGGAAGCAAAACGGGTGCTGTCGATGGGAGATTTTAAAAGCAGCATGGAAGGAATCTACTCCAGCTCGATTCGACGCGACACACTCGATGAGGCACCCATGGCTTATAAATCTTTGGACAGCCTGCGGGAACATCTCGATCAGACGGCGGAAATACTGCATCGGCTTACTCCGGTCTATAATTTCAAGGCCAGCGGTGATTGATGGCCAAAGGAGTTATTTGCATAACAGGGGGGCTCATATGCATAGGATTTGACCAAGAGCGCAAAAATGCGTATACTTCGTATAAACTTTGGGATAAAATGTGCATAAGGATGGTGATTATATATGCAAAAGGTTACAAAATTTACAGATTCACGGGAATGGAAACAACACAGTGCAAGGGCCGAGCAGTTCGCCGACCAACTAGAGGAATACGGCAATCCATATTTTATGCCGTTCAGCTCACCCTTAAGAGATACATCTACATATGCCGAAAAGGAAATTATAAACTTCGGCTCTTATAACTATCTTTGCATGTCCGGCGATCCCGAGGTTAAAGAAGCGGCGGCGGCGGCTCTGGAACAGTACGGCGCAGGTTGCAGCGGAAGCCGCGTACTTACTGGCGAGAAGGAAATCCATCAGGAACTCGAACGGCGCATCGCAAAATGGAAGCACACGGAGGATGCGGTCGTACTCGTCAGCGGCCATGCGACCAATGTCACCTTTATAGGAAATTTCTGCAACGAAAACGATCTTATAATCTACGATATACTCAACCACAACTCGATAACGGAGGGGCTGCGAATGACCCCCGCCAAGACCAGGCGCTTTGCTCACAACAACTACGAGATGCTGGAAAAATACATCAAAAATCATCGCGACGAGTTCGAGAAAGTTCTGATTGTCGTGGAAGGCGTCTACAGCATGGACGGAGATATTTCGCCTGTCGATGAGTATGTGCGCATCAAGAAGGAATACGGATGCATGCTGATGGTCGATGAAGCCCACTCCGCCGGTGTAATCGGCAAAAACGGCGGCGGCGTCGACGAATATTTCAATCTTAAGCCCGACGATATCGATATTAAGATGGGCACGCTGTCTAAGACTCTGGGAACCTGCGGAGGTTATCTGGCAGGCTCGAAAGAACTCGTCGAATATCTGCGCTACAGCCTTCCCGGATTTATTTTCTCCGTCGGAATTTCACCGGTTCTCGCCGCAGCCACCATCAAGGCAATCGACATAATCGAGCGCGACAATACAAGGGTTGCGAGCCTTCAGGACAATGTCCGCTACTTTATAGAAAAGGCTCAATCTCTGGGCCTGGACACCTGCCTCGCTAAAGAGTCCCCCATAGTCCCGGTTCTTATCGGTAGCGACGAACTCGCCTTCGGGATGAGCATGCGCCTGATGATGGAGGACGGTATATTCGTTCCTCCCGCGCTCTACCCTGCCGTGCCGCGCGATAAAGCGCGTCTGCGCTTCTGTCTGACGAGCAATCACTCGCGCGATCAAATTGACAAGGCGCTGAATGCCGTCAAGAAGATGTTGGAAGAATATTAGAGGATTGATGCAGTGAATAAAGTTGCCGTAGTGACGGGAGCGTCGAAAGGAATCGGCGCCGCCTTGGCGGCGGCGCTGGCCCGCGCGGGTTACCGCGTGTACGACCTCAGCCGCTCCGGAAGCGACAGGGCGGGAATCCGCCACATACATTGCGATGTAAGCAAGCACGAGAATCTTGCGCAGGCACTGTATACAGTGATGCAGGAGACGGGCGGCATAGATCTGGCCGTCTCGAATGCGGGATTCGGCATATCGGGTTCTCTGGAATCCGCGAGCCCGGAAATGATCGAGGCGCAGATTAATATTAATCTCTGCGCCTCCGCTCAATTCGCGCGCCTCGTTCTGCCGGAGATCCGGCGCAGGCGAGGGCGTCTGGTTCTTATATCCTCCGTCGCGGCATATGTCCCCATACCCTTTCAGGCCCTGTACTCGGCCACAAAGGCGGCGATTGCCTCCCTGGCCATGAGTCTGGACAACGAGGTGAGAGGCTCCGGGGCAAGGGTACTGGCTATCCTTCCCGGCGACCTCGCAACGAATTTTACCGCGAACCGCATCAAGAGCGAGGAAAGCGATTCGTTCTACAGGGAAAGGGTAAGCAGCTCGGTAAGGCGCATGGAAAAGGACGAACAGGGCGGTAAAACACCCGAGTGGGCAGCCGGGCAGATAGTCAAAGTAATCCTAGCAAAGAATCCGTCCGTATGCACTACCCTGGGCTTGGACTATAAACTTGTTTCCTTCGCGGTGAGATTCTTCCCGCCGCGCATCTTAAATTATGTGATAGGAAAACTTTACGGCTGAGGAAGTTTCCAGCCGTACTCCTGCAGCCACGCGACGGATTCCTCGAGCGCGGCGATTGTCTTTGTCTCTATCAGCACGCTCGCTCCGCACTCCTTGGCAAGTCCGAGCCACTTCGGCAAATCGATTTCTCCGCTTCCGAGCGCCTGATGATCTTTCCCTCCCGCGCAATCGTGGAGATGCATGTGGAAAAGTTTGCTCTTGTTTTTCTTGAAAAAGTCGCTGTCACTATAAGCACGGTTATGGTTGTGCCCCACATCAAGACAGAGCCCGAATGCCGGACTTTCGAGCAGCACTTCTATTCCCTTTCGCGCATTCTCAGCCCAACCGAAGGTGTTTTCAACGCTTATTCGAATCGGCTTTTGTTCTATGGCCGCCTCAACGGCGTCGCGATATTCACGCAAGTTTGCGTAGAATTCCTCTCTATAGTAGTCAAATAGGTAGTGCCTGCCGTCCGGGAGGGTCACTATGTTGCCTTCCGCAAAATGAATGTTGATGGTAGGCATATCGAGCTGCGAGGCAAGCTCTATGGCTTCCAAAGTCGTGTTCAAATATGCCTTGCGCACATGGGGATTGAAATCCGCAATGCTCATCGAATCGTCCAAATGGAAGCTATAGTGGATACCCAGCTCCTTCTGGGCCGCCTGCAGCGTGGACAGGGGCAGGTTTTGAGCCTGCGAATTCGGGAAGTTGGAATTCAATTCTATGAAGTCTAAGTTCAGGCGCTCCGCTATGGCGATCGCCTGCTCCACGCTCTTTGTCTCCAGTAGAAACGGCATTCCGAAATTAAGCATCGTTACTCATCCTTAAGCAGGGCTCTTACCCTCAGTACATCGGGAAACTCCCTGAATTGCAGCACGAAGGGCCTGTCTAGCACCTGATCTATATCGAAGATGCATACGGCATAATCGCCCTGACTCTTCGAAATCATCTTATCTATATTGTAACCGTTGTCGCCGATAAAGTGAGTGATTTTTTGCAGCACCCCCGGCAAATTGCGGTGCAGAACCACGGCGCGAGTGGGTGATTTCTGATGGCCCAAGCTAATTGAAGCATAATTCACCGAATTTTCTATCGTCCCTTCCTCCAGATAATTCTTAAGCTGGAGAGCCACCATGCGGGCGCAGTTCACCTCCGACTCCTCGGTCGAAGCCCCGAGGTGTGGAGTGAGAATCGTGTTGGGAAATTCGATATTTCGCTCGTTGGGAAAATCGCTCACATAGCGAGCGACCTTGCCGGACTCAAGACCCTCGAGCACCGCCTCCTCGTCGTAGATTCCGTCGCGTGCAAAATTGAGCAGTACGACGCCGTCCTTCATAAGATCAATCTTTTCCGCGTCGATCATGTGCCTGCTGCTGTCATTTAAGGGAACATGAACCGACAGGAAATCCACCTGCGAAAGCAATTCGTCTAAATCGGAAATTAATTTAACCTGAGTATTCAGCCTTAGCGCATGTTCGATATTGATTACCGGGTCGTAGCCGAGCACCTGCATGCCAAGGCCTATCGCTGCATTGGCGACCAAACTTCCCACGGAGCCCAGACCTATTACGCCCAGTCTCTTGCCCCTTGCCTCCGTACCCACATAGTTCTTCTTGACGGCCTCTACCTGAACCTTGATGTCCTCTGCAACGGCACCGCTTTTAACGGCCTCTTCGTTTTTGCGCTGCAAGTCTCTGACCGCCTTTACGCCTCCGGCAATATCGCGCAGCGATAAAATTAGCATCGCTATAACCAGCTCGCTTACAGCATTAGCGTTGGCACCCGGGGCGTTGAAGACCACAATTCCCTCTTCCGAGCATCGCTTCAGCGGGATGTTGTTGACCCCCGCTCCCGCTCTTCCTATTGCACGAAGCTCCGCAGGAAACTCCTCGTTATGAAGGTCAATCGAGCGGCACAACCAGGCGTCCGCCCCCTCCTTATCGTCGCATACTTCGTAGCCGTCCGGAAAAACCTCCAGCCCTTCCTCAGCGATGTTATTTAAACAAGCTATCTTTCTCTTTGTCTTTGCCATAGTATGTTACCCATTCTCCCTTTCAAAATCCTCAAGGCAACTGACGAGCGCCTTAACCCCCTCAAGCGGCATGGCATTATATATGCTGGCGCGCATTCCGCCTACGCTGCGATGACCCCCTAAGTTGACCAAGCCGCGCGCCTTGGCCTCCGACAGAAACTTTTTATCCAATCCGGCGTCGCCGGTAACGAAAGTTACATTCATCAGCGAGCGATCTTCCTTTCTGACCGTCCCCTTAAATAGACTGCTGCCGTCCAGAAAATCGTAGAGCAGGCCGGCTTTTTCCAGATTTCGCGCCTTCATGGCCTCAAGACCGCCGGTTTCCACGATCCACTTTAGCACCTTGCCAAGCATATAGATATTGTAGCAAGGCGGCGTATTATATAAAGAGCCCGCCTCCGCATGCGTCTTATAGCTGAGCATTGTCGGTGCAAACATCGGCAGCTCGTCCGCAATCAAATCTTTTCTTATTATGACGAGGGTAACGCCCGCCGGACCCAAATTCTTCTGAGCCCCCGCAAAAATTAAACCATAGCGGCTGATATCCAGGGGCTCGGAGAGCATGCAGGACGAGAGGTCGGCCACCAGAGGCTTTCCCTTGGTGTTCGGCAGCTTGCGGTACTTAGTGCCGAAGATCGTATTGTTCTCGCATATATATACATAATCCGCGTCTTCCCGCACCGGCATATCGCTGCAGTCGGGGATGTAGGAAAAGTTATCGTCCTCGCTCGAAGCCAAAACCTTTACATCGCCGTAACGCCGTGCCTCCTCGATCGCCTTCTTGGTCCAGCTGCCCGTATGTATGTAATCCGCTTTTCCGTTCTTCATGAGGTTGATGGGAATCATGGCAAACTGCAATGAACCGCCCCCTTGCAAGAACAGGACCTCGTAGTCGTCGCTCATATTCGTCAGCTGCCGTAAATCCGCCTCCGCCGCTTCAATTATTCTCTCGAAATCGGCGCTGCGGTGGCTCATTTCCATAACCGACATGCCGGTCTGTTCATAATTAAGCATCTCGGCAGCGGCGCTCTGCAACACCGCTTCCGGCAAAGTCGCCGGGCCGGCTGCAAAATTAAAGACTCGCTGCATAAAATCCCCCTTTCCCGTCGCAGAACTTTGCGGCGGATACTGTATATTTATTGAGGTATTATACACTATTTGATGAAAAAGTGTTATATAATTCGGATATTTTGGATATTATGCAAAAATAAATATCCTTACTTTGAAGATAACTTCTCCGAGTAGATGATATCGCCGTAATGTTCTCTCAGCTGATTCGCCATGCAGGGCAGCTCGCCCGTGTAGTTTTGTGTGTTGAGTCCGACATGATATCCCCCGTATATACCCATGATTTTTTCGCCTCCGAGCGAATTGAAGGCACGGATAAAATTTTCCACCATTTTATTCTCGCGGTAAACATCATCTGAATTATCATAGAAATATTTCCCCTGCTCCATTACATCCTGCGCGACCAGATACTGCTCGCTGTCCTTAAGTCCCCTCTCTTCGAGGTATATCAAATATCTTTCTCCTGTCGACCAAAACTGATGGCCGACATCCGTGCCGTGAAAAATCGTCTCGGGACATTGCTCCTTTATCTTTTTGTAAAACTCCTTGGTGGCAGGAACATGAGAAGCCGTACCTTCCAAATCGTCATAGACTGCGTCCAGAATTTCGTCACCCTCCTCCTGCATCCATATATTCAAAAATTCGCAGCTGTAATACGGGGATTCGAGAAACAAATGGCGCATGCCGTCGCTGCATCCCGCCAAAACAATGATTGCAATAAGCGCGAGTATGCACAATCTATTTCTTATCATCAGTGCGCTTCATCCTTTCGCTGTCACCTTTATAGTCGATCCGCCGCAAAACAAGCCGGGGCTCGCTAACCCGTTTGCGAGGTCGGCGGCATAATGATGATTTCAATGATAACACGAATTTTAAGAAGAGATGTGTAAAATCATTGATTTTATTAGTTCTTTCACGAACGGTGAAAATGATTTCTTCGATGAAGGGTAAATTTTGCCTGACAAATTGAACAATGTTCAGTACAGTATTATTGAACATTGTTCAACAAGGAGGTTCTTATGGACACAGTTATACAAAGCAACACGGATATAAAGGAAAAGATTATCGCCACTACGATTTCTCTTATAGAGGATTCGGATGGACTTGCGGAGAATATCACAGTACGCGAGATTGCCCGCAAGGCCGATGTCGCGGTAGGGCTCATAAACTATCATTTCGGCTCAAAGAAGAATCTGATTGAAATTTGCGTTCAGAGAATTATTTCAAATGTAATGGCGGCCTTCCCCGCTGTGGAAGATTCAACAGGTAAAAAGAAGAGCTCAAGTAAGGATAACACCGATATGGCATCCTTCGTCGCAAGAGTTTTTACTTTCCTGACGAATAACCCGGAAATATCGAAGATTTCTATGCTGAGCGATCTTTCGCAAGCGAGCGTGGAGAGCAACTCGTCGGCAAGCTACAGGGCCATACTCAAGGCGATAGCGGATACTAAACCCAAGAAGCTTAGGAAGGTGAAGGCTTTTATGCTTTTGTCTACAATACAGTCGGCCTTCTTAAACCGCGAAATAAGCGAGGAAGTCTTTGGCATCAATCTGCAGAACGAGGGCGATTACCGTCGCTTCTTCCAATCGGTAACGGACATTTTAAATATTTAATATGCATATTGCACGCTTAGGGGGAATTTTAAGGGGATATCTGAAATGACAACAAAAGAGGGAAAGGGAAATAGCAGTAAAATGAAATACTTGTTATTCGCATTTTTAGCACTAGTCGCCCTTTATTTTACAATTCAGTGGATACGCTGCGCAGGCGGACTGCGCAGGGCTCAGGATAGACTGAAAACATACGATGCAAAGTCGGCGGAGCTTTCCTACGGCACAATGACTTATATAGACGAGGGTGAAGGCGAATTTGTCCTGTCCGTCCACGGAATCTTCGGAGGCTACGATCAGGCCTATGTTCTTGCGACCTCCGCCGGCGGCACTCCCGCCATCCGCTTTGCGCTGGATTATCCGGAGCGCGTCAAGGGGCTTATCCTGTTTTGCTAGGCCGTGCCGGTGGCTGAAAAGCCGGAGAGCTTTCTCGAATATCAGGCGCCGCCAGAGCCGCTGCTGTCCGATTATGCAATGTATCTTATAAGTCCACTTATGGAAGCGATGATGGGAATGCCGGCATCGACTGTAGAAGGGATACTGCCCGTCGCAGACAGAAAAATCGGCGTCGTCCTCGATGGCAAACTGACCAATCCTGACATGGAGCGGAATTTCGAACAATATCCCATCGAAGATTTACAGGTACCTGTTCTGATTCTTCATTCGGAAGACGACCCCGTCGCAAGCTTCGAAAAAGTGAGAAACGCTCGGCACCGCTTTCCGAATCTCACGCTCGTATCCTTCCCCGACGGCGGACATATGATGGAGGGTCACGGGGCGGAAATCGACAAAGCGCTCGACGATTTTCTGGCTGAACAT
>CAYFMW010000022.1:0-11039 GCA_964344335.1 uncultured Oscillospiraceae bacterium | reverse complement strand
GGAGGGTCACGGGGCGGAAATCGACAAAGCGCTCGACGATTTTCTGGCTGAACATCAATAACAGCTTGAGCTGCAAACGATTACAACTTAAACATTGTATTAAAACTTAAAATGAGCTATATTATAAATCAGTATATTTATTGATATTTTTACTGATTTATTTTACAATAACTGCGAGGAGGTGGTAGAATGAATTTTGTAAAAGATTTGAAAGAAAATATTGTTTCTATCTCTGAATTCAACAGGGGATTGGCCGGAAAAATATTTGATTCAGTCAGAAAGACCGGCCCGAAGCTTGTCTTCAAAAATAATGCTCCGGAGTGCGTATTAATTTCGCCCGAGGAATATATAAAGTTGGTCGAGGAAGCTGAAAATGCAAGAGATCTGGCTCTTGCCATGGAGAGATTAGAGCGATATAAAAAGGCACCGGAAACTATTTCAGTTGCAGAGATAGAAGCAGAATACGGCTTTGATTTGGACGATGTTGAAGCCATAGATCGGTTTTAATAGAATCTCAAAATGTCAGCAGAGCGCTGACATTTTTTGATGTTTCCAAAACTAAATTTTACTTTACCCGGCTTAGAATATTGCGTTTCTGTACTCGACAGACAGGAACGAAAACAAGAAATATATAGGCAAGTTTAAATGTTAATTTCTTGCTGCGCTTGTATCATTCCGCTTTAAGAAATATTTCCAGCGCTTCCGTCGACAAGGGTCTTGAAAAATAATATCCTTGTATTTCGTCGCAGTCCAAATTTCTCAGAAAATCCGTCTGTTCTTTTGTTTCCACGCCTTCAGCTGTAATGGAAGCATTGAATGTTCTGGCTAAGGAAACTATGATTTCCAATACAGGGGCTTGCTTTCTTGGCAGCTATTGTACATGCACCGAAAATGCTGTAAAAACAGCCACAGATGTACAGTATTATTGAAAGTATAAGACTATACTTCATGATTCGAACCTCCAAAGCAGTGACTGAATCTAAGCTTGGCATGAGATGTGGCCATAAAATACTCCTTCTGTTTTTGAGGAGTTATATCTATCTTGCCATTTTTATGCGAATAATACTTTATAAACTATATATTTCAAGTATTTATATCTTCATAAAATTTGAACTTTAAAAAAACTTTAGAAAATGTAAAATTGTATTTGAAATAGTGAATATTCTATGCTACAATCTTCCGAAAGCATAGTTAAATATAATTCATAAACGACTTTGAAAGGTGGTGAAGATCAGATGGTTTTACGAATATTACGAACAAATCAAAATGTCTCTCCACTTTTCGGATTTCTACCCGGTCTTGTCTGTATTTTATAGGCAAGATTTTTTTTATAATCTTTCGCTTGTCCGAAAGAGTTGAAACGGTTCTGAACGCGGTTTGGAAAATATATGCAAGGAGATAATACTATGGAAAAGAATCAGTATGTAGAAGAAAGGGTTAATATGAAAGACAATAAGTATGTAATCGGATATCTTCCGGATGAGAAGCCGCCACTGTGGAAGCTGCTGCTCTACGCAATTCAGCAAGTTATTGTAATGTTCCCCGCAACCGTCGCGGTCGCATTGATTACCGGGTTTCATGTCTCCACCACCATATTTGCGAGCGGTCTGGCGACCATTTGCTTTATTCTGGTAACCGGAAGAAAAATCCCGCTCTACTATGGCTCCAGCTTCTCCTATATCGGCGCGATAGGCGGATTGATGGCATCCGAAGCCTTAGCCGGATATACCCTCAACGACAAGATTGCCGTCGCGCAGTTCGGCATTGTAATGTCGGGACTTGTTTCCATCGCGGCCGGTTTTATCGTTAAGAAACTTGGCAGAGAAGCAATTGAAAAACTCCTTCCTGCGGCTATTACCGGTCCGGTGGCCATGGTAATCGGCCTGACGCTGGCAGGGACTGCCCTCTCCGACGCGGCCGCCGCGCCTGCGGTTGCCGATTCCCAGCTTGCCCTGGCCTCGAATATGGCCTGGGTAATTTCCCTCGTGACCCTCCTGTCGACAATCTTATTCTCTGTATATTTAAAGGGGGTACTGAGTCAGCTTCCGCTGTTGCTGGGGCCCGTTTTAGGTTGTATCGCCGCCTTTATTGTAAAAATGTCCACCGGAATTGACTTCTTTAAAGTTTTTACGGAATCCGCAGGCAGCGGAATCTTCGCGCTTCCTATCTTTACCCTTCCCAAACCGACCATGATCGCGGTTGCGGCGATTATGCCGATTGCAATTGCGACCATACCGGAATCCACCGCGCATGTATATCAGCTGGACATCTATGTCAACGATTTGGCCAAAAAGAAGGGTAGCAAAAAGAAGTATGACATTGCGAATCTGCTCGGAAACAACCTGATAGGCGACGGAATCGGCGATATGGTGGCCGGATTCATCGGCGGGCCTGCAGGAACAAATTACGGGGAAAATATCAGCGCGATGGCCATTACAAAGGTTTTCTCCATTTCGGTTTTGATTGCGGCCTCCGTGCTTTCGATGGTTATCTCCTGCTTTACTCCGCTTATAAACGCCATTTACGCAATACCGACCGCCGTTATAGGCGGATTGGAAGTCTACCTGTTCGGAGCCATTGCCGCGCAGGGAATCGCAATAATGATTGAAAAGAAGGTCGATATGTTCAGCTCCAAGAACATCGCGGTGATTGCGACAATCATGATCATAGGTCTGGGCGGACAATACGCCTTTAACGGATCCATTCCCTTTTTCGGAATTGATATTCCCTGTATCGCAGGTGCCGCAATCTTCGGAATTCTCTTGAATCTGCTCCTGAGCATCGGAGAAAAGAAAGCTTAACCGACAATAGACATTTAAACAAAGCGGCGCAGGATTTTTTCGTCCTGCCGAGGCGCACGAGGAGCTCGGAGCGGAGTGTACTTGCAGTACATGAGCACCGAAGCTCCGAAGTGCAACAATGGCAGGGCGAAAAAAGACAAGCCGAGTAAAAGGGGACGACAGAATTCTGTCGTCCCCTTTTGCGTGGTACCCCCACCCGGAATCGAACCGAGAACAAAGGTTTAGGAAACCTCCGTTATATCCATTTAACTATGGAGGCCTATTGCCGTCGCCCAGCGCGCACAGCTATTTTAAGGCAAGACGGCTTAAATTTCAATGATTGTTTTTATATTATCTTCTCCTGCGCGAAGATTTACCGGCAGCTTTGCGCTTCGCGGCCTTCCTGCGCTCGACGACCTTAGGTATGCGGCCCGTCACGGACTTCATGGAATGCCGGCGGCTCACGCGATATATACCCTCCTCGCGCAGAGCCTTGCGCTCCAGCTCCACGAGCTCGTCGGCTATCTTAGCGGCATAGGCAGCCTTCTGTGCTTCTCTCTTTTGGCGAGCTTCCTCAGCCTTGCGCAGCTTCTTGTCTATTTTTGCCTTGCGCCTTTCGACTATGGCCTGTGCCTTATCGAGGCTTATGTTCTTTTCTTTGGAAATCTTATAAGGGTTGAGTTTATCGTCCCCTGCTTTTTCCACGGACTTCGGGTCTGACTTCTCGGCGCTCTTCTTGGCAGCCTTGCTGGTCATATAAAACATCAGGCCCATCATGCCGACCATCATTCCCATGGAAATTTTCTGGTCGAAGGAAGTATTCCTCGTGCGGAATGTAAGCTCCATCCCCTGTGCGAGCGTCGCTCCGGAGGAAGACCTTATGCCTTCATCTATCACAACCTTATACGGAGAATTCGACTCCAAAGTCGCGGTAAGTACCAGCCACAGCTCGTCTGGGTATTTATTGGAATTGTAGACGATGTCGAATTCGAGCGAACTTCCGTCTTGGGCATAGATGTGAAATTTGCTCTTATTGGCCTCTATTATGCTTTCGTCCGCCACCATATCCTCGCTGAAAGTTATCTTTACAGCCATGTTCGCAGGTTGAAAGCCCCTGTCCCCGTCTGCGGGAGAAGTCGCTATAATCTCAAGTTCCGAGCCTTCCGCAAAGACACAGGATGCGCCCGAGGCAATCAGGGCGACAAGCAGAACCAAGACAAAAATTTTTCGCTTCATTATTCGTTTTCCTCCGGGGGCTCAAGCTTTGCGGTGCGCAGTGCTGCGAAAAAATCCTTCATAATCGCGCTGCACTCTTCCCGCAAAATACCCGTGTGCAATTCCACACGGTGATTGAGCCTTTCGTCTGTAACTATTCTGTATAGGGACACGCAGGCACCCCCCTTGGGGTCCTCTGTCCCGATAAAAAGTCTGCTTATACGGGCGAGCACTATTGCGCCTGCACACATGCAGCAGGGTTCGACCGTCACATACATATCGCAATCCGGCAGTTTCCAGCCGCCGAGAGCCTCTGCGGCTTGCCTTATCGCATTTATTTCGGCATGAGCCGTAGGGTCCTTGCCTATTCCGGTCGTATTGTGACCCCTCCCTACAATCTCGCCGTCCTTGACTATGACCGCGCCTATGGGCACCTCTCCGAGCTTCGCGGCGAGCCTCGCCTCTTCGACGGCAAGTTTCATGAACTTTTTATGCGTGTCCATCTGCATATATTATCACAAATACTCGTTCTTATACAAGGAGTTAATATGCGCACTTTACCTGATGTATTTATAAGGCAGCCGGACCGGCAAACCGCAGGTGAGCTCATTCGTAGCCGAATTGCACTTTGCGGCGAACTCCTCGGGATAGATATGAAGACCCCCGGACTCGCCGATTATCGTTACCTCGTCGCCGACCTTTACATCGGGCACATCGGTTACATCCACCATAAACTGATCCATGCACATCTTGCCGATAGTCGGAGCGAAATGCCCGTTAACGATAACATGGCCGTTGCCGTTGCCCCAGGACCTGATGAGTCCGTCCGCAAAACCCAGCGCAAGCGTCGCTATCTTGCTCGGCCTGTTGGTTCTGCCTGCCCTTTCGTAGCCTATCGAGAAGTTGTCGGGGACATCCTTGAGCTGCGTTATGTTCGCCTTGACTGAAAGTATATTTTGCACGCCGGGCATGGCGACACAGGTTCCCTCGTAGCGACCGAAGAAGACGCCGCCGGGCCTTGCAAGTCCGAACTGCAGATGCGGCCTATGGCAGGTCGCCGGACTGTTCGCAAGAGAGTTGAGCGGCATGGTGAGCCCCTTTGCCTCCAGGCCCGCAAGAACACTGAGAAATCGCTCGTACTGAAGGTCGCTCCAATATTTATATTCCACATCCTCGCTGGAAAGATGCGAGAAGATGCCTATCATATCGAGATTCGGATACTCGCTCGCCTCGAAGATTTCCTCCACGCAGGCGGGGTCGTCCCATTGGTAGCCTATGCGGCCCATTCCGGTGTCGACGCAGCCCATAACTTCGATCGTAACCCCCTGTTTTTGGGCCTCTTTAGAGAGCGCCTTAGCATAATTGAGGTTTTCGATGAGGGTCACAGCATTATATTTGCAGACCTCTTCCACATTTATTTCGGATATCAATGAAAATACGACGATGCGATCCTTAGGGTCGCAATATTCGCGAAGATCAACAGCCTCCTGCAGAGTAGCCACGCCGTAGTCGTCGATGCCGTTTTCCTTCATCACCTTGTATACTTCCTTCATGCCATGACCGTAGGCATCGGCTTTTACGACTCCGAGCACCTTTACCCCGGGAACTACCCTCGAGAGCACAATCTTGATGTTGCTGTCGAGTTTTCCGAGATCCACTTCCACCCATGCAGGTCTGTTCATCCACTTTTCCATAATATGCCTCCATCACGAATAATTGCTTAAATTACTTTTTTAGTATATCTTTAAAAGAAGATATTTTCAATAGATTCGCCGCGGCGAGCATGCCGGCCTCGCCGCAAAATCAGAATTTCAGATTCAGCCGGAAGCGCACATTTGAAGGCTTCGGAAAGGAACGGCGCAATGAGCAAAATAGCAATCGTAAGCGGAGGCTCGGGCGGCATAGGTTCGGCATGCGCAAGGAAGCTCGCCGAGCAAGGATACACGGTCGTAGTGCATTATTTCCATTCCTGCGAATTTGCAGAAGAACTCGCAAGGGACATAGGCGGCAGCGCTCTTCGCGCGGATCTGCGAGACGGTGCGCAGGCGGATGCCATGGCCGACATGGTGCTCAAAAACTACGGGCGCATAGATCTGCTGGTTAACAGCGCGGGGATTTCGAGGATAAACCAGGTTCAGGATGTTACGGATAGCGAGTGGGAACTGCTTATGGACAGCAATGCCAAGAGTTGCTTCGTGATGACCCGGGCCGTGCTTCCGTCGATGATAGAGGAAGGCGAAGGCTGCATAGTCAATATCTCGTCCATGTGGGGCATAGCGGGGGCTTCATGCGAATCCGCCTATTCCGCATCCAAGGGAGCGGTCGCGGCTTTTACCAAAGCCGTTGCGAAGGAAGTCGGACCCTCGGGCATAAGAGTAAACTGCGTGGCGCCGGGCGTTATTAAGACACGGATGCTGGATTCCTTCGATGAGTACGAGCTGCAAGACTTAGCGGACAGGACGCCTCTTAGGCGCCTGGGCAGCGCGGAGGAGGTCGCCGATGCGGTTGTATTTTTAGCGTCGCCGGCCGCAAGCTTTATAACAGGGCAGGTAATCTCCGTGGACGGAGGATTTATATTATAGCTTTATTCTTCTATAATCAGCGTGCTGACTTTCGGGTTTATTATGCAGATGTAGCTTTTTCCGGGCATGAGGGTAAGTTCGCTTCCGTCCGCAAGCTCGTAGCGGAATGCGTCGTTTCTGCCTTCTCTGCTCCATTTAATCTCGACGCCCTTGCCCTCGCAAAAATATGTTCCGCTACCGCTCCCCGTCACCGCAACTTTGAGCCGCCCTTCGCTGTCCAATACTTTGGTGGTGGTGTGCAGTACGAGCAGGTTCTTTACGCGGAGCTGCTCCGATGTATTGCCGTCGATGCACTCTCTGTCGTGGCCGAAGACGGCGTAGTCCAGACTCTCCGCATCGTAGAGGAATTGTGTGCTCTTGTATTTGCTGAATCTTACCGTCACATCGGGAGCGGAGCTTCCGAGACGGGCTGCGCTTTCCGTCCCGAACTTAAGAGGAGCTTCGTAGCCTTCCTCGTGTTCCTTTCGAATCTTGGTGGAATCTAAATATTCGAGTATCTTCTCGCCGCTGGTTAAGAGGGAATGTTCATATCCTGCGTTCTTAAGGCGCGCTTCGTCCCTCCAGAAGATATTAGCGTCGCGACCTCCGCGCACCCCGTCAAAATGAACCAACTTCCACTTCTTTAAATTATCGTAGGCCTCCTCGCTTCCCCCGGCGTGGATGATTATGGAATCGTAACCCGTAGCAATCTCTATATAATAGGGCCGTATTGACCGGACGCTGCCTATCTCTCCCACTCCCTGCACGGACTGAAACAGCGCCTCCATGCGCGTTATTCCGCCTTCCGCACAGACTTCGTATATTATGTCCGCGTTGCCGATGCCCATCTGCGGGAGGGCCTCGAGCTTATCGTTGAGCATAACTGCAAAGGGCCGTAGATTTTCCAGATCCTCGAAGCTTCCAAGACCCGTAAGCGGATTGGTGTAGGGCGGTTCCGGCTCGGGTTCGGGCTCCGGCTCGGGTTCGACAATTTCCGGGGGGCTTTCGGGTTCGGGCGGCAGCTCGCTTCCGATATCCTCGGGCGGGGTCTTGGTGCAAGAAGCCAGTCCTGCAATCAACGCAACTACCAGTATCAATACTGCAAATTTCTTCATCTTAATCCTCTTAAACAACTACAACACACAACAGCAGGAAGAGAAGATGGGCGCTTTCGCAGACAAGTCCTAAAATGTCTCCCGTAATCCCTCCGAGCATTTTTTTTATTTTTAAAGTCAGCAGAGCCGATGCCGCAAGCGCGACTGCTCCGGCCAACAAATATTTGGGGCTTATAAACCAAAAGACGGCGCAGGCCGCAAGTCCCAGCGCGGCGGCAAGAATGGCAACACTCCTGCTCGCGCTGCTGCAAAAGAGCTCGGCCATGCCGCCGGGTCTTATATAAGGCGCAATGTTCGCGGCTATGGCGGGCGTGCACTTTCCTATTATGGGAAAGAGCAGCAGAGCGGGCCAATCCACCATGCTGAAAAGTATAAGGTAAGCTGCACTCGAAATAATAAGGCCCAGCACGCCGAAACTCCCAATCTGAGGGTCATCCATTATCCGCAGCATCCCTTCCCTGTCCCTCGAGGAAAACAGAGCATCGAAGCTGTCCGCCAGCCCGTCCAAATGAAGCCCTCCCGTTATGTAAAGGTATAGAACGAAAACTAAAAGGGAAGTGAGCGCGGCGGGCAGCGATTCCAAAAGCACGAAAACCCCGGCGAGCAGTCCTCCCACGAGGGCTCCCACCAAGGGCAGCATCGGCACCCCCCGCCTATAGCGCTGCTCCGTATATTCAGGGCAGGGCACGGGAAGGCGCGTAAAAAATCCGAGCATCAGGAAAAATGAGCTCATTTTATCTCCACCGCAATTCCGCAGACCATGGCAAATACTTTATCGGAAAGGGCCGCCGCATGACAATTTATGCGTCCTAAGGCATCCCTGTAAAGTCTGGACAATTTCGTGGCGGGAACAAGTCCGGATCCGACTTCGTTGGTCACAATTATCAGATCCGCCCCCTCAGCCTCGCAGCGCTTTGCGATATCCGAAAGCTGCTGTTTAACATACTCTTCAACCGCGTCCGCTTCCTCCTTCGAGATATCGTCAGAATCCGACATGCGCTCAAAGAGGTTATTGTTCAGGAGAAAGCCGACGCAATCCAGAAGCACCACGCGCTCCGCAGCAAACTCTATGCTGCCGAGCGCCTTGTATCTCTCCACCGTGCGCCAGCCCTGCGGCCTTCTTTCGCGGTGAAGCTTTATGCGCTCCTCCATCTCGCTGTCCGTGGCGGCAGCCGTCGCTATGTATAGCACCGCGGCCCCTTGCGACCGCTGCTGCGCCAACTGCTCCGCATATGTACTCTTTCCGCTCCTGGCTCCCCCTGTAACGAGAACTATCATCGCTTGTCCTCTCTCATATCTATCCTGTAAGTGTCGTCCATATTATGCTCTGCAAAACTTTGCATATTCCGAAGCATCGCGCAGGCGGAGCCTATTATATGAAACGCCAGAGGGCAACCGCTGCCTTCACCCAGGCGCATGCCCAGATCTATCATGGGCTCTATCTTAATCTCGCGCATCATGTGCCTGTACGACGGCTCCCTCGAAATGTGAGAGCCGAAAATGTAATCCGCACATAGAGGCTGAAGCCTGCAGGCGATCAAAGCCGAAAGAGCCGAGATTGCGCCGTCTATAACTATAGGCATTCTGTAATAGGCCGCTCCCAAAAAGCAGCCTACAAGCCCCGCGATATCGAAGCCTCCGACCTTAGCGATTACATCTATCGGATCGCTTGCGTCCGGCTTGTTGAGTGCAAGAGCCCGCTTTATAACTTCCTTTTTGCGCGCGAGCCCTTCGTCGCTGAGGCCTCCACCCTTTCCCACGGCGCTGTCCGCATCGAGACCCGTCAGAGCCATGCAGCAGGCGGCTGTGGAACTTGTATTTCCTATGCCCATCTCGCCGGTTCCGAGCAGTTCGTAGCCTTCGTCCTTACAGAGCTTAACCGTCTCTATGCCTATCATTATGCCCTGCTCGGCCTGGGGGCGGCTCATTGCGGGACCCTTCGCGAAATTCGCCGTACCGTTTGCAATCTTGCGCACGATTACGGAATCGCTTTTACATTCGCCCTCTATGCCTATGTCGACGAGCTTCAAATCGCTTCCCGCGTACTTTGCCAGCACCCCAGCTCCGGATATCCCGGTAGCGATGTTGGCGCTATGGTTCCTGGTCATCTCCTTCGGAGTTCCGGCGACGCCTTCCTCGACCACGCCGTTATCGGCCGCCATAACTATAAGACAGCGCTTTTCGGCGCTGTTTAGTACTTTGCCGGTAATTCCCGCGAACTTTATCGCTATATCCTCGAGCTTTCCAAGGCTCCCGAGCGGCTTTAGCAGACCGTCGTTGCGCTTTCTTGCAAGCTCCTTGGCCTCTTCGTAGGCCGGTTTTATTCCGTCTATATAGTCGTAAATCGTCACGATAACCTCCGGGATTTCCATGTTTTATTATTGTATCACAATTACGCGTGCGTGCACGGAGCAGTTTTGCCCGGCTTATGCTATAATGCAGCTGTATGTTTCGGGGTGCTTCACTAATGAACCCCCGGAAAATCCAATAGCGGAGGCTTGCGATGACAGCTGAAAAATTCCTGAAAATACTCGAAAGAGCTGCGAAACTGAAGGTAAACACGAGGCATAACTGGACCGAGGCGGACAGGAAAGAAAGCGTTGCGGACCACAGCTGGAGGGTGGCGCTGATGGCCATGCTGCTGGACGGCGTTGAGGAATTTGAGTCCGTGGATATCGATAGGGTCATCCGTATGTGCATAATACACGACCTGGGCGAAGCCTTCACCGGAGATGTCCCGAGCTTCGAGAAGACCGGAAGCGACGAGAAATTGGAAGAGGAAGCCTTCGACAGGTGGGTCGCTCAGTTTCCGGAGCCTCAGAGGAGCGAATGGCAGTCGCTGCTCTCCGAAATGAAAGCACTGCAGACAGCCGAAGCTAAACTCTATAAATGCCTCGACAAGATGGAAGCTCTAATCTCTCACGACGAAGCGGATATTTCGACCTGGCTGCCGATTGAATACGAGCTTCAGCTTACATACGGAGTCGAGGAAGCGCAGTTTTCAGAATATACTAAGCTTCTTAAAGAAACTATCGACGATATCACCAGGCAAAAGATAGCCGATGCCGAAGGCATAGCAAAGGAGAATTAGTATATTTCAAATATGCGATTCATTAATTACATATTGATAATGCACAGCTCATTCAATGCTCTTGTATACGCAACATATTTTTCGTTTTCCGTCATTTGATGTGGTATAGCATAAACTCTTTCAAACTCTAACCCTTTAACCAAGCTTATTGGTATAACATTTAAAAAGCTTCTTTTTATTTCACATTCATCATCATGTACCACATTGATTTTCTCAATAGTATCATATTTAATATCGTATCACATAAATTCATTATTACAACAATGGCAGTAACTAT
>CAYFMW010000021.1:0-31979 GCA_964344335.1 uncultured Oscillospiraceae bacterium | reverse complement strand
GAAAATCCGGAATGCTTATGCAACATGGTCAATAAGACGGGGGCTCATTCAACGGATATGCAGTCTCCCGAAAACATCGACGACTTGTATGCAAAATGTAAGCCTTACGCGGAGCGCTGGACTCCCAAAGCCGATGAACTCTGGGCAGAGAGTCAAAAGTAGTATTCAATACAAAACGAATCTGCGGTCAGATATTATAAGTGGCCGCAGATTTTTAGATATACTGCTAATCCTCGGAAATCAATGTTTTAATTGAGGTTTCGAATAGACTTCTCAGAATTTTTGTGGTGTTTTTCTTAACAGCCTCCGGGAGATTCTTTATGGCTTTATACATGGCGGCAAGCTGTTCGGGCCCTGCGGAATAAAGCTCATGGAATGTATTTGCCCCGCTTGCGTTTAATACTTCGAACAGGGTATCTATAAAGAGCTCTCTATCCTCCGGGCTTATTCCTTTAAGCCATGTGGAGATTGACTTGTCTATATTTTTGGACACTTCCGTAATTCTCTTGCCCTCTACAAATTCGCCGTCCTTTATCTTCCAAGTAAAAGATGAGTGCTGCATTATGCCTATCCCCGAACTCTTTACAATTTTAGAGTTCTCATCTGCGCCATTTAAAAGAAGACCTACGATTGAAGATTCCGGCAATATTTTTGTTACTTTTTCCGAGATTTCGGAATAAGCCTGCGCATATATCTCCGGATTTTTAAAGCCCGGGCCGTCCAAATCGTGAACGGATATTATCCTGTCTCTTGTTTGCTTGTCGCAGTTCAGCGCCGCATACATGGACAGGTTTCCGCCCTTTGAATGACCGCAGAGTCTTATAGGTCCATTAAAATTTCCCGCAGCTCTTTGCAGGTATCGAAGCGCTTCTTCCTGCGCGGGTATGCTGTCCATGAATGACATATTGAAGTCTTCTTTCCATCCCGTAAAAGTTGAATCCGTTCCGCGGAAAGATACTAAAAAACCCTCCGTCATTTCGAATGTCATGGCGGAGAATTGCAATACCAGGTTACTGTCGTATACATCTTCATAATCGAGTATTCGTATATTTCTGAATCTCGGACTTGCCGCCATAGCTGTAATAAGCTGAATGTTTTTATCGTATTCAGGAATATTGCTGTACATAAAGTCGAAGTTTTCTGCTCGGTATGTGTCTCTTATAAAAACTGGTTCAGCCGAAGGCACAAACGAATAATCTTCTTCGTGCAGTCTGGCATAGGCAAACTGGGCAAAAACTAAGGCATCTACATCCGAAAAGGGCTTTTCGTCAAATCCTGCAAGTTCCGTGCGGACATAATCCAGCATCAGCATTGCCGCAGGCTTTTCTGCGGGTTTAAAGAGCAAATCCGCATTTATATCTAAATTAAAGAAATCTTCCTTTTTCATATCTTTCTTCGTTTTCCTCCCTGCGGGACTTTGTTTACGCCTTATAGAATCCTCCGCGCCTGTTCGCTTTTCTTCTTTGTAAACGGGTGATAGCGCAGCGATACATCGAAGAATAGAGACTTTTTAAGCACGGTTTTAAAATGGCTGAAGGTTCTGAAACTTTCGTAGCCGTGATAGCTTCCCATCCCGCTGTTTCCGACGCCTCCGAAAGGCGCGCGCGGCGATGTAATATGGAGCAGGCAGTCGTTGATGCAGCCTCCTCCGAAGGAGAGCTCCCGCATGACCCGTTCCGCTCGCTTCGTATCCTTGCTGAAGTAATAAAACGCCAGCGGTTTCGGTTCTTTTTTTATTTCGCGGACAAGAGTGTCCAAATCTTCGTATTCGAGCACGGGCAGGATGGGACCGAAGATTTCTTCGTTCATCACTGCTGCGTCGCGATGCGGATTGAGCACGATCGTCGGCGCAATCTGCAAGGTTTCGGGATTGCCCAAGCCGCCTGCAGCGATCTGTTCACCCTCGAGAAGTTTCATCAGTCGCTCAAAATGGCGTTCGTTTACTATGCGCGGATAATCGCTCAGATAGTGCTCTTCGGATTGGAAAGTTTCGGAAAAGTTCCTGACGAACGCCTCGACTAATTCGTTCATGACGCTTTTATGGACAAAGACATGATTCGGCGCTATGCAGGTTTGCCCTGCATTCGTCAGCTTGCCGAATGCAAGGCGCTTGGCCGTCTTTTCAATATCTGCGTTTTCGTCGACTATTACAGGAGATCTGCCGCCGAGTTCCAAGGTAACGGGCGTAAGCTGCTTCGCCGCCTTTTCCATAACCAGGCGGCCCACGGCCGGACTTCCGGTAAAGAATATGCAGTCGAAGGGGAGGTCGAGAAGGGATTCGTTTTCCTTCCTGCCGCCTTCAATTACATTGCATACGCCCTTCGGAAGGCTGTCGGAAATGATAGAGGCTATGGCCGCCGATGTAGCGGGGCTGTATGCGGAAGGCTTAAGCAGGCAGGTATTGCCGGCTGCGATTGCCCCTATAAGGGGGCTCAGAGTGAGTAAGACCGGATAATTCCACGGCGACATTACCAGGCATACGCCGTAGGGTTCCGGCAGAACGCGAACGGAGGAGGGCAGCTGTGCTATGGACGGCAAGACCTTTTTGGGCTTCATCCATCTTCGCAGCTGCCCCTTTGCATACCTGAGCTCCCCATATACGAGGCTCAGTTCGGTGATGAATGCCTCGTGAGGGCTTTTATTCATATCGCTTTTAAGTGCGCGGATCAGATTCTCTTCCTGACTTCGAATTCCGGACTCGAGCGCATTGAGCATGCGCATTCTGTCGCCGTAGGCGCGCGTCGCGCCGCTTGCAAAAACTGATTGCGATTGTTCGAATGCGAGTCGGATTTCTTCGTGCTTCATGGCGATGTCCTCTAAGGCTTTGCCTGTTTGGAGTATTTCTTCTGATAGACGAGGCGCATTGCGAATGCTTCCCATGCGGCTATCGGCTTAAGGCCGGAGAGCTGCGCGATATTGGCGGCTCTGGCGTTCTTTTCCAGTACGGCGCGTACATTTCTCGCGTCCGCTTCGTCCTTGCCGAAACAGATTGCAACCTGCGCCTTCGGGTCGAAGACTACATTCGACGAGTCGCGCTTTTGGCTGACGCTGACCCCGCAAATCTGTGCAAAATCGTCGAGATAAGGTTTTAAGCTGCGCGAAAGCCATGGCAGAACTTCGTAATCGACGGATACGGCTATGCATTCCTCTGTTGTTTTGCGCAGCGATGCTGCCAGATCTTTTTCCTTGTCGCTGTCGCTCAATATATCGGACCTTTGAGTTATTTTTCTTCCGATGAGCTCTGCGTAAAGGTCGGTGCAAAAGCATTCCAAATCTCCGGCTAGGCTAAGGCACTCTTCCGGCGTTTTCGCCAGTATAAAAGCGCCGTGTCTTCCCATGAGAACAAGCTTCGCATCGCTGCGCGCGAGGGTGGCGTTCATAGCTTCGTGCAATTTTTTGCTGCCGGCCAGGGTTACCAGACCTTTCGCCATATAGGCCGCGCCCATATGCTCCATCTCGGCTTTGCGCTTTGAGGTTTCGCTGAGGAAGGCCGGAATTGTCCAGGGCTTTGCCCAGTTGACGCTGAAATGCATGGTTCCCACGGTCTCCAGATGGCAGATCGAACCCTGATTGAATGCGACGAAGGGGAGCTTATGCTTTTTGATCAGCTCCTTAAGACCCGCCGTAAGGCGATCTCCCATCGCATTGGCCTGCTCGCAGGCATTTGTTTCGTAAATGCGCTTAAGAGTATAATATCCGGCGAGGGCCGAAAGGGGTGTTGCCGCCATGGTGCCGCCTACGAGAGCCTTTTTAACCTTGTCGCCGGTTTGTATTCCGGCTGCGAGGTATTTGCGGAATTCTTCCTTGCCTCCGACGCCGCCCGCTCCGGGGTAGCCGCCGGCTATCACCTTGCCGAAGACGGTGAGGTCGGGTTCAACACCCATGATTCCCTGCGCGCCGTGAGGCGATAGCCTGAATGCCGTCACCACTTCGTCGAAAATCAGCAGGGCGCCGTATTCCTTGCAGAGTTCGGCCGCTCCTTTGACGAAGTCCACGCTGATGGGGCGCGTGCCGCTCTCGGGCCCGACTGGTTCGAGCATAACGGCAGCCGTTCCTCCGCGCAGCTTATTGCGCTTGAGCTTGCTTTCGAGCGAATCGAGGTCGCCCGGGAAAAATTCGTCAATCCCTTTGAAAATAAAGCGTGGAATGCCGTGGGCCCGAGTTCAGCAGTCGAAGCCAGGTAACGGACGGAATCAGTTCGGTGACCAGTTTGGCTATGTGATATTCGTATTCATGAAAGAGCCCGGTCGAGGGGCCGCAGGTATTGAGCAGCTCGATTACCTTTTCGCGCACTTCAGGGGGATTTGAACCCAGCACTGTCGGGCCTCCCGCCTGCAGAAAGTCGAAATAGCGGTTGCCGTCCAGATCTTCCAGATAAGCGCCTTCCGCCTTTGTAAAGACGAGAGGGAAGGGATGATTGAAGGCGAGGTTGTGCTGTACGCCTCCCGGAATATATTTTTTAGCTTCCTGTATCATCTCGTAGCTCTTGACGCACTTTTTCCCGAAATACTCCGCTTCGTAGCTTGCCAGAGCATCGGGGGATACGGAATATATGGGTTTTTTTAATCAACTCGTCCAGTGCTTCGATATGTCTTTGAGTTGTTGCCGCGCTTAAATCTACCATGACGACCTCCTTGGTTGTTATATATCTATCGGTGGTTATTCGAAAAATTGAGTTAAGACTCAATGCAAATTTATCACGATTGCCGGTAAAAATCAAGCAGAGTAATACAGTAAATCTGCGGGAAAGGATTTTGTTTTTTTATTTTATGTGGTAGTATAAGCACAAGATGATTGAGTCTCCACTCAACACGCCGTGCTGTCAAAGTATTTAGAGAAAAGATAATTAATTGCGATAGTCAAACGAGGAGTTTTAACTGATTACATGAGTAGTATGATGAACGATTTTGCCAACGAGAGTTTTAAGCGCCTGGATGCGGAAAAGCAGGAGCGGATTATAGAAGCGGCCATAGCTGAATTTGCGGAGCGAGGTTATGAATTGGCCAACACAAATCGCATAGCCGAGAAGGCCAGGATCAGCGTGGGCTCTGTTTTTCACTATTTTAATACCAAGGAGAACCTATTTCTTTACATAGTCAATTACGGGTCTTCTCTGATTGAGGAGCATGCCGGCAAAGTCGTGGATGACGATAATTTGAGCGTCGCGGATAAAATAGAGGCTCTGATTAGCCTCGTGGTTAAAACCTCGCGCCGAGAGGCCACTTTAATTCGCCTTTATCACGAGATGTCGTCGATCGGCAATCAGGAGTTGATTTCAAAAGTGCCCAGGAGCCTGGATAGCTTTACTTCGCAGCGCTATATAAACATGCTCCGGGAGGGTCAGAAAAAGGGGGAGGTTAGGCTCGAGCTGGATGCGGGCTCTGCCGCCTTTTTGATGGACAATATCCTGCTTATGCTTCAATTCTCCTATGTCTGCGACTACTATAAGATTCGTTTTCAAATGTATAAAAATCCGGACATAGACAGGGAAGAATACGACGAGCAAGTAATTTCGGAGACATTTGAATTTTTAAAGGGGGCGCTGCTGTCCTAAAGTCTAAGAAGGGGGCAATACGATGATGATTCTGAGCTATGATATCGGCACGACCGGTGTCGAGCAGAATCCTCATGAATGGTGGGATGCCATGTGCGAGACGACGCGCAGGCTCGCAAGGCGCAATCCCGTGGCATGTTCTCAGATTGCCGGCATCAGTTTCTGCGCACAGGCTCAGAGCGTGGTTCTTCTCGATGAAGCCGCCCGGGCAAGGCGCACAAGTGGCTGGATGTGAAGGATGCGCTTATTGCACGGATGACGGCGGGAATCCTCGCAGATGTTCTGCAGCTTCCTGTGGAGACCGTGTCCGAACCTCAGAATGTGGGCTCGGTGGGTGCAGCCTTGGCGGTTGCGGTAGGTCTTGGTCGCATTGCCGACCTGAGGGATGCCGAAAAATTGATTAAACCGAACCGCGTCTTTATGCCCGATCCGAATGCTCGCGCCGTGCACGATAAAAATTATGAGGCATTTATAGAACTTTATGCTGCCAATAAAAAACTGTTCAGGCACTTAAATCAAATTCGTTGAAAGGAAGATTAAGTCATGTCGGAAGATAAAAATTCCCGCGAAGCCTTAAAGCAGGCCGTCAAATTCACCCTGCTTTCCGTTTCCGCCGCGGGCATCGAAGCCCTGTCTTTTATCGCTTTAAACAGCCTGACCGCTCTGCCTTACGATGTAAAGCATGTAATATCCGTCGTTCTTTCCGTACTTTGAAATTTCACCCTCAACAGGCGCTATACCTTTAAGTCGGCCAACAATGTTCCCATCGCCATGCTGAAGGTGGGGCTTTTCTATGCGGCCTTCATTCCGCTCACCGCCTGGCTCGGGCAATTGGCTGCCGGGGCCGGCATCAACGAGTACATCATAAAAATTGTTACCATGCTCCTGAACTTCGTCGGTGAATTCTTATGGTGGAAATTCGTCGTATTCAGGGGCAGCGAGAATGCGAACGAGCTTGCAAAAAAGAAGGCTAGGGGCGAGTAGCCAAATTCCTGAGCTGAAAATGAATATTTCGGTTTTAATATTTTCCCCTTGCTTAGGATGTGCTAAACTTTTAGAGTAAAATGCACGCGAATTCAGTGTGCTTCTTAAAGCATACCGAAGCTGAAGGTAGAGGGGCTAATATGAAAAAATTTATATCGCTTGTTCTTGTAATGATTCTGTTGACGGGACTTGCAGCCTGCGGCAAAAGCGGAGGCAATGCAAATAATGAGCCTCCCGTATCTCCCGTACAGCCGGAAGCTCCCGAGCCCGGGGCGCCTCAGCCCCCTGAGCCGCAGATACAGGGCATAGTCATGGAGCTGGAATATAATGAAAAGGCTCAGGTGACGGGCCATATAACTGCTCATGCTATCGGCGGAAGTGTGGCCTGGGAATATGTCACGGATACTTACAATGTCGGACAGTGCGATGTTATTCAGGAGATAGGCCTCCGCACACCCGGGTTCATGTTCATTGCGGCAGGATCAATTTATTGCTTAGATCCTTACTCAGGAGAAATTCGATGGGTAAACGAGGATTTCGGCGGCGAGAGCGCTTCCTGGGATTTTGACGAAGAGGGCAATCTTTTCCTTACAGGGTATTTCGGCCCGTGGATTTTCGGAGTAAATCCCGAGGGAGAGACCATTGCATTTCACGATTCTATGCCCGAGGGTTGGGAAGAGGCGGATTATTTCTGGCCGGCATCTCTAATCGCCGATAGCGACGGAATGCTTCGCATTCACTATTATAGCAACGATATGGTTATGCTTATCGATCCGTTCTGCGGAGAGGTCGTCGCCAATTTCCTGTATACGGAAACTTTGGACTTCGAATTTCTTACCGGAGAATGGGTCGACAACGAAGAAAACCCCACCGTTACTCTTACAATATATCCGGGCGGATCTGAATTCGATGCCGAGGCTCGGGATTACTATTTTACAATTAAAGCGGACGAAGAAACCACATACTATTACGAAGGGCGCTTCAGGCTGGAGACCTACGATTCTGCGCGTAGCCCGGAAAAGGATTGGCTGAGTTCGGAGCTCGTCGATACGAACGACCCCATATTCGCTTCGATAGGCGGCATAGGGGACTTTATAGTAAACTATTCTTATCGCGGCGACGATGCGCAGCATTGCATCTGTCTTGTTCAGCCGGATGAAGCATATTCATTCTTATTTATGTACCTCGATATACCCGAGGTTTTCCTGTACAAACTGAGCGGAGCGGTGGGATAAAATGCGCAAGAAAAGCCTTCTGGCACTTATCCTGATAGTTGTAACGGCAATCTCGCCATTCACTTCGGCCACGGAGCGAATCACGAGAGAAAAGCCCGATATTACCAATTCTCGCATGGCCCTGCTCTACGAGGAGAGCACGGACACCCTTCTGTACGATAAGGATATCGACGCCGTCAATGCACCGGCGAGCATGACCAAGGTTATGACCGCTATGCTCGTGCTCGAGCATAATCCGGAGCTTTCGGGAAGCGCAATCGTTTCGAAGGATGCGGTTTCTCCCCGCTATTGCAGCTGGATGGACGACTTTCATCTGTTGGAAGGCGAGGAAGTTAGCGTAGCCGAGCTGATGGATTATCTTTTGATCGTATCGGCAAACGAGGCGGCGAATGTCCTTGCGGAGCATGTGAGCGGCGATATCGACAGCTTTGTACAGAAGATGAACGAGAAGGCCCGGGAGCTCGGGATGGAGCGCACGATTTACTACGATGCGCACGGTTTATCGCGCTACAGTCAGATTACTTGTCGCGATATGCTCACTCTATGCCGATATGCGATGCAAAACGAAAAGTTCGTGGAGATCGTCAGCAAGGAAAAGGGAAAGCTCTCCTCCAATGATGTGAGAAAGAGTTCTTACCTATATTCCTCCTTCAACGGAGTGATGTTTCCGAAGGGAATTGAGGAATATATAACGGGTTTTGAAGAAGATATCCGCGGAATAAAGACCGGATATATATCCTGGTCCGGCAATAATTTTTCCAGCCAGATGCGGCACGAAGATCTTACATTTTACGGGGTTGTGATGCATGCACACGATGTAAAGAACGAAAAGGGCAGATGGGTGGAGTATCAGTTCGCCGATATGAGCTCTCTGTTCAGATGGGCGAGATCCTTTAAGAAAGCGGGCTTTGCCTCGGGAGAGAACATAGAGGGAGTTATGAGCACGAGGCTCAATTTTTCCAAAAATATAGATGCGGCTCCGAGTGAAGATATTTATATACTTTCTCAGGATGATAAGCTTAGTTACAAAGTATATCCCTCCGAGGATATCGGCCTTGAAGTAAAGAAGGGACAGATTGTCGGCAGCATAGTTCTTGCGGATGAGTTCGGGAACCTCAGAGCTGCGGATCTGATAGCTTCCTCGGATGCGAAGACCTCGATTTTCCCGATAACAACTGTGATTGCAGTTCTCGTCATCGGGTTTGCAATCGCTTTGATGCGGGTGAAAAAGAAAAAAGGCTGAATCGGCGTTTCCATTATGTCGAGATATCGGCATTTGGATTGATGTTTAATTAATTCGGATTTCTTGCTTAAACACAAATGCGAAGAAATCGTACATTCGGCTTTACCAATTAAAGTATAGTTCGGAATGTTCCGAACTATACTTTTGTTGTATCACAAAAAATCAAGGGTTTATCGAGTATTAGCTTACCAAACGGTATTTTTGAATTATAATTAAAGACAACTACTACAAGGAGGCGAATATGAAAAAGGTCGGGATAGTAATGGGCAGCGACAGCGATATGCCCGTAGTGCAGAAAAGTATAGATGTGCTCGTTGCGCTGGGGATTCCCTATGAACTGCACATATACTCCGCGCACAGAACGCCGGATCAGGCTCGCAGCTTTGCGCTGGGCGCAAGGGAAAACGGCTTCGGGGCAATAATAGCCGCAGCCGGAATGGCGGCTCATCTTGCGGGTGCGATTGCGGCAAACACCACTCTTCCTGTAATAGGAATACCCTGCAAGTCGGCCTGTCTGGACGGTCTGGATGCACTTTTATCCACCGTGCAGATGCCTTCCGGAATACCGGTGGCGACCGTTGCAATAGACGGCGGCGCAAACGCTGCATTGCTCGCCGCGCAGATACTCGCGGTGGAGGATGTGCAGCTTGCGGAAAAGCTGGAGGTAAAGAGGCGTATGGATGCAGAAAAAATTCTCGCCAAGGATGCGGCTCTTAAATCTTAGATAAAAGGAGAATCTCAAAATGAATGCAAAACCGCTTCGCACAGGAAAGACAAAGGATGTCTTTGCCCTCGAGAACGGAAATTATCTGCTCAAATTTAAGGATGACTGCACCGGGGAAGGCGGAGTCTTCGATCCCGGCGCAAACAGCGTCAGCTTAAAGATAGACGGGGTGGGCGATGTAAACCTTCGAATGTCCGTTTATTTCTTCGAGAAGATAAACGCTGCAGGCATCTATACGCACTACCTGAGCGCAGATCTTGAAAATACTACTATGGAAGTTTTGCCGGCTAAGCCCTTCGGAAAAGGTCTCGAAGTTATCTGCCGTCATAAGGCGGTTGGGAGCTTCTTTCGCAGATATTCCGACTATATAGAAGAGGGGGCGGATCTGCCCGCCTATGTTGAAATGACCTTTAAGAACGACGAAAAGGGCGATCCTCTCGTAACAAAGGATGCCCTCGTGTGCCTTGGCGTGATGAGCGAGGAGCAGTACGACGAAATAAAGGGCATGACCCAAAAGATAACGCAGATTGTAGCCGACGAGCTAATCAAAAAGGGTCTTGTGCTCTACGATATAAAATTGGAATACGGATACGATAAAGACGGCAATATAATGCTGATAGATGAGGTGGCTTCCGGAAACATGAGAGTGTATAAGGACGGCAGCTATGTGGATCCTCTTGCTCTTTCTTCACTCTTTTTTGCGTAATGGGCGGCTTTTTCGGAGCGACCGCAAAGGATCGCAGCGTAGTTCTCGATGTTTTCTTCGGAACCGACTATCACAGCCATCTGGGGACGGCTAACGCCGGAATGGCTTTCTGGGATACCGAAAGCGGGTTTTCGCGCGCCATACATAGTATAAAAAATACCCCCTTCAGAACGAAATTCGAAAACGATATGAGTCAGTTCTCCGGATGTAGCGGGATAGGCTGCATAAGCGATTCCGATCCGCAGCCCCTCCTGGTGCGTTCACACCTCGGTTTTTATGCCATAAGTACGGTCGGCATCATAAATAATGCCGACGCGCTTATAGACGCATATTTTTCCGGCATGGATCACCAGTTTATGGCCATGAGTTCCGGCAAGGTGAGCAGCACCGAGCTCGTGTCCGCTCTCATAAACAAAGGCAGGAGCTTTAAAGAGGGGATACTTCAGGCTCAGGCGCTCATAAACGGCTCCATGAGCATACTTATCCTTACTGACGACGGAGAGATAATAGCTTCCCGCGATGCCCTCGGCCGCACACCCGTGCATGTGGGTAAAAACGGTGATTCCTACTGCGTTTCCTTTGAATCTTTCGCCTACAGCAAGCTCGGATACAGCACCTATAAAGAACTCGGACCCGGAGAGATAGTGCGCCTTAGGGCTGATGGCTGCGAGCAATTGTCCGCTCCCGGCGAAAAGATGAGGATATGCGCTTTCCTTTGGAGCTACTACGGCTATCCCAACTCAAAGTATGAGGGGGTAAATGTGGAGCTCATGCGCTACCGCAACGGAGCCATACTGGCGAGGGACGAGGTAATAGCGGGGAGGCTGCCCAAGGTGGACTATGTGGCCGGCGTTCCGGACTCCGGAGTGCCTCACGCCATAGGCTATGCGAACAAGAGCGGAAAGCCCTTTGCAAGGCCTTTTGTGAAATACACTCCCACCTGGCCCCGCTCCTTTATGCCGGACAATCAGAACCTGAGAATCGAGGTTGCCAAGATGAAGCAGCTGCCCGTTCCCGAGCTGATAGAAGGGAAAAAGCTGCTCTTTGTCGACGACTCGATAGTGCGCGGCACGCAGCTTCAGGAGACCGTTGAGTTCCTCTACGAATCCGGAGCGCAGGAGGTTCATATGCGCTCGGCTTGCCCGCCCATAATGTATGCCTGCAAGTTTCTCAACTTCAGCCGCAGCAACTCCGATATGGGTCTGCTTGCAAGAAGGACCATACAGGAGCTGGAAGGGGACGAAGGGCAGAAGCACATCGACGAATATTCCGACGGCACAACGGAGCGCGGTCGCTGTTTGATGAGCGCAATATGCGACAAGTTCGGTTTTGACAGTCTCGGATATCAGTCCCTCGAGGGGCTCATCGAGGCGATTGGAATAGACAGGGATAAACTCTGTACTTACTGCTGGACGGGAAAGGAATAGAAGATGAAAGATTCTCGCTCCGCATCCTACGCCGCGGCCGGTGTCGATATAGAGGCCGGTTACAGGGGCGTTAAACTGATGAAAGAGCATGTCGAGCGCACATTTATACCCGGAGTTGTCTCGGGGATAGGCGGCTTCGGCGGTCTTTTTGCGCCGGACATTTCGGGAATGAAGGAGCCGATTCTCGTTTCGGGAACCGACGGCGTGGGCACCAAGCAGCGCATAGCCCAGATAATGGATGAGCACTCGAGCATAGGCATAGACTGCGTCGCGATGTGTGCAAACGATATAGTATGCTGCGGCGCAAAGCCGCTGTTCTTTTTGGATTATATCGCCATAGGGAAAAATGTCCCGGAAAAGGTGGCCGAACTTGTTTCCGGAGTGGCGGAGGGCTGTGTGAGGGCGGGCTGCGCCCTCATAGGCGGAGAGACAGCGGAGCATCCGGGCACCATGGCGGCGGACGACTACGACCTCGCCGGATTCTGCGTCGGAATAGTCGATAAACCCGCGCTGATAGATAACGGCCGCATGAAGGAGGGCGATGTGATTATCGCTCTGCCGTCGTCCGGAGTGCACTCCAACGGATATTCTCTTGTGAGGAAAGTTTTCGATGTCGAGCACTGCGATTTGAATCGGACTTTCGAAGAACTCGGAGGAAAAACTCTGGGAGAAGCTTTGCTCACCCCTACAAAAATCTATGTAAAGCCGGTGCTTCGGCTTCTTGAGCATGCCGATGTAAAGGGGATAAGTCACATTACAGGCGGCGGTTTTTACGAAAATATTCCTCGCGCCATCCCGGACGGGCTGTGCGCTAAAGTCGATCGCGGCGCCATACGCGTGCCGGCGATATTTGAGCTCATAGCCAAAAAGGGCAATATACCGGAAAGGGATATGTTCAACACCTTCAACATGGGCGTGGGCATGAGCGTAGTGGTGGCTGCCGGGGATGCGGATAAGGCCTTAAATTGCCTCAAAGAAGCGGGTGAAGACGCTTATTTGATCGGAAATATAGTGCGCGGCGAAGAGAGGCTGAAAATTGAGTAGCGGGGCTTACAATGAGGATAAAACTGTGCGCATTGCGGTGCTCGTATCGGGAGGCGGAACGAATCTGCAGGCCCTCATCGATGCTGAAAAAAGAGGGGTTATAAAGAGCGGCAGAATTGAGTTCGTGGTGTCGAATAAGAGCGACGCCTACGCCCTGCAAAGAGCGCAGATGGCCGGCATAGAAACTGCTTTTATAAGCAAAAAGGAATGCGGAGGCAGGGATGGCTTCGAGGCGAAGCTCATAGAGCTATTGGAGGCCCGCAGCATAGAGCTGATAGTGCTTGCCGGCTTTTTGAGCATTTTGAGCGAAGCTTTCACAGACCGGTATAAAGACAGAATCATAAATGTCCACCCCTCGCTTATACCGAGCTTTTGCGGGGTCGGTTTTTATGGGCTGGCAGTTCACGAAAAAGCGCTGGAATACGGCGTAAAAGTGACAGGTGCCACCGTGCACTTTGTAAATGAAGTGCCGGACGGAGGCCGCATAATACTTCAAAAAGCAGTTGCGGTTGAGGAGGGCGATACCCCCCAGAGCCTGCAGAAGCGCGTTATGGAAGAAGCGGAATGGATAATACTGCCCGAGGCGGTCGAGAAGGTCTGCCGGGGCATCCTTAAAGAAGGAGGCGGAATATGACGAATCTTTTGAAATTTCTGCGGGCAAACAGCTACCCCGGAAGGGGGATAGTGGTCGGAAAGGGCCGCGTTTATTACTTTATAATGGGGCGCTCGGAGAACAGCCGCAACCGCGTGTTTGCGCTCAGCGAGGACGGAATACGCACCGAGGCTCACAGGCCGGAGCTCATGAAGGATCCTTCCCTGATAATCTACCATCCGGTCAGGCGCTGCGGAAAAAGCCTCATCGTGACGAACGGGGATCAGACCGATACCGTAGCGGAGGCTCTTAAGAGCGGAAACTGCGCAAGATGCGCCCTCATGAGCCGCGAGTACGAGCCCGACAGCCCGAACTTTACGCCGAGGATATCGGCTGTAATACAGGATGACGGAAGCTTTGAGATTTCGATACTAAAGCATTTGGACGGAAAATGCCTGCGCGAGTTCTTCTGCTACGAGGGATGCCCTGAGGGTAAGGGTTATTTTATAAGCACCTACGAGGGCGACGGTTCTCCCTTGCCGTCATTTAAGGGAGAACCCATAGAGGTGTCGATGCCCGAGCCCGAGGAGCTCTGGGATGCGCTCAACGAAGATAATAAGGTGGCACTCTATACCAATGTAAACGGAAAAGTAAAGCTCTTTAATAAGCATTTAGGAGATTGAAAATGAAGGAATTCGAACTGAAGTACGGCTGCAACCCCAATCAGAAGCCCGCGAAGATTTACATGAAGGACGGAAGCGATCTTCCGGTTAAGATTCTCAATGGTCGCCCCGGATTTATAAACTTTCTGGATGCCCTCAATTCCTGGCAGCTTGTAAAGGAGCTCAAAGCGGCCACCGGGCTGCCCTCCGCGGCGAGCTTTAAGCATGTTTCGCCCGCGGGAGCGGCCGTGGGTCTTCCTTTGGACGAGCTCTTGCGCAAAATATATTTTGTGGATCCCGATGCGGAGCTTTCTCCGATAGCCTGCGCTTACATAAGAGCCAGAGGCGCCGACAGGCTCAGTTCCTTCGGCGACTGGGCGGCGCTCTCCGATACCTGCGACGCCTCCGTGGCTAAGTACCTTAAGGCCGAGGTTTCGGACGGCATCATAGCCCCGGCATATACGCAGGAAGCCCTTGAAATACTCAGGACCAAAAAGAAAGAAAACTACAACATAGTGCAGATAGACCCCGATTACAGCGCGGCTCCCGAGGAGTGCAAGGATGTATTCGGCGTTACCTTTGAGCAGGGACATAACGATTTTGAGATTAACGAGGACCTGCTGTCCAATGTGGTAAGCGAAAACAAGGAGCTTACGGCTCAGGCTAAAATCGACCTTACGCTGGCCTTGATAACCCTTAAATACACCCAGTCCAATTCCGTGTGTTATGTGAAGAACGGGCAGGCCATAGGTGTCGGCGCCGGACAGCAGAGCCGCATACACTGCACGAGGCTCGCGGGAAACAAGGCCGACAACTGGTATCTGCGACAGAGCCCCAAGGTGCTCGGACTTCAGTTCCTGCCTTCCATCGGCCGCCCGGAACGCGACAATGCCATCGACCTTTACATTTCCGATGAGTGTCAGGATGTTCTCGCGGAGGGCAGGTGGCAGAATATATTTTATGTAAAGCCCGAGGAGTTTACGAGAGAGGAAAGGAAGGCCTGGATTGCCACGCAGAGCGGCGTGAGCATAGGCTCCGACGCTTTCTTCCCATTCGGAGATAACATAGAAAGAGCCTACAAGAGCGGCGTCCGCTATGTGGCGCAGCCCGGCGGTTCCGTCAGGGACGAGCTCGTAATACGGACTGCGAATGAATACGGAATGGTGATGGTATTTACCGGAATGAGGCTTTTCCATCACTGATGCGGGGAATTGACGATGAAAATAATGGTCGTGGGCGGCGGCGGAAGAGAGCACGCCATAATCAAAAAACTCAAGCAAAACGACGCGGTTAAAAAGATATATGCCCTGCCCGGCAATGCCGGTATGCGCAATGATGCCGTATGCACCGGAATAAAGGCCACGGACCTCGATGCCATCGCGGATTTCGCAAAGGAAAACGAAATCGATTATGCCGTGGTCGCTCCGGACGACCCACTCGTGGCGGGCTGCGTGGACAGGCTTTCCTCCCTCGGAATACCCTGCTTCGGCCCCGACGCGAAGGCGGCGGTAATAGAAGGCAGCAAGGTGTTTTCCAAGAATCTGATGAAGAAATACGGCATTCCCACGGCGGCCTACGAGGTCTTCAGCGACATCGACGCGGCTCTTGAATATGTGGAAAATTGCCCGCTTCCCACGGTGGTAAAGGCGGACGGACTGGCTCTTGGAAAGGGTGTAATAATAGCCGAAACGAGGGATGCGGCGCGGGATGCCGTATTGTCGATAATGCGCGACAAGAAATTCGGCGCAAGCGGAAACAGCGTAGTTATTGAGGAATTTCTGGAGGGGCCCGAGCTTTCCGTGCTCAGCTTTACGGACGGCACGAAGCTGGTTCCGATGCTCTCTTCGATGGATCACAAGAGGGCGCTGGACGGTGACCTGGGTCTCAATACCGGCGGCATGGGCGCAATCGCTCCGAACCCTTATTACAGCGAAGATATAGCCGCCCGCTGCATGAAGGAAATATTTATTCCGACGATGAACGCCATGAACGCCGAGGGGCGAAAATTCAAAGGCTGCCTTTACTTCGGGCTCATGCTTACCAGGGACGGACCCAAGGTTATAGAATACAACTGCCGCTTCGGAGATCCGGAAACCCAGGTTGTGTTGCCGCTGCTTAAAACGGACCTTCTGGAGATAATGATGGCGGTTACGGAGGAACGGCTCTCGGAGATTGAGGTCGAGTTCAGCAAGGATTGCGCCTGCTGCGTCATAATGGCTTCGGAGGGTTATCCGGGCGATTACGAAAAGGGCTTTGAGCTGCATATACCCGCCGAACTTGATGCCGAGGTATATATCGCCGGAGCCGCCGAAAAGGACGGAGTTCTGGTGAGCAACGGCGGCAGGGTGCTCGGCTGCACGGCCGTGGCGGAAAGCCTTTCTCTCGCAGTGGAGAAGGCCTACGATGCCGTTTCCCGCATAAGCTTTGCCAATGCGTATTACAGAAAGGATATAGGAGCCAGAGCCTTAAAGGGCGTGGAGGTATAAAAGATGGTTTACAGGGTCTATGTGGAAAAGAAAGAGCCCTTCGCATCGGAGGCGGCGGGCTTGCTCAAAGAAAGCGTGGAGTTGTTGAGCATAAGCGGCCTTAAAAGGGTGAGGGTAATTAACCGCTACGATGTTGAAGGCGTAAGCGCGGAGCTCTTTGAATATGCAAAGACAAAGCTGTTTTCCGAGCCCCGGGTGGAGACGCCTTCGGAAGACTTCGATGCCGGGGGAGGTAAAGTCCTGGCCGTCGAGTATCTTCCGGGTCAGTACGATCAGAAGGTCGATTCCGCCGCTCAGTGTCTGCAGATAATATCGAGCGGCCCGCGTCCCATAGTGCGCTCCGCAAAGCTCTATGTTTTCTATGGAAATATATACGACGAAGATGTGGAGACAATAAAGCGCTATATCGTAAACCCCGTGGAGAGCAGGGAGGCATCCATGGAGCTTCCGAGAAGCCTTGAGCTGGAATACGATGAGCCCCAGCGTGTCGAGAGGCTTTGCGGCTTCTGTGAACTCGGGCGCGAAGCTCTTTCGGACATCATTGGCGAATACGCCCTCGCCATGGACCTGGACGATATTCTCTTCTTTCAGGAGTATTTTCGCGGCGAGGGCAGAGTACCGACAGTTACCGAGCTTCGCATGGTGGACACATACTGGTCGGACCACTGCAGGCATACGACATTCAGCACTGTAATTGAGAATGCAAGCTTTGAGGATGCCTTCATACAGAATAGCTACGAAGAGTATCTTAAGATGCGCGAGGAGCTCGGAAGAAGCGAAAAGCCGATATGCCTTATGGATTTGGCGACCATAGTAGCCAAAGATTTAAGTAGACGCGGCCTTTTGCCCGGACTGGACGAATCCGAGGAGAAGAACGCCTGCACCGTAAAAATAGAAGTTGAAGCGGACGGGAAGAAAGAGCCCTGGCTGCTTCTGTTTAAGAACGAGACGCACAATCATCCCACGGAGATAGAGCCCTTCGGAGGAGCTTCCACCTGCGTGGGCGGAGCCATAAGGGATCCGCTATCGGGGCGGGCCTATGTCTATGCTGCCATGAGGGTAACAGGGGCGGGCAATCCGCTTGCGCCGATTTCGGAAACCTTGGAAGGCAAATTGCCGCAGCGCAGGATAGTGACCACCGCCGCGGCGGGCAATTCGTCCTACGCGAATCAGATAGGTCTGGCCGCCGGCATGGCGGACGAGATATATCATCCGGGATATGTTGCCAAGCGCATGGAAGTGGGCGCGCTGATAGCCGCCGCTCCCGCGGAGAATGTGGTGCGCCAGACCCCCGTCCCCGGAGATGTCGTAATACTGCTCGGTGCCGATACCGGACGCGACGGCATAGGCGCAGCCGCGGGATCCTCGAAGGCTCACGAATTGAGCTCTCTGGAGAGCTGCGGGGCCGAGGTGCAAAAAGGAAACGCGCCGGAGGAAAGAAAGATTCTGAGGCTCTTTAGAAACGGAGATGCCACCCGCATGATAAAGCGCTGCAATGACTTCGGCGCGGGCGGAGTCTCCGTCGCCATAGGCGAACTGGCCGACGGGCTCGATATAGATTTAAACGCCGTGCCAACCAAGTACGAGGGGCTCGACGGAACGGAGATCGCCATAAGCGAGTCGCAGGAGCGCATGGCCGTGGTCGTGGCTAAGGAAGATGTTGAGCCTTTCCTTGCCCTTGCGGCAGCGGAAAACCTGCGGGCCGTGCCCGTGGCAGTCGTAAAGGAGGAGCCGCGCCTCACCATGCACTGGAACGGAGACAAGATAGTTGATATAAGCAGGGAGTTTCTCAATTCCGCGGGCGCGATCAAGTACAGCAGCGCGCATGTGGTAAAGGCGGGGAAGCTTGAGAAAGATTTGGTCGAAGGGGGCTTCGTGCAAAAATATAAAGCTCTCGCGGACGATCTCAACTGCTGTTCCAAGAGGGGGATTGCGGAGCGCTTCGACTCGAGCGCGGGTGCCGGAACTATTCTTATGCCTTTCGGCGGAAAGATGCAGCGCACGCCCATTCAGGCCATGGCTCATAAGATTCCCATGGAGAAGAAGCATACGGACTGCTGCTCGCTGATGTCCTGGGGCTTCAATCCGTACATAAGTGAAATGAGCCCCTATCACGGGGCATATCTCGCCGTCGTGGAATCCGTTTCCAAGCTGATAGCCACAGGCGGGGGAGCGGACAGCATATATCTGAGTTTTCAGGAGTATTTTCAGAAATTGGGGAATGACCCGAAGAACTGGGGCAAGCCGCTCGCCGCGCTTTTAGGAGCATTCAGGGCTCAGAACGAGCTCGGCATAGCCGCAATAGGCGGAAAGGATTCGATGTCGGGCACTTTCGAAAATATCTCCGTTCCGCCCACGCTGATATCCTTTGCGGTTACTACGGCGAAGGCTTCGCAGATCGTTTCGCCGGAATTCAAGGAGGCGGGAAATCTGCTTGTGCGCGTGGCGCCGAAGATAGGCGCGGACGGGCTTCCGGAAGCTGAAAGCTTAAGGAATTGCTTTGAAAAGGTGCGTGAGCTTCTGGCAAGCGGAGCGGCGATATCCTGCTACACCCCGGGATTCGGCGGAATAGCGGAGGCCGTATTTAAGATGGCGATGGGAAACGCCTTCGGCTTCGAGTTCGAGAGCGGACTTAGCCTCGAATTCCTGTTCGGCTACGATTACGCCTCCTTCCTGCTCGAGGTGAAGGAGATGCCCGAGGGCGCGGATCTGATAGGCCGGATAAATGCGGAGCCCGTTTTCAGATGCGGCAAAGAGAGCATAGAGCTTGCAAGGCTCATGGACATATACGAGGAAAAACTGGAGGGTGTATTCAGCTGCAATATAGAGCAGGATGCGGGGCCCATGGAGAATTTCAACTTCAAGGCCGTAAGCAGGGTGGTTCCCGCGGTAAAGACGGCGGCTCCTAGGGCCCTGATACCCGTCCTTCCCGGCACCAACGGCGAGTACGATGCCGCAAAGGCTCTGGAGGATGCCGGAATAAAGGCGGAATTCTTCGTTGTAAGAAACCTTAGAGCCGAAGAGATTGCGCAGTCCGCGGAGGGCTTTGCGGAAGCGGTGAAAGATGCTCAGTTAATAGTGCTTCCGGCCGGTTTTTCCGGCGAGGGCGAGCCCGATAAAAGTGCGAGCTTTGTAACTTCATTCTTCAGAAAAGCTGAGGTTAAGGAGAGCGTAAACGAGCTTCTCGAGAAGAGAGACGGCCTTATGCTGGGAATTGCCGGCGGCTTTGAGGCCATGTTGAAGTTAGGACTTCTGCCTTATGGCAGGATTGAGGATATCGGCGATTGCGGACCCATGCTCACGCTCAACAGAATCGGGCGTCATCAGTCGCGCATAGTTAAGCTGCGCGTGGCTTCGAACATCTCGCCCTGGCTCGCGTTCACCGAGCCCGGGGAGATATACAGCGCAGCGCTTTCCTGCGCGGAGGGGCGCTTCGTCGCTGACGAGGAGACGATAAGAAGACTTGTCGCTGCGGGTCAGATTGCGACTCAGTATGTCGATGACTGCGGAAATGCCTCCGGGGATATATTATATAATCCGAATGGTTCGGTTTTCGCTGTGGAGGGCATAAGTTCGCCCGACGGCCGCGTATTGGGCAGGACGAGTCATCCGGAGAGGGTGGGTTCTGGCTTGTACAAGAATGTTCCGGGCAATTACGACATGAAGATGTTCCTCGCGGCGGCGAAGTATTTTAAATAAAGTAGTTCCTGCGACCTGTCGCAGCGGGTGGTCCGAGTGCGCTGTCCTGCTCCTTGGGAGCGGGCAGCGTGCTTTTTGTATTTCCTGCCTGCCGGGCTCAGAAGAGAGGCGCGGGAATTATTAAATTTGCTTTGCGATTGCTCGTAATATATAATTTAACAGCATCGGAGGAGTGTTTATGCAACCTTTATCCACGAGAATGAGGCCGGCGAGCCTAGATGAATTCTTCGGTCAGAAGCATTTTATGAAGGAGGGCTCGCTGCTTTACAACTCAATAAGGAACAAGACATTCGAGTCGGCGATTTTCTTCGGACCTTCGGGCACGGGAAAGACAACGCTGGCGAGGATTATAGTCAGGGAGCTCGAAGCCGAGCATTACGAGCTCAATGCGTCCACCACCGGAACCAAGGAGCTCAAGGAGGTACTCGAGCTTGCCAAGCTAAAGACATTCGGGCTTGAAAAGAAGAAGGTCTATCTTTATGTGGATGAGTTCCACAGATGGAACAAGCTGCAGCAGGACAGCTTGCTTATGGCGATAGAGGAGGGCGCGGTGCGTTTTATAGGGAGCACTACCCAGAATCCGTATTTTGCCATAAATGATGCCATCCTGAGCCGCGTTCGGGCGATTTACGAGTTTAAAAGGCTCGAAGTGGAAGATATCCTCGCGATTCTCGATAATGCGCTTAAAAACGAGGAAAGAGGCCTCGGGGCACGAAAGCTGCGCTGCGAAGAGGAGGCTCTTCGCATGATAGCCGACAGATCCGGGGGAGATGCGAGGATAGCGCTGGATACCCTGGGCTTTATCGCCGATAATATCGAAGGCAATCTGATAAGACTTTCGGATGTGGGCGAGGCGATGCAGAGGCAGACGAGCTTTTACGACAGGAGCGAGGATAAGTACAATCTGCTGTCGGCTCTGCAAAAATCCATACGCGGAAGCGATCCGGATGCTGCGGTCCATTACCTCGCTCGGCTTATTCAGGCGGATGCGGATGTATTGACCATAGGCAGACGCCTGATGGTCTGCGCGAGCGAGGATATAGGCATGGCCTATCCGAACGCGATATCAGTAGTGACCAACTGCGTGCAGTCGAGCCTGATGGTCGGATATCCCGAGGCGAGGATAATGCTCGCGGAAGCGGTGATACTGCTCGCGAGCTGTCCGAAGTCGAACAGCGGCATAAATGCCATCGATTCGGCGCTCGGCGATCTTCGGACAAAGAATATAGGCGATGTGCCTGACCACTTAAAGGACGCGCACTACAGCGGAGCGAAGGATAGGGGCCTAGGCATAGGCTACAAGTATCCGCACAGCTACGGCGGCTATGTAAAACAGCAATATCTCCCCGACAATCTGCATAAGGCGGGAGTTAAATATTATAAACCCGGAGAGAGCGGTCAGGAAAAGGTCTTTAAGAACTATCTTGAGGGACTTGACCGGGAAGGAGAGGATCGATGAAGCCGAGCTTTGAAGTTGCGGAGCACGCCGGCTTTTGTTTCGGAGTAAAGAGAGCCGTGGATATGGCTCGCGAAGAGATGGAACGAGCCAAAAAGGAGGGGACGAAGCTTTATTGCCTCGGTGCTCTGATACATAACAAGAGGGTCGTTGCGGAGCTCGAGGCCGGCGGAATGATTACCATCGACAGCATAGCTGCGGCGGAGCCGGGCAGCGTCGTCTTAATAAGGGCTCACGGTGTGCCCGATTGCGTTTACGATGCCGCCCGCGCCGCGGGCATGCGCGTCGTGGACGCGACATGCCCCTTCGTGTATAAGATACACGAAGCCGCCCGCCGGGCGGGCGGCGCGGGCCGAAAGACCTTCGTAATCGGAGATGGCAGTCACCCGGAGGTAAAGGGCATTCTGGGCTCTACAGAGCTTCCGATCGGGGCTGCGGCGAGCCCGGAGGGCTGCCTCGCATTCGAGGAGGAGCTACAGTCGGGACCCGTAACGGCGGTCGCACAGACGACTCTCACCCGCGAAAATTTTGAGGCCTGCAGCGAAGCCTTGCGCTCTATCTGCCACGATTTAACAATAGAAGACACCATATGCAGCGCGACTAAATTGCGCCAGGAGGCGGCGGCGGAGCTCGCCTCCCGCAGCGATATGATGATTGTAATCGGAGACAAAACGAGCTCAAACTCGAATAAATTGATGCAAATTTGCGAAAGAAATTGCCGCAAATGCGTATTTATAGAGGAATTGAGCGATTTACCGTTGCGCGAAATCAAAAAATATAATAAAATAGGCCTTGCGGCCAGTGCATCCACACCGCAACAAATAATTTCGGAGGTTATTTCTATCATGAGTGAAGAGTTCACCAAAGACCAAAACATCGATATGGACGCTCTTATGGAGGAGATAGACAAAAGTCTTAAACTCCCCGGAAGAGGCGAAATTGTATCAGGTGATGTAATCCATGTCACGGACGACCATGTAGTCGTAAACCTTGGCTGCAAAAAGGACGGATTGCTCCCCAAGGACGAAGTAAAGCTGGAAGAAGAAAAAGATCTTCTCGCAACATTTAAGGAAGGGGACGAAGTTCAGGCTAAGGTCTTAAAGACCGATGACGGCGATGGAAATATCCTTCTTTCCCAGAAGAAGCTCCAGTCTGCAGAAAACTGGGCCGAAATAAATGACGCATGGGAAGAAAAAGAAATCGTCAATGTCAGCGTTCAGAAGGAAGTAAAGGGCGGTGTCATTGCAAACTATAAGGAAGTTTCCGGTTTCATCCCCATGTCGCAGCTTGCGGATCGCTATGTCGAGGACGCACAGGAATTCGTGGGCAAAACCCTGCCGGTCAGGGTCACGAGAGTAGACCAGAGGAGAAACAAGGCTGTCTTCTCCCACAAGGCTTTCCTCCAGGAGGAAAAGCGCAAGAAAATCGCTGAGATTTGGGAGACTCTCAGCATCGGAGATATCGTCGAAGGCAGGGTGATGCGCTTCACCGACTACGGAGCCTTCGTCGACATCGGAGGAATAGACGGACTTCTGCACATCTCAGAGATCAGCTGGGGCAGGCTAAGGCATCCCCAGGAGGCGCTCGAAATCGGTCAGGTAATAAATGTAAAGATACTTAATCTGAACCCGGAAAAAGGCAAGATTTCTCTGGGATTAAAGCAGACCATGCCCGAGCCCTGGTCCGTGATAGACGAAAATTATCACGAAGGGGATATCATTAGCGGTAAGGTCGCCCAGATTAAGGAATACGGTGCGTTCGTGGAACTTTCATCGGGTCTTGACGGACTTGTTCATATTTCCGAGCTTGCCCACAAGAGAGTTAATAAGGTTTCCGACGAGCTGCAGGTCGGACAGGATATTCAGGCCAAGATTCTCGACATCGACAAGGAGAGAAGGCGCATTTCCCTGTCCATAAAGGCGACGCTTCCCGAACCGACCATCGAGGAGATAGCTGCTGCAAAGGAGGCTGCGAGAATCGCAAGAGAAGCCGAGAAGCAGGAGGCTAAAGCCGAGGAAAAGGCAGAAGAGCCTGAGGCCGAGAAGGCCGAGCCGCAGGAAGCTGTAGTCGAGGAGCCTGCAGAGGAAGCTGTAGAGCCTGTGTCGGCAGAAGAGCCCGCGGAAGCGGTCGAGCAGCCCGCAGAAGAGCCGCTTGAAGAGACTGAGGAAGCTGTCGAAGCGCCGGCAGAGGCAGTCCAAGAGACTGAGGAAGCTGTCGAAGCGCCGGCAGATGCAGCAGAAGAAGCCGAGGAAGAGTCCGAAGAGCTCGCGGAAGAATCTGAGGAAGAGTCAGACGACGAAGACGACGACGATGACGATGACGATGACGACGAAGACGACGACGATGACGAAGACGACGACTCCGACGACAAGGACGAAGACTAAGAGATAAGATTAATTTTCCCGGGTCGCACAGTCGGCCCGGGATTTATATTATCGGAAATTGACACGATGGATAAAGACAAAAAAACAAACATAATACTCATAGGTATGCCCGGAAGCGGCAAAACGACGGTCGGCGATATACTCGCCGAGAAATTGGGGCGCGAGCAGAACGACGGCGACAATATAATCACTGAGGCGGAAGGGCGCAGCCTCCAGGAGATAATCGACAGCGAAGGTACGGATTATTTTCGCGAGTTGGAGGGGAAGGTCTTATCCCGCATCGACTGCGATAATCGCATAATAAGCCCCGGAGGGAGCGTCTGCTACTATCCCGAGGCATTGGAGCATCTCGGACGAATAGGATACATAATCTATTTGAGCGTCGAATTTGAGGAGCTCGAAAGGCGGGTCACGAACATGGACAGCAGAGGAATAGTATTCAAGCCCGGCCAGACCTTTAAACAGCTCTACGAGGAGAGGACTCCGATCTACGAAGAATATGCGGACTTCATCGTCGCCACAAAAGGAAAAAGCGCCGACGAAACCGCCGACGCCATAATAGAGCTTTTGGGCATTTAATAATTTTCGAAGTAAAAGGTGCTCGGATCGACGCCTTTTTTGTATACCGCATCGAAGACCTCGAATATTTCGGGTTCGGCTTGGGCATATTGCCAGCAGGCGGTTCCGGCGAGCCCGAAATCCTGCGCGCATTTCAATCTCACCGCTATGGAGCGCCTGTCCTCCAGCCAGATTTTAAGCGTTCCGTCTTCGACGGGAGCTTCAAGATAGAATTGGCCCGCGCTCGGAAGCCATACGGGCACCCCTCCCGACTCTTCGACCCTCGTCCTCGCGGAAGGCATCGTAAAAGCTGGGTTTGCGAGAACCTTGCCGCTCGCATCGACGGTCCATATGCGCGCATAGAAGGGAACCCCCATCAGCAATTTATTCGGCTCGGTATACTGCAGCATCCGCTTTATCGCGGAGCTGTACCAGCCGAGGCTCGACACGGAACCCGCTGTTTTGCTTCCGCCATAGTGTTCGTCGTAGCTCATAACGCATATATAGTCTGTCGCTTTCCCCAGTGCCGCATAATCGTATTCTATGGACCAACTCGTGGGTATGAGGGTGTCGACGGAGAGCACCAGCCCGAGCCTTTCGGAAAGCGAGCGCATCTCCTTTACAAAGGCCGTAAACCCGTCCCTGTCGGAATCGCGCATCTGTTCGTAATCTATATTTATCCCGTCGGCGTCGTAGAGGGCGGCATAGAACATATATTGTGCGACCGTCCTGTTTCTCAGGTTTCTGTCCGCGAAAACCTTGGTGGTGAAGTTCGTAGAACCCCTCACAGTCATATTGTTCGTGATGGTAATCCAGACATCCATACCCCTTGCATGGCAGTCGTCGACATAACCCAGGTCCGCGTTGTTTTCAATCGCTCCGCCTCCGTTTACTATTTGACGAAGCCATACGGGAGCCATGACATCCTTGCCGATATTGTCCTCCGGCGCTATCAGGGCGGACGAAGAGAAGTTATGCCAGCATAGGTTGATGGGTTCCTTCGGAATCAGCTTTTTCCTGGCCGCGGAATAGAAATCGGGAGCCTTCTCTCCCGGAGCCTTTGCGAGCTTTGCCCCCTTCATCAGATAGAATATCTCCCCGTCCGGGGCGCTCATTATATCGAAGGAAGCAGTCTCTCCAATCAGCTTTAGGCATGAACCCGCCCGCAATTTCAAATTTTCGCCGCTTCCATAGAGGAGCGAAGCGGCCGCCTTTACATTCTCGCCCAGGATAATGCTGTCTGCGGCATCGGTGGAAATCATGTATACGGCATATTCATCCATGCTGTATTCCAGATGGGCGAGCTGAGCGATGGCGTTGAGCGGAACATGCAGCCTGTAATCTATGCCGCGCATGGGTATATATGCCTCGCCGCCGTACTTTTTTATGTACTCGCTTGCGACATCGTCGGCAATAAAAAGCTCGAGCTTGCTCAAATCGAAGCTGACCCGCCTGTTTTCCCTGTCGATATTCAGTTTTGAAGTATTCCCGCAAAGTTCGAGGGTTTCTACGCTTATATAGGGGCTTCCCCTATAGAAATATGCGCCGCCCTCGACTAAGGCGCCTTCGTAGTATAGATCGTAGTAAACCGACTCCATTTCGCCCGCCGCCGTAATGGGCATCGCCATCAGTATCAGCGCCAGTGCGCCTAAAATCCATTTCTTCATGGTCTAATTATAACAGATTATGGTATAAGATTTTCTTCGGTTTTATAATTATAGGTAGAAAATCTTGTATCACTCTTGTATGCATGGTTGTGATATACTTGTCGGCAGGAGGTTTTCGATGCCTTTGGAATTTTTGTTGATTGGAATAATCGCCGCTTTGGCGCTCGTAATAATAGTGCTCGCGCTTAGTTTTGCGAGCACTAAAAGGGAAGTTTCTTCTTCGCGAAAGGAGACGGAGGCGGCCATACGCGACGGGCTAATGCAGATGGGCAGAGTCATCGCGGATACGACCATGCAGCAGGATCAGAGGATGGAATATCTAAGGTCCGGCATGGAGGAGCGCCTCAACTCCATGCAGCAGTCCAACGAGCGGAATATGGAAAAAATTCGCGAGACCGTCGATGAAAAGCTCAGCACAACCCTCGACGAGCGCCTTACGAATTCCTTTTCCCATGTCAGGACTAGCCTCGACGAAGTTTATAAGGGCCTCGGAGAGATGCAGACCCTCGCCCGCAGCGTGGGAGACCTCAAGAAGCTGCTCTCGAATGTAAAGACGAGGGGGGTCATAGGCGAGCTGCAGCTTGCAAGCATACTGGAAGAAATTCTGGCACCGAATCTATATGTCGAAAATGCTCAGATAAAAGCGGGCAGCCAGGAGCGGGTGGAGTTCGCTGTTAAGCTTCCCGGAAGCGGGGAGGATTTCGTCTACCTACCCATCGATGCGAAGTTTCCGGCGGAGGCCTACGCGGCACTTCAGGATGCCTACGAAAGAGCGGATGCGGAGGCTGCGGATGCCGCCAGAAAGAGCCTTGCGACTTTCCTAAAAAACTCCGCGATGCAGATAAGAAACAAATATGTGAACCCTCCGTATACGACGGATTTTGCGGTCATGTTCCTTCCTTTTGAGGGGCTTTACGCGGAAGCCGTAAATATGGGGATGATGGAATATTGCCAGAAGAAATGCAGGGTTATGCTCGCAGGTCCTTCCACGATGGCGGCCCTTCTTAATAGCCTTCAGATGGGATTTAAAACCCTGGCCATACAGAAGCGCTCCGGAGAGGTATGGAAGGTTTTAAGCGAGGTTAAGAGGGAATTTGACAGTTTCGGACAAGTGCTGGATAAGACTCAACTCAGATTGAACCAGGCGAGCTCGGAGCTCGACACCCTTATAGGGACGCGCACCAGAAGCATTCAGCGGGCGCTTTCGGATATACAGGAAATCGGGGGACCCGATGAGGATATGGGCGATAGCTGATCTTCACCTCTCCAAAAATCCGTCCGTACAAAAGCCGATGGACGAATTCGGAGGAGTATGGGTGAATCACGACGAAAAACTTAAAGAAAACTGGGAGAGCATGGTAGCCCCCGAGGACACGGTGATAATCCCGGGGGATATCTCCTGGGCGCTGCGCTACGAGCAGGCCCGAGACGATCTAGCCTGGATCGATGCGCTGCCCGGAAACAAGTTGCTCTTAAAAGGAAATCACGACCTCTGGTGGACGAGCCTTGCGAAGATGAGGGGAGACTACGAGAGCATAGAATATATTCAAAATGATGCGCATCTTCGAGGAAATGCGGTAATATTCGGAAGCAGGGGATGGATGTGCCACGGTTCTGCAAGCTTTCTTGAAGACGAAGAGGCGAATGCGAAGATATACCGGCGCGAGGTCCTGAGGCTCGAGATGAGCATGGAGCGCGCCCTTGCAATATGCGAGCAGCAGGAAGAGCTGAGGGGCGAGAGACCCGTTATAATCGGCGCCATGCATTACCCGCCTTCAAACGGTCAAGGCGAGGAAACGGATTTTACGAAGCTCTTTGCGCAGGCCGGGGCGAGCTGCGTCGTCTACGGCCATCTGCACGGAAGCGATGCCTTCGGCGAGAGAATCCTTAAGAGCTCCGAAGGCGTGGATTATCATCTGGTATCGCTCGACAGGCTGGACTGCGTGCCGAAGCTGATATACGAAGAGCGGAAAGGCGAATAATTATGAAGAGAGCGATTATTTTAATATTGGACAGTCTGGGCATAGGAGCCCTGCCCGATGCCGTCGACTACGGCGACGAAGGCGCCGATACCCTGGGGCACATAGCGGAGAAGGCCGATAACTTCAATCCCGTAAACCTCAAAAAACTCGGCATCGGAAATATCGAGGGTGTAAACGAGGCCGTGGGCCGGGTGGAAGATTCCCTCGGCTGCTTTGCCAGGCTCGCAGAAAAATCAATCGGAAAAGACACGACTACCGGACATTGGGAGATAGCCGGCCTTTACACGGATGTGCCTTTTAAGACCTATCCCGAGGGCTTTCCCCGGGAATTTATAGAACTGCTCGAGGAGCGCATAGGCCGCAAGGTTATTGGAAACTATCCGGCTTCCGGGACCGAGATTATCGAGCTTCTGGGCCCCGAGCACGAAGAGACGGGCAAGCCCATAGTTTATACATCCGCGGACTCGGTATTTCAGGTCGCCTGCAATACCGCCGTCGTGCCGCTCGAGGAGCTTTACGAAATCTGCGAGATTGCGAGGGAGATGCTCACGGGCGACTGGGCCTGCGCGAGAGTTATCGCAAGGCCATATATAATAAACGCCGAGGGCAAGAGAGAGCGGACTTCCGACCGCAAGGACTACTCGGTGAAGCCGCCCGAACGCACGCTTTTAAACTATGTCCAGGATAGCGGTCAAGTTTCCGCCACGATAGGCAAGATTTCCGACATCTTCGACGCTTACGGAGTGGATGTGGGGATTCATATCGACAATAACATGGACGGCGTCGATCGCTGCCTGCAGGCTCTTGCGACTGATTTTAACGGACTTCTATTTATAAACCTAGTGGAATTCGACTCTAAATACGGGCACAGACGCAATGTTCAGGGCTATGCGGATGCCATAATGGAGTTCGACGAGCGGCTTCCGGAAATCCTCGCAGCTTTAAAGAAGGATGATATAATAATTATCACGGCCGACCACGGCAACGACCCCGCGGCCCCGGGCACCGATCATACGAGAGAGTATGTATTCATGCTCGCCTACGGTGCGCTGCTCAAAAAGGGAGTGAATCTCGGGACCAGGTGCAGCTTTGCGGATATAGCGGCGACCTGCGCGGAATATCTTGAATTGGAAGAGAAGCCGCCGATAGGGGAATCATTCCTTAAGGAAATATTGCTGTAGTAAGATCTGAGCTTTTACAGCTGTCTATGCCGCAGAAGCGAGCGGCGGAACGGAGAATAAAATGACGGATATGGTTGAAATCATAGTAAAGAAAAAGAACGGTCAGGAGCTTTCCGGCGAGGAGATTCACGGTTTTGTGAGGGGGGTTACGGAGGGGAGTATCCCCGATTATCAGACCTCGGCCCTGCTGATGGCGATATGCCTTAAAGGCATGAACAAGCGGGAGACCTTCGACCTCACTGCGGCGATGCTCGAAAGCGGAGACAAGATGGATCTTTCCGCTATAAAGGGTATTAAGGTCGACAAGCACAGCACCGGGGGGGTCGGGGACAAGACTTCGCTTATAGTCGCGCCGATTGCGGCCTCCTGCGGTGTTCCGATCGCGAAGATGAGCGGGCGGAGCCTCGGCTTTAGCGGCGGCACGGTAGACAAGATGGAATCCATCCCGGGCTTTCGCGTGGAGCTTTCCTCCGAGGAATTCCTTGCGGCCGTCGAATATGCGGGCATGGCTATAATAAGCCAGACCGCGGATGTGGCTCCTGCCGACAAGAAAATCTACGCTATAAGGGATGTTACGGGAACAATCGAGAATATCTCTCTCATAACTTCCTCGATAATGAGCAAGAAGCTTGCCAGCGGTAGCGACGCTATAGTCCTCGATGTAAAATGCGGCAAAGGCAGCTTCAACAAGACCGAGGATGCGGCCAAGCGCCTCGGAGAGATGATGGTCGAGATAGGGAACAGGGCCGGCAAGAAGACGGTCGCAATCATTACCGACATGAACCAACCTCTCGGCAATGCGGTCGGAAACAATCTCGAGGTTATGGAAGCAATAGAGACCTTAAAGTGCAAAGGCCCCGCGGATCTTACAGAGCTTTCTCTGACACTCTCCGGATACATGATTTACTGCGGCGAGAAGGCAAAGACTCCGGCCGAGGGGCGTAGCATGGCCGAAGATGCCCTGAAGTCGGGAAGAGCTCTCGAAACATTCAGGCGCTTCGTGAAGGCTCAGGGCGGAAATCCCGCATGCATAGATGACTACAGGCTCTTTAAACAGGCAAAATATTGTGCGGAGCTTCTTTCCGATAAAGATGGCTATATTTTTAATCTGGAAGCTGATATAATAGGGGGCATATCTCAGCATCTGGGCGCTGGAAGACTCACCAAGGAGGACGATGTAGACGCCTCCGCAGGGATAGTATTGCTGCGCAAGATGGGAGACAAAGTCGCGGAAGGCGAATGCCTGGCGAGACTGTTTTCTGATGATAGGGAGAAGCTTGCGGACGGCCTCATAAAGGTTTCGGAAGCTTATGGGATCGGTGAAGATAAGCCTGAGGCATCCAAGCTGATCAAGGAAGTGATAGAGTAGGGTGCATGAAGCACATATTTGTAGTTAATCCGGCGGCCGGAGACGGCATGGCTGTAAAGGAATTATTGCCGAGGATTCACCAGGCCCTTGAAGGGTTTGAGGACGATTACGAGATTCACAGGACTCTAAATGCTCACGAGACCGCGCTTTACTGCAGACAGAAGTGCGCTTTTGAGGGGCGTGTTCGCTTGTATGCGGTCGGAGGCGACGGCACGGTCAACAATGTTCTCCAGGGAATAGCGGGTTTCAAAAATGCCGAACTGGCCATCCTTCCCAGCGGAAGCGGTGACGACTTCGTGCGGAATTTTCCTTTGTCAAAACCGTTTTTGGATATCCCCGCCATGATTCGTGCATCCACCCAAAAGGTCGATGTTATTAAATATAACGACATGTATTCCATCAATATGTGCAATATCGGCACCGACAGCGCGATTGTCGAAAAGGTGGCGGAGCGAAAGAGCGACCGCCTTAAAGGTTCTTTGGCATATGCGGTGAGCGCGCTGGAAGTCCTCGCGACGAAGCCCCTCTACGAGATGGTTTATTCCTTCGACGACGGAGAGGAAAAGCAGGGTCATTTCTTCCTTTCCGCGATAGGTAACGGCCGCTTCTGCGGGGGCGGGTTTAAGAGTTGCCCTAAGGCCAGCCTGACGGACGGACTGATGGATGTATGCATGGTTTCGCAGGTGAAAGGTCCGGCGATTATCAGTGAACTTCTGCGATATCGCAAAGGAACGCACCTTAAGCACAAGAGTACCAGGCGCTACATTGAATATAGGCAGTGCAGAAAGTTCCATCTGAAGGCGCTCACTCCGGCGACCATAGCTTTGGACGGTGAGGTAATGCCATTTGAGGAAGGAACTTTTGAAATAATTCCCAAGTTTATAAACCTTGTGGTACCCGAGGGGTTTGTGGTATCATAGCGGGGTTGTAAATACGGGCAGGAGTATCGAAGAGGTCATAACGGGGCGGTCTCGAAAACCGTTGGGCGGCAACGCCACGTGGGTTCGAATCCCACCTCCTGCGCCA
>CAYFMW010000020.1:0-32329 GCA_964344335.1 uncultured Oscillospiraceae bacterium | reverse complement strand
AAGGGACGGGGATAAGTTTACAATGGAAGCGAATTTCTTCCTTCCCGAGGATCCTTACGAGCGCGTGGAAATTGTCTGGGACTCGGAGGAAGATCAGGAGTTTATAGCGGGATTCTTCGATCAGCTTGCCCGGGTGTACGACGAGAATAAGATATTCTGGTGGCAGGGCTTCGACAAGGAAGATCTCGAAAACGATTCAATCATGTTTACCATGGAAATCCAATTTGAAGACGACGACAGAGATTACGGCGACGGTTGGTTCCGCGCCCAAGGTGACGGTGTAGTTCCCCGTGGATTTGAGGGAGCCACAGCCGGGTTCGATGCTTTGGTGGAGGATATTGCAGACGCGTATCGCGAGAAGATGCAGTAGATTATGCTAAGGCGAGGCGGCATCCGTTCTGCCGGAACCGATAAAAAGAATAAGTAATACGAAGGCGGACCCGAGGGTCCGCCTTTTGTATAAACAGTTAAAGTTTTGCGCGAATATTCAACAGTTCCGCAGCTAAATCTTAGGCCTAAGCGTATAGGTCGTGTGCAATATCTGATGGGCCTTTTCGCCGTAAGGCTCGCCCAGGAACTCGTCGTAGAGCTTCTTTACCTGCGGATTCTTGTGCGACTGGCGGATTATCTTCTTGCGGTCGTTTGCATAAATTGCGTTCATGCGCTTTTGGATAATCTCGGTATCTCCGTGGGTGTAGGGCTGGCCGCCGCCGTCTATGCAGCCGCCGGGGCAGGCCATAATCTCTATCGCATCGTAGTGAGCCTCCCCGCTGCGTATGCTGTCGAGCAGCTTTCTGGCATTGCCCAGGCCGCTGGATACTGCGACGCGCAGCTGCTTATCTCCCAGAGGGATAATAGCTTCCTTTATGCCTCTTAAGCCGCGCAGCTCGGTAAAGTCGAGGGATTCGAGGTAATCGCCCGTTACCCACTCGTAAGCCGTTCTGATTGCCGCCTCGAGGACTCCGCCGCTGGTTCCGAATATGGAAGCGGCGCCCGAGGATTCGCCCATAAAGTCGTCGAAATCGCTGTCCGGCAGATTCGGGAAATCCAAAGAGAAATCCTTGAGCATGTGGCCGAGTTCGCGGGTCGTAATTACGATATCCACATCGCTTATGCCTCTATCGTTCGCCAGCTCCGGACGGGCGGATTCGTATTTCTTCGCTACGCAGGGCATAACCGAAACAACTATCATGTCTTCCGGGTTTATTCCCATCTTTTCGGCGAGGTAGGTCTTGGCTATGGAGCCGAACATCTCGTGCGGGGACTTGCAGGACGAAGGAATATGCAGCATATCCCCGTAGTTGTGTTCGATGAATTTTACCCAGCTCGGGCAGCAGGAGGTGAGCAGCGGCAGGTTCTCGTTGTTAGTAAGGCGGTGAACCAGCTCGGAGGCCTCCTCTATTATGGTTACATCCGCGGCGAAGTTCGTGTCGTAGACGCGGTCGAAGCCCATCGCGCGAAGGGCGCTTACCATCTTGCCGGTTACATCGGTTCCGGGCGCCATGCCGAAGATTTCTCCGAGGGCGACGCGGACTGCAGGTGCCGTCTGAACGATTACTGTCTTGCCGGAGCTCAGGGCATCCCAGACCTTGTCTTCGTTGTTAACTTCCGTCAGTGCCGCCGTCGGGCAGACAGCGAGGCACTGGCCGCAGAAGGTGCAGTTCGTCTCGTGCATCGGCTTGTCCAGCAGGGTTCCGACTACGGTGTCGAAGCCGCGGCCCACATCTGTAAGAGTTCCGACGGTCTGCACCGCGCTGCACATAGTCTCGCAGCGCTTGCAGAGTATGCACTTGGACATGTCGCGTATTATGGACTTGGAGCTGCGGTCGACCTTTGTAACGGTTCTGGCGCCGGGGTAGCGAATCGTCTTGATTCCTACATCCGCGGCCAGAGCCTGCAGCTCGCATTCGCCGTTTTTCGGGCAGATGAGGCAGTCCGTGGGATGGTTGGAGAGCAGCAGCTCGACCATCATGCGGCGCATCCTTATAACCTTAATCGAGTCGGTTCTGATGTTCATGCCTTCGCGGCAGGGCGTGGAGCAGGCGGTGAGCATCTTGTCCTTCCCGACCTCTTCCACCAGACAGACGCGGCAAGAGACGCTTTCGTTTACGATCTTAAAATCGTGCAGGTCCAGATGGCAGAGCGTGGGAATCTTTATATTGAGCTGTTTTGCCGCTTCCAGGATGGTGGTTCCCTTTCTCACCAGAATCGGCATATCGTTTATCGTTAAATGAAGCATATCTATTTCCTCCGCTGATTATTCGACATGGATGGCCTTTACCGGGCATACATTGACGCAGGTTCCGCACTGTACGCAGCTTTCCTGATTAATGGTATGTTTGCTCCTGGGCTCACCGCTGATGCAGTTGGTCGGGCAGTTTCTCATGCACAGGCCGCATCCGACGCAGGCATCGCTTATATAATAGTGCTTGAGGGCCTTGCATACGCCGGCCGGGCACTTCTTATCGATGGCGTGCGCCCTGTACTCGTCCTCGAAATACTTGAGCGTGGAGAGGACGGGGTTCGTCGCGGACTGACCCAGACCGCAGAGCGAGGTATCCCTGATTACAAGCGACAGCTCCTTCAGATAATCGAGGTCGCGCTCGCGCCCGTCACCGTTGATTATCTTGTTGAGAAGCTCGAGGATGCGCTTGGTGCCTATGCGGCAGGGAGTGCACTTTCCGCAGGATTCCTCGACGGAAAACTCCATAAAGAATCGAGCGATGTCGACCATGCAGTCGTTTTCGTCCATTATGACCATTCCGCCCGAACCCATTATGGAGCCGATGCGCACCAGCTCGTCGAAGTCTACGGGGATGTCCAGGAATTGTTCGGGGATGCAGCCTCCGGAAGGTCCGCCGGTCTGAACCGCCTTGAATTTCTTGTTGTCTTTGATGCCGCCGCCGATGTTGAATATAATCTCGCGCAGAGGTGTTCCCATAGGTACTTCCACCAGGCCGGGCTCTGCAATCTTTCCGACCAGAGCGAAGACCTTAGTTCCCGGCGATCCGGGCGTGCCTATGGACTTAAACCATTCGGCCCCGTTGCGATAAATTCCGGCTACATTTGCCAGAGTCTCGACATTGTTTACGATGGTCGGCATTCCGAAGAGGCCCTTGTGCGCGGTCCTGTGGCGCTTAAAGCGCGGCATGCCGCGGCGGCCCTCGATGGATTCTATCATCGCGGTACCCTCGCCGCAGACGAAGGCTCCCGCACCGAGGCGCAGCTCAAGATGGAAGCAGAAATCGGTTCCCAGAATATTGTCTCCGAGCAGGTTCCTTTCTTCCGCCTGGGCTATTGCCGCGCGAAGACGCTTTACCGCGATCGGGTACTCGGCCCTTACATATATGTATCCGTAATCCGCTCCGATGGCGTAGGCAGCTATGGCCATGCCCTCCAGCACCGCATGAGGATCGCTCTCCAGAATGTGGCGATCCATGTATGCGCCGGGGTCTCCCTCGTCGGCGTTGCATATTACATACTTGCGCTCGGCATCGTAATCGTGTGCCTCTTTCCACTTCCTTCCGGCGGGAAAGCCCGCGCCTCCGCGGCCGCGAAGCTTGGCTTCTATCATCGTATCGACCACATCCGCGGGAGAAATCGATTGTTCGAGCATATCGGCGAGCGCGCGATAGCCATCCATCGCTATATATTCTTCAATATTGAGCGGATCGATAATATCGCTGTTGCGAAGAACGACGCGCGTTTGGCGGCGGAAATAATCTCCGCTTAGGCGATAGCCGTCCCCGTATTTTTCCACATCGGGGTTTCCGGCCAGACGCTCGTCCAATTTTTTGCGCGCAATCGGCTTTAAGTCTCTTAATTCCTGAAAAGTCATCATCTTGCCTCCTGACTGTCGCTGCGGTATTTCGCCAGAATCTTGCTTACATCGCCCGGCTCCACTCTGGAGTAGATGTCGTCGTTTACCATTACGACGGGCGCCTTGCTGCAGTCGCCCAGACACCTGGTCGGGTTTATGCTGAAGTGGCGGTCCGCGGTGGTCTCTCCGGAGGAGATGCCCAGCTGCTTTTCGAATTCGCTCAGTACATTCTGAGCCCCCTTTATGTAGCAGGCGGTTCCAAGGCATATGCTTATCTGATTATTGCCCTTGGGTACCTGAGTGAAGTAGGAGTAGAAGGTTACCACTCCGTAGACGCGGGATGTCGGAATTTTCAAGCGCTTGGCGATTAAAAGTTGGGCCTCGTCGGGGATGTATCCGAAATGATCCTGAGTAAAATGAAGAATCTCGATCAAGTCGGACTCCGTCAGCTTATCGTCGGCAAGAAATGCCTCGAGCGGCTGTAAAAATTCGTTTCCTGTACACATAATAAACTCCGTATAAAATATGAAATAAGTGCCAAAGGAAGTATACAAAAAATTTGTAAAAAAGTCTATAGCAAGTCTAGAGTTATTGCGGGCTTGCACATAAAATGCCGCATTTTGACGGGAAATTTAAAAAAGCCTTAAAAGTTTTGTTTGTTATATGGATAAACAGCAAGAATTTTTACAGCTGAGGGCCTTCTGTTGAATTAAAACGAAGATTTTGTTAAAATACTATCAATTGTATGTCTCGCGCAAATGCGCATCTTTTCGGCCAAATTCAGGAGCGCCGTAAGCTTGGAATTGAGGATTAATAAAACTCAAAAGGTATAACACAAGGAGGAGCATAATATGTATTGCGCAAGTTGTGGAGCACAGATACCAGATAATGCAAAATTCTGCACGGCCTGCGGCACGCAGGTAGTTCAAGCTGCAGCGCAGGCTGCACAGCCTGCACAGACCGCGCCGCAGCAAGCGCCACCTGCTGCGAATACCGCTGCCCGGTCCAAGGTCCTTCGCGGCTATTCGGATCGCATCAACGACCCGGCTTTTGCCAGGTATGTCAAACATACGAAGCAATGGTCCATGATTTTCTCCATTATATTGGCTGTCGCCGCCATCGTCGGCTTTTATATAGCCGGAGAGAAGGGCGCGGACGGCATGAGCAATCCGGAGTCGCTATATATAGGTTTTGGTATAGGCGGCATGTTCTTAGTAATCGGTTTGTTCGCAAGTTTCGGCAGGAAGAAGCTCGGAGTAACCTGGGACGGCACGGTTGTGGATAAGAAGGTCAAAAAGAAAACACGCAGCGATGATGACGGAGATGAAGATTATCTCGAATATACTGTCTATATACGCAGCGACCAGGGCAAGCGCGATACCATCACGGCAGAGGATGACGATACCAGATACAACTATTTCAAGATAGGCGACAGGGTGCGTTACCATGCCGGACTCAAATCCTACGAAAAATACGATAAGACCGGCGATTCGATTATCTTCTGCAACGCCTGCGCAACATTGTGCGATATAGAAGACGATTACTGCTTCCGCTGCAAATGCCCGCTTCTTAAATAAGTAAGATCTAAATCAAAAGACTGACCGTAAAGGTCAGTCTTTCTATATTACTCTAGTTAGACAGCTTACCGTGTTTGAAGTTGGTGCGGATGCAAGATTAAACATGCCCCTTTATAACTTTTTATGTAGTAAAAAATGGCTCACATATATAGATATTTTGATATAGTAGTTTGCCATAGTTATAATTATTTATAATAGCTTCAGTTATTTGTTATTCATATTTTCAAGAATCTGCAGTAGCTTGTTTATATATACGGAGGTGGGAGCAGTGATTAATTTGTCCGATGTACATTTAGTTCTTGAAATAGCAACCTTTTGAGCTCTTATGCAACAGCAAAGTGATTTTATTTCTGTATAGGTGGTCAAATAGCTTATTTATTTTGGCCCATTATTTTTAAGGGCATAACTTAAGTGAATGGTTCTTTGTTAATTTACGATATAGTTATGTCGATAAATTTCAGTATTTATCATCGTTCTGCTCTTAGTTTCTCTTTTTAAGGCAGAGAATTAAGCAAATGTATTCCTGTAAAGCATAGCTTTATTGTTGTTATTTGTATTTCTTTGAATACCTAGTAGCATGCTATAAATAATTGAGGATTAAGCATGGAGCAGCCTGAATTATGTATTTTTTTGCGGCAATCTTTCTTAAAGGTGGCCAGAAATGATCGTCTGTAAATTTTTTGCTACATTGTGTGATGTTTTTCATATGCCGATGTTGGGAAAAGCATTACTTATATCTAGGTTTGTGCTTGGGGATTAAATGTAGAGTGCAAAGTTGTTCTACGGCATGTAAGCAATAAGAATTTGATGTAATAGTACAAAAAGGAGGTCACCACTTGATAGATTTTATTCAGAATCTGACGGCTGGATTATCAATCGGCAGTATCTATGCGTTAATTGGTCTTGGTTTTATCATTACCGTTAACGGCATGGGTATTGTCAACATGGCACATGGCGAGACGGTAATGATGGGCGGATTCTTTGCTGTTATGTTAAGCACTAACTTGGGGTTGCCGCTTATCCCTTCTTATCTACTGGCTATACTAGGAACTGTGCTTTTTGGCTACATCCTGAATCTCACCGTTGTAAAGCCAATGATAAACAAACCAATTTTTACGGTAATGATTGCAACTATCGGCTTATACAAAAAGAAAGATTCTTTTGGTATATATTTTCGCCGCAATTGCTTGGGTTGGTTTCCAGATTTGGAAAGGAGGAATTTGAATTTTGCTTAATATAGTAAAATACATGATATAACACTTTCTCTATTACCTAGTAAGGGGTAGAAAGTGTTGTATCACTTAAGTAGCGTGATTATGATATAACATTTCCACTGTCCTTTTCCAATCATAGGTTGGAAATGTTGTATCATCTTTATAGCTTTGGTTATGATATAATAACCTGCAGAGTTACTGACTCTGCAGGTTCTATTATCTGCCCAAGCGAATTACGGAGTGTTTATGAAGACGATCAGCATAATTGTACCTTGCTATAACGAGGAGGAGGCTTTGCCGCTGTATTACGATGCGATGCAGCCTGTCTTAAAGGAACTCGCGCAGCTCGGCGCAAGGACGGAATTTATCTTCGTGGACGACGGTTCTGCGGACGGAACGCTGGCGGTAATAAAGGCTCTGGCGGCAAAGGATGAGCGTTGCAAGTACATAAGCTTTTCGCGCAACTTCGGCAAGGAAGCGGCGATGTATGCGGGGCTTCAGAACGCGGGCGGCGACTATGTGGCGGTGATGGACGCGGACCTTCAGGACCCGCCGGAGATGCTGCCCGAGATGCTTAAGATTATAGAGAGTTCCAAAGAGGGCGAGGAGATCGACTGCGTGGGTACCAGGCGCACAAACCGCAAGGGTGAGCCCCCCATCCGCAGCTTCTTCGCGCGGCTCTTTTATAAGCTTATCAACAGGATTTCCAAGACCGAAATCGTCGACGGCGCAAGGGACTACAGGCTCATGACCCGACGCATGGCGGACGCGGTCCTTTCGATGAGCGAATATAACAGATTTTCCAAGGGAATATTTTCCTGGGTCGGATTTAAGACTCATTGGATGGAGTATGTAAACAGAGAGCGCGTCGCGGGAGAGACGAAGTGGTCGTTCTTTAAACTCTTGTTTTACTCCTTCGATGCGATAGTCGCATTTTCGACCGCACCGCTGGCAATCTCGAGCGGCGCCGGCATCCTCGTTTGCCTCGTAAGCGGCCTTTATCTGCTTTTCGTGGTGATTAAGGCGCTAATCTTCGGAGATCCGGTGGCAGGCTGGCCGTCGCTGGTCTCCATAGTATTGTTCCTCGGAGGGGTGCAGCTGCTGGGCATCGGAGTGCTCGGACAGTATCTGGCAAAGACCTATCTCGAAGTTAAGCAGCGTCCGATATACATAGCAAAAGAGAAGAATTTTTAGCACATGAGAAAATTCGGTATCGCACTATATACAATATTCGCAATCCTCTTCGCGGGACTGCCCGTCTATGTTCTCGCGATGAGCTCCAAGGCCATAGATAGGACCTACGAAGACTTCGGCCCGGAGCTTAGTATCGCCATCGGCATAGCCGCAGCGCTGCTCCTTCTGCATCTAATACCCAAGAACTTTTTCAGAATTCCCGACCCGACTATGGCGGCGCTTTGGATTATCGCGGGCACCCGCTTTCGCATGAGCTGCTTCGATAAGCTGCAGGGCTATATGCTTATGAAATACGACTTCGCGGATGTTCTGAAGAGCGCGGGCGGCGAGATGCTGCTCAAGGAAGAAATTTTTACGCATTGGGCCTTCTATCCGCGCCTGATCGCCGTGTGGAATACGCAGAGGGGCTACCCCGGCGACAGCTACGAGGGCGCGGTGTATCTGAATGCGATAATCGGAGGCCTAATCGTTGCGATGGTGTATCTGATTGCGGCGCGAATCTTTAAGCGACAGAGGGCGGCGAATACGGCGGCGGCGATAATTTGTTTTTGGCCGCTTTTCGCGTACTACAGCGCGGTTACGAGCAATGAGCATCCCGCGATGCTCTTTATGCTGCTCGCGAGCTTCTTTGCCATCTGCGCGTGGCAGTCGGCGGAAAACACGATTTCGGCGCAAAACGGCGCGGCATCGATAAAAGATATGCTTTCGTCCGGAAAAGTGCTTAAAACCGCGATTTACCTTATCTGCGCCGGCCTCTGTGCCGGGGCTGCGGACCTCTTTAAGCAGTTCTCGCCGATATTCCTGGTGGCATGCGCGGCGGCGGGGGCGGTGTTTTTGTTGATTGGCGAGGCGAAGGGTAAAAGATTCGCGGCGCTTGCGCTTGCAATCGTCGTAATGGCTGTGTGCGCGGGTGGAATAAGAACGGGTGCCTTAAACTGGCTGGATAAAAGGGTCGGAAGGTCTGTCTGCAGGGATGCTTCGGCTCATTTTTTGTGGATAGGGCTCAATTCGGCGGGCGGAGGCATGTGGACCCGGGAAGAGGGGCTTAAAGTCTACGAGCTCGCGGATAAATACGATGGAGACTACGACAGGGTTATGGACGAGCTCAGCACGCTGCTTAAAGAAGATCTGAGGCGGAACTCCGACAAGCTTCCCGAGACCCTGAGTGCAAAGATGGAAGAGGACTGGTCCGCGGATACCGCGCTCTCCAAGTGGCTTCGCGCGCTCTACGACGAAGAGCGCGCATGGGAGGAGGCTCATCCCGGGCAGACTATAAATTGGGAAGTCCCAAGAGTCGAGCGCGATCTCTACGACTTCGACCCCGGCAATGTAATTTCCAAGGCCTCGTCGGCCATGTATATGGCGGTGATGGGGGCGATTGCGGTAGGCGCCTTCGCCGCTCTGTTTGCGCCCTTTCGAAGGCCGGAGCAGATGTATTTTCGCCTCTTGTTCTACGGCTACGCGCTGGTATTTTTGCTGAGCGAGGCGCAGGGGAGATATCAGGTAGTGCTCTTTCCCGTGTTCGCGCTTCTTGCAGCGGCAGCAGTTGAGGACTTGAGCAGCTTTGTGATAGAATTCTTTAAGGGAAAAGTAAAGGAATCGAGGGAATGCAATGTATAAACTTAAATTCGGCACCGCGGGTATACGCGGAATAATGGGGGCAGCCCCCGGCGAGTTTAATCTCGCTACGATAGAGCTCTTGAGCCGGGCGCTCGCGCGCTTTCTTTTAAAGGACTTCGAAGCGCACGGCAAAGGCGACGGCCGAAGGCCCGCGCCCCTTGCAGTAATCGCCCGCGACAGCCGCAACAACTCCTTCGAGTTTGCGCTTAAGACGGCGAAGACGCTAAAGGAAGAGGGCGTTGCGGTGCAGATGTTCGAAGAGATAATGCCGGTGCCGGTGCTCTCCTTTGCAGTAAGGCATCTTGCGGCCGATGCGGGAATAGTTATTACAGCGAGCCACAACCCCAAAGAGTATAACGGCTTTAAGGTCTACGGACCGAACGGCGGACAGATACTCGAGGAGACCGCAGACGGCATTCAAAAGGAAATAGAGCTTTTGCAGGGGGATTTTGTCCCCGAGACCGAAGGAGACGAGTCCGGGGAAATTCCCGCGGAATTCTTAATCTCGGAGGAGGTCTACGAGGCTTACAAGGAGGCTCTGAAAAAGGCATCGGACTACGACGAGCCGGCATCTTCGGAACTCTCCGTAATATATACGCCGCTTCACGGCAGCGGAAGAAGGCCGGTTACGGAGGTGCTTTGCGAGGATGGCTTTAATCTCTTTGTGGTGCCCGAGCAGGAAGAGCCCGATGGCGATTTTCCGACTTGCCCGCAGCCCAATCCCGAGTTTTTGAGCTCCTACCAAATTGCCTTGGAACATGCCGCGAGGCGCGCCGCGGAGGGAATAGACAGCGATATTATAGTGGCGACCGACCCCGACTGCGATCGCGTGGGCGCGATGTGCAAAATCGCGCAGGGGGAATACAGGCTCCTCTCCGGCAACGAACTCGGGAGCCTCGTGCTCGCATATATCTGCGAAAAGGCGGATATGAGCGGGAAGGTCTTCGCCTCTTCCTTCGTGAGCACTCCTCTTGCGGACAGAATCGCGCGCGCAAAGGGCATGCAGGTTGTAAAGACGCAGGTGGGATTTAAATATATAGCGGAGCAGATGGATATTGCGGGGGAGAATTTCGCCTTCGCATTCGAGGAGAGCAACGGCATGCTCGCGGGGCTCTACGCAAGAGACAAGGACGGGGTGCTCGGAGCGAGGCTGATTTGCAAGGCTGCGGCCTGCCTCAAGGCCGAGGGCAAGACGCTCGCGGATAAGCTCGAGGAGCTGAACGCCCTTTACGGACCCGTGCTGAGCCGGACAATTTCGGTGGCCCTGCAGCCGGGCGAGGAGAAGCCCGAGACCCAGATCGAGGACTTCGACGACGGAAGCCGCGTAGTTATAAGGCCTTCGGGCACCGAGCCGAAGATAAAATATTACTTCTTCGCAAATTGCGAGCAGCGGATGGAGAATTTAATCGAAGAGTATTGCTCCCAGAGCAAATAAACTCAAGACTGAGTCGATTTATCTTAAAAAAGCAGATGCATTTTGTTTGCATCTGCTTTTAGTTTCCCTATTCCCAAGGGAAGCTGAAGTCCAAGTTCTTTTTGTCGCGCACTTGCTCAAATTCTCTTTGCAGAGGCTCGCCTATCGGAACACCTTTATCCTTGCGCTCCTGCCATACGAGCCATTCCTTTTCGCCCGCGGTGTAGATTCTCTCCTGCCCCGGAGCCTTGTCGGAATTTCGCAGCTCTCTGAGGATATCTCCCGTCGTCTTTTTGAAGACCTCCAGTCCGCAGAAGGCTTCCGGGTCCACGACGAAGAAGAAGTGACCGAGATGATAAGGCCTCTTCTTTCCGTCGGGCCCCATACCCGTCAGAGCCTTCATAAAGCTTCCCGCCTGCAGTGCCGCCGACAGGATTTCCACGACGACCGCATAACCGTAGCCTTTGTAGCCCGCGGTGCGCTCACCTTCGCCGCCTAGAGGAGCCAGAGCCGCGTCTCCGCAGACCAGGAGCTTTAGAATCTCTTCGGAATCCGTAAGGGTTCTGCCGTCCCTCGAAATGACCGCTCCCGGAGGGGTAGGCTCGCCTTGATGGGCCCAGTATTCTATCTTGCCTCGCTGGATTATGGAAGTTGCGCAGTCCAGCGCAAAGGGAAACTCCTCGTCCGTGGGCATGCCGAATGTGAGGGGGTTTGTGCCGAGCATGTTCTCGACGCCGAAGGTCGGCGCTATCGAAGGCCGCGCGTTGGTGCCCGTTATGCCTATCATGCCGGCATCCGTCGCCATGCTCGTCCAGTATCCCGCAATCCCGTAGTGCGAAGAATTTCGCACCGCGACGCCCGCCATGCCGAACTTGCCGGCCTTCTCTATAGCCATGCGCATCGCCAGATCGCTTGCGACCATGCCCATGCCGTCGCCCGCATCCAGCACCGCAGTAGTGGGCGTCTCCTTTACGACATCTATCTTAGTAATCGGATTTAGAATCCCCGCATCTATGCGGTCGAGATATATGGGTTTAAAGCGGTTGCAGCCGTGGCTCTCGATGCCTCTGCGGTCGGATTCGAGCAGCACATCCGTGCAGAGCGCCGCATCCTCCGCGGGCAGGCCGTAGGCTTCGAAGGCCGCGCGCATAAACTTTTCCGCCTCCTCCCAGGGGAAGTAGGGTCTGTTTTGATCGTCGTACAGCATAAGTTTTCCTTTCTATTCACAAAAATTTCAATCCTAGTATGTGAGCTTATTATAACACAAGCGGGGATTTTACCCATAATTCACGACATTATGTTGCCTATTTTGCACCTAATCCGATATTCCGTGGTATAATCACAAGAAGTGTTTGCTTGTGGAGATTTTTGTATTTCTATCCGATACAGGGTGATTAATATGCAATTAGATTTACAGTATTCCAAAATAGCTCAATGCGCGGAACTCAGAAGCGAGGCTCTCGAACATGTCCACTCTTTAAAATCCGGCAAGATTCCGATGACCGGTTGGGTGAGCCTCCCCGAAAACTTCGACGATGATTTACTTGCGCGCATCCAAAAAAGCGCGGACGAAATTGCGGAAAAATGCAGCTATTTCGTCGCAATAGGCATCGGGGGATCCTACCTCGGCGCAAGCGCCGCAATAGAGGCGCTCGGCGGTAAAGCCGGCAGACCCGAAGTCGAATTTACCGGTTACGATATGAGCGGCTCTCAGATGGCGAAAGTTATAGAGCGCATGCAAAAAGAAGAGACATGCATCTGCGCAATCTCCAAGTCCGGAAATACCCTCGAGACCATCCTTGCATACTCCATCCTCAAAGAGGAAATGTTAAAAAAATACGGCTCCGATGCAAAGGAGCGAATTTATATCCTGGCGGGCCCCGGCGAAGGCGCGCTCCGTAAAGAAGCAGAAAACGAGGGCCTTGAGCTCTTCGATGTTCCCGAGGACATAGGAGGCAGATATTCGGTGCTGAGCGTCGTGGGCCTTCTCCCGATAGCGGTCGCAGGCCTCGATATATCCGCTCTGCTTGAGGGCGCGCGGAGCTTTACGGGCGACCTGCAATGCGCGGACTACGCATGCGCGCGCGTCGCGCTGCAAAAGCTCGGAAAATCCTTGGAGATTTTCAGCTACTTCGATGTGCGCCTCCGGTCTTTTGGCGACTGGCTACAGCAGCTCTTCGCGGAGAGCGAAGGGAAGGAAGGCAAGGGAGCCTATCCCACATCGCTGAGCTTTCCCCGGGATCTTCACTCCGTGGGGCAGTTCCTCCAGCAAGGCAGTCAGGTCTTTTCCGAGACGATGATTCTCTTCGATGAGCCCCCCGCAGACTTTACGATTCCCAAGTCCGCAGGCAGCGCCTATGCAGGGAAAACACTTGCAGGCATAAAACGCTGCTTTGAGGAAGGCGTACTGAAGGCCCACAGCGACGGAGGCATCCCGATAATTTTGATAAAAGCAGAACGATTGGACGAAATTAATCTCGGCAGGCTTATATACTTCTTCGAAATGTCCGCCGCGATATCCGCAATGCTCCTCGGCGTAAATCCCTTCGATCAGCCCGGGGTGGAGAGCTATAAGCTGGAGGTTAAGAAGTTGGTGGAGGCGCTATAGTTCGACGATTAACATAGTGCCGATTTTCCAAACATCAAAATGAATACAGTTCCTCATCTCGATCTTGTACAATTCACTTGTCCTTTCCTTTGCGTTGGCAGTGGATGGTCTTTACTATTTCTCTCACGAGTATCTTGTCTTTTTCGGAAAAGAAATAGTAGCGTTCGATTGTTTCGTCTCCGGTCGGAGCATTGGAATACAGAAGATCAACAAGTCCGAGCACAAAGTCTGCGCTCACATTATAGAATCTGCACAGGTCTGCGAGGATGGATGAAGGTATATTGTGCCGACCTTCCTCGTAGCCTTTATAGGTCTGGACATTTATGCCTATCGCTCCGGCCAGTTCAGCTTGTGTTAGCTCTTCTCTTTCGCGCAGGTATTTAAGTCTTTCAGCCGTTGATAGCATAAAAGTAGCCTTTAAAAAAAATCTAAACGAGAGTGCTTTATGCGGGTGACATAATAATAATAGCCTATTTAAGGATTCTAAGGGGAAACGGAATGCTTGTTTGCGCAGAGAAGTTTATGTAAAATTTTCCCAAGTTTCCGCCTTTCTTCTATCCACCGGACTATTTTAATGTTATAATTATTTCTCGGGGCGCGGGCTTCGCTTTTGTTGTGCTTTAGTGATGTTGCGAGTCGCTTTGGCGCGGTTATGAATATAGGAGATTTTTTGAATGGGATTTTTAGAGAAAATATTCGGCGATTGGAATACTAAGGAGATCCGCAGGATCGAGAAGATCGTCGCTAAGATTGAGGCGCTGGACGGGAAGATGCAGGGGCTCTCGGACGGCGAGCTGCGCGCAAAGACGGACGAGTTTAAGGGAAGGCTCGCTGCGGGCGAGACCCTGGACGACATTCTTCCGGAAGCCTTCGCCGTATGTAGGGAGGCCGCGGTCAGAACCCTCGGCATGAAGCACTTCCATGTGCAGCTCATCGGCGGCATCGTCCTTCACGAGGGCAATATCGCGGAGATGAAGACGGGCGAAGGAAAAACCCTCGTCGCGACGCTGCCGGTCTACCTCAATGCTCTTACGGGCAAGGGGGTTCATGTGGTTACGGTCAACGACTATCTGGCCAAGCGCGACTGCGAGTGGATGGGCAAGCTCTATACATTTCTGGGGCTTTCGGTGGGCGTAATCGTGCACGGCCTCGACAGCGTGCAGAGGCGGGAGGCCTACAACGCGGATGTAATCTACGGCACGAATAACGAGTTCGGCTTCGACTATCTGCGCGACAACATGGCCGTCTACAAGCGCGACCAGATGCAGCGGGAGCTCAACTATGCCATCGTGGACGAGGTCGACTCGATACTGATCGACGAGGCGCGCACGCCGCTCATCATTTCCGGCATGGGGACGGAATCGAACGAGCTCTACAGCATAGCCGACGGCTTTGTGCGCACGCTGGAGCGGGGCGAGCTGGGCGAGGACGGCGCTGAGCCCACCGGCGACTTTACGGTCGACGAAAAGGACAGGACCGTGTCGATTACGGAGCGAGGAGTCGCAAAGTGCGAGAGCTTCTTTAAGATAGAGAACTTCTCCGACCCGGAGAATATGGAGATAAACCATCATGTGCAGATTGCGCTGAAGGCTCACAACCTGATGAAGCGCGATGTGGACTACATAGAAAAGGACGGCGAGATCGTAATAGTCGACGAGTTTACCGGACGCTTTATGTTCGGAAGGCGCTATTCGGAGGGCTTGCACCAGGCCATCGAGGCCAAGGAGGGCATAAAGATTCAGAGCGAGTCGAAGACCCTGGCCACGATTACGATTCAGAATTATTTCCGCATGTACAAAAAGCTCGCCGGCATGACCGGTACCGCGAAGACCGAGGAAGAGGAATTTACGGATATCTACAACATGCAGGTCGTGGAGATTCCGACGAACAAGCCGATAATAAGGGACGATATGGACGATTCGGTCTACGCGACCGCGCGCGGCAAGTACAGGGCGGTGTTGGCGGAGATTATCGAGCGGCATGCGACCGGCCAGCCGGTGCTGGTCGGAACCATATCGGTCGAAAAGTCCGAGCTGCTTTCGGAGCTATTGCGGCGCAGCGGCGTGCCGCACAATGTGCTCAACGCCAAGCAGCATATGCGAGAGGCGGAGATCGTAGCCCAGGCGGGCCGCGAAGGCGCGGTTACGATAGCGACGAACATGGCCGGTAGAGGCACGGACATAATCCTCGGCGGAAATCCGGACTTCGAGGCGAAAAAAGAGATGAAGAAGCTCGGATACGAGGATGAGGCAATCTCCTTTGCGAGCAGCTTCGTTCCGCTTGAAGATCCCGAGCTGATCGAGGCGCGGGAGAAGTATCACGAGCTTTTGGAGCGCTTCGCTGAGGAGCGCAAGCCCGAGCAGGAGAGGGTGATTGCACTCGGGGGGCTTCATATTATCGGAACGGAGAGGCACGAGGCCAGGCGCATCGACAACCAGCTGCGCGGCAGGAGCGGGCGTCAGGGCGACCCGGGCAGCACTCAGTTCTTCGTGGCCCTCGACGACGACCTGATGAGGCTCTTCGGAGGCGAGCGGATACAGACGCTGATGGAGCGCATGGGCATGGAGGAGGATCAGCCTATCGAGGCGGGCATGCTTTCGCGCACCATCGAAAACGCGCAGAAGAAGGTCGAGAGCCGCAACTACGGCATCAGAAAATATGTGTTGCAGTACGACGATGTAATGAACCGCCAGCGTTCAATCATCTACGGCGAGCGCAACAGGGTGCTTCATGGTGAGGATCTGCGCAAGCATATCGTAGGCATGATGCAGGACGGCGTAAACGAGATTCTCGACTATGTGACCGCGACCGGAAGGAATCCCGCGGATTGGGATTTCAAGACACTCAACGCCAGGCTGAAGGCGATGAATCCGCGTTTTTACGACATCAGCTACAGCCCGGAGCAGCTGCGGGTTTTGGACAGAGATATCCTCAACGAGGATATAATGCATATGTACGAGCAGTTCTATCAGGCCAAGGAGCAGGAGATAGGAATCGAGCGCATGAGGGAGATCGAGCGCATGATTATGCTCCGCATCGTGGATATAAAGTGGATGGACCACATCGATGCGATGGATCAGCTCAAGACCGGTATAGGGCTTCGTTCGCTTGGGCAGCAGGATCCGGCGCAGGCTTACGCGAATGAAGGTCAGGATATGTTCGAGCTGATGATAAAGAGCATCTGCGAGGATATGATTAAGTTCGTGTTCGGCGTTACGCTGCAGACGACTTCCGAGAGGAAGCAGGTCACCCGGATTGGCGGGCAGCGCAAGGACGAGGGCGGAGGAGCGATGGATCAGGCGGCTTCCGAGGCCTCGGCGATGTCGCAGCTTGCGGGCGAGGCGGGTGGTACCGGCTCGGGGGCGCGGGCGCGGGGAGAGCAAATCGTCACCAATGCCGGGGACGCGAGGCCGGAGCCGGTGCGCGTCGCGAAGAAGCCGGGGCGCAACGATCCCTGCCCCTGCGGCAGCGGGAAGAAGTACAAGAACTGCTGCGGCAGGAATTAGTGGGCGCGCCCAAAACATGCATTGAAATTTAAAACAGGAGAGACTGTTATGATATTACTTGACGACATAAAGAACGATTTGGATCAGGCGGCGGAGACCCTGAGGAAGCTCAGGGAAAGCCTTTGAGGTAGATAAAAAGACCGAGAGGCTCGAGGAACTGAATTTCCAGGCGACGCTTCCGGGCTTCTGGGACGATCAGGAGCGGGCGATGAGTGCCCTAAAGGAGAGGGGGGCCCTCGAATCCGTCCTCGCGGACTTTGAGGAATGCGAGCGCCTCTTTTCGGACACGGAAGTATTGATTGAAATAGCCGATGAGGAATCGGACGAGGATGTCGCCGCGGACGCGAGGGCCTCTTACGAGGAATTCCTCCACAAGGCGGAGAACCTGCGCGTAATGACGCTTTTAGGCGAAGAATACGACATCAACAATGCCCTGCTCAACATCCATCCCGGAGTCGGAGGCCTGGACGCTCAGGACTGGGCCGAGATGCTTCTGCGCATGTACACGCGCTGGGCCGAGGGCAAGGACTTCAAGGTTAAAATACTGGATTTTCAACGCGATACCGAGGGCGGAATCAAGAATGTGGAGCTCCTCGTCGAAGGCGAGTATGCCTACGGGCTTTTAAAGACGGAGTCGGGGGTTCACAGGCTCGTAAGGATAAGCCCCTTTAACGCGAGCGGAAAGCGGCAGACGAGCTTCGCGCTCGTCAATGTTATGCCGGAGCTGCCGGAGGATATCGAAGTCGAGATTAACCCCGAGGACCTGCGAATAGACACTTACAGGTCCGGCGGCGCTGGTGGTCAGCATGTAAACAAGACCGACTCGGCCGTGCGGATTACGCACCTTCCGACGAACATCGTCGTCAGTTGTCAGAACGAGCGCAGCCAGCACCAGAACAAGGAGTACGCGATGCGCATGCTCTATTCGAAGCTATACGCGCTGGTGAAGCAAGAGCACAAGGAGAAGATTAGCGAGCTGCACGGGGATTACGGACAGATTGCCTGGGGCAACCAGATTCGCTCCTATGTGTTTCAGCCCTATACGATGGTGAAGGATCACCGCAGCGGATGCGAGACTTCCAATGTGGGCGCCGTGATGGACGGGGATCTGGACGATTTTATAAACGCATCGCTCGATGCGCTGCAGAGGGGCGAGCTGGATGGATAGAGAGGCGAATATGAGCAAATTGAAGGCCGTGCTTTTCGATTTCGACGGCACCCTGATGAACACAAACGAGTTGATAATTCAATCCTGGCAGCATGTTTTCAAAAAAATCCGGGGGCATGAAGCCGACCGCGCAGTCATAAAATCCACCTTCGGCGAAATTCTTTGGGATACTATGCGGAAGTTTTTCCCCGAAGAAGACCCTGACGAGATGGTCGCAATCTACCGAGAGTATCAGAGGAACATCAACGAGGAGCCGATACTTATGTTTGACGGCATGGAGGAGCTCGTTGCGGAGCTTCGCTCGCGCGGAGTCCTCATGGGGATAGTTACAAGCAGGCTGTGGAGTTCCTCGTTGCAGGGGAAGTACAAATTCGATGTCGCGCACCTGTTCGATGCGCTGGTCTCGGCGGCGGACACGAATATTCACAAACCCAATCCGGAGCCCTGCCTTATTTGCCTCGATAAGCTGGGCGTTTCGCCTGAAGAAGCGATTTTAATAGGAGACACGAAGTTCGATATCGAGTGCGCGAGGAACGCCGGTGTCAGGTCCGTGCTGGTGGGCTGGAGCCTGCAGGATGGCGAAAAGCTTCGCGAGGAGTATGCTCCGGATTATTATGTGGAGGATGTTGCGGAGCTTCGGGAACTTTTGCTGGAGAAACTGGTTATATAAATTAATCGTAAGCTGGATATTCAATAGTACCAGAACTGGCCTTATTATATAGATAAGAAAGGTCAGTTTTTTATTATGAAGAAAGCAGCTTTAATAAACGATATATCGGGACTCGGAAACTGCTCGCTCATCGCGGGCATTTCGGTTGTTTCCGCCTTCGGAGTGCAGCCGATTCCGATGCCCACGGCGGTTCTTTCCGCGCAGACGGAGTATGTGGATTACTACTGCCGCCCCATGACGGATGCTATGCCTCAGTTTACCGCTAACTGGAAGAGGCACGGCGAGAATTTCGACGGCATACTCACGGGCTTTTTTGCGGACCCGAAGCAGGCGGAATACGCGCTCGAATTTATAGATGAATTCCACCGCGACGGCACGCTGCTGCTGGTCGATCCCGTTATGGGAGACGGAGCCGAGTTCTACGATAACTATTCGGAGGAATTGCTGGCTCAGATCCGGCTGATGACCGCAAAGGCCGATATCGTGACCCCCAATATAACCGAGCTCTGCCTGCTCGCGGGCGAGGATGCCGCCAGGATTGTGAATTTGGACTGCGACAGCCGCATGAGCGAAGTTCGCGGGATTGCGAGGCGCTACTTTGAAGAGAGCGGCTGCACCCTGGTCGTAACCGGAGTCGAGAGCAAGGGCGAGGACGGAAAGAAGCTCACCGGCAACCTTGTCGTCGGCGAAGGGCTCTGCGTGTATTCGGCGTATCCGCTGGTTCCGCTGAGGTTTACGGGCGCGGGCGACCTGCTCGCGGCGACGGTTATGGGCGGGCGGCTCAAGGGGATGGAGTGGAAGGAGCTACTCGATCTTGCGGGCGAATTCATATATAAGGCGGCGGAGGCTGCATTGAAGAGCGGTCGGAGCACGAACGAGGGAAGCAGCTTTCAGGAGTTTTTGTATATGTTGACGGACGAGGTGAGGCAGGGATGAGGAGGAGCAGCAAGATTTACTATTTGTCTCTGACGGGGGTTTTGGCGGCGCTTATAACTGTGTTCACCGCGTTTTTACTGCATATACCTGTCGGAGCGAACGGTGGCTATATGCATTTCGGCGACGCGCTCATCTATATCGCGGCTTCGGTTCTGCCGCTGCCCTACGCGATTGCGGCGGGCGTTATCGGCGGCGGCGTTGCGGATCTTCTGACCGCTCCCATGTGGTTTCTTCCGACAGTAATCATCAAGGCTCTTATAGTTCTGCCCTTTACATCAAAGGACGAGAAGATACTCTGCCGTAGGAACACGATTGCGCCCTTTATCGCTATGGCGATTACGATTGTGGGTTACTATCTGGCTGAAGTAGTGCTGTACGGCGCAGAGGCGGCTTTCTTCACTTCCGTTACAGGTAATTTGGTGCAGACTATCGGAAGCGCTCTTTTCTACTTCGCAATTTCGAAGGTGTTGGATCATAAAGGAATTAAGCAGATGCTACAGGGTGCGATGTAGCGCTTTGTCCTTGCAATTTACCGAGCCTCATGTTATTATAACACTCGCATTTGCATCGCGCTGATGTGGCTCAGTCGGTAGAGCAGCTGATTCGTAATCAGCAGGTCGTCGGTTCAAATCCGACCATCAGCTCCAACATTAAACCCCTTGAGATTGTTGCAATTCCAACACTTTCAAGGGGCTTTTGTTTTCTTTTTTTCTCGAATTTTCGGGTTAATACATCGTTCTAGCACGGCCTGTTCGGTGGAAACTGTGGTGGAAAGTCCTCCTTTATTTCCGCGCACGCGAACAAATGTTCTTGACTGCGTACAGTTAAAAATGGTATTATTAATCAGGTTCGGGCGGGATCAACCCTCATATTCTCGGGAGGAGTTGAGTAAATGTCAAAAGTAAAGAAGGATTTAATTCAGGCCAAAGGTTTTTTCATTCAGGTTTATACCGAAGATTTCAGGAACGATTTTATAAGTCTTACGGATATTGCCAGGTATAAGAACCCGAATGAGCCTAAAGATGTTGTTAAGAATTGGCTCAGAGTACGGGATACTATTGAATTTTTAGGTTTATGGGAGGCAATAAATAATCCGAATTTTAAAGGGGTCGAATTCGACTCCTTTAAAAGGCAGGCAGGTGCAAATGCTTTTACATTATCCCCGCAAAGATGGATTGAAAGTACGAATGCCATCGGCATTATTTCAAAATCAGGAAGAGGAGGCGGAACTTTTGCGCATTACGATATAGCTATGAAATTTGCCTCGTAGATCTCGCCGGAGTTTAAACTATATATCATTCAAGATTACAAAAGGTTAAAATCAGACGAAAATTCGAGATTGTCTTTAGAATGGAACTTGCGCAGGGAGATTTCCAAGATTAACTATCGAATCCATACGGATGCTATAAAAAATTACTTGTTGACGGATCTTAGCGACGACCAGTTGTCATATAAATATGCCAGCGAAGCGGATAAGTGTTTGCATTGTTCAGTATCTAAATCCCTTTCCGAAGCTCTTAGAGTATGGGTCAAATATCTAAGAGAGATTTTCGATTATTCCCCTGCCTTGTATAATAACCTATAAATGGGTCAAAAAGGCAGATTTGACCTGGAATTTACATTCGAAGCGCGGGCTCGTCGCGATCGCGATGTATTTCAGGATGAAGAAGGCGATAAAGGGCGGTGAAAAGTCGCTCTAAAAATGTGCAAATAGTCGAAAAAGTCGCTCTAAAAATGTGAAAATATCCCTAAAAGTCGCTCTAATTTTGTGCGGGAACTTGATTTCTAAGTCTTTTAGCCCTATATTATAATCAGAGGAGGGCAGGGTGCATGCGTTATCTGAAAAGAAAAATTGATATCTTTTTGGAGGATTGGAAATCAAATCCGGACAGAAAGCCTTTAATCGTCAAAGGGCCACGGCAGGTGGGCAAAACCGAATCCATAAGGCGCTTTGGGGATGCGAATTACGAGAGCGTCATCTATATAAATTTTGTGGAAGAACCTAAGTATAAACTAATTGCGACGGATGGGTACAGTGCGGACTCTATTGTCAAGAATATTTCAAGGATGGATCCGACAAAGAAATTCGTTGCGGGGGGCTCACTGATAATTTTCGATGAAATGCAGGAGTTTCCGGATATAGCTACTGCACTCAAGTTTTTTAAGATCGACGGAAGATTTGATGTTATCTGCAGCGGCTCCATGCTTGGAATCAATTATAGGAAGATAGAAAGCAACAGTGTCGGTTACAAATCGGATTACGAGATGTATTCGATGGATTTCGAAGAGTTTCTTTGGGCAAGGGGGTACGATGCCGCCTCTGATATGCTCGAACATATGAAGGACCTTGTGCCGTTTAACGAAGTTGAGATGTCAGTCTACGGCGAGCTTTTTCTGGACTACTGCATCTTGGGCGGGATGCCTGCGGTCGTACGCGAGTTTATAGAAAAGGGTTCTTTTGAGGGCTCGCTTGAACTTCAAAGGCAGCTTATTATTGACTATAAAGAGGATATCAGAAAGTATGCCGAGGGGCTGGATCAGGCGAGAATATTGAATGTTTTCAATCATATCCCCGCGCAGCTGGCAAAGGACAACAAGAAATTTCAAATCTCAAAAGTCGCTCCCGGCGCGCGTTTTCGCGACTATCGCGGGTGCATAGAATGGTTGGACGAGGCCGGGATTGTAAATCTTTGTTATTGCCTGAACTTTCCCGAGTTGCCACTTAGGGGTAATTATGACGATTCAAAATACAAAATCTACTTCGCTGACAGCGGAATGCTCGTAGCAATGCTCGACGAGGAGGCTCAAGAGGACATGCGGGCCAACAGAAATCTGGGTGTTTACAAGGGGGCGCTTTACGAAAATATTGTTGCGGAGGCTCTGGCCAAGAGTGGATACAATCTTTACTACTACAAACGCAGCGACTCCTCTCTGGAGCAGGATTTCTTCGTCAGAACAGCGAAGTCGCTTATACCGATTGAAGTGAAGGCGACGAGGGGAACTTCAAAATCTATGAGAACTTTGATTCGCGGGAAGAGTTATTCAGACATTCATTACGGGATTAAGTTTGCCGGCGGCAATATCGGCTATAGCGAGGATATATATGCTTTCCCGTATTTTTGCGCCTTCCTGCTAAAGAGGTACTTGTCCGGTTCTTAGGGCGTGAAGCCACCCGGAATGCTCTGCATGCGCATGCACCGGAGTGCGGGCAAAAAGTTGTTCTGATTTAGAGGGAACATCTGATTTTGTACCCAAATGCGGGCGGGTACTGTTATAATAATATAAAAGTTTATAGGAATGCGCGGGGCTTCGGTCTTTAGGCTGGAGTTTTGCGAGAAAATATTTAAGAAAGTAGAGGAGATTAAGATGTCGACACCACATAACAGCGCAAGTAAGGGCGATTTCGGACGCACGGTCCTGATGCCGGGAGATCCGCTGAGGGCGAAGTACATCGCGGAGACTTATCTCGAAAATCCGAAGCTCGTTAACAATGTGCGGGGGATTTACGGGTATACGGGAAATTATGAAGGCACGGCGGTGAGCGTAATGGCCAGCGGCATGGGGATGCCGACCATGGGGATTTACAGCTACGAGCTGTTCAATTTTTACGATGTGGAGAACATAATAAGGGTGGGCTCGGCGGGCGCGCTCAGCAGGAGGCTCAAGCTGCGCGACATCGTGCTCGGGCAGGGTGCATGCACGAATTCCAACTATCAGGCGAACTTTGGGGTGCGGGGTCACTTTGCGCCGATTGCGGACTTTAAGCTTCTTCGCACTGCGGCGGAGCTCTGCGAGGAGAAGGAGCTGCGCTACGAGGTCGGCAATCTTATTTCCTCGGACATCTTCTACAACGATGACCCGAGTGCAAACGATGCCTTCGTAAAGCTCGGAGCGCTCGCGGTGGAGATGGAGGCTGCGGCGCTGTACATGAACGCTGCCCGCGCGGGCAAGAGGGCGCTTGTAATCTGCACGATTTCGGACCATATACTGACGGGGGAGGAGACGACGCCCGAGGAGCGACAGAGCACTTTCAATGATATGATGATTCTCGCGCTCGAAGTCGCTCTTCGCATGGAGAAATAATATGACATTTGAAGAAATTAAGAAGAGTGAAATAATAAACTCATATATCAGGGGCGCGGACAAGTCGCTTGCGGCTCTGGGTTATACGGAACACAGCTTTCCGCACTGCACGCTCGTGGCGGAGAGGGCGGGGTATATACTTAAGACCCTCGGCTACGATGCACATTCCATCGAGCTGGGAAAGATTGCAGGATACCTTCACGACATCGGGAATGTCGTCAACAGGGTGGATCACAGCCTCAGCGGAGCGCTTATGGCCTTCAGATTGCTGGACCACTACGGCTTTGCCCCGGATGATATCGCGCTGATAGTATCGGCGATAGGTAATCATGACGAGGGTACGGGGGTTCCCGTGGGGCCGGTTGCGGCGGCGCTCATCCTGGCGGACAAGAGCGATGTGCGCAGAAACAGGGTGCGCAATGTGGATGAGAGCAACTTCGATATTCACGACCGGGTTAATTATTCGGTGACCAAGACGGAGCTGAAGATTAATTCGGCGAAGACCATCATAAAGCTGAAGCTGAGCGTCGACACGCGCTATGGCTCGGTGATGGAGTATTTCGAGATTTTCCTTAACCGCATGATACTCTGCCGCAAGGCGGCGGAAAAGTTGGGCCTTCAGTTTAAGCTGATAATCAACGAGCAGCAGCTGGTTTAAAATGCTAAAAATTTTTACGGCCCGCGCGGACACTTCCATGATGGAGCTGGTGCTCGAGGGAGTGGGCCGGGATTTGAAGAGAATAAGACGCAGTGACCCGCCCGCAAAGAGGGTGGTGCTCGTCGTGCCCGCCCAGTTTACTCTGGAGGCGGAGGAGGAGGCCTTTCGCTATTTCGATGCGGAGGTCTTTTTTGACTTCCATGTTATGTCCGGCAATCGCCTTCAGAGCGAGATTATAAAGGAGTGCGGGGGACCGGGGACGACGCCGGTGAACAATCTCGGGAGGACGATGCTGCTTCGCAAAATCGCGGCGGAAAAGAAGGGAGGCTTAAAGGCTTTTTCCAAGGTCGCAGGCGATGCCGAGTTTTTGAAGATGGCCGGGGACTTTATAGTCCAGATTAAGCAGAACAATCCCGAAGGGCCGGATTTTGAAAAGCTTATGGGGCTTGCGAGGGAAGGCGGGCTGCTTGCCGCCAAGCTTTCGGATATGCGGCAGTTCTACGAGGCTTACGAAGCCGTTATGGCCGGTAAGTTTACGGACGCGGAGGATGAGCTGAGCTTCGTGACTTCAAAGGTCCCGGAATCCAAGTTCGTGGCGGAGAGCATATTCTGGTATTACGGATTCTATTCCTTTACGCCCAGGCAGGCGGATTTTATAGCGGAGCTTGCGCGCTGCAGTCCGGCCTTGAATCTGGCGATAACGATGGGGCGCAAAGGAGATTCGGATGAATGGGTGTTTGAGGCGCCCGCGGAGTCCGTCCGAAGGCTTTTAGCGAGGACAGAGAACGCGGAAGTCTATGCCTCCGAAGGAGCCTTTGCGCGAAAGATGCCGGAGGATATGGCGCATCTTGAGCGCAATCTCTTTGCAACCCCCGCTGAAATATATAGTGCCGTGCCCGACTCCATAGAGCTTGTAAGATGTTCGAATGCTCTGACTCAGGCTCAGACCATAGCGGCTAAAATTCTGACTCTCGTAAGGGACGAAGGGTATAAGTACGACGAGATTGCGATCCTCACGGAGGATATGGAGGGCATGGGGGCTGCCATTGAGAGGGTCTGCGGGGATTTCGGCGCGCCGCTTTTCGTGGACGAAAAGCGGGCCGTCTCGCACGCCCCGGGCGTGGAGACGGCGGCCGCCCTGCTCGAGGCTGCGGCGGGCGGGCGGGGCGCGCCCGATATGCTCCGCTGCTTAAAACCCGGAATAATAGAGCTCAAATCCATAGAAAACCCCTCGGATTTGGAGTTTCTGGAGAATTACAGCAAGCAATACAAGATATTCGGTCCTATGTATCTTAGGCCTTTCAAATACGGAAAGTCCGAATACGGCGAGGAGGGCATGGAAAAGCTCGAGGCCATGAGGAGCGAATTTGCCGAACTCATAAAACCCTTCATCGCCGACATGAATAAGGCAAAAACCGTTAAGGATAAGAGCACAATCTTCTACCGCTTTATGGCGGAAGAGCTTAAGATGCCCGATAAATTGGAAGCGACGGCACTTGAACTTGCGGAGCTGTTGATGCTGGACGCAGCCGAAGAACAGCGTCAGCTCTGGGATGCTCTTGTCTCTTTGCTCGAACAGTGCGTGGAGCTTTTGGGCGACGAGGAAATGAGCAGCTCCGATTATGCGGAACTCCTTATTCAGAGCCTTGCGGATATAAAGATAGGATTGCTCCCTCAGGCCGAAGGCAAAGTCCAGCTGGGAACTTTGGGAAGATCTTTAACTTCGAATATAAGGGTGCTGTTCGTAGCGGGTGTAAACGACGGACTCATTCCCAAGGATGCGGATTCCGGCGGCATACTTACCGCGAGAGAATTGAACGAGCTGGATAAGAAGGGTTTTAAGATTGCAAAGACTGACGAAGTTCTAAGGCAGGAAAACAGGCTGAATGTCTATAAGGCCTTTACCGCCCCCTGCGAGTATCTGTGGCTCGGGTATTGCATTGCGGACGAGGAGGGGGGCGAGATGAAGCCTTCGCTTCTTGTGGAGCAAATTAAATCCATATATCCTCAACTGTCTGAAAATCTTGATATCGACAGCGACGGCGGCGCGCTGCCCTTCGTCCAGGGCAGCGCGGCGGCCTCTGGCCGCCTCGGCGCGCAGCTGCGCGCCGCCGCCGGCGCCGGAAGACTCCCGGACCCGATCTGGCAAGAAGTTTACAACCGGCTGGAGGATAAAGATCTGCTGAAAGCCGGGCTTCTCTTTAGAAACCAGGAAGATTCCTTGAGAAGCGAGGATCTGCAGTACCTCTACGCCCGTTCGAGCGGGGATTTTGTCCTTTCGCCTTCGAGGTTGGAAAATTTCGCACAGTGCCCCTTCAAGCACTTCGTCAACTACGGCCTGCGTCCCAAGGAACTGCGAGACTTTGAAATTTCGCCCCTCGAGAGGGGCACCCTGCACCACGAATGCCTGCTCCTGCTATCCGAATGGCTCAGCGAGCCCGCTCAAACGGGCGGCTTTGCGATCACCGACGATCGCAGCAGATGGATGAGCGTCACTCAGGAGCAGCTCGAGGAAAAGATTGCCGAAATAATCGAAGAAATTCAAAGCCGGGAGGGCGCGGAAGTATTCACATCCACCCCCGAGCAGAGCTATCGGACAAATAGAATAAAGGAAGTCTGCCTCAAATTCGCTCTGCAGATGGTCAATCATGTCCGCAGCGGCTCGATCGCGAAGATGGCCTTCGAGGCGCAGTTCGGGCGGGGTCAGGACTTTCCTCCCCTTAAAATTTCAACGGCTGCAGGCGAAGTCTATATCGAAGGTAAGATCGACCGCGTGGATCTTTTGGACAGCAGCGAAGGGCCGAAACTCAAGGTTATCGACTACAAGTCGGGCTCCAGGAAATTCGACAGAAAATCCGCTGAGGCGGGGCTTCAGCTGCAGCTCGGCATCTACCTGGAGGCCGCGCTCGCAAAGGGCAACGCGGAACCTGCCGGCGTGTTCTATTACAATATATCGGACCCGCAGCTGCGTTCCGGATTGAATCAGTTCGTCGCGGAGGATATAAGCGAGGAGCTTTGGTCGAAGATACGCGAGGCCTACAGGATGGACGGCTTGTTCATCAAGGAGGAGGCGGTGCTGGACAGCATAGATTCGAAGAGGGTCCGGGGCGAAACATCGGAGATAATAAACTATAAACTAAATAAAACAAACGACAATGCTGCGGGAAGCGGCGTGGACGCGGAGGAATTCGAGGAGTTTCGCGCCAAGTTCCGGCTTGCCTTGGAGGAGAGCTGCGAGAGGCTCATATCCGGCGAGATAGAGATCGCTCCCCGAAAGGGCAGCGGTGCCTGCGACTACTGCGATTACAAGGCCGTCTGCGCCTTCGACAGGGCATTCCCTGAAAATCGTTTCGTATAAAACTCTTAAAGTTGTTGTTAAATATTTAACAAAAAACACACTCCTCTCCACCACCACTTCCTCCACCTTCTTGTCTTCCTCATTGTCCTGCACTAAGCGCGCAGCCTCGCCGCCACCCCCAAAATCCGGGATGCAAAAGCCACCTCGTTATGTTATATTGGAATGTGTAAAACAGCCGCATCGAGCCCTGCGAATCTCCCGCATCATCATATGCCCGGAGATTTTGCGAGTATAAGCTCAATGCCCTTCAGAACTGTTTATGCCGCGTGTGTTGGCGGCGGAATGGAGACCATTTATGAAACCAATTATCGGTGTTACTTGCAATCACTTCAAATCGGGGAACGGTACCGAATTCGATCCGGTAGGCTTTTCGAGGCAGGAATGGACCACGGCTGCGAACGACTACACTCTGGCGATTGAAAGAGCCGGAGGGATACCGCTGCTTATGCCTTTCTACGAAGACCCGGAGCATATCAAGAGATTCGTTTCCCTCTTGGACGGCCTTCTCTTGACCGGCGGCGACGATGTGGGTCCCTGGACCTACGGCGAGGATCTCATAAAGGAATCCGGCCCCATAAACTTCGTAAGAGATACTCAGGAAATGGCCCTGATGGATTATGTATTCAACAACACCGATATGCCGGTGCTCGGAATCTGCCGCGGCATGCAGATGATAAATGTCCACTTCGGGGGCACCCTCGAGCAGGACAACAGAAGGCTGGGCTTTTGGCACAGCACCTCTCCGAACGCAAATCTGCGGGAAGTGGCTCACACGATATATTTCGACGAAGGCTCTCTTATCGCGGAGATTTACGGAGCGGACAGGCTGCTGACGAACTCCTACCATCACCAGAATGTAAAGGATCTCGCGCCCGGGCTCATCTGCACGGGCCGCACTAAGGATAAGGAAAAGGGTCTGCCCTACGACATGATCGAAGCCATCGAAAAGCCCGGCGACAGGTTCATAGTCGGAGTGCAGTGGCATCCCGAATTCCTTCCCCAGCTCGACGAGCAGCAGGCAGTCTACAGAGCATTCGTAAGAGCTTGCAAATAGACGGCGCTACTGCGATAGCAATATAGCAAACACATGAAAAAGCTTAAAATTTTCGGGATAATCGCATTACTGATTCTGCTCATCGCAGGGGCCCTTGTACTCATCTATTACAAGACCCCTACGAAGACATTTGCGCTGCCCGAAGTAAGGCTCGAGGGAGTGTCGAGCAAACCGCAGGAAGGCTGCTGGCATACGGAGCTCTTCTTCGGGCAAATCACGCGTGACACCCCCCTGCAATCCGAACCCTCTAAAAAACTCGGAAGCCTCGATGTACGCAAACCCGAGCTGAGCGCCCCCTCGGGAGGAGAGTTCAAATTTATGCTGCTTGGCCCGAATCCCGGCGTTATGGTCCCCGCGGCGGAAGGCGATTTGGCGGCCTACGAGGCCTACGAATTTACCCATAACGGCGACTATGTGCTGAAGATCGACCTGCGCTATCCGAAGACCGAGGACAGCGATGCTGCGGAGTTTTCCTATACCTTCGAATTTACTCTGGACCTTAAACCCGTCATCGAATTCAGCTCCGACAGGGCCAGGCAGGGCGATGTCATAAGCGTCTTTGTCGAGCAGGGCTTCGAGACCGAGCCTCCCGAGATCGAAACCGCCCTCGCAAATCCGCTTTTCCTTAAGACGGGCGATAAAACTTACATGGCCATGGTGCCTGTGGACTACACCCAGGCCCCCGATGTCTACGAGATAAATGTCAGCGCCGGAGATCTGAGGGAGACCTGCCGCGTCATCGTCACCTCGACGAAGTTCAGCGAGCAGCACATGATAATTTCGCAATCCACCGTCGACAGCACCATGAATGTCCCCGGAGCCACCAAGGACTGGATCGATAAGATAAGGGATAAGTGGCCTCTTCAAGACGAGACGAAGTATTGGAGCGGGCGATTCATATGGCCCGTGGACGGAAGCCGCATAACCACCGAGTTCGGGCTATTTCGCTATACCAACGACAATCCCAATCCGAGCCGCCACAAGGGCATAGATATAGGAGTGCCCTCGGGCACGCCCATAGCGGCCACGAATGCCGGCAAGGTTATCTATTCGGGAGATGTCATAATTACCGGCAAGAGCGTCATAATCGAGCACGGCAGCGGGCTCAAGAGCTATTATTTCCACCTTAGCGAGCTGCAATGCGCGGAGGGCGATATGGTCGAGAAGGGAGAGATTATCGGCCTGGTAGGCTCCACCGGCTATTCGACCGGCGCGCATCTGCACTTCGAGATGCGAATAGAGGACAAGGCCATAGACCCCATGCCGCTGCTGGACGGGACGAGCGAGATTTATCGCTTTGAGCTTATGGAATAAAGAGATTCCAGGCGCAGAGCATCGCCAGAGCGCACAAAATTTTATTAAATTCAAATTTAAAAGCCGCGTCCTGCGGCTTTTTCTAATCCTCCGTATTGTAGATAGGCGCGATATGCTTCCGATTGCCGCCGATGAACACCACCGCTGCGGCCAGACCGACCAAAGCCGAGATTGCTATTATCGTCCGAGAATCCATCACTAAGGATATGAGCCCCGCGCCGGCCTGTCCGATCAGCATTCCTATAACATTGAGCGTATTGAAAGTCCCGTTAAACCTGCCTTTCTTTTCGTCCGGCACATACCTCTGAGTCGCAGCAATCCTTATATTATACGATGTTACGCCCAGCAGCCCGGTCAGCGAGAACAACACGAACATCGCGGGCAGCGGCGTATATAAAAAAACTGCCCCTATTATTCCCAGCATTATGTACACGAAGAGGGCGATGTCGAATTTTCTCTCCTGAGGCAGCCTCAAGCGATAATGAACCATCCCGCCTACGACTCGCGCGACAGCCGAACCCGCACCGACCACCATGTAGATGTATTCTCCGTTTTCAAAATTCATCTTGAAGTAGGGTAGGGACAAAGTCTGAATCACACCGCTGTCCATGGCGGAGAATGTAAAATATATCGCGACAAAGAACAGGCCTTTTTCGGAAATCAGGTAGCTCATGCCTTCCTTAAAGTCGTTTGCAAAGCGCTTAAGGCCGCGGAGGGTTTCACCCTCGAGAGAATCCTCCTCCTTGCGCTTTTCGATATAGTCCTCGCTCTGAGTTATCTGAGTCTCCATCAGCGCCGCGATAAAGTATGTTACCGCGTTGAATGCAAGCAGCGGAACCAAGCCGACCTTGTTGTAGACGAAGGCGGATATCGGTGTGACCATCATGGCGAGGGTCTCCAGGCTGCTGGCGATGCTGTAGGCCTTGGAATAGTTGCCCTTGGTAATCAGCAGCGGGTAGAAGCTCTGGTAGGCCACCTGATAGACGCTGTTTATCGTGCCTATGAGGAATGTGCCTATGGCTACGATGGGCAGACTTATTTTGCCGAATTGCATTGCGAGGGTAAAGACTACATATAGACCTGAGGTTATAAAATCGAGCATGTATATGGTCTTCTTGCGGGAAAATCTATCGAGGAAGGGGCCGGCGAGTATGGGCGCGGCCACGCTCGGAAGAAAGTAAAGTATGCCGAAAAGAGCGAAGTAAAAGGTCTTGCCGGTATAGTCGAGCACGAAGAGCGACATCGCAAAACCCGACAGCACGCTGCCGGCTATCGATATGACGCTTCCGACGGTTATAATCGTAAAATCCTTTGTCCACAGCGGATTGGGATTGCCAGTTTCCGAAGCCCCTGCCGCATTTGAATTTCTATCTATGTCCAATCCTCTTTCCGAGTCCTTATTTTGCATTTATTCCTCGACTAATTCTTTTTCTGAAGAAAATAATGTTCCAGGCTTTTGTACTTCTGCCAATCGGATTTGAAGATATGTTCGAGCTCGAGGTTTCTGTACTCGACATAAATTCCGTTCCGCCCGTCGGCGAAGGTCCAGGGATATATTCGCAGGCTGCTCATGTCTCCGTAGTCGATGAGGATTCCCTCTCCGGGGTTCTCCTCGGGTTTCTTGCAGGGTTCGACAGCTTCGGTAATTATCATCTTTGAATATACCTCGTAGAGGGTTTCACTATCCAGGGGGAAAGTCACAGCGTTTATCGTGCAGCTTGCGGTGCCCCTGCGCCCCGAAAACTCCGTCGAAGCCGACAGTGCGGACACGAACTTGATATGCTTCGCATGACGAATGAGCGGCTGCATCACGAAGAGTGCGATTAAAATCAACACGAGGAAGGTGCCGAGCGCGAGCATGAGCACCTTTCTTTCCTTCTTCACCTCGAGAGGTTTTTTCTTGACATTTTTATAAATATCACTCATCTTTTATATATGAATCCACCCTTGCGCCCGCTATGTCTTTGCATCCGGGCAGCTTTACAACACCACAAACCACCCTCGAATAATACCATTTGACTCGGAATAAGTAAAGAGCGCTTAGCTCCCCTTCAAACGAAGCTTAAGTTCCTTTTTCGAACGAGCCTCCGCCCTTGTAGGTATTTACGATGCAGGTGAACACCTGACCGCATTCC
>CAYFMW010000019.1:0-32750 GCA_964344335.1 uncultured Oscillospiraceae bacterium | reverse complement strand
CAGGAACCGGCATTCGCCGGTTCCTGTTTTTTGTTACTATCCAAAGTTTGACGCAAGGGATGCGCTGAAGTATAATTTAGACTGTTTGGAGGGATTATTTTATGGGGGATCTTACTCGGCACCGGGATGGCCATAAATAACAGGGAGAATTGGGCCTAGCTCTATGCGCACAAAAAAATTTCAACTGACAACTGCACAGGTCGCCGCGGGCATAGCGATACTCACCTTGGGCACGAAGCTTTTGGCCTTTGTGCGCGAACTTGTCCTTGCCAATTACTTCGGAGCGGGGACGGTTACGGACGCCTATGTTATGGCGCAGTCCATACCGAATATACTGCTTGCCGGGCTGGTTTCGGCTGCTGCAATCTCCTATATGCCCATATTTTCGAGCATTACTGAAGGCGAAGGGCTGCGCGAGGGGAATCTCTTTACGAGCAGGCTCCTGAATGCGATGCTCATAATCAGCACCGTCGCGGCCGCCCTCGGTGCGCTCTTTGCAAGGCCTCTGGTTTCGATTTTCGCGCCCGGCTACGGCGAGCAGGCCGCCGCGCTAACCGCATGGTATCTTAGGCTCGCCTTTGCTGCGGCAATCTTCAATGTACTCGTCTGCATATTCGAGGCCTTTTTGCAGTACAGGGAAATTTTCTTTCCGCAGATCGCCTTCGGATATCTGCAGAATATATCCGTTATCGTTTTTGTGGTTATAGCGGCGAAGACGGATTATCATCTGCTGATTCTCGGCGTTCTTGTAGGCTGGGCGGCGAGGGGCCTGGGCTGTCTTTGGACTGCGGGCCGCAACGGATACAGCTACAGCGCGGACTTTAAGTTCGGTTCCGCGGTGCGGGAAACTGTTACTCTGGCCCTTCCCATATTTATAGGGGGTAGCGTAAATCAGATAAACACCTTCGTGGACAGGATGCTGGCTTCGGATCTGCGCAGCGGCAGCGTATCGGCGCTCAACTACGGCAATACGATTATAAATTCCATAGTTATGCTTACGGTCAGCATACTGGTAGTTATAGTTTATCCCAAGCTCAACAAGGCTTTTGCGGCGGGCGAACTGGAGCGCGTGGGGGAGCTTACGGAGCGGGGGATCAATATACTCGCGCTAATCTCCATACCCTTTTCCATGGGGGCGATGCTCTATGCAAAGCCTGTAATTCAGCTGATATACGAGCACGGCGCCTTCGACGCCGCGGCGACGGATCTAACATCCTCCGCATTTTTCTACTACGCCATAGGCCTGAGCTTTATAACCTTCAACCAGCTGATTACCAAGGTCTTCTATTCGATGCACGACACGAAGACGGCCGTCGGCTGCTCGGTAGCCGCGGTCGCGGCAAATGTGGTGCTGAACCTTATACTTGTGCGCTATATGGAGCACAGCGGACTTGCTTTGGCTACCTCGATAGCTCAGGCGCTTAACGCCGCCCTGCTATGGTACAGATTCAGACGCAAGCACCCGGATATAGAGCTGCTGAGTTCGAAGAAGAAGCTCCTGCAGGTATTTCTTTTTTCGGCGATATCGGTCGGGTTATCCTATTTGTGCTTTAGGCTTTTAAATGATAAAATTATATGCTCACAGATGCCGTCGATGCTCGCGGCGCTGGCGCTGGCGGTCGTGCTTTATCTTGTGATGCTTAAGATTGCCAGGTTTTCGGAGCTCAGCTTAATAAAGGACTTGTTCGGACAATGAAATCCAAGCTGAAAATTGTATTACTGCTCCTGATGGACGCCTTGCTGGTGTGCGTCTCCTTTGTATTGGCGATATTGCTGCGCTTCGAGTTCAATCTGGATAGCAGCCAGTTTGCTTCTTCTCTGGAAGTATTGATATCCAATGTGCTTCCGCTTATCCTCATAAAGCTGCTGGTCTTTTCGATTCATGGGCTTTATACGAGCCTTTGGAAGTACACAGGTTCCGAGGAGCTTATAAAGATTTCTTTTGCGAGCGTTTTTGCGAATATTGTCTTCATGGTATACATGATGCTCACTAACCAGGGCCTACCTCGCAGCACCTATATTATTGCCTATCTGCTGGATGCGGTATTTATAGGGGGAACGCGCTTTGCATACCGCTATATCCGGGCCTATCGCTATCCGGGCTATTTTACGATACCCGGCGTTAAGAGGCGCATGCTCGGCAGCGAAAAATCTTCTCGGGTACTGCTTGTGGGAGGAGGCGATGCGGGAGCCACCATAATCAATGAGATTCGCCATCAACCCGACGACAGGCGCCGCATAGTCGGGATAATAGACGACGATGTCTCCAAGCACAACAAATCCATCTGCGGTGTTAAGATATTGGGCGACCGCTATACGATTCCCGATGTGGTCAGAAAGTACTCGATAGACGAAATTATCGTGGCTATACCTTCCGCGCCGAGGAAGACCATCGCGGATATATTGAGTATCTGCCGGGAGACGAAGTGTCATGTAAAGGTGATGCCCTCCCTTATAGACCTTATAAGCGAGAAGGTTTCGGTCAAGTACCTGCGAGATGTCGAGATAGAGGACCTCTTGGGCAGGGAACCCGTGGAACTGGATCTGGAGGCTGTCTCCGGGTATATTTCCAACCGCGTGGTGATGGTTACGGGGGCGGGGGGTTCAATCGGAAGCGAGCTCTGCCGCCAGGTTGCGAAGTTCGGCCCGCGCAGAATTGTTGCCGTCGACATATACGAAAACTCGGTATTCGAGCTCGGACGCGAGATGAACAGGAGTTTTCCGGATATAAGCATGGATATTATAATCGCTTCGGTGCGCGATCGCGCGCGCATGGAGGAGGTATTCGTAAAATACAAGCCGCATGTGGTCTTTCACGCGGCGGCTCACAAGCATGTGCCCCTGATGGAGGATTCACCTAAGGAAGCTCTCTACAACAATTGCCTGGGCACGCAGATTTGTATGGATTTGGCGCAGGAGTATCTGGCGGAAAAGTTCGTGCTTATATCCACGGACAAGGCTGTAAATCCGACTAATGTGATGGGCGCGAGCAAGCGAATCTGCGAGATGCTTATGCAGCATAAGGCGCGGAATGTGGAGGATGCCGGAGACGGTACGGAGTTTTGCGCTGTGCGCTTCGGCAATGTGCTCGGGAGCAACGGCTCGGTTATCTCCATCTTTAGAAGGCAGATAAGCGAGGGCGGCCCGGTTACGGTCACGCACAGGGATATAGTGCGCTACTTTATGCTTATACCCGAGGCGGTTCAGCTTGTTATGCAGGCGGGTGCGCTCGCCAAGGGCGGAGAGATATTCGTGCTCGATATGGGCGAGCCGGTAAAGATAATGGACCTTGCGGAGAATATTATCCAGCTGTCGGGGCTGGAGCCCCATAAGGATATAGAGATAAAGATAACCGGCCTTAGGCCCGGCGAGAAGCTCTACGAGGAGCTTTTGCTGGCTGAGAAGGGGGTAAAAGAGACGGAGCACCACATGATATATGTCGCCCGCCCGATAGCGACGGGAGAGGGCTTTGAGTGCATTACAAGGAAGGGGCTCGAAGCCTGCCTCGAAGATATCGAGGATATGGACGAGATCGAGGTGCGCGCGTGGATAAGGAATGTGGTTCCGACCTATCAGGGTTGATTTTTACGGAGATTTCGGCTTTGCATGGAACTTTGACCGCGTTTGCGTGGTCAAAACGGTATAGCAGGTCTTTGTGGATTAGAGAGAAGATTCGGACGGAAGGGCCGGATTTAGATATTCAAGGGAGTACTAGGCAGTTAATATGATTAAATTTAACTCAAAAGTTTTAATAGTTGCGCTGGCCGTCCTCGTGGCGGCTACGGCGATTTTTACCGCCCTTCGCGGAGGCAAGGATAATACCATAGGCGGGGGGATTCAGATATTCGAGTCGGAGCATAAGCTCTCCGAGGACATGCAGCCCATAAGTGTGGACGAGGACAGTCCCTTCTACGATGTCTTTAAGGACAAGGACAGGGTTAATGTGCTTTTGCTCGGCGTAAATGACGGCATGACGGATGTTATTATGGTCTTCAGCTACGACATGCAGAACCAGTTCGTCAACATTATTTCGGTCCCGCGCGACACCTACTTTTATCGTCCGGGCAAAGAAAGCAACTATGCCAACTTTAAGATAAATGCCATCTACCGCAGCGAGGGCGCGGTAAAGCTCGCGGAGGCCGTGTCTTCGATATTGTACGGCATGCCCATGCACTATTACGGTGTGGTGGAATACGAGGATATCCGCAAGGTTATGGATGTTATAGGGGGCATTGAAGTCGATATCCCCTCCGACATGGACTACGACGACCCCACCGCCAAGCCCCCACTGCATATACATATCAAGAAAGGCCGTCAGATTATCGATAGCAGCAATGTGGAGGAGTATCTTCGCTTTCGCAGCGGATATTCCAATGCGGACATAGGGCGCATTCAGGTTCACCAGGAGTTCGTAAAGAAGGTGATCAGGGAGTGTCTTAGGATGGGCAATATCCTCGATGTCTCCAAGGTGGCCTTGGAAAATATAGAATCGGATGTAACCTACGATGTTGCGATAAAGGTGGCGACGAGGGCCGGCGGCCTAAGCAGCGAGCGCATCAATTCCTACATATTGCCCGGAAATGATACTTCGATTAAGGGGCTCTCGTTTTGGCAGCCTTCGCAGGAGGGCATAAACGATGTGATGGCGGAGATCTATGCCATAGGCTCGGGCACGAGCGCGGACATAGCTTTTCCCAAGGAATTTCGCAGCCTCGAAAAGCCCACGGTCAACAGGGATTTCCTGCCTAAGGGCGGGACCGTTATCGATATAGAATTCGACAAAGACGGCAATGTAGTGGAACAAAATGAGCCTCCCTCGGGTTCTAATTGAAAAATTCTTGTAAAATTTCAAAACAGCCTTAAATTGTTTTCATGCACAAATAAGCGAGCCACTTTAGCTGACTAAAGCGCGAAAAGCCCGCTTTTTTTGTGCTTTAAACACAAAAAATAACTTAAAACAAGCCTAGCTAAAACCAAAATACTGCGAAAAAAGCCCTTGACAAGCAGGAATGGGGGCTTTAGAATGACTCCAACATAGAGAAATATCACACACCAACACACCACACAACACACGCAAGGTGCAGACATGAAAATGTGCAAAGCAGCAAAATTAATAGCGAAACCCGAGGCGGAATGTGCCGTTGATTTTGCTGCTGCGCTGCGCCTTGTCGCTCTTGCTCTTGTCGGCATTATTGTCGGCGTTATTATTGTACAAAAGACTAAACAGAGCTAGAGCAAAGCCAAATAACTTTAAGGATAATAATCGGTCTTGCTCTAAGAAGGGCAAGACCGTTTTTTATAAAAAAATTAAGCAACAGATTATAAGGAGTGTGTAAAAATGAAGAAACTATTGGTATTTATGCTCGTAGCTGTCATGGTCTTTTCGCTGGCAGCCTGCGGCGGAGACAGCGGAAAGAAGAGCGACGCGGTATTTAAGGTCGGGGCCACCGGACCTCTCACCGGCGAGGCCGCGATATACGGCATGGCGGTAAAGTACGGCGCGCAGATCGCTGTTGAAGAAGTCAACGCCCTCGGCGGCGTGCAGTTCGAATTCCGCATGGAAGACGACACCCACGATACCGAGAAGGCGGACAACGCCTACAACGCCCTCAAGGACTGGGGCATGGACTTTATGATGGGCTCGGTTACCTCTTCCCCCGCGGAAGTTACGGCGGCCAACGCCTTTAAGGACAGGTGCTTCTATCTTACCCCGTCCGCATCTTCCCCCAATGTTGTAGAGGGCAAGGACAATGTATTCCAGATGTGCTTTACCGACCCCAATCAGGGTTCGAGCGCGGCGCAGTTTATCAAGCATAATTTCCCCGGCAAGAAGATGGCCGTAATCTGGAAGAACGACGACTCCTATTCGACGGTTATAAGGGATAAGTTCGTAAGCGAGTCTAAGGCGCTCGGGCTCGAGGTTGTGGCGGATCAGACCTTTACGGATGCCACTTCCACCGACTTCAGCGTACAGATTGCAAAGTGCAAGGAAGCGGGCGCGGAACTGGTGTTCCTGCCGATGTACTATACACCCGCATCCCTCATATTTAGCCAGGCCAAGGCCGCAGGCTACGCGCCCACATGGTTCGGCGTCGACGGCATGGACGGCATCCTCACCCTCAAAGGTTTCGACACCTCTCTTGCAGAGGGCGTGGTGGTGCTCACCCCGTACTATGCCGACGATACTTCGGAGCTCAATCAGAACTTCGTAAAGAAGTACGAGGCTAAGACCGGCGGCACACCCAACCAGTTCGCGGCGGATGCCTACGACTGCATCTACGCGCTGCACAAGGCGGCGACGGCGGCCAAGCTCAATCCCGACATGAAGATGGAAGAGATCTGCGATGCGCTCGTCAAGCAGTTCACAAGCATGAGCTTCGACGGACTCACCGGCAAGGAAATGAAGTGGGCTACGGACGGCACCGTCTCCAAGAAGCCGAACGCGGTCGTCATCAAGGACGGAAAGTATCAGGGTCTCTAATACTTTCAAAAGAAATCCCGACTGAGGGAAAAGTGTAATGTGTGAACCCCGCTCCGGAGGATGCAAGAATCTTCCGGGGCGGGTCAACGGAAAGGTTATTTCGATGAGTTTTATTAACTATCTTGTGAGCGGTCTGAGCTTGGGTAGCATTTATGCCATCATTGCGCTGGGCTACACCATGGTGTACGGAATCGCAAAGATGCTCAACTTCGCACACGGAGATGTAATAATGGTCGGCTCGTACATTTGCTTTTTTGCACTTACGAGACACGACCTTCCTCCTTTAGTGGGGGTGCTCGCAGCGGTGATCGTGTGCACCGTTTTAGGTGTTACAATTGAATGGGTAGCATACAAGCCCCTGCGCGACGCTTCGTCGCTCTCCGTGCTGATTACCGCAATAGGGGTCAGCTATTTTCTGCAGAACATGGCTCAGCTCCTCTGGAGCTCCAACCCGATGGTCTTTAAATCCGTAATTCCGAGCGGCTCGGTGAACATCCTGGGGCTCACTATTTCCAATGTGACTCTGGCCACCATAGCGGCTTGCATAGTTATAATGATAGTTCTTACCACTTTTATAGAGAAGACCCGCATGGGCAAGGCTATGAGAGCTCTTTCGCAGGATAAGGCGGCTGCGCGTTTGATGGGGATCAATGTCAACAAGACGATCTCCCTCACCTTTGCTATCGGCTCGGCGCTGGCGGCGATTGCGGGCGTGCTGCTCTGCTCGGCATACCCGACGCTGACGCCCACCACGGGTGCAATGCCGGGAATCAAAGCGTTTACGGCGGCAGTCTTCGGAGGCATAGGTTCCATACCCGGAGCTTTCCTTGGGGGACTGCTTTTAGGTGTTATAGAAAATCTCGCGAAAGCGTACATTTCGACTCAACTCTCCGATGCGGTAGTCTTCGGGGTGCTCATAATCGTTCTGCTCGTAAAACCCGCCGGCATACTCGGCAAGAAGCAAGGGGAGAAGGTGTAGGCGATATGAAGAGTAAAAGATTAAGCTCGATTTCTCCGAGCAGAAAAAAGAATGTCCTCACCCTTGCGGCACTGGTCGTCGTATATGCCTTGGTGCAGGTATTGAGCATGGGAGGAATGTTGAAAGCCTCCATGGCGGGGATGCTGGTGCCTATCTGCGTCTATGTGGTTATGGCGCTTTCGCTCAATCTGACGGTTGGAGTTATGGGAGAGCTGTCTTTAGGGCACGCGGGCTTTATGTCCGTCGGAGCTTTCTGCGGGACGGCGACGACGATGATATTGCAGGATGTAATCGCTGCCCAAGGACTGCGGCTCGCCGTAGGAATGCTCGTAGGGGCCCTTTTCGGTGCGCTGGCGGGCTTTTTGATAGGCATCCCGACCCTGAGTCTTAAGGGCGACTATCTGGCCATAGTTACGCTGGCATTCGCTGAGATAATAAAGTCCGTGTTCGGCAATATGTATCTTGGCCTCGAGGGCGGCAGCCTGCGTTTTTCCATGCTCAACAATAATCTGAATCTCTCCGAGGAAAACGGGAAGATAATAATCGAGGGTGCCATGGGGATAAGGTCCGTGCCGCGCATAGCCAGCTTTACGGCGGGCTTTGTGCTGATAATGGTATGCCTCGTGCTCATTTATAATTTCATCGCAAGTCGCATGGGCAGGGCCGTAATGGCCGTGCGCGACAATCAGATAGCGGCTGAATCCGTCGGCATAACGACCTTCAAGTACAAGATAATGACATTTACGATATCCGCCGCGATGGCGGGTGCCGCGGGGGCGCTCTTCGGAAACAACTATAACTCGCTGGTTGCGAATAAGTTCGGTATAGACACATCCATACTCGTTCTGGTGTTCGTGGTGCTCGGGGGTCAGGGCAATATGACAGGCTCCATAGTCGCCGCCGCGGCGCTTACGGTGTTACCCGAGGCTCTGCGCGGCTTCGATTCGTACCGCATGCTCGCCTACGCGATTATATTGATAGCTGCCATGCTCATCAGCAACAGCGCCGCTACGAAGCGTTTTATATCGCAGCTGCGGGAAAAGCGCGAGCAGGCGAGCTTGCAAAAGCTTGCGAAGGGAGGTGCGGCGGATGAGTAATGCGACGAGCAATCCCGTGCTCAGATGCGAAGGCCTGATGATAAGTTTCGGCGGCCTTACCGCCGTAAACGACTTCGACATAGAGATAAGAAGAGGCGAGATAGCCGGGCTTATAGGCCCCAACGGAGCGGGCAAGACGACGGTCTTTAACCTACTGACCAAGGTCTACGAGCCGAATGCGGGTCGGATAGAGCTCAACGGCGAGGACTGCAGCGGCAAAACGACGGTGCAGCTTTCCAAAATGGGCATAGCGAGGACTTTTCAGAATATCCGGCTCTTTAACAAGCTCTCCGTAATCGATAATGTTAAGGTGGCGATGAACCGTTCCATGGGCTACGGCCTCTTCGACGGGCTCTTTCGCACGCCGCGCTGCAGAAAGCAGGAGAACGAGCTGGAGCGCAAGGCTCTGGAACTGCTGGCGATATTCGATATGCAGGATCTGGCGTCCGCGCGGGCGGATTCACTTCCCTACGGTGCGCAGAGGAGGCTGGAGATAGTTCGGGCGCTCGCGACGGAGCCTTCGCTTCTGCTCTTGGACGAGCCGGCGGCCGGCATGAACCCCCGGGAGACCGAGGACCTGATGGCGAGCATAGCCGAGATAAGCGAGAAATTCAACATCGCCATCCTGCTTATAGAGCACGATATGAAGCTGGTTATGGGCATCTGCGAGAACATAACCGTGCTCAACTTCGGACAAGTTATCGCGCGAGGGACGCCTGCCGAGATACAGAGCAATCCCGCGGTTATAGAGGCCTACCTGGGCAGCGAGGAGGAGGCATAAGATGTCAGTGATACTTAAAGTCGACGATATAAATGTATATTACGGCAATATTCACGCCATAAAAGGTGTCTCCTTCGAGGTAAGAGAGGGAGAAATAGTTACCCTGATAGGTGCCAACGGGGCCGGGAAGAGCACGACGCTCAACACGATTTCGGGTCTGCTGCGCTCGAGGACGGGTTCCATAGAATTCTTCGGCGAGAAGATCGACAATGTGCGTCCTCACAAGATTGTGGAGATGGGGCTCGTTATGGTTCCGGAAGGCAGGCGCATATTTCCGCATATGAGCGTCGAGGAGAATCTGGATATGGGAACTTTTACGAGGCCTCCTCGCGAGACCCCAAAGTCGAAGGCTCTCGTCTATGAACTCTTCCCGAGGCTCTACGAGCGGCGCAAGCAGGACGGCGGCACCCTTTCGGGAGGAGAGCAGCAGATGCTCGCGATAGGCAGGGCCCTTATGGCTTCGCCCAAGCTCGTTATGCTCGACGAGCCTTCGATGGGTCTTGCGCCCATACTCGTAAAGCATATCTTCGAGATTATAAAGGAATTCCACGACCGCGGAGCGACGATACTGCTCGTTGAGCAGAATGCGAAGGCCGCGCTATCGATAGCTTCGAGGGCTTATGTGCTGGAGACAGGTACGGTCGCCATGAGCGGCACCGGCGCAAGTCTGCTGGCGCACGACAGAATCAAAAAAGCATATCTTGGTGCTAAATAGAAGCACTACTCCTTATACGGCCCGGTCGAAGAGACCGGGCCATCTATATACTGCGTATTTGAAAAATCAAATATTTCGGCACATAAACGAAAAGTAGATACAGCGCGCGACAGAATTAAAAAACTTGTTTAAGCACTTGATGGTTGGGGAACAAAGTGTTATAATTCATGCGCAAATATTCCCTAACCGAATGTATGTCGAGGTGTACCTATGTCAGCATTTAATGAAATCCAATCCCTTCTCCACGAAAGAGCCGATTTAAACGCAAGACTTTCGTTGATTCCTTATGAAGGCACGCCTGAGATAAAGGAAGTAAAGGGTGGGAAATATCTCTATATGCGCAAGCGTATAGGCAGTAGATTGACTTCCACCTATGTCGGGGTTTATTCGCAAGAGCTTCACCAACTTCTTCTTCGCAACACGCGTGAAGCGAGGGGGCTTAGAAGAGAGTTGCGAAAGCTGGACAAGAAATTAGCTGAACTTGGCTATATGGAAGCTGAGCTGCCTGCTCGCGTTATGCAGAATCTTGATTTCGCCCGCGTTAACATGAAAACGAATATCTACGATCAGGCGATTCTGGAAGGAGTCGCTACATCTTTTCCACAGACCGAGGAGATTATAGAGAGCGGGAAAGTCTACGGAATGACAGCCTCAGATGTTCAGAAGATACTCAATTTAAAGCATGCCTGGGAATTTGTTTTGGATAAGGATGTTATACAAGCCAAGAGTGATTATTATGTTCTATGCCATATTGCCCGTCTTGTTAATGAGGGTTTTTTTGCTGACGGAGGCAGAATCCGCGGCGTGCCGGTTACTATAGGCGGCACAGACTATATTCCGCCGCTTCCTATAGAATCCGTTATTAAGGGAAATTTGGAAGAAATCCTCCAATCGGAAGATGAACATATCGATAAGGCAATCCGTCTGTGTTTATACACGATGAAAACACAAATTTTCCTTGACGGAAATAAGCGCGCAGCGGTAATTTACGCTAATCACTATCTGATTGCGCAGGGGCAGGGATTTTTGGTTATTCCCGAATCCCGGGTTCCCGAGTTTAAAGAGCTCCTAGTACACTACTATGAGGGAGCGGATTCTGCGATTATCATAGACTTCCTTAAGAGTTATTGCTGGAAGACATTTTAGCAGACTATTAAACCATGTAACGAATGCCGTAGAGTTCTTCTGCGGCATTTTAAACTATACCTTTTTCAGCCGCGACGGCAGAGGACATACCGACAGTACATACATTTGTTTTATCTGACGACTCCGACTGGACTTCGGGCTGTGGCCGGAAACGGCATCCTCGAAGCGCTCGAAAATGACCTTATCGCTCCTAAAGCGGGAGCGACCCGAGCAGAACTCGCGGAGATGATGCAGCGCTATGTAACAAGGTTTGTAAAATAAAATTCTTGCTTGACAAATGGAAATATGTGATATAATGGGTGCCGCGGAGTTCTTTCGCGGCTTTCCATTTGAGATTTACCGGAGCAATAAAGCATCATGAAGAAAATTTTAAGCATTGCGCTTTGCATATGCATCTGTGCTTTGTCCCTGCCGTATATCAGTTTGGCTGCGGGAATCTTTTCGGATGTTCCCGAGAATTATTGGGGGCTAGCGGGTATAGAATCCGCAGCATCTTCGGGATTGATTGCGGGCTACGAACTTGCGGACGGAAGATTCGAATTCCGCCCCGAAAGAGCCGTGAGCATACAGGAGAGCTTAACGATGCTCTGGAATACGCAGAAAGCTGCGGGATTGCCCGAGGCCGAGCAGGATTTCTCCCAGGCCCATGTCGCGGCATTGGATGCCGCAAAGGTCGCCCCCTGGGCGAGAAAATTCGTAGCCTGCGGACTTGAAGCCGGCTACGCGAGCGAAGCCAGCATAGGCGGAGGCTCCGCGAAAGGTGCCGCATCCGATGCGGATAGAGCCCGGATTGCCGGGTGGGCATCCGTGCTCATGGATTGCAAGCTTTCTCCAATCGCCGTACTTCGCTATTCGGACAGCGCGAAAATTGCGACTAAGGATGCGTTCGCCGTGGATGCTCTCTACAGATATAACATAATGCGCGGAGACGGCAACAAGCGCTTTAACCCGGCCGACGCGGTTCGCAGGGTCGAAATGGCGGTTGTCTGCACGAAGATATTGAGTTTCTTTCAATCAGAGGCGCAGTTCGGTGAGTCTATAACTAAGGAAAATTCTTTGGTAAGCATTAGCGGGATGCTCAGTTCGCTAGATACGAAGAATCGGCGCATGGCTATTTCTTCTTCGGAGTCTGTGAATATGGAGTTCGTCATTTCGCCGGATGCCCGCATATTCCTCGACGGAGTGGAGACGGATGCAGCGGGACTCAATAAAATCAAGGATAAATTTTGTAGTTTTGCGGCCATTGCAGGAGATAATAAAGTTCTGATTGAAACTGTCGTCAGGATTCGCAGCGGAAGGCTCGTGAATATTTTGCAGATGGAAGATTTTAGGCTCATCGAGATAGATAAAGGAGGAGAGAGCTTCTTCTTTTGCATCGACGATGCCAGCAGGATTGATGCTGCCATCAGCGCAGGGATGGATGTAAAATTCATCGCGGACGGGGCATATATTGTAGAGATGAAAGGATTTTACTATGACGGAGATGGAAATCTTTAAACAAAAAAAGGTCGGCGAACTCAGAGAGATACTCAAGGCGCTCGGCGTAAAGGGCATTTCGGGCATGAAGAAACAGGATATGTTGGATGTTCTGCAGAAGATGCACGACGAAGCCGAAAGGCAGAAAGCCGCAGGGCTCGAGGACCCCGATAAGGAGCCTGAGAAGCCTACCGAACTTCCTGAAGATGTTTCCGAGCAGGATTCGGAAGAAGATTCGGGAGAAGATGCGGACGACGATTCCGATGAGGAGGAAGGTCGGGACGATAAAGAAGCCAAAGGCAAACGGATAAATGTTCAAAAGGACGGCCGCGAGGAGAAGACGGGCATTTTGGAAATTGCGGACGGCGGATTCGGTTTCCTTCGTTTCGACAACTTTCTAACCTCTGACGAGGACATATATGTTTCCCCGACGCAGATTCGCCGCTTCAACCTCAAGACGGGCGATAAGATTTGCGGCATTGCAAGAAAACCCGGCGACGGAGAACGCTTCGGAGCCTTGCTCTATGTTAAGACGGTCAACGATGACGAACCGGGAGTTTCCATACATCGGAAAGACTTCTCGGAGCTGACGCCTATCTATCCGGACAAGCGAATATGGTTGGACAGAGGCAGTAACGCGCTGTCGATGAGGCTCACGGATCTGGTAGCGCCCATAGGTCTGGGGCAAAGGGGGCTCATAGTCGCGCCGCCCAAGGCGGGGAAAACTACCCTCCTCAAGCAGATTGCCAAGGCCATAGAGAATCAGGACCTGGATGTCGAACTGATGGTGCTGCTGATAGACGAGCGCCCGGAGGAGGTTACGGACATGCAGCGGTCCATAAAGGGGCAGGTAATCTATTCGACATTCGACGAGCAGCCGCAGAACCATGTCAAGGTCGCGGAGATGGTGCTTGCGCGCGCGCAGCGCTTCGCGGAGCATCACAAAAATGTTATAATACTCTTGGATTCCATAACGCGTCTGGCGCGGGCCTACAATCTCGTTGAGCCCCCCAGCGGCAGGACTCTCTCCGGAGGCCTCGACCCGTCGGCCCTCTACAAGCCGAAGAAATTCTTCGGAGCAGCGAGAAATCTGGAAGAGGGCGGATCGATAACGATACTTTCGACGGCCCTGATTGAGACCGGCAGCCGCATGGACGATATGATATTCGAAGAATTTAAAGGCACGGGCAATATGGAATTGCACCTGGACCGCAATCTCTCCGAAAAGCGCATATTCCCCGCGATTAATATGAACAAGAGCGGGACGCGCCGCGAGGATATATTGATGAGTCAGGAGGAGCTCGAGGCGGTGTGGATGATGCGCCGCGCGGTTGCAAACTGGGGAATCGAGGATGCGACGGAGCGTGTAATAATGGAGCTCGCGCATACCAAGACGAACGATGAGTTTATCCGTCGCTTTAGGAGAATAAGGTTATAGGATATAAAATAGATGGATTTGAGCAGAATTTTTATTAAAAATGCAAAACCTACGAAGGTCGGCGGGCAGGCTGTGCTCGAGGGCCTGATGATGCGAGGTTCGCGCGCTATTTCCCTCGCAGTCCGCTGCCCGGACGGGAGCATAAGTCTCTCCGTAGAACCCGTGAACCCGCCAGGAAAGTTGCGCAAAATTCCTGTGCTTCGGGGAATACTCAGCTTCGCGGATTCGATAACGACCGGTATGAGAATGCTTATGCAGTCTGCGGATATGCTGGAAGAAGGCGGGGGCAGTACGGGTGAGGAGGATAAACTCTTTGTATGGCTCGAAGGTAAGTTCGGCAAAGAAAAGGCGGAGAAGATTGGGATGTACATCTCCGTGCTCATCGCACTGATTTTTACAATCGGCGTGTTTATAGTGCTTCCGACCCTGGTTGTAAACCTGCTGCGAAAGACCGGAGTCGAGAGTGCGCTTCTGCTGAATCTCGTCGAGGGGCTAATCCGTATAGCAATGTTCGTGCTATATATTACTCTGGTTTCGAGGATACCCGATATAAAGCGGACCTTTATGTATCACGGCGCGGAGCACAAGACCATACATTGTTACGAAAACGAGCTGGAGCTGAATGTCGCGAATGTGCAGAGCTTCTACACTCTGCATCCCCGCTGCGGGACCAGCTTCCTGATGTTTGTAATGGTTATTTCGTTGTTGATTTTCTCCCTGCTCGGTTGGCCGAGCGTAGCCGCGAGGGTAATCTCGAGGCTCGTCCTTATTCCTCTGATTGCGGGGCTTTCCTACGAGCTTTTGCAGTTTACGGGCAGGCACGATAATTCTTTTGTGAGAGCTCTGTCGATGCCCGGGATTTTGCTTCAGAAACTGACTACAGCGGAGCCCACGGACGAGATGGCGGAGCTTGCGATAGTCGCACTGAAGGCCGTGCTGCCTTCGCACGAGGATCCGAGCCTCATTGTGGAATACAGCCTCGGAACGCTTACGCCCGAAGGAGAATATATCGAGGATCCCGAAAAGACAGAGGCCTACAGAAAGAAGAGGACGGAAGGTAGCTGAAAAGGCAAAATATTTATAAGATAATCGATAAAGCTTAAGGCAGTGCGGGGCACTAACTTGTACCGGAGCGAACGGGATATGACTAATTTTCCGCGTGGATGCTGTCCTTTGCTTTTGAAGGGCAGATTTTTTACTCCCTGGCAGAAGCCTATAATTTCGACCCTTCCGTAACAGTTTTTTTCGGGATTGCAACGCTGTTTGCGGGGCTTCTGTTTTGCGAATTGTTTATAAAAACAAAAAAGGCGGCGCGAAGACTATTTTTGACTTCTAATATTGTTTTCATAGCTGTGTCTGTATTCTTTTTCTTTCCTTCGTCGCTTTTATGGGTCTCGATCGGGGACCTGCCGCCTGTTTTGTGGTCGATACCCTCATGATGAGCGCCTGCGGAATATACGATCTGTTCTGGTGGACCATGCTGGGAGAGATGTTGGAATACGGTTCGAATCCGTCGAGAATTCTGGGAATCGGAATGTCTGCCAATGTTTTGGGCGTGCTGCTCGGGGGGGTCATAGGAAGCGTAATCAGAAGCTCGAATATGGAAAGTGCCAGTCCCACGCTGCTTGCATTGGCAGTGGTCTGTGTGACTTTGGTTATGTTGCCGCCGCTGCACAAGCGACTCTATTCCAAATTCGGCGTTCAAAGCCGCGCGGAGCTGTTTGGCATTGTGTTGAAGAAAGAGGATGTATTACCGAGGAACTGAAGTCCATTAAAAATTTAAAGCCCGCGACCAATCAGGACCGCGGGCTTTATTTTAGGAGTGTAAGCATTCTTTTTACAGCGCTTCGAATATCTTCGTCCCCTTCTTTATTAGCCATGTTCGCAGGACGATTATCGCCAAAATATTTACTAATATGGCGGCTCCCGCAAAAGGCAGGGGTTCAACTCCCCATTTGCTTCTCAGATACAGGTAGCCACCGCCCAGTGCAATCACATAAATCCAGGGCACAAAGAGCGCTATTCCTACATTGAGGCTCTGCTTTATGGGATATATCTCCATAGTCCAGTCCAGATCCGGACTGCGCAGGCCTATCGAGAGGGCGAAGTGAGCGTTCATAACCACAAACAGCGCCGGCAGAAGCACCACAAGCGCGGCGTCGATGCCGGAAAACTGCAAGGCTATTGCGGCGCATATCGAGAGGAAGAGGACAGCCGGAAGGGTCAATATTATCTGAAGACAGAGTTTCGCCCGAAGCGCGATCCGGCTGCTTACGGGCAGGGATCTGACTATCCAAAGATTCTTTCCTTCCAGCGCGACCGAAGGCGCGGCCATATCGCTCATGGATCCCATCAGGCATATCGCGGCGCTGCAGAGTATCGCCGCAACTCCGCCTGGATTTCCTCCTAAACTCTTCCAAAGATCAGGAAGGAGCTCGCTGCTTATAAAGTCTTTCTTTACCAGCAGCAAAATTCCTCCCCCTATCATTATGGGGATTCCCAGACCGCAGTTCAGCATGTAGTCGGCGCTGGATGTGAACCTCCCGAGCTCTTTTCGGAGCATCGCGGCGAACTGACTCCTCTGTCCTTCTGCGGAGAAGCTGAGCGCCTTGCTCTTCAGAGATGCCGCGCTCGTGGTGGCTATCTTGGTAAAGCTGCGCGACAGCAGCAGGAGCGTGAGTGCCAGCAGCAGCATAATTACTGCGAATGTGGCGATCATAGCTAAGGGATCGCCCTCCGCGTGCCTTCCGAAGGTGTAGAGTATATAGGCTCCGCCCTTAAGTTTCTCGGCGTAAAAAGCGGCGTTATGAACGATATCCTCTATGAGATCCAGGGCCTTGAAGTAAAAGAGATAGTACAGAGCCATTCCTATGAGCGCCAGCAGGACGGAGACATAGCTCTTGCGCTTCATCCTGAGGCTGCCCCTGGCGACTACATAGCCTAAGAGGCAGGAGAGCTCGAGGACGAAGATCGATATCAGAAATACAAAGAGTATGGCTCCTAAAATTCCCGTAAAGCTTGCGGGCACAACCGTAAAATAAATTATAACCGCAGGAACGGAGCAGACCGCGCTGTACATCAGGCCCATAAGGTAGACGGACAGCAGTCTGGACACAACGATATCCTTTGGCGGTATGGGCATCGACAGCAGCAGGTCGTTATCCTTCGCGAGGTAGAGCCCCGAGTATGTATTGAAGATGCTTCCGAAGGCTCCGATGAATATCGCGACCAGACTCGTCATTATGTAGTAAAACCATCCGTAGCCCGCGACCGCGATGGGGCTGAGCAGCTTCGCGTAGCCGGTAAACATCCCGCCAAGGATTACGACCATAACGAATATATAGCCGACCAAGGAAAGTATCGTCCCGGCCTTCGTGCGCCCCTTGCTGTTTTTCGGGTTGTAGAAGAAGAATCGGAAAATTTCCGACATCTGTTTTCTAACGAGTACCTTAAGCATGCTAAGCCTCCAGTTCGAGGAAGATTTCCTCGAGGCTGTCGTCGCCCGTAACTTCCTGCATCGGACCCGAGCGTACAAGCCGCCCGTTCTTTATAATCGCTATCTTGTGGCAGAGCTTTTCGGCCACCTCCAGCACATGGGTCGAGAAGAATATCGCTCCACCCTGCCCGCAGACCTCTCTCATCATGTCCTTGAGGATGAAGGAGGCTTTCGGATCGAGCCCTACGAAGGGTTCGTCCATAAGTATAAGCGCCGGGTCGTGCATCCAGGCCGAGATTACCGCAAGCTTTTGCTTCATGCCCCGCGAGTAGGTCGCGATGGGATTTCCGAGCTCGTGAGCTAAATTGAAGCTTTCCGCGTAGCGAGCGATTCTTTCCTCTCTCTGCGGGCGGCTCACGCCGAATATGTCCGCGACGAAGTTAAGGTACTTGCTGCCCGTCATAAAATCGTAGAGATCCGGATTGTCCGGGATGTAGGCGAGCTGCTGTTTGCATTTGATGGGATCCTCCCTTATGGAGGATCCGTTTATATAAATATCCCCTTTGTCGAAGTTCTGTATGCCCACGCATGATTTAAGCGTCGTGGTCTTGCCCGCTCCGTTATGGCCTATAAAGCCGTAGATTTCCCCCGGGGCAATATGCAGGGACAGGTCGTCGACCGCGACCTTGTCCCCGAAAGTTTTAGTTAAGTTTTCTATTTTAAGCATTAAGTGCCTGCGCCTCCACTCTAATTAATATCTATATCCAGCGGTTCATCGAGAGTCTGCGAAACATATTTGCCGTCTTTTTTACGCTGCCTTACGCATTCGGTAAGGAGGTATTCTATCTGGCCGTTTACCGATCTGAAGTCGTCCGCGGCCCAGGCCGCCACAGCATTGTACAGTTTCTGAGAAAGTCTCAGGGGAACCTGTTTCTTCTCGTCCATCAGTACAGGCTTCCGGAATTGACGACGGGTTGCACATCCCTGTTTCCGCATAGGACGACCAGCAGATTGGAAACCATGGCGGCTTTGCGTTCCTCATCCAGCTGTACAACTCCTTCGTTCAATCTTTCAAGTGCCATCTCGACCATGCCCACGGCGCCTTCGACTATCAGTTTGCGGGCGTCCACCACTGCCGAAGCCTGCTGTCTCTGCAGCATCGCGGCGGCAATTTCGGGCGCGTATGCCAGGTAGGTTATTTTCGCCTCTAAAATCTCCATCCCCGCTTCGTTAACCTTATTCTGTATCTCCTCCTTGATCCTCGCGGCGACCACTTCGCTGGAACCGCGGAGGCTCCCTTCGTCGGGCAATCCGTCTCCGGTGGTGTCGATGCCTTCCGCTACATCGTAGGGATAGATTCTGACTATATCCCTCAGAGCGGCGTCGCACTGAAGGGAGAGATATTCCTTGTAGTTATCGACATTGAACACGGCCTTCGCCGTATCGACGACGCGCCATATTACCGCGATGCCTATCTCTATCGGATTTCCGAGGCGGTCGTTTATCTTCTGCTTGGCGTTCGAGAGGGTCATTATCTTGAGGGATATCTTCTTATTGGTAGTCTCTATCTCGGCGTTTTGATTTCCGGAAAAAGCCTTCGCCAGAGCGTTGCCTTTCTCCTTGTCTATTACATCCCCGCTCTGGGAGAGCTTGGTCTTGGCTGCGGGATTTATCGCCGTGCAAAACGGGTGAACCCAATAGAAACCCTGCGACTTGAGCGTCCCGTAGTATTCTCCGAATAGGGTTAGCACCAGGGCCTCCTGAGGTCTGACGACCTTGAGCCCAATCAGAACTATCCAGCCCAGTACCATATAGACCATGCAAACGATCATCAGAGCGTCAATTTCGTGCATTTCCGCGTAGATTATTCCCAATATCGCTGCGATGTAGAGCAATATTACTAAAATCAGGACGACGAGACCGGATCTCTTTCCTGTTATGACTTTTTCCTGCATTTTGTAGTACCTCCTTTTGAAACACCTCTTTGATGTCTTTCTGATATCATAGTGCTACCATTTTAAATTTTTGTCAATAGGGTTTTAAAAATTTTTACGCAGCTTTACGAAAGCATTACATACGCAGCTTATGTTGATATATTCAATCGGAATTAGTATAATTTAAAAGCCGCCGCGCGGCGGCAATCCATAGGGGGGGATAGGTTTTTGAACGAAGATAACAGAGTCGTTACGGGTCGCAGCGGGCGAGCCGAAAGGCGAAAAAAAGGTTCTGCGGGAAGAAATATTGCGAGGCTGCTTTTGGTGCTCGTAACTATAATTGTCGCTATGTTTTTATCTGTAGTGGTGGCTTTGGCTGCCATCATGAAGGGGCCTTCTCCCGCAGCGCGGGATGTGATGGTCACTACGGTACTCGAATCGGGCAATCTGAAATTTCTCGCCGGACTGTTTCTGAGTTCCGAGGAGATAGAGGAGATTGTAAGCCGCACTTCCATGAGCAAGATGGACGAGCAGGTGGATACGGAGCTCGTCGATACGGAGGGCACGGCGGAGGGAAACTTCGACGAGAACGGCATAGAGATAATAGAAGTTAACGGCCGCAGCTACTACGGCACGCTCATGATTGTAAAGGATCCGTCTAAAGTCAAAGTGGCTACCACATATCCCTGGAGCGAGTACGGTAAGGAGCTCGAGGAGATAGTCAAGGAAGCCGGCGCCCTGGCGGGGGTAAACGGAGGCCTCTATGCCGCGGATAAAAACAAGGGAGGAAGCCCTTACGGCGTCTGCGTAAGCGAGGGCGAGATCCAGCTCAACAAGCCCTGGGGTTGGGCCGGGCTATACATGATAGGATTCGACAACGATAATAAACTGAGAATAGAAAATATAGAAGGTTGGTCTGCCAAGCAATTTGAGGACTTTGTAAAAAACGAGGGAATAAGGGATGCCGTGGCCTTCCAGGACGAGCTTTCCGACGCGAACAATCACTTCGTGCCGCTTGTAATTAACGGTGAGGCGCGGGAGCTTCACGGTTCGGGCTCCGGCGCGAACCCCAGGACCGCCATAGGGCAGCGTGCCGACGGTGCCGTACTGCTCTTCGTTACGGACGGACGGGGCGCCGCCGGACATCTCGGGGCGACCGCCTCTGACCTGATAAGCGTAATGCTTAAGTACGAAGCCGTTAACGCCGCTAATTTAGACGGCGGCAGCTCTTCTTCGATGTATTACAAAGACGAGTATCTTATGACGAGCGTTACGCTCTACTACGCCAACGGCTCATGGAGGCTACCCACCGCCTTCGTCGTGACGGGGGGTGGTAACTGATGCGCCGCACAAAGGAGAAAAAATCGATATTCCCCAAACTTTATATATTGCTGGTACTGCTGCTGGCGGTATTTATCGCGGGTGTGCATCTGTACATGCGCTCCGCCATGATTGAATACGAAGAAAATACGCCGGTGAATTTTGCCTTGCGTCTGGTGGTAGACGCGAACGATTCTGACGGCGCGCTCGGCGAATTTTTAAAAAAGTATGTCTTCGAGGGTGCGCATTCGGCGGGGGCTTCACTGAAAAGCGGATTTTATAGCAAAGCCGGGAGCGCAAAGCTGTCGGCGGAGCTTGAACCCCCCGAAGAACCCAAAATACAGGTGCTTAACATCAGCGCCGACGGAAAGCCTTTTTTAAGGCTCGAAATCGAAGAGATCGGGCAGCGGAGCATCCTCAATCTGCTCGCTATCTCCGAATGGAAGTTCAACAGCGCCTTCCTGAGATACGAAGATTCTCAGGAGAGATCTCTGCCTCTTGCGGAGGACGGAACAATATCCTGTCGCGTCAGTCTCCCGGAGGGATTTACACTACTGCTCTGCGGTGCGGAGGAGACTAATCTGCACTTGGAGAGCTCCGAGCAGCTTGCGGAATTCGATCCGGTGAGCGAATTTGTCCCTGTTCCGGTTCAGAATCTTTATAAGATAGAAGGATTGTATTTCGAGGCTGATGTAAGTGCACTCGACAATATCGGCGAGCCCGTGCCTGCAGATAGGCTTTCGAGCGGGGAGTATGCGGTCGAGGCTGATTATGCTCCGAGTGCCGCAGCCGAGGAATTCATCAATTCCATAGCCGATCCGCTTTATATAGGGGAGCTATGGTCCAAGTACATGACCAACGATGTCGGCGGTCCCTACAGGGGACGCAACAAGGTAAGGGAAGAGTGCATGCTTCTTCCGGGAAGCGACCTATACACCCTCGCCACGAACTGGGCGGGCTCTGTAGATATAACCTTCGTATCGGAGCATTCCATAGACAGCTGGACGGGCGAGAAGGTCGACAACTACATTAAGTATAACGACCGACTCTTTTCCTGCGATGTGCACTTCGAAAAGAATATGACCCTCACCAGGACGAAGGAAAAGCGCACGGACATCTTCAATAACAGGATGTACTTCGTCTTTATAGAGGATGCCGCTATAGCCGAGCCCGGCTGGTATCTGGCGGATATGATGTCCCTGGATGAGCGCCGCGAATAGAGCGCTTGGAAACGGAGAGGAAAAGCATGAATGCACTGAGTGAATTTCTTCAAAACACCGGATTGCTTGCGGATATAGCCATAGGGCTTATTGTCCTGATGTATGCGCTAATAAAGGCGAGAAAGGGTCTTTACAGGGCCTTTATGCCTATAGTCGCACTGGTATTGGCAATCTGCGTAGGAATTGTCTGCGCGAATATATTTTCGGACAGAGTATTCGAAATGATAAAGCCTTCGGTCGAGGAGAGTGTGGCAAACAGCATCGAAAATCTCGGAGGAGGCGTTGCGGAGGGCGTTGAAATCCTGCCCGTATGGCTGAACAGCATACTCGGCAGTTTCAGTCTTAAAGGTGAGGCGGACGAGCTGATAGCCGGCAAGGGTGCTCAGGCGCTCGAAAGCGTCAAACACAAGGTGTTCGAGGTTACGGCTAAAGCCACGGGGAAGGCCAGCCATCTGATAACTTTCGTGCTGGGTACTTTGGCAGCCTGGATTGTTCTGATTCTGTTTTTCAGAATGCTGGGAGGGCTTACCGAATTGCCGCTCATAAAGCAGGTGGACGCCGCGGGCGGCTTTTTGCTGGGCCTCTTGCAATGCTTCGTTGTGTTGTATATAATTATCAAAATCTGCGATATGCGGGGGGTGATGTTATTTCACGACCTCGCGGATAAGGGAAGCGTAATCCTGCAAAAGATTTTAACTCTTTAATGGGCGCTGTGCGAAGAAGCAGCAGCCTGCGGCGGAAAGATTTTTCGGAAGCTTGCTATTAGGAAATTAATTTCTGTAGCCGATGCCAATACGGCCATGCAATTATAATATTTTGTTGAAAGAGAAGGTATAAACGATGAAAAAAAAGGGTTTGTTGAACGAGTTTAAGGATTTTATCTCTCGCGGAAATGTCATGGACATGGCAGTGGGAGTCATAATCGGCGCAGCCTTTACGGCGATAGTCAATTCGCTGGTGAACGACATCCTGATGCCGATAATCGGCGGACTGCTCTCCGGAATAGATTTTACGCAGCGGGTTGCGACGATTGGAAGCGCCACTATAACTTACGGCAATTTCATCCAGAGCATCATCAATTTCCTGCTTATAGCCTGGGTGGTCTTTATGCTCGTCAAGACGCTCAACAAGATGAAGAAGAAAGAAGAGGAAGCGCCCGCTACCGCGCCTGCGCCCGCAGAGCCTTCCGAGGAGATATTGCTGCTGAGGGAGATCAGAGACAGCCTTAGGGATCGGTCATAGAATCGAGCAGTCTTCCTAAATCCGTAAGTTCGCCGATTTTCTTCGCTCCGGCCGTCGATATGCTCAGCTCGGAGATTTCCTGCTGCGCTCGTTCTATTTCCAGTTCGAATTCCCTTGCGGAGACCCTTATTACGCCCATGCGAAGCGCGGTCAGCTGTATCAGATTATCCGATGTTGCGACTCTGACTCTGTAATTCCTGCCGATTCGCTGCAGGAATTTTTCTATGTAGGCGTCGGCGCTCTCTCCTTGCCTGGTGTAGACGATATTGAGGCCGCCGCTCGCTTCCTTGGATCCGGCCCCTTCCTTTACCTTATATCCGTCGAAGACCAGCAGGGTCTCGCAACCCCTGAAGGCTCCGTAGTTGGCGAGTATATCTATAAGTTTATCTCTTGCGGCCGAAAGTGAGCCGTCCTTAGCCATATCCTTCAGTCCCTCCCAGGCGAAGATAATATTGTAGCCGTCAACTATCATTAGATCTTTCCTGAGTTCCTCGGGGCGCATCCTGGTCGAGCTGCGCACACCTATAGTAACGGGGCTGAGCACTGGTTTTCTTGCGGGGCCGAATTCGCGCGCCATAACTTCTCGAAATTCCTTCTCGTCTATATCGATATTTTCGGCTTTAAGCTGCACTGCCCCGCTCTCGCTCAATCCGTCCTCGTCGAGCCTTATGCCGCTTTCGATGTGCATATATTCTTCGGCTCTGTGCCAGGGTATCCGCAGAGCTTCTCCGCGGCTGTAGAATACTGAATCGGAGGGATTGTCCGCATCTTCGTCCGCATCGTATCCGCAGCGCTCTATAATCTCTTCGGCATTGTGGCAGGGCCTGTAGCCTTCAAAGCGAAACGACAGCCGCCCCTCGCCCTTGCTGTAGCCGGCGAGCGTCGCGGCATAACCCTGCATCTGAATGGCCGGTGCGATGCCTTCCAGCAGCAGGAAGTCCACCTTTTCTTTAGGGCCCTCGAAACTCGCCTTCATGGCCTTTATATCGTTTATCGCCCTTCCTATGCAGCTTGCGGGAATTTCGAGGCGGAAGCGGTACCAGGGCTCCAGCAGTATGTTCCTCGCCTTCATAAGGCCTTGGCGCACAGCTCTCATCGCCGCTTCGCGAAAGTCTCCGCCTTCGCTTTTGAGCTTCTGAGCCCGCCCCGCTATCAGTGTAATCTTGATATCCGTGAGAGGCGAGCCCGTCAGCACCCCTGTCAAATTGGCCTCGGAGAGTTGCGAAATAACTATCCTCTGCCATACATCGTCCAGCTCGCTTCCGCAGACATTTTCTATAATTATTCCCATTCCGGCAGGCAGAGGCTCCATCAGCAGGTGGAGTTCCGCATAATGGCGGGGGGCTTCATAATGCGCCGCTCCCGTTACGGGAGCTTCTATGGTCTCCTTGTATAGGATTTCTCCCTCTTCTACCCTCAGCGATAGTCCCAGTTCTTCCTCTGCCAGCTGTATAAGAACCTGCGCCTGCATCTCCCCCATAAGGCGCGCGCGTATCTGCCTGAGTCTGTCGTCCCACTCGATATCCGCAAGAAGGCCCGGCTCTCTGAGCGTGAGCAGCTTCGAATAGGCGATGTGAATCTCCGTTCCGTCCGTCGGCACGATTCGATGAGACAGAAGCGGTCTTGTAATCATTTCTTTGCTGTCCTTTTCTCTGCCTATGCCTTGGCCGGCGTAAGTCTTTTCGAGGCCCGTAAGCGCGCACACCATGCCCGCATGAGCCTCCTGCAGAGATTTATAGCTTCCTGCGGAATATAGTCTTATTCCGCTGACCTTTTCTCCTTCAATTTCGTCTCGGAATTTCAGGCTTCCTCCGCTCAGTTTTATCCAGCTGAGCCTTACGCCCTCTTCGTCCCTGCTTATCTTGAATATTTTGCCCGAAAGTTCTTCCGGATATTCTTTCGGGATTATAAAACTCTCCAATGCGTGCAGCAGATCGCTTATGCCCTGATGTTTTAAGGAGGATCCGAAGAGGCATGGGAAGACGCGCCGCTCGGAGATGAGTGCCGCCGCTGTCCTGCGAGCTATTTGTCCGCTCTGCGAAAACTCCTCGAAGGCCTCGTCGCAGCTTAGCGCCATCGCCTCGCAGGCATCATTTTTTAATGAAAAGTCTATACATCCTTCGGAGAGCCTTGCACGAAGTTTTTGCATCATCTCCGCTTTCAATGCAGAAGAGTCGCCCTGAGCCAGGTCCATCTTATTGACCCATACGAAGACGGGAATCCGATGTCGTTCGAGGATATTCCAAAGCGTCATGCTGTGAGATTGAACGCCGTCGGCAGCGGATATCACGAGGATAGCATAGTCCATGGCTCGCACGGCGCGCTCGGCCTCTGCCGCGAAGTCCGCATGTCCGGGCGTATCGAGGAGTGTTATGCAGAGATTTCCTAGCTTTAGTATTGCCTGCTGCGAAAAGATTGTTATCCCTCGCTGCTTTTCTATGCGCCTTCCGTCCAGACGGGCATCGCCGCGGTCGACCCGGCCGGGGATTTCTATCGCCCCGCTTTCGTAAAGCAGAGCTTCCGCCGTCGTCGTCTTACCCGCGTCGACATTTGCCATTATTCCTATCGTGAGATGTTTTTCCATGCATATATTCTAGCACAGAGGCGCAGCGCTTTCAGCCGGCTCCTGAGCGCAAGGTAAAATATTGGTAAAATATTCTCGTCAGTGATATAATAAATTTGAAGCGAGAGCTTCAAGAAAATAGTAAGGAGGTTCTGTTATGCAAATTACAATTTCCGGAAAGAACTTCAATCCGAGTCCCAAGCTGGAAGCTACTATCGAAAAGAAATTTTCCAAGCTGGATAAGTATTTCTCCGGCAACACTCGCGCGTCGGTGATGTGCAGCGAGGTGAGGACGGGTCTGTGCAAACTCGAGGGAACCATCTATGCGGCGGGAATGATATTCCGAGCAGAAGAATCCAGCGACGACATCTATTTTTGCCTGGACAAGGTCATAGATAAGCTTGCTACCCAGATGTCCCGCTTTAAGACAAAGCTCATCAAGCGCCACAAGGGACAGAAGGACATCATCTTCGAGCAGATTCCCGATGTGGCGGAGGAAAAGGAAAGGGGCATCGCGCGCGTTAAGCGCTTTAAGCTCAATCCGATGACCTCCGAAGAAGCCATCCTGCAGATGGAGCTCTTGGAACACAGTTTCTTCATCTTTAAGGATGCGCAGACGGCAGGAATCAATGTGGTCTATAAGAGAGAGGACGGTTCGTACGGTTTACTCGAAACGGAAGACTAGGCCGCTTTAGAGCGGCTTTAAGGAGCCCCGCCTCGAGCGGGGCTTTTTGTTTTTTGCCTATAGCTGCAATATGTGATACAATATTCCACGATTATGATAGAGTGGGATACCTTTATAGGAGGTGATTTGTCCTAATGGACCCTGGAAGTATTTCCGCTGTTCCCCGATATTTAGTTTACCTGGCGTTGTTACTTATAGGAGCTTCGTATTTTGCGGCCTGCGAGACATCCCTGTCTTCGGTCAACAGAATACGCATGATTTCCGAAGCGGATGATGGAAACCGCAGGGCGAAAAATGTCCTGAAGATATTGGACAATTTTGATGATGCCCTGCCCACACTGTTAATCGGAAATAACATCATGCACATCGGAGCTTCCTCCGTGGCAACGCTTTTAGCATTGACGCTATGGGGCGAGTATGCCGTCACTGCGACCACATTGGTCACCACGCTTGTGGTGTTTTTGTTTTCGGAAATGATCCCGAAATCTTACGCGAAGGCCTGCAACGAGACTTTCGCGCCGAGGATTGCGGGTTCTCTGATATTCTTCATGAAGATTCTCAAGCCCCTCAGCTTCGTCTTTTCGAATATAGCCAAGTTTATAGCGAAGCTGGTCGGCAGCAAGGAAGAGGAGGTTCCTACGGTATCCGAAGAAGAGCTCTTCGACATAATAGTAAATATCAGCGAAGAGGACGATATAGACGAGGATGCTGCGGAGCTGGTTCAGAGTGCGCTGGAATTTACCGTAAAGACCGTGAGTCTGGTCCTCACGCCCTGGTACGATGTCGTCAAGATTAACCGCTCCATGTCCGACGAAGAGATACTTCGGACCATATCGGAGGGTCACTATTCGCGGCTGCCGGTGCTTACGGACGACGGCAGCGTGGAAGGTGTGCTTCATATAAGAAAATTCCTGAAGGCGAAGATAAGGGGCCGCAAGGTGCTAAAGGCCAAGTCTATGCTCGATCCGGCCTTCTATTTGCCCGAGTCCATGCCCATCGACGATGCGCTGGCTATGATGAGCGAAAACCGCAACCATATGGCTCTGGTTAAGGATGAGGATGGAGAAATCGCCGGCATAGTTACAGTCGAGGACATTCTCGAGGAACTCGTCGGAGAGATATACGACGAGGAAGAGAAGAGAGGTGTTGAAGAATGATTATCAACATCATCCTCATAGTGATATGCATAATATTTTCCGCCATCTTCTCCGCATCCGAGATTTCGTATGCGAGTTTGAGCAGAGTGAAGCTCCGCAAGGCCGCAGAGGCGGGCGATCGGGGTGCCAACACGGCTGTAGGCATAGCTGAAAATTTCGAAAAGGCGCTCATAACCATCCTTATAGGAAACAATCTTGTAAATATTGCATCTTCCGCCATAGCTACGGTTATAGCCATAGGCCTCTTCGGAAACAGCGGAGCGGGCATAGCGACGGTCGTTATGACGGTGCTAATAATAACCTTCGGGGAGATAAGTCCCAAGCTGATTGCCTCGCGGATGCCGGAAAAATTTGCCTGCTTTATATCCCCCCTGATTAAACTCCTAATAATAATTACAACCCCGATCGTCGTCGTGCTGAATGCCTTCGTCGCTCTGGTGAGCAGAATCTGGCAGAAGCAGGCCGTTACCGAAATAGTAACCGAGGACGATTTGGAGACCATATTCGAGACCGTCGAAGATGAGGGTGTTGTGGATGAGGATACCGTGGATCTGCTGCAGAGCGCGCTGGATTTTGACGATGTGCTGGCTTACGAGATAATAACTCCCCGCGTCGATGTGGAGGCTATAGACATAGAGGATTCGAGCGAGGAGATAAAGGAACAGATTATGAGCACGACTTATTCCCGCTTGCCCGTGTACGAGGACAACATCGATAATATAATCGGTGTATGTCATGTGAACCTCACGCTCAAGGCTCTGGCAAACGGGGAAAAGCTGGACCTGCGAAAGCTCATGATGAAGCCCAACTTCGTACATAAGACGATGGCGCTGGACGATGTATTCGAGGTTATGCAGAACAAGGATACCCACATGGTAGTCGTAACCGACGAGTACGGCGGAACCATGGGGATTCTCACCATGGAAGATGTGCTAGAACAGATAGTCGGAGACATCTGGGACGAGAAGGACGAGATAGACGAGGAACTCGTCGAAATCTCTCCGAACCTCTACGAGGTCGACGCCGATATGAGGATAGAGGACCTTTTTTACGAACTAGACATGAACGAAAGGGACTTCGACGACGACAACGCAACTCTCGGCGGATGGGCGATAGAGATGCTCTTGGGATATCCGCAGGTCGGAGACAGCTTCGACTACAAGAATCTCAGCTTCAAGGTCGCCGAGACCGAAGGCATGCGGGTTACGAGCCTCTTGGTTGAGTATCATCCTCTTCCGGAAGAAGACGAAGATTGATGCAGCTTATCTTCAGAATAAAGAATACTCTCCGGCCGTGCGGCGAGGAGAGTATTTTTGTATCCTCATATCTGGATTATTTATAGGTCGATATGCTTTTACGCTTGTGTTCGCTCCTGCTGTGGAAGCGCTCGAGTATGGCCATATTTTTCTCGCTCGCTTCGCCCGTAAGCAGGAATCTGTCTATATCCTCGTAGCTTATACCCATATCCGCCTCGTCGGTCTGGCCTTCGAAGAGCCCTGCCGAGGGGGGCTTGTGCGCTATGTGGGCCGGCGCCCCGAGATAATCGAGGAACTCTACAACCTCCGTAGCGGTGAGGTCTGCGATAGGATTGAAGTCGCTGGCTCCGTCGCCCCACTTAGTGAAGTATCCCATGTATATTTCGCTGCGATTGCTCGTACCCGCCACCAGTCTGTTTTCGGAGGCGGCGATTGCGTAGAGAGTAGTCATCCTGAGTCTCGGGGCGATATTCGTCAGGGCCTGATCGCTGAGGCTCGTCACCTCCGCGAGGGCGGCTTCATGCAGATTTCTGACGGGCGTGAGGTCGACTGTCCTGTTTTCGAAGTCGTATAGCTCGGCTATTTCCATGGCGTCGCTTGCATCGGAGCCGTAGTTTCTGCTGCTTGCGCAGGGCATTATTACGCCGAGTGTATTTTGACAGGCGGCCCTGCAGAGTATCCCCACCAGGGCGGAGTCTTTGCCTCCGGAATTGCCGAAGACTATACCGTCCGCATGCGCCTCGGCCAGTTTTTTTTGAATAAAGTTTTTGCGGTTTTCGAGCTCAATTTCGTAATTTCTCATATACTATATTCACCTCCGGCAAAAATATTGTACTACTTTAGGCATTTTGCTGCAAACAATTTAAGTCGTAAATGTCGTTGCTTGTTTAGGACTTTTCACTGTGGTATATTCAAGTTGCAATTATTCAATTCATTCTATGGAGGTGAAATAATGGGTTTTATGGATTTTGTTGATGCCATGAATAACTTCGTATGGGGGCCTCCCCTCATAATCGTGCTTCTGGGCACCGGAGTCATCATGACAATCGGCTCCGGATTCTTCCAATTCACCCACTTCGGATGGATAATGCGCTCGACCTTCGGATCACTTACGAGAAGCGGACAGGCCGGCAGGGGAACGCCGGGAAAGGGAACGCTCTCCGCGTTTGAGGCTGTCGCCATCGCGGTAGGCGGATCCGTCGGCGCGGGCAATATAGCCGGCGTAGCCACGGCGGTTGCTTCCGGGGGCCCCGGCGCCATATTTTGGATGTGGGTCTGTGCACTTGTAGGCATGATAACCAAGTGCTCGGAGGTTACGCTCGCACTCCATTACAGAGTTCCCGATGTCGGAGGCGATCGCTATGTCGGCGGCCCGACATACTACATGCAGTACGGCCTCGGTGAAGAGCGGCGTTGGGGCGGAGGGTACAAGATTCTTGCCATCATCTTCGGTCTCGGGATATATTCCACATACATATTCACGATGCAGAACTATTCCATAGCCGAGGCGATAAACTCTACTTTTCCCAAGCTCAGCATGCCGCTGGTATCCACCTTTTACGCAGTCTGTCTCACTTTAGTAATAGCAGGCGGGCTCAAGAGGGTCGGAGACTTCGCCGTAAGGGCAGTGCCTTTCATGTGCATACTTTATCTTCTGTTTGCGGCTATCATTATTGTCAAGAATGTTGCCAACTTGCCCGTCGCATTCGGACTAATCTTTAAGGGTGCATTCACGGGTCATGCGGCGACAGGTGGATTTGCGGGAGCGACTCTCTCGGTGACGATACAGAAGGGGCTACAGAGGGCTCTATACTCCAACGAAGCGGGCTGGGGAACCTCCCCGATGGTGCATGCCACCGCCATCACCAATCATCCGGTCGAGCAGGGCATGTGGGGAGCCTTCGAGGTATTCGTCGACACCATCGTAGTCTGCACTGCCACTGCTCTTGCCATCGTAAGTGCAGGCATGTGGAATTCCGGATTGACCTCTGCGACCCTCACGCTCACGACTTTTGAGAACGAGATCGGTTTTAGCGGAAGAGTCGTAATAGCCATATCGATGTTCCTTTTCGCATTTACTACGGGAACGGGTTGGTACACCTACTACGACACGCTGGCGAGGCACGCCTTCCAAAAGGATACCCCGGCCAGAAGGGTTATCCTGCAGACAGTAAAGTACTGCAGCGCCGTCCCGGGCTGGATACTGGTTCTGCTATCGGTCAAGTACGATGTAACAAGCGGTTCCGTATGGGGCGTAGTCGACCTGACAACGGGCATTCCCACCTTTGTGAATCTCTTAGTTTTATTAATCCTTGCCAAGAGGTTCTTCGACCTCATCAAGGACTACAAGGCTCGCTACATGGGCATCGGCGAAGTGGATCCCGAATTCCTCGTATGGTATGAGGACAGGAAGAAGCTCTCTGCAAAGTAATTTAATTTCAGCTAAATTGGAGCTCGGAAATGCGGGCCCCTTTTAAACCGGGAACCTTTTTCATTTGCCTCCGTCTAAGGGGCACAAAAGAGATGTATAGGAGGATTGATTTATGTATAAGAGAATATTAGCGGCGATTATGGCAGCACTGTTGGTCTTCGGACTGGCCGCCTGCGGAGGATCGCTCAAGGAGGCGGCAGATTCCTATGCCCCGGCGCCCGGTATGTCCAAAGGGGATTACGGCGAAAGCCCGCAGAGCCCGGAGTATGTGAATAGTGTGGAAAGCGGCTTGTCGATGGATGCGGATGACAAGGCTCCGGCACCTGAACCCGGTGAAGCCGCCGGCGGGATGGTCACGGGGACGACCTACGGAAGCGAGGTTAAACTTATATTCCGCGCGTCGGTAGAGCTTCAGACCCTCGATTTTAAGCAGGCAGAGGCGGACCTCGATAAGTTGGTTCAGGACTTCGGCGGCTACTACGAATCGGTATACACAGATAACGGCAGCTATTACTCCCGCTATTCCATGCCTTACAGCCAGTACACCGTCAGGGTTCCCGCGGAGAAGTACGATGCTTTCCTTTCCGCGGTCGGGAATACCTGCCATCTGGTGAGCATCAATAAGAGCACCGAGGATGTGGGGCTTATGTACTCCGACACGGAGGGCAGGCTCAGGACTTATCGCACCAAGATGGATCGCCTGCTCGAGCTTCTCGCCAAGGCCGAGGAGATGGATGATATAATAACGCTGGAGTACGCGATATCCGATTGCCAGTACTGGATAGACTCCCTGAGCTCGGAGATTAAGCGCTACGACAGCCTCATAGGCTATTCTACGGTAACGGTGAGCCTCAGCCAGGTCGAAAAGCTCCAGAGTCGGGTAAGCGAGGAGCCCTCCAAGGGCTTCTGGGAGAAACTTTCGGAGAGATTCAGCGAGGGTGCCGAGGACTTCTTTGAAGGATTCAAGGACTTCGCGCTGTGGGTATCCTACAATTTCTTCGGAATTCTCGTCTTTATAGCCATAGTGGTCGTGCTGGTCGTGCTGGTCAAGAGGCGCAGGGCTAAGAGAGGCAAGGCTTCGCTCTTCTCGCGCTTCAGAAAGCGCAAGGATGCGGCGGAGCTGCAAGGCGGCGAGACAAAACCCGAGGACTTCAAGGAGCGCAAGGACTCCTAGAGAGCTGAAGGCATAAGCGCCTGAAAATAATATAAGCATATAGTATGGGCCGGGGCTTTGGGGAAGCACCCGGCCTTTCTTACGGCGAGGCAATATTTACAAAATATGGAAACTATGGTATAATATTTTCGAACAAGTATCAGTAACGCTCGATCGTAGCTTGCACTGCGGACACGCTCCCGCTAACATGGGTGCCCGAACGGTTCTAAGCTCTGCTCT
>CAYFMW010000018.1:0-35133 GCA_964344335.1 uncultured Oscillospiraceae bacterium | reverse complement strand
ACGGATACTGAAGCAGCACGCTCTATCCGTCCGAAAGCAGTACGCCTATGGAGGGATTCGGGGGCTTTATGCCCAGACCTATATATGCCAGGAAGGACTCGGAAAAGATTGTGCCCGGAATCGCAATCATGGCTCGCGTAATCAGGGGACCGATGCAGTTCGGCAGGATGTGCCTGAAAATGAGCCTCATATCCCTTACTCCCAAAGTACGCGCCGCAAGGACATATTCGCGCACAATCTCCAACACTGAGCCCTCCGGGAATCTTTTCGGATCATCCAGATTTTTCTTTTGCCTGTTTGTAAGCATGCGGGTGCCGTCCGCAATGCCTATCTTTTCCAAGCTCGGAATCTTCGGAGGAAGGTTTTTAAAGGCGATATTCTGCTCCGTATATGTGTAGCCGGTAATATTCGGGACAATAAAAGCGAGCAGGATAATCGACACAATTACCCAGAATGAAACGACCGAAACCTTGCTGAACCGCCCATAATACCGCTAATCATCGGAATTACAGTGTTTGCGATGGGGACCAGGGAATTTCTGAACGCATGGCGCACCGTTGCCTGCGTTCTGGTCAGACCCTTTGTTCTGACAAGCAACAGAAACTCGGAGGAAAGTGTTTCGATGAGCTCACCTCCCTTAAACAAAACGGCTAACAAGAAAAGTCAGGCTGGAAAAGCGGACTGTTTTTTTTAGTCTACGCATTTAATTTTTGCCTGTCAAGTCGCGCCATCCCTTAAAATTCGTGCTTTCGCCTATGGTTCGCAATAAAAAACGCAGAGTCCCTCTCTGCGCTTTCGTTTGGAGCTGTTATCCGGGATTGAACCGGAGACCTCATCCTTACCAAGGATGCGCTCTACCTGCTGAGCTATAACAGCGCATTCTCCGCCGCCGGACCTCATCCCTGCAGAAGCCTGCTTCAGTTAGGGATGGGTCTTGCTTGCCCGCTTTTCGCAGTCTTTCCGTAAGAGCGGCCCCGCGGGCGGGATGCCGCCGCGATGCACTGCGACTTGACCATTATAAGGTGTAGAGGCGACGAATGTCAAGGAAAGAAGGCATAAAACTTAGCGACGCCCGCGAGTTCTTCGCAGGCGCCATTAATCTTTTATATTCCGAGGATCAAAATCTGTTTCTATTCGTTCTTCAGTCCCTCGAGCACGGACATGTTCATTGCCCTGTTGGCAGGCGAGTAGCCGGATATTATACCGATCAGACCCGCGAATGCGACCGCCGCAACGCAGAGCCACACCGGAATAACCGAGACGGTGTCGCCGCCGCCCATAAACTGAGACATCACCCCGACGAGGACGGTATTCATCAGCTTGGATATAGCCAAACTGAGTCCGACTCCTGCGATTCCGCCGAAGAAGCCTATCATTCCGGCCTCGATAAGGAAAATCTTTCTTATATCGGTAAGGCTTGCGCCTATAACCTTCATAACTGAAATCTCGCCGGTGCGCTCATATACGGACATTATCATCGTGTTGGCTATGCCGATGGCGGCTACAAGCAGCGATATCGCGCCTATGCCTCCGAGCACGGCCTGTATAGTCGCCGCAGTCTTCTTCATCTGCTCGAGCATATCGTTAAGAGAATGAGTCGAAAACCCATAGTTTTCGCGCAGGGCATCGCATATTCCCGTTATTTTGGATATGTCTTCGGCGTATATCAATACCTGATCGTAGACCTTCTGTCCGGGACTGGTGACGCTCTCTCCGTTCGCTCGGGCGAATTGTGTCTTTATCTCCCTGGCGAATTCTATGCTCGTATATGTATTATAGCAATACTCGTCGTATTCATTGGCGAGCAGGCCCAGACCCCGCGCTTCTATGGTAACGATCTTCACATCCCCCATGTGCTGGCCTTCGTCATTGGTGCCGTAGTTGTAGTCGTTGGTTATTATAAACTTACCGAGAGGATCCACTGCCGGCTCCAGACTACCCCAATTTGGATTCATCTGCTTTTTGGGGTCGTAAAACTGCGCTGCGACGCCCTTTCCGAATACGATGCCGTCCTTATCTGCGGCGTTTACCATCCTGCCCTGTTCTATTTCAAGGCCCAAAAGCTCGTACATCTCCGTCTTCATACCCATAATCTGGGTGCTTGCGACCATATGGCCGCTGCCCATGGTTACATAGACGCTCTCCTGAGGCGAGACGCAAGTTGCGCCGTCCAATTTCTCTATCTCTGCGAGAGTTTTGTCGTCCAGCTTGGAGGCGGAAGAGCTGCCCCCTCCTCCCCAGTTGTAGACATTTATCAGATGCAGATTCCCGTAGGATTCTATCTGCTGCTGGAAACTCTCGGAGAGGCCTATGCCCAGAGAAAGCATAACCACGATCGCAGCGGTTCCGATTACCACTCCGATTATGGAGAGTATCGTCCTGGTCTTGCGGCGACGGAGATTTCCGAAGCAAAGTTCTAAAATATCGCGGTTATTCATCGAGATCGAGCGCATCCGCCTTCGCCTTCTTGCGCTTTTTCACCACCTTGTAGGCGACTATTATTACCACAACCCCGGCTCCGATGGCGACCCACTTCCACCATGAGGGAAGTCCGCCCGCGGGCTGAGGCTCGACAGGCACATCATCCCAGGGCTCCTCCGGAAAGTACGAAGGCCCTATATTAAAGCTGAATTCCTTAACTACGCTCTGCTCGTTTCCGGCTTCGTCCTCGTAGCTGAAAGTAACCGTTCCGGAGCTCGTGCCCTCTTCGCCCGGGTAGATTACAAAGTTATAGTAATCGCTTCTTCCGCTCGCCATATTTCCGACATATGTGGATGAGTTATCCTGCATCGTAAAATTCTCGCCCTCGACCGAGATGCGGAGATTGTGCAGCACGGTCTGGCCCATATTGTAGTAGTTTACATTTATATAGCCCTCCATGCCTACCGAAAGATAACCGGGATCGAGGATATCGTCCACAACCAGCCTGTCCTTTTGCGCTATGGGCACGGATATGCTGTCGCTGGCGGAGAAGCTTCCGCCGTCGTTGTCCTCGTATGTCATGCTCACGCTCATATTGTTTATGCCCGCCATCGCACTGTTGGCGACCGTCATATAGAAGGTCTTCGTTGCGCTTCCGCCGGCTCCTATGCTGCTTATGAAGGCACTGCTGCTGCCTTTTTCAGGTATGACCGTCCCGCTTCCGTCCGCAACGGTGAGCTTGATATTGCGAAGAGGCTTGCCGCTGGTATTGGTGACGGTAATCGCCAGCTGGAAATCGCTGCCCACCAGCACATTTTCGCCGCCGTAATTGTAGTCCGTTACCATCAGTATAGGATTGACCACGCTGCCGTCGACCACTTGCGCGCCGCCGGGTACGGATATGGTTATCGCATCGCTGTTTTCGAGCACATTTCCGCTAGCGTCTCTGTAGTTCATATACACATTCAGAGAGACATTGGCTCCCGCCGCATCCTTGCCGGCCTTCATAGCGATGCTCTGCTTGGAAAGCTCGCCTGCCGCAACGGAGGAAATGTAGATGTTATTAGTCTTGGCCGGATAGAGCTTTCCGCTCGGGTCGGAGATGCTAATCTTTACGCCTTTAATTTCCTTGGTTCCGACATTCTTAAGCCCCAGATCCAGCGTAAATTCCTCGCCGGCTTTAATCTCCGCGGCCTTGAAGCTGTCGACTATAAGCAGCGGCACGGAGCTGTCGCCCGCGGGCGCTGCCCCCTTTCCGCTTACGGGTATATACACCGTCTCGGTAGAAGTAAGTTCTATCGCGGTATTATTCTCCACGGTCGTTCCGGAAACCGTAACACTTATCGGATAGCTGCCGCTTTCGATGTTTTCGGAAAGGGTTATGGGATAATCGACGATATAGGTCTCGCCGTAATTGAAGCTTCCGAGATTTCTGACATCCGAACCTGTCTGAATGGAAAGCCCGCTCGGCAGGTCTATTTTGACCCTGGCGTTACTTATTCTTACAGTAGCCCTGTTGAATATGGAGAGCTTAAGATTGTTTATCTGGCCGCCGAGAAGGCTGTCGCTTCCGGTTACGGAATAGTTTGCATCGAAGACGATTTTGCTGAGCGAGCTGAAGCCGTCGATATTTCGAACCACATTCACATAGACATTGTACTTGGCGTAGACATCGCTCTCGTCATTCGGGTTGACCGCCCTGAGGGTGAGGGTCCTGTAGCCGCTGTCCGCATTGCTCGCAACCGAGTACTGCAAAGTTGCCTTCGCATTGCCCTTGAGCACCCCGGAACTGCCGTTGGTAATCCTTATTTCGCTTCCTTCGGGCGCAGTAAGCACGAGCTTGTAACTGACATCGTCCGGCGCAGCCGCCTCTATATCCACATAGGATGAAGCCCCCTGAACCACATACAGATTATTCGTAACAGTGAGGCTTACTTTATCCGCCGCGAAGACTCCTTCGGGTAAAATCCCGACAAGGACTGCCGCGAGTGCCAGAATCGTAATTGTTTTCTTTAACGCTTTCATCTCTTAATCCTCTTTTTGCTCCTTTTTGTTTACTTCTATACTTTCTATATTTCCATCTTTTATAGTGACTATCCTGTCGGCATAGTTCGCGATATTTCTGTCGTGCGTTACCAAAATCATGGTCTGTCCGTTGGCGCGAACCTGCTCGCTTATGAGGTCCATAACTTCCCTGCTGGTGCGCGAGTCGAGGTTGCCGGTGGGCTCATCGGCGAAAAGTATCTTGGGATTGCCGACTATCGCCCTTGCTATGCCGACCCTCTGCTGCTGGCCTCCCGACATCTGGCTGGGCCTTCTCGCATCGTAGCCCTTTAGGCCGACTCCCTCCAGGGCTTTATTGGCCTTCTTGTTTCTTTTATCCTTTTCGATACCGCGAAGCGCCAGGGGCATGGCGACATTTTCCAGAGCGGTCATGCTTGGAATAAGATGATAGGCCTGAAATATAAAGCCGATGTTCTTCTGTCTGAACAATGTAACCTGGGCTTCGTTCAGTTTGTGAACGGGAATCTTACCGATCCAGATTTCCCCCTTTGTGGGCTTTTCAAGACCAGCGACCATGTTGAGAAATGTCGATTTACCCGAACCGGAAGTTCCGAGAAATGCTACGAATTCCCCCTTCTGTATGTCGAGGCTTACATTGTCCAAAGCCACGACTCTTTCCTCACCCATGCGATAAACCTTTCTAAGGTTTTTCACCCGGATAAGCGCTGATTCACTCATTTAGAATCCCCCTTTTATCTATTAACACAAGAAGTGTACTATAAGTAATAGTACACTTCGAGTACTTTTTTAATTTTTTGTCCCTTGATATCTCTTTTAAATCCGCACTCTTAAGAATGTTTTTTTACCCCTCTTAAAGAGTATGCCCTCCCCTTCGAGCATCTCCTTTGTTATAAGCTGCTTGGGATCCCTAACCTTCTCTCCGTCCATCAGCAAGCCGCCCTGTTCTATGGTCCTAAAGCCCTCGCTGTTCGAAGGCACCAGGCCGGCCTCTTTAATGAGGGCCACAATTCCGAGCCCATCGCCTATTGACGATGCATCCAGAACAGCCTCCGGAACATTGGACATGCCCTCGCCGCCTTCTCCGAATACGGCCCTCGCGGCCTGCTGAGCCTGCTCGGCCTCGGCCTCCCCATGAACCAACTTCGTAACCTCGTAGGCGAGAATCTCCTTCGCCTCGTTTATATCCGAGCCCTCGAGCGCCGATAGGCGCGCAATCTCGGCCAGCGGCAGGAAGGTGAGCATCTTAAGGCAATTCTCGACATCGGCGTCGTCCACATTTCTCCAATACTGGTAGAAATCGTAGGGGCTGGTCTTGTTTGCATCCAGCCAGAGCGCGCCCTGCTGACTCTTGCCCATCTTGGTCCCGTCCGACTTGGTGAGCAGAGCGAAGGTCATGCCGTAATAGTTATCCCTTCCCAGAACTCTCCTTGCAAGATCTCTTCCCGCGAGGATGTTCGACCACTGATCGTTACCGCCGAACTGAATCTTGCAATCTATGTCTCTTGCGAGGCAATAGAAATCGTAGGCCTGAAGCAGCATGTAGTTAAATTCGAGGAAGGATAGACCCTTCTCTAATCTCTGCTTAAAGCACTCGGCCCGCAGCATCTCGTTTACGGAGAAATGCTTTCCGATGTCCCTCATGAATTCCATATAGTTTACATCGCGCAGCCAGTCCGCGTTGTTTACGCTTATCGCCTTGCCGGGCAAGGGCTCTTTGTTCTGTCCGCCCTTTTCCAGCACGCCTTCCGAAGGAATATGCTTCCACTCTTCGTCGAAGTCCAGAAAGCGGTCGAAGAGCTTCTTAAACTTGCGGCCGTTTTCGTCTATCTCCTCCGCGCTCATCATCGCGCGCGCGTCGGAGCGTCCGGAGGGGTCACCGATCATGGTGGTGCCGCCGCCGATCAGAACTATCGGAGTGTGGCCGTATTTCTGCATGTACATCATTATGATGACCTGCATAAAATGCCCCACATGAAGACAATCCGCCGTGGGGTCGAAGCCTATGTAGAACTTTACCTTTTCTTTTCCGAGCAGCTCCCTTATGCCCTCGTCGTCCGTGGTCTGTTCGATAAAACCGCGCTCCGAGAGCACATCGAAGACATTTTTATGCTCGCTCACATTATCCGGAATTTGAAACATTTCCTTCTCCTGTTATATATGACGCTTGATTTTCTATTTTGTTCCGTACAATCTGTCGCCCGCATCGCCCAGACCCGGGACTATATAGGCATCCTCGTTGAGATTCCAATCCTTGGCCGCGATATAAATATTTACATCGGGGTGGGCGTCTTGCAAAACCTCGATGCCTTCCGGCGCCGCTATCAGGCAGAGGAAATTGATGTTCTGTCCGCCTCTTGCCTTGATGAAGTTGACCGCCGCCACCGCAGATCCTCCTGTCGCGAGCATCGGATCCACTATAAACACTTCCCTCTTGTCGATGTCCGCGGGCAGCTTGCAGTAGTATTCCACGGGTTCGTGGGTATCGGGGTCTCTATACAAGCCTATATGACCCACCTTGGCGTTCGGTATGAGGCTCAGCATTCCGTCGACGAAGCCGAGGCCTGCGCGCAGTATCGGAACAATGGCGATATCCTCTCCTTCGAGCATCTTAGCGGCGCACTTGGTTATGGGAGTCTCTATCTCCACATCCTTTAGCGGCAGATCTCTGGTGGCCTCGAAGGTCATCAGCGTAATTACTTCTCTTGCGAGGTCTCTGAAATCCTTTGTGGATGTCTGCTTCATACGCATCATGGAAACCTTGTGTTGAATAAGCGGATGTTCGAATACATGTATCTTGCCCATTTTTCCCTCCCGAGCTACTCAGAAATAAGTTTACATTCCATCCAGCATGGCGACCCTGTCGGCATGATAATCGCCTAAAAAATCGCTATTAAGCCAGATATCTACATACTCTATAGCTTGCTCGGCGGAAAGCACCCTGCCTCCCAGCGCGAGCACATTCGCGTTGTTATGCTTCTTAGCCATCTCGGCCATATAGGAAGTCGTCGGCGTCGCACAGCGCACGCCCTTTACCTTGTTTGCGGCTATTCCGATGCCAATTCCGGTTCCGCAGCATGCGATGCCGAGGTCTGCTATGCCTTCGGTTACGGCGTGGCCGACGGCTCTGCCGTATATGGGGTAATCGACCCTCTCTCCGTTACAGCCCAGGTCTATACAGTCTATGCCTTGGGCCTTCAAGTGTTCGATGAGGGCGAGCTTAAGCTCGTATCCTCCGTGATCGCATCCAAACGCTATCTTCATATCAAGCCTCCTTTACAGCGTAGCCCGCAGCCTTGAGCATGCGGTTCATGACCGAATAATTTATCTCCTCCGAATCGTCCAGAGCGGAAGCGAGTATAACATCCACTCCATCCTCGTCCATCTGCCGCAAATCCTTAAAGAGATTCTGCGCAGCCTCGCGGCCGTCTTCATATATTATAGTGCCGACGCGCTTTCCTTGCGCCTCCAAAGCCCTTGCATCCTCGAGCATAGCCTCGCGAACTTTCGACGGGTCTCCTCTGTAGAGCGTCATCTCCGCGCGCGGAGTATAATGTCTGTATTTCGTGCCCGGAGACTTCGGCGCCGTCTGCGCATCCGCCTCTTCCGCAAGCGCAGGGTCGTAGCCGCAGGCAATGCCCAGCACCTCGCTTATGCGGGCAGGCGTAATCAGACCCGGGCGAAGTATTTGCGGGCTTTCCGGGAGGGTCATATCTATTACCGTCGACTCTATACCCCCCATGCAGGGCTCGCCCATTATTATCGCATCTATCTTGGCGTCCAGATCGCTTCGCACATGCTCCCAGCGCGTGGGGCTTGGGCGTCCGGAAATATTCGCGGAAGGCGCCGCAAGCGGCGTACCCGCATACTCGATGAGCCGCCTTGCGACATCGTTTGCAGGACAGCGCAGCGCGACCGTATCCAATCCTCCCGTCGTCTCGTCCGGCACCTCCGGCCTCTTGGGAAGGACCATGGTCATGGGGCCGGGCCATATCGCCTCCGCAAGTTTCCTGGCATTCTCGGGAAAACTCTCGGCCACCTTCAGGACATCTTCCGGCTTTGCGATGTGCACAATCAGCGGATTGTCGCTCGGCCTGCCCTTGGCCTTGTATATTTTGACGGAAGACTGCGCGCTCATTGCATCGCCGCCGAGGCCGTAGACCGTCTCGGTCGGAAAGGCTACCAGCCCCCCGGCCCTGATTATATCCGCGGCCTTGCGCAGATCCGCATCTTCTGTTGTCAGGTATTTCGTATCCGTTCGCATCGCGCGATTTCGTTTCCTCTTAATTCGCCCCGGAGGCGTCGAAGCTCTTCATCTTTTCTGCCTGATCGCTCATCGTAAGCGAGTCGACGATCTCGTCGATATCGCCGTCGAGAAAGCTGTCGAGCTTATAGAGCGTAAGCCCTATGCGGTGGTCTGTAACGCGGCCCTGCGGAAAATTATAGGTGCGGATGCGCTCGGAGCGATCGCCGCTGCCCACCTGAATTCTGCGAGCCTCGGACTGCTCCCTCTCCTGCTCTTCCAGCATCATCGCGTAGAGCCTCGCGCGCAGCACGCCGAAGGCCTTGTCCTTATTCTTCATCTGAGACTTTTCGTCCTGGCAGGTTACCACAAGACCCGTCGGTATATGGGTGAGCCTCACCGCAGAATCGGTGGTATTTACACACTGGCCGCCGTGGCCGCTGGCGCGGTACACATCGACGCGCACATCGTTGGGGTCTATCTCCACCTCGACATCGTCGACCTCGGGCATTATCGCCACCGTCGCCGCGCTGGTATGAATCCTCCCGGAACTCTCTGTCTCGGGAACCCGCTGCACGCGGTGAACTCCGGACTCGTACTTGAGCCTCGAATAAGCTCCCCTGCCTTTGATTAAAACGACGGCTTCCTTTACTCCGCCGATTCCGGTGTCGCTGAGGTCCAATATCTCCGTCTTCCAGCCGCAGCGCTCGGCATAGCGGGTGTACATCCGCAGAAGATCGGCACCGAAGAGGCCCGCTTCCTCGCCTCCCGTACCCGCGCGAACTTCCAGGATGACATTTTTCTCGTCGTTGGGGTCCTTGGGCAGGAGTGCGACCTTAAGCTCCTCCTCGAGCTCCTCTTCGCGCTCCTCGAGACTCGCGAGCTCCTCCTTGGCCATGGCCTCCATCTCCTCGTCCATGCCGTCTTCTTCGAACAGCTGCGCGGTGCTCTCGATCTCCTCGAGCACCTTTTTATATTCCTTGTATACGCTAACCACGGGTTCAATCTCGCTCATCTCTTTCATGCAGGCCTGCCAATGAGTCTGATTTGCGATCACCTCGGGGTCGGATACCGTCATCGCAAGTTCTTCGTATTTCTTTTGTATAAAGTCTAATTTTTCGAGCATATATCTTCCTTATTACTGATAAATCTACATCCGATGAATTATATCATATTGAAATTTACTGTTCAACGCCGCGGACAGGACTCACAAAGACGGTAAAGGGTATAAAAACCAAGAAAATAAACGATGTTGAGATTTTTGTTAAAAAAAGAAGCTGAAGGGGAATTCCCGCATTCAGCTCCTTTAATAGCTAATTGATGTTAAACAAAGGGCTTATCGCTCATAGTATTAGAGCGATATTGAATATTTAGTTATTAACCTTCCCAAACATCGTCGTCAGTGTTCTTGATTCCTAATTTCTTGGGATGGAAGGTTGCATCTCCCGTAGCATTATACTGCTCGATAAAGTCTTTATATGCCTTAATGGCACCGCCGCTAAGAAGCAGCATTGCAATCAGGTTGAACCAGGACAGAACGCCCATTCCCACATCGCCCAGGGCCCATGCCAGAGAGGAGGGACGCGAAGAAGAACATCGCAATGGCTAGGAACGGTGAACCGAATCCGGCCAAAGAAGTATCCAGTCCGTGCTGTACGAAGGCAGGTCCCGCCTGAACGCCGGGAAGGTTTTCAACAATGCCCTCGACATTGTACATTCCTGTAAGCAGGATGATGAAAGCTGTCGCACTGCACACGAAAATTGTGTCTATATAAACCGAGAACGACTGAACCAATCCCTGCTTTACGGGGTGGGATACATAAGGCGTCGAAGATGCCTGAGAAGAAGTTCCCATACCCGCTTCGTTTGAGTAAATTCCCCTCTTAACTCCCCAGATGACGGTCTTTCCGAGAATTGCACCGTAGATAGCCTCCATGCCGAAAGCGCTCTTAACAATTAGAGCAATAACGCCCGGAGTGCAGAAGCCCAAAGCGATGGCGGTGGCGACGCCCGCGATATTTCCGGTTCCTACTCGGGTAGATAATGTTAAAGCAAATGCCTGGAAGGGAGTTCTACCGGTTCCCGATGTGTTCTCCTCGAACATGTACTTTATCATGAGCGGAATTTTTGTGAACTGAGCAAAGTTTAATCTGATCGTATAATAGACTCCGGATGCTAAAAGCAGAATGATTAAAGCATTGCTCCATAAGATGTCATTAATAGAGTCAAGAATCGCTTGTAATTGTTCCATGACTAAGACCTCCTCTTAATATGTTAGAAACAGCTTACTTTAAATTCTCCCCATTGTTTTAATACTTTTGCAAATCACTATATCAATTAGATTAGTTTGTTACTTTTTTCTACTGTAAAGGTTATCATCGACTTTGGCATCTATCAAATTTAAAAATTGTTTAATTTAATAAAACAGATAGCTGTTTTCTTAATATTTCCCGTGAAAGTCGGCTCTCCATCAATTCAATTACATTCAATATTTCCAATTTTAGATGCGAGGATAAATTCGCTTAAACCGGGGCTTTGTAAAATCTTAAAACGGACTTTACAAAGCCCGGGCAAGTAAAAACACTGAGTATTTTACATCGGCTTTACAATTCCGTAAAAAATTCTGTTATATTCGGATACACAATTTGCATTATGTAAACTTTTATTTTTGTTCGCGAACATTTATCAACAGGCAATCAAAGCTTGAAAACTTCGGCTTGGCGGCCTATTTACATTTAATTCCTAATTGTTTTCTTCAACTTATCAACATGGGGCTGTTGAAAAGTGAAAAGGGCTACAGGCCTTTAATTCCAAGGGATTCCCGAGTTCAAAATTTCGTCAAGCGAGAAGTTTTCAACAGTTTTGCAACTAATCGTAAGGTATTTTTTTACAAAGCTTCATTTCATATAGCTTTGCGAGTTTTTCACCATTTTCTACCATTATCTCAGCTGAAATTATTTCGCTCCTATGCTATAATCTTCCCAATCTTAACGGAACAGAATCGTAATGACAAAAGAAAGAGGGCTCAACATGGCCACGGAAAAATTATTTCAAAATGATGCGTATCTCAAGGAGATGGATGCCGAGGTGACGGCTGTACGGATGCACGGCGGAAAAATGCAAATTGCGCTCGACCACAGCGTCTTCTTCCCCGAAGGCGGAGGACAGCCCGCCGATCGGGGCTTTCTGGACGAAGTTAAGGTCGTAGATGTCCAAGAGGACGCGGATAGCGGAGATATCTGGCATACTCTCGAAAGAGAGGGGGATTTCAAGCCCGGGCAGAGAGTCTGCGGGCGCATAGACTGGAAGAGGCGCTTCGGCCACATGCAGATGCACTGCGGAGAGCATATACTCTCGGGACGCTTTCACGAGCTCTTCGGCGTCGAGAACCGCGGTTTTCACATGGGCAGCGACTATATGACCATAGATATGGCTGCGCCTGAGGGCAGGCCGCTTACGGACGAACAAATCCGCGAAGCGGAAATTGCTTCCAACGAGATAATCTGGGAAAACCTTCCCGTCAGAATTTTATACTGCGGAAGCAGAGAGGACGCAGAAAAGCTTCCCGTGCGCAAGCTTGCCGACTTCGTCGAAGGCGATGTTTCCGTGGTGCTGATAGGCGATAAGGAAAACCCCGTGGATTGCTGCGCCTGCTGCGGCACACATCCTATGCAGACCGGAAGCGTAGGGCTCATATCCGTGCTGAAAGCGGAAGCCTACAAGGGCATGACCCGACTTACCATCAAAGCCGGGCGCTTTGCACTGGAAGAATATATCCGGCGCTCGGATGCCGCGTCCGCTCTGGCAAAGAAATACTCCTGTGAGCTCGCGGAGCTTATCGAAAGGGATAAAATAAACGATTTAAAAAACGAAGAAATAAGAAGGGAGCTCGCCGAGCTGAGGGGCGCAATTGCAAAGAAGGAAGAAGAAAAGCTGCGAAAGGCTCTTGACTCCGGCTCCGGAACTTTCGAAGCATTCACTTACGAACTTCAAAGCGCGAACGATCTTCAGGCCATGGCTAGCCGGCTTAAAGATTCGCTCGTCGCGCCGCTCGCCCTCCTAAGCGAAAGAGACCGCACAGTGGTGATAGCAAGCCCCGGAGAGCCCGATGCTGGCAAGCTCGTAAGTAATTTTGCAAAGCTCTTCGGAGGAAAGGGCGGAGGAAACCGGCAGATTGCAAGAGCTATATTCCAAAGCGGGGAGGACGCAAACAAATTCATCGATAAATTAAAGGAAGAGTTCCGCTGAAAAACAGAGGCCGGGGAGTTTTAACTCCCCGGCCTTTTTGAATACATTAATTCAGTTCTCGATTTAATTTATCGTCCCTATGTAGCAATATCCGTAGTCGGTAAAGAAGTAGACCGTTATGGTTCCGCCTTCGACCTCGAATTTCTCGTAAGCCGCGGCAGGGTCGAGCTTAACCGAGCCGTCCTCGTTGACGATGTCATATGCGAATTTGTTGTTTGCGGTCACCTGCATCGGGTTTTCGTAGACTACCGAAGCATTCGTGGCCTCTCCGCCTCCGCTCATATCCTTAAAGACGCCCTCCACCGTATAACCGACGAGGGAGTTGCTATTCTTAAAGCGTGCGGCGTCGAACTCGCTTCCGTCCTTTGGCTTGGGCATCCAGTTGCCGTCCGCCGTCTTAACCATTTCGCTTTCGACGCGGATTACGCCCTGCGCGAGCTCACCCGTAACCTCCTGCTCCATGGACGGTATTATGTAGGCGAGCCTTCTCTCCCAGCATCTCTTAAGCTGCGGCCAGCTGTAGCGGTGATAAGATGTTGTGTCGTCCGCGGAATAGGAGTCGCTGCTGTAGAAGTAGAGATTATCTTCATTTACTTCGCCTTCATAATCGTAACCTATCAGGGTTATGAGGTGCCCGCCGGTCGGTCCGTATGAGCCGTCCAGCTTGTTATAGCCGTCGCCGGTCTTGGGCGAATAAGCCACCGAGAGTCCCACGCTGTGACCCTTGGCGAGCTCCTGAAGAAGGATGTTGACATCGGCATACTGGCAGTAGGCTTCAAAGCCGTATAGACCGGCTCCCGCCACGGTAAAGGCCCAGTTTCCGAACATGTTGTTTCCGACATCCCTGATGTTAAGCGCATATTCTTCGGGCAGCAGATCGAGCTCGGGCACGCGGCTGTTCATCATCACGGTCATCGTCGTAGGGCTACAGATGCTGCCGGAGACCGCCGGATGCCTTACGCCCTGAGAATAGGCGGGCGCAGCGTTATACACCTTGTCGGGTAAAGTTGCGAGGGGCTCCTCAGCGTAGGTCGCGACCATATTGCCGCCGTCGAAGGTCATCGTCATAGCGCGAAGCACGGGGCTCTTTACCTGTGCGGAGTCTCTGCGCAGCACGGCCTTCATCTGAACCTTGCTTGCAGTGGCCTTTGTGCAGATGAATATGTCCACATCCACCTTGGCTCCGTCCGTTTTCTTGTTCTGGCTCGTTCCGCGATTCTGATCGAAGGGCGAGAATTCTCCCCAGGTAAGCCAATCCGTCCAGGCTCCGTTGGTGTATGCCTTGGCCCAGATTTCGACGCTTCCTCCGTCGTATATCGCCGCGTTCCAGCAGGCCACCATGCGATAAAAGTCTTCCGTATTGTATTCGGCAGAGATGAAAGTGCCTTCCGTGGCGCCTTCCGCGAGCATTATGGCACCGTCGCCTATATCGCCGACAATTTGAATATCGTTCTTCTCCGCTCCGGCCTCAAAATCGGCCTCGGTGGTAATCTTTAGAAGGTTACCTTCAAGTTTCGCCGGCTCAATAACTTCCGGAACATTATCCGGCGCCGGACTCGGAGCGGGCTCCTGAGCGCTCTCCTTTTTGCCGCAGGCAGCCAGGCCGGCGATCATGACCAGGCAGAGCAACATAGCGGCAAAGCTTCTAATAGTTGCAGTAGTCTTCTTCATATTGTTTTCCTCTCTTTGCGATAACTAATCTATCCTTTATATAAATGCATATAATCCCGCAGACACTTCTCCTGCCTTCCGCGAACGCCCGGCATGCTGTCTGCATGGTAGATAGAACTTATGAGGGCCTCCTCGACAGCCTCGACGCCCGCCGCAAAGACAGGCGAAAGCTCGTCGTCGTAGATCATATCGATGTTCTTAAACTTTTCTTCGTTAAAATGTTCTATCCTGTTTGCGGTCGAAAATGCTATGGCTATATCGCCGCTGCCGTTGCCCGAGTAGGAACCGCTTAAAGCCAAAGCATGAGCCGCCCTGTTTGCGAGCCTCTTGAGCTGCCTACAGATCATCGGGATGTCGGTCGCGATTACTATTATACAGGAACCCTTGTCCTCTTTGATGCGCTCGGCCTTAATCCGCCTGCCGATATAGTCTCCTCCGATGATTAGCCCGTCGCTCGAGCCGTAATTCGTCAGGGCTATCGCGCCTATCGTGTAATCTTTGCCTCCTATCTCGACGAGCCTCGATGCGGAGCCTATTCCGCCCGAAAGACCCATCATCTCCATGCCCGTGCCCGCGCCGACCGCACCTTCCTCGAAGATTTCGCCGGCATTATCGATTGCCTGTCTAACATGCTCTTCGCGGACATGAAGCCCGCGTATATCGTTGAGCTCGCCGTCGTTGCACTCGGTTACGACGCAGTTGACCGTACCCGTTTCGATACCTATCTCGGGGTTCTGTTCGAGCATATATTTTACGCTCGCCGTCAGCGCTGTACCCACGGAGAGAGTGTTGGTCATTATTATCGGCGACTCAAGCGTCCCGAGCTCTTCCATCTGAACGAGGCCGACGCTCTTTCCGAATCCGTTGATTATCGAAGACGCGGCGAACATCTTCCTGCGGAAGATATTGTCCGGGGCCGGCATAAGCGCGGTAACTCCTGTGTTTACATTGTGGTCCTCGCTCTTAATCGTAACATGACCCACACGAACGCCCGCGACATCCGTTATGAGATTTCGCACACCTTTTCTGTACTTTGAATGTAAATTTATACTGCAGTCCTTTGCGAGTCCCATATCTCCCTCTTATTCCGGCCTCTTAACTTCCTTGCCCATAAATTCGATAGCTCTCGCTACCAATACCTCCATGGGGTCCGTATAATAATCGTCCAGCTTTTCTTCGTCTTTAATCACGGACAGTTCCGTGCAGGCGAGTAAGGCTCCCGCGCAACCGGCCGCCCTTATTTCCTCGTCGATGAGCGCAAGACTTTCCTTATCCGCAGGCTTTCCGCCCTTTATGCAATCGTAGATGAGATGCATAGTCGCCTTCCTGCCCTCCTCGGAGCAGATATAAGGCTCGACTCCCTCATGCCTGAGGGCCTCTTGATAAAGCCCAACCTCTATGGTCCCGTTCGTTGCCAGCAAGGCAATCTTTTTTCCGCGATAAAGCCTGCCCATCTCCTTTGCGGTCTCCCTGACCATGGAAATTATGGGGATGGAAAGGTCATCAAATTGATGCAGAAAATAATGAGCCGTGTTGCATGTGGCGCATATCGCCTTGCATCCGAGGCTTTCGAGAGTCTTGCAATCATCATGAAGCGCTCTGCCGGGCGCATCGTCGCCGCTGAGTATGGCAGCCGAACGGTCCGGAATCTGCGCGTTGCTGATTAATATTATATTCAGATGATCCTGATCCCTATCGGCGACGGTCATCTCGGTTATCTTTTTATAAAAGAGTGCGCCCGCCATGGGCCCCATGCCGCTCAAGACACCTAATATATTTTTCAATTTTCCTCACTTACTTTCGCTTAAATAAACCGGAGAGGGCGCAAGGCACCCCCTCCACCCGTTTCTTGCTATGCGATTATTCTTCTTCCATCCCCTTAAGATTGGGGGATACCGCAAACTCAGCCTCGGTCGCCGCCTTCACATCCTCGAGCGTATAGTCGGGATGGAGCTCCGTAAGCGTAAGCTTTCCGTCGATAAACTCCATGACGCACATCTCCGTTATGATCATGTCGACCACCTTCTTGGCCGTGAGCGGAAGAGTGCACTTCTTCATTATCTTGTGATTGCCTTTCTGGGTGTGGGTCATAGCGATGATGACCTTCTTTGCCCCAACAACCAGGTCCATAGCGCCGCCCATTCCGGCGACATTCTTCCCGGGGATAATCCAGTTCGCGAGGTTTGCTTCCTCGTCGACCTGCATGGCACCCAGAACCGTCATATCGAGATGTCCGCCGCGAATGATTGCAAAGGACTCCTCAGCTCCGAAGAAATTGACATAGGGGGCAGCTGTTACCCACTTTCCGCCGGAGTCTATAACTCTGTAGTCTTCCTCTCCGGGTTCGGGCGTGCCCGCAAGACCCGTAAATCCGTTCTCGGAATGAAGTACAATGCTGACATCCTCGGGAAGGTAATCGGGAATCATGGTCGGAAGACCGATGCCGAGGTTGGCTATATCGCCGTCCTTAAACTCCTTAGCCGCTCTCCGGGCGATTCTTGCTCTTATATCTGCCATGGCTCTTCTCCTTCCACAATTTTATCAACATATACTCCGGATACCTGATAGAAGTCCGGATCCTTTTCTCCTATTTCGAAGACCTTCTCGGCGGCGACTATTACGATCTCTCCCGCCATAGCCATTACATGGTTAAAAGTCTTCGTAGCCTTGAGCATGGTGAAGTTTCCGAACTTGTCGCAGTAGTCCGCTCTTATGAGCGATACCTTCGGCTTAAGAGGCAGCTCGAGAAGATAATCAACACCTTCGATCTCTATTATGCGCTTGCCCTCCTCTACCGGAGTTCCAAGACCCGTCGGCGTGAGCACCCCGCCAAGCCCCGCACCCGCAGCTCTGAGCTTCTCCGCCAGAGAACCCTGCGGAACGAGCGTGCACTTCAAAGTTCCCTCGCTCATCCCTGCAAAGATATCGGGATTGACTCCGACATGGGAGGCAATTATGTGATCGACCTGGCCGTTGGCTATGAGCTTCGCGACGCCCTTGTACCTTCCGCCCGTATAGGGATTGTCGTTGCGCATACCTCCGTCGTTGGCGATTAAAGTCAGATGCTTAGTGCCCTGTTCGACAAGTGCATCCAGAAGAATCTCCGGAGAACCGGTCCCCAGGAAGCCTCCGACAGCAATCGTGTAGCCGTCCTTGATTACGGACACCGCTTCGGCAGCTGTTACCATTTTGTTTTTCATATGTCTACTCCTTTATATTGCTATGCCCGCTTACGCTCTACCAATTCCTGCAGAATGTAAGAGGCTACATGATCGGCATAAGTTTCAGGTCCGAATCCGGCGTCGAATCCCAGCTCCTGAGCTAGCTCGTAAGAAATTCTCGGGCCGCCGCAGAGCAACAGAATCTTGTCGCGTATGCCCTCAGCTTCGCAGAGCTCGACCATATTTGTGAGGTTTGTTATGTGTACATCCTTCTGAGTTACGGTCTGAGATACCAGTATCGCATCGGCCTTCAGCTCTATAGCCTTGGCTATCAGCTCCTCGTTAGGAACCTGAGAACCCATGTTAATGGCCGTCATTCCGGTGTATCGCTCAAGACCGAAGTGCCCGTGGAAGCCCTTCATATTCATTATTGCGTCGATTCCCACGGTATGAGCATCGGTTCCGGTGGAAGCACCCACGACCACCACAGGTCTCTTGAAGTGCTCCTCCATGTACTTGATGCACTCCATTCTGTCCATTACATTGCTTTCCACCTTTGTAACATTAATCTTCGTATAATCTACGCTGTGCGTGCACTTACCGTAGACTATCATATAGGTATAGCCTATGCCCAAATCCCTGTGATATACGACATTGGGCTCGTCGAGGCCCATCTTTCTGGCGAGCTGCCGTGCAGCCTCCCAGGCTTCATCGCCGTCGGGAACGGGAAGAGTAAAGCTCATCTGAACCTGGCCGTCGTTCATGGTATCGCCGTAAGGCATTACTTTTGTAAGATCCACCTTGGATACAGCAGTCGTCTTACTCATTATTTTGCACCTCCCAACATCTTCTCTATGAACGGATTAAAGTACATATCGTCCTTTTTGCATACACCGTCCAGGCCCTTGCCGCCGTTAAAAGGTCTCTTTACCGCCGCAAATTTGCCCGCCTCGATGGTCGGGAAAAGGCCGTCCTTTTCGATCTGCGCGAGCAATTCGTTCGCATCCGCGAGGACCTTCTGAGCTCTCGTTTGGATTATTCCGCCCTTCTTGTATTCGACTTCGTCTCCTATATGCCTGCAGTTATTGAAGATATACTTTGCGTTCTCTATGGCAAGCATCCTGTCGTGAAGATGCGGGGTATGTATGGCCTCCGTGAGCATTCCCAAAAGCTGAAGCGACTGACCCGACCACACCGCAACCAGATTGAACAGAGCGTCCTGAAGATGTCCGCGGAAGATATTGCCCGTCATGAACTTCGTCGGAGGCATATACTTAAGTGATGCCTTCGGGAAGACTTCTCTGGCCATCTGCGCCTGAGCGAGCTCGTACAGGAAGCCGTCCTCCGTAGCCGGATCCATCTCGAATGCGTGCCCGAGGCCCATATTCTCCTCGGGGATGTTCGCAAGAACGGCGAACTGTTCGTTCATCATCTGAGAAGCCAGCACCGTGTGAGCCGCCTCTATGGCATCGTCGGTCGTAAGGTAGTTATCTTCCCCGGAGTTGAAGATTATTCCGCAATATCCGATTATTACTCGGGACATAAACTGGTCGACAATCGTTCTCTGCATATTGATATCGCGGAAGAGTATTCCGTACAGAGCATCGTTGAGCATAACATCGAGCCTCTCCAGAGCGCCCATCGCCGCGATTTCCGGCATGCAGAGTCCGCTGGAATAGTTGCAGAGGCGGATGTATCTCCCGACTTCCTCTCCTACTTTATCGAGCCTCTCCCTCATGATTCTGAAGTTCTCCTGCGTAGCGTAGGTTCCTCCGAATCCTTCGGTCGTGGCGCCGTAAGGTACATAGTCGAGCAGCGACTGCCCGGTCGTCCTTATTACGGCTATTATGTCCGCACCCTGGCGAGCAGCGGCTTCGGCCTGATTGACATCCTCGTAGATGTTTCCGGTCGCGACAATCACATAAAGGTAGGGCCTTCTGCCCTCCCCTATGGTTTCCAGATAATGATTTCGCGTCTCCGTCTGCTTGCGAATCTTCGCAAGAGACTCATCCACATAGGGCTCAATCGCCTTGCGGGCATCCTCTACGCTTCCCTGATCGAGCTTGGTAACATCCAGTTCACCACGCGCGACCGCTTCGGCGATTTCCTGAGGAGACTTTCCGGTCTTCCGTATCGCGTTGCCTATCCAATAAGCGACGCCCCTTGGGAGACCGCCCGCATCCTTGATTTCGTCTACGAGAACATTCGGAAGAGGCCTTTCGACATCATCCACGCCGTCAACACCCAGAAGCCTCAAGACCGTCCTTTCCGTGGAGACAGTCGTATGCGCGTCGATAAACGACTGCATGCTCTCTGCGATGTTTCTGGCATGATTCCTCGCGCTGTCGATGACTTTCTTATCAAGATTCAGTTTGCTTGTCATCCTTCTTTCTCCTTCATTGCTTGTTAAATTAATAACCAACTTTCATCACACTATATAATACTATTATGACGGGCGGATTTCAAGGTAGATAGCCCTTCGCCGCATCTATTATCTCCTCGTACACGCCCAGGATCTGCGCTATCTTCAAGGCCTCCTTGGGAGCCTGCGCCGCGCAATCGACGGGCTGGAGATTATAATCCATGTACTTGCCTATTATCTCTATGCGTTCCTTTCTCTTCGCATGCTTTATCTCCCTTGAAAGTTTAGCGAAGTCCGCTCCGGAAAGCCCCCTCACCTGAAGGTTCTGCACATTATCGCCCACGGCCGCGTAATCGAAGTGAGTTGTAATCACCGTGATATAGGGTTTTTGGCTGAAGTAATCGATAAAACTCCTCGTTAGCGCCAAACCCTCTGCAGGATTTGTTCCCGAGGCAATCTCGTCGATGATGATTAGCGAACGGTCTCTGGCATTGTCCAGTATCTCTCGAAGCTCCTCCATCTCGCTTCCGAAGCTCGAGAGTCCCCGCTGTATATTCTGAGAATCTCCGCTGAGCATCTGCACGAAATTCGAAAGCCCTATCTTAGCGCGACTTGCGGGTACATACATCGCATACTGAGCGAGCAGAGCGATCTGTCCAATCATCTTTATGGATACGGTCTTGCCTCCCATATTCGCGCCCGTTATGGCAGTAACGCCGTCCAAAAGGCTGACGCTTACAGGGCAATATTCACCGCCCTTGGCCTTGAGTATGGCTTCGACGAGCAGGTGCCTTCCGTCCTCTATCTCTATAACATGATCCTCCGCAATCTCGGGCCTTACACAGTTGCGAGAGCAGGCATAATGAATCTTCGCCAGATCCCAGTCGATATTTCCTATTATCTCGCCGTTTGCGGCCAGCACTTCCTTATACTCCGCGACGCGGGCGCTCAGCTCCTCGCAGACCTTCAGCTCTTCCGCTTCGATTTTGGCATTGAGCTCCTCCGTCGCAGCTTCGATCTCGTAGATGCGTTTGTCGGGAACAATTTCGAAAACTACGCTCATGTAGTCCTCGTCCTGTTTTCTGAGCTCGGCTATGCCCTGCACCTGCTCCATGAGCTTCTTGTCCGCCTTGGGTACCAGCAGCTCGCATTTTTGGGTCATGCGAAAACCGTACTCTTTTTCGAGCTCGGAGCGAATCTCCTTTCGTACCCTGCGAAGTTCCCTTTCCAGCTCGCGCTTTTCCTTACGATGTTCGGCAAGTTCGGCGCTGAAGGCATCATATATATAGAAGGTGTCGAGCCTCTCACCGCTCGGATCCAAAATACCGAGCAGGGCGGAAGTATCCGCAAGGCTGTACCTTTCGGGCAGATTCTCCGTCGAAGCTTCGAATATCTCCGCAATCTTTGCACTGCGAAGCAAAAAGCTCTTAAGATCGAAAAGTTCTACTATGCTGAGGGTATTCTCCGGGACCCTCGAAAGGCTGCCCTCTATCTCCTTAATTTCGCAGAGGATGCTCATCAATTCGCAGAGCTTTTCGGGATGCTTTTCGACGAAGGCTCTCAGCAGATCCATATCGTCGAAGGCGGCATTGAGCTGAGCCTCCTGGCCCGCAACGAAGGGTCTGAAACTCTTCTTCAGCTTGCTGCCGTAGGCGCTGTGGGGCTGCATATCGCTCATCACGACTTCCAGGCCCGTATACGTACGCGTCTTTGTGTTGGCAAGTAGCCTCACTTTATTAGTTGCAGTGCCGCTCATTCCAGACCTCCCGCCCTGACATCGAATACCGGTACATCGCCCAATGCGTCCGCCACAGCGCCGCGAAGCTGCTCGTGATCGAAGTGATAACCCGCCGGGGCATAAGGATTGACCGTAACCGCCGCGACCTCGATATTCTGCATAACCCTGAGTTTCATGCCCCTCTTTAGGAGCTGCTGCCACCTGGTGGCCCCGATGAAGATTCTCGTGGGATCGGGCAGCACCAAAGTAATATTTCGTAGCTTCTTGGGATTTATGCCGCCGACTATGCTCTCCGTAAAAGCCCCCGGAATATAGAGGTAGCGGGTGTGCTCATCTATTATGCTGTCGAGGATGCTTCCTGCGCCCAGCGCCGTGCGAACCCCCGGGTCCGTTACTCGATATTCATCGTCCATCGCCAATATACGATAGATGCCCTTATCTTCCTTTTCAAATATGCTGCGCGCCTCTTCGTCCTCCAGGAGGGGTGTGCGGTAGAGATTTACGATGTGAACCGTCTCCTCGACCACAATCTTGAGGCTGCGGCTTATGACCGCTCCCGTAGCGAGTATTATCGCATCGGAGCTTTCCGGCGCGGCTATCGATTTTCTGTCTATCGCCCCGTCTATAAAAATGATATCGCAGCCGTAGCTGCGCATGTCGTCGCAGAGCTTCTTGTGCTCGCGTATGCTCCCGGGGCCGGCTATCTGCACATAGCCGCTCTCTGCAACCCTACAGATGAGCACATTCCCGAGCGCCGTTCTGTACTGCGTGCGCCTGAGTATCTCCAGACCCGTCTCCGCAAGCTCGTAGAGCTGCTCGGGAACGGAGACGATGCTGTCCGCAAACAGATAGACTTTGGGCTTCTCGGTAGTTGTAACCAGGTCAGTAGTCTCTCCGTCGCGACCGGTCGATGTGACAGCGCAGAGCAGCCCCTCATCGTAGGCCTCCTCAAGGAGGTAATTGAGAGCCGTGGTCTTTCCGGAATTCTTCGCCATGCCCACTATGGAAACCGTATTATATTTTTCCGCAAGCTCGCCGACAAAAGCCATTTAATCTCCGCTTTTCAATAAAGTAAATTTGCTTTGCCGATTCCGGCATTTTTTCGCACAAGAGGGCGGAACTGCGTCCGCCCTCCCGTATAAATTTCGATTGCAGACCTTCAGGATTACTTCTTGTTTCTTCTGTGTCTGAGCAGATCCTGAGGCTCGAGCGCAAGTCTCTGGCCTCTGTGCAGTCCTTCGACTCCCTCGTATTCGTAATGCTTCTTGCCCGTGCAATAGTCGCAAGTGCATTCGAGCTTCGGAAGATTCTCGGGCTCGGTGTAGGTTGTAATTACGCCCTCGTAGTTCCTGAGCACATACCTGCCCGGGCTCTGAGATATGACATACTGGGGCATTACCGGAGTCTTTCCGCCGCCGCCCGGTGCGTCCACGACGAAGGTCGGTACGGCATATCCGGAGGTATGTCCGCGCAGTCCTTCGATAATTTCGATACCCGCCGATACAGGAGTTCTGAAGTGCTCGATTCCAAGCGAGAGATCGCACTGATAGATGTAGTACGGCCTTACCCTTATCTTTACGAGCTGCTGTACCAGATCCCTCATGATGTGCGGGCAGTCGTTGATGCCGCGCAGCAGTACGGACTGGTTGCCGAGAGGAATACCCGCGTCGGCCATCTTTTCGCAGGCCAATCTGGATTCTTTCGTTATTTCCTTCGGATGGTTAAAGTGGGTGTTGAGCCAGATCGGGTGATACTTCTTGAGCATGTTTACCAGATCGTCGGTTATGCGCTGCGGGCATACGACGGGAGTTCTGGAGCCGAGTCTGACGATCTCCACATGGGGAATTTCCCTGAGCTTCTTGATGATATACTCGAGAACATCGTCCTCAACCAGCAGGCAGTCGCCTCCGGAGAGGAGTACATCCCTTACTACCGGAGTTCTTCTGATGTACTCGATGCAGGCATCGATATCCTCCATGCTTCTGGCACCGTCGGTCTCGCCGGCGAGCCTTCTGCGGGTGCAGTGCCTGCAGTACATGGAGCACTGGTCCGTTATCAGAAACAGTACTCGGTCGGGATATCTGTGAGTGAGTCCGGGTGCGGGAGAGTCCTCGTCCTCGGACAGGGGATCGAGCATGTCCGCCGCGCTTCTGTGGTTTTCCGCGATTACCGGAACCGCCTGCATTCTGACCGGGCAGCGGGGATTCTCGAGGTCCATCAGAGATGCGTAATAGGGAGTTATACCCATTCTGAAGTTCTTTGTAACTTCGCGGATATCCTCCTCTTCCTGCGGGGTGAGCTTGATTACCTTTTTAAGGTCTTCCACGGTATCCACTCTGTTGGAAACCTGCCAATGCCAATCGTTCCACTGTTCGTCGGTTACATTTTTCCAAAGTTCTATGTCTTTATAAGAACGCGCCATATATTTCCTACCTTTCTTTATTAAAAGACATTAAGTTCCAAAGCTAAATTATGCGTACATCTCCCGGAAGAGATCCTTGAGCGCTTCGTTCTCCCTGAGAATCTGAAGAGTGATATCGGCGTGGCCCTTGGCATAGCCGTTGCCGACTATCATGTTCACATCCTTGCCGACGCCTTCGGCACCGAGGGCGGCCTTCGTAAAGCTGGTAGCCATGGAGAAGAAGTAAACGGTTCCGCGATCCTTGCAGCAGAGTATGGAAGCCATCTCCGTGTTCTCGATAGATACGCAGTTGATAACGACATCGAAGAGCTCTCCGCCCGTGAGCTCCATAGCCTTATCGTACATTCCGACGGCATCCGTCGCATCCATGTGGAAGTATTCGTCCGCAAGATTGAGCTTGCGAGCCCTGTTTTCCGACTTCGGTGAACCCGCCGCGCATACGACATAACCGGTTACGCCCGCCCTCTTCTTCGCTTCGTGAAGAACCAGAAGGCCGGACTTTCCGCCGCCGCCGATTACGAGAACCTTATCTCCGGACTGTACGAGCCTCGCCGTCTGAGCGGGTGCTCCCGCCACATCGAGAGCGGAAAGTGCAAGCCCCTCCTCCATATCGTCGGGGAGTTTTGCATAGATGCCGGACTGGAATAAAATTGCCTTACCTTTTATGTCGACCTGGTCGATTGCAGGTCGCATTTCGAGAATTTCTTCGATTACGAGAGGTGTTAAAGAAAGAGATACGAGGGTAGCGATCTTATCGCCTACCTTGAGATTGCCGACATAGTTGTCGCCTATCTTTTCTACGATACCGATGAGCATTCCGCCCGAGCCGGTCCAGGGATTCTTGTGCTTGCCGGCCTTAGCTACTATGCTGAGCATCGTCTCTTTGACCTTTTCCTGATCCTGCGGAGAATCGGCTATTTCCACGGGCTTCTTTCCGTCACAGGACCTTCTGACGATCTCCGTGAAGGAAGCTGAGTCGATATTGAGAGTCTTTACATCGATGAGAACCTCGTTATCGTAGATTTCCATGTTGTTGTCGATTACGTCCGCCGGCTGCGGCAATACTCCCTTCGGAGAAATGACTCTGTGTGTTCCGAAGGGGTTACCTTTTTTCTGCATGTTTTAAATCCTCCTTATAACTTAACTGTTTTGTAAACCAAAAAGTTTAAACTTAAATCGGGTCGTTTTGTCTCTTCAAAGCTTTTCCCTTGGTATTTTATCAATTTTTCAGCCCAAAGTAAATGTTAAAGTGTTTTTTTTGCACAAATGCGGTATACTGTTAGTTGCGGTCTGCAAATTAGCAGAACCGCTACATTCCAAAAATATTAGGGAGGATAAAATGGAAAAAATTACATCTTTATTGAGAATGAGGATGTCCGCAAAGGACGCACATTATGGCGGAGAACTCGTGGACGGCGCCCACATGGTTCATCTCTTCGGAGATGTGGCGACCGAACTGCTCATAAAGGGCGACGGGGACGAAGGCCTCTTTGTGGCATACGATAACATAGAGTTCCTCGCACCGGTTTACGCGGGCGATTTTATCGAAGTATACGGCGAGATCGACAAGGTCGGAAACACTTCCAGACACATGGTCTTCGAAGCTCGCAAAGTAATTGCATCCAGAAAGGATATCTCCAATTCAGCGGCGGACTTCCTGGAGGAGCCCATCATCGTAGCAAGGGGAAGCGGCACCTGCGTAATGCCCAAGGAATGCAAGAGAAAATAAGACTCAACAAGTACATCGCGAGCTGCGGAATATGCTCGCGCCGAAAGGCGGACGAGCTCGTAAAGGCGGGAAATGTAAAAGTTAACGGCGCAGTCGTGTTTGCACCCGGGACGGGGGTTACACAGGACGATGTTGTAATAGTAAACGGAAAGGAAGTCAAGCTCCCTTCCAGATTTTTGTACTATGCGCTCAACAAGCCCTGCGGCTTCGTAACGACCATGTCCGACGAGAAGGGGCGGCCTACGGTGGCTTCACTTTTGGATGATGCCCCCGCCAGAGTCTTTCCTGTGGGAAGGCTCGACATCAACACTTCCGGCTTGCTCCTGATGACTAACGACGGAGAAATCGCGAACAGGCTAGCCCACCCTTCGAGCGAGATCCGCAAGACCTATCTCGCGGAGATTGCGGGAAATATAAAGAAGGATAAGCTCGCTGCCCTGAAGAGAGGTGTGGATATAGGGGACAAAAGCCCCACTGCGCCCGCGGAAGTCGAAGTTATTAAGGAAAAGGGGAGCATATCCCTTGTTAAGATATCCATTCACGAGGGAAGGAATCGCCAAATACGCCGAATGTTTAAGGCGCTGGAGCTTAAGGTTCTGAGCCTGAAGCGCATATCCGTAGGAGAAATACAACTCGGGCATCTCCTGGAAGGAAGCTACAGAAAACTTAGCCAAAAGGAGATAGAATATCTTAAAAGAATTTAAGGCTATATATGACTTAATTCGCAAGCATCCCCGGATATACAATAAAAAAGCGGAAGGCAAAGGCCCTCCGCTTTAATTTTTCGAGCAATTTATTAAAGCTTTTTGCGTTTGCGCTTCTTGTTTACATGCTTGTATATGGCATCGAAAGTCTCGGGGCTCAGATCGTGCTCCACAAGGCATGCGTCTCGATAGGCAATCTTTTCGTCGACCCCGAATTCCATGAAGAAATCGACCAAGGTCTTGTGCCTGATGTAGATCTCCGTTGCAATCTTCTCCCCCTTTTCCGTGAGGGTGATGGCGCTGTCATCGTCCATCTCTATGAGCTTCTGCTGCCTCAGCTGCTTGGTCATATATGAGACGCTCGGTTTTGTTACACCAAGTTTTTGAGCAATATCGACGGACCGTATATAGCCAAGCTCTTCCCTAAGCATAAGCATGGCCTTCAGGTAATCTTCGCGGGCTTTTCCGACACGAGCACTCATCTCTTACATCCTCCCTCCTTCAAACATAGTTCTTATTAATATTACTCTCAATGGGCGCGGATGTCCAGTGTGCAGAAATTATTTCTTTCTTTTTGCCGATTTTAGTAAAAATTCCGGTTACTGTTCAGCATCGCGAGCTTTGCAGGTTCATCCTCCCGCTTAGTTGATTATGGATTATACCGTGTCTGGGATCTACCGAGTTAAATTCTTCTTTCAGCTCCTCAAATATCTCAAGTGCCTTGGAAATAGCACCGTCTCCTATGGCATGAGCGACAATCTGCAGCCCGTTTTCAACCGCCCTCTTAAATGAATTGCGCAGGAATGCCTCGTCATAAATAAAGATGCCGCAACCTTCGCTGTCTGCGAAGGGTTCGCGAACAAAGCATGTTCTTGCTCCCAAAGTACCGTCGAGGACCACCTTCATGACGCGGCCCTTAAACCATCTGGAGTCTATGTCAGGATTTTCCTCTAAAATGCTCAGGTACTTGTCCATATCCTCGGCCTCAATTACCCTTGCCTGTTCCACTATTCGTATGGGCATCTTACCGCTTCTGATAAGGCTGAAATACACATCCAGCACATCGTCCATCGACGCCAAGGTAAAGTCATCCGTGTGAACGGTCGTAATCCCAGCGCTGTAAAATTTGGACGCAAGAGATATCAGCCCCCCCTCCATATCTTTTCTTTGTATCTTTGGCGATATCCTGCTTATCGGCACGGTTCCTTTTATAAGACCGGTAGGCTCACCGGTTCGAATGACCATCAAGGCTACCAATATCGCCAACCAGGAATACAGGACATAGGGAACGCTCTTAAAGAAAAGCTCCCAACCTTCAAACCCGAGCCCGAGCGCAGTAATCTCAACAACCAGGAGGCTGACTATAAAAGAGGTGTGCGGAGCGAGGGGCGAAATGGTCGCAAGAGGAGCCCCCATGGCATCGGTGATGTATGCCAACTTAACGCGGGGTATCTTAAACCTGTCCGTAATCGGACGCATTATGTACCCGACAATTACGGAGGGCTCCGTAAAGATAAAGGCAAAGCAGCTTGCCCAGGTTAATGTGATGGCGCCCTTCCTCGACGAAATAAATTCAATGGACCTGCAGCTGCAATCAAAGCTGTTGAGGGTTATAGAGGAAAAAACCGTGACGCGCATAGGAGGTGACTATGCGCAAAAATTCGATGTTCGCATACTGGCCGCTATCAATTGCAGCCCGGAAATGTTCGAGAACTTAAGAACCTCTTCGAAGGTATATTCAATTTCACCGATAACAGCATCATCGATACAAGCGATTTGCCCGCACGCTTTTTGAATAAATTGCAAGATGCCGGCTCTTCTAATCTAAAGCAACGAATGGACAACACAGAAAGAGACATAATTATCGAAACCGCCGGATATTGCAAAACAAAGTCCGAACTGGCAAATAAGCTGGGAATTTCCAGACAGCTCCTAAATGCAAAAATGGACAGATTAAGAATATCGGATTTAATCGGTGAAAAACTCGCGAAGATGTAATGCGCTATATCCCCAACAGCTCCCAAAGCGCGTGAGCCACCCCGTCCTCGTCGTTGCTCGGAGCGATGTAGTCCGCGACTTCGAGAATCTCGGGTACGGCATTGCCGAGCGCTACGCCCACGCCCGCCCGCCTCAACATATCCTCGTCGTTAGTCGAATCGCCGAAGGCCATCACGGCGGACATATCCTCGCCAAGCTGTTCGGCAAGCACGGCCAGCGCGCTGCCCTTAGTGGTTCCGGGCCCGCCCAGCTCCAAACTCGCAGGCGAAGAGCTGGATACCGTAACTCCTTCCAAGGCACTCAGTTCTTCCAAATATCTACCGCGCAGTTCCAAATCTCCGAACTGCAGATAGATATTTTCTATCCTCGCTTTATTCGCATCCAAAAGCTCCATCAGACCGTCCACGGGAATCCGTGTTGAAAAGACATATTCCCGGCTCTTTTCGCTACCCCTTCCGTACTTTTCCAGTTCGGAAAAACACGAGCGCTCGGCATAGACCTTGTGGTCGAAGAATATCTCCGTCATAACAGCGTCGTTTATAAGCCACGGCCTTACTGCATCGATGGCGCATTCTCCCAGCATCTGCTCAAAGAGCACTCTGCCGCTTGCGAGCTCCGTAAGCTGCGCTCCGTTGCTCGAGACGGCATATTCTATTCCGGGGAAATCTAAAAGCACTCGGGGAAAGGTGCTCAGCATCCTGCCCGAGGCTATAACTACATGAAAACCTTTTTCCATCGCGCGTAGCAGAGCCTTTCCGTTGCGCTCGGAAAGCCTGCCTCGCGAATCGAGCAGGGTGTCGTCGATATCGAAAGCGAGGATATTTATCTTCTCCAAGCGCTCGGCCGGGATATTTTTTTTGGGATAATCTTTCATATGTCCTTGCAAGTTGAGATTAAATCTGTATTTCGAATTAAATTTGCAGATGCGAAGGCAATTGCAGTTGCGCCCTTACAGTTCCTCCTCCAGCGGCATGCTCAATTGCTCGAGATCGGATGCCTCCTTAAGAGATGCAAATCCTTCGTAGTTGTCGCCCAGCGCTATGCTTCCGATATCCTCGAGCTCGGGCAAATCCCCCAGAGTTTCGAAACCGAAGAGGGAGAGAAAATTCCTCGTAGTGCCGTAGAGTATGGGTCTGCCGAGTCCGCTTCCCCTACCCTTTTCCTCGATGAGTTCCCTCTTCGCAAGGGTTTCCAGCACCCTGTCGCTTCTTATGCCGCGTATGGAATCTATCTCCACCTTCGTAACGGGTTGCTTGTATGCAATTATCGCCAGCACTTCCAGCGCCGCCTGGGAAAGCCTCTTCTCCTTGACGGGCGTGCAGAGAGTTCGTATGTAGTCCGCGTTTTCGGAATTTGTACGCATCTGGAACGCCTTATCGGTCTCCCTTATGCGAAGGCCGGAATTGCGCTCCTCGTAGTCCGACGCCAAATCGCGGAGAATCCGGAGCATTTCGCCTTCCGTCACATTGAAGAGTTCCGCCGCGGTCTTCGCTTCCAGGGGGTCACCCCAGACGAAGAGGATGGATTCGAGGGCCGATTTTATACTTTCATCTGTCATCTTTAGCTCCTATCTTAATGCGCGGCAGCCTTCTCGACCAGTCGTACGATTATATCGCCGTAGCGCTTCTTCTGCTCCGCAAGCACCGAGCCGTCGCTCTGCAAATCCAAAATGGACATAAAGGTTATTACCTGATTGTAAACGCTCTTGTCGTCGCTGATCATCTCGGAGAAGCTCAGCTTATTTCTACCCTTAAACATAGTTCTGATCTGAGCGGTCCTCGTCTCCACGGACATGCGATTGCGCTCGCTGCGCTCATAAATCTTGTGCATCTCTTCGATTTGTTGCCGCCTGAATATAAAAGCTCTAAAGGCTCTTACAAACTCCCTCATATCCGACTTGATGAGCTCTTCCTCCTCGCCGATATATTCGGAGAGGTCCTCCTGCGGCTTGGTGTACGAATTTGAAACCGCCTCCGCCTGCTCATCCAAAAAGGCCGCCATATTCTTGTAGCGCTTATACTCCAAAATTCTGGCGACAAGGCCTGCGCGGGGGTCATCATCCTCGTCGGGCGAGTCCTTGTCCGAATGCCTGGGCAGAAGCATCCTGCTCTTAAGCTCGATCAGCTCGGCCGCGAGCACCATAAACTCCTGAGCCACCGCGATGTCCCTGTTCTTCATGTCCGCGACATGTTCTATGTATTGAGTTGTTATCTCGGAAATCCGAATGTCGTAGATGCTCATCCGGGCATGCTCGATAAGGTATACGAGCAGCTCGAGCGGACCCTCGAAAGCTTCCAATTTAACCTTGTATCTCATCGCTACCTTAAATCATCGATAAACTGCGTCTCGTAGCCGCGGCTTTCGAGCCATTCTATGATATTTTCCTCGTGCCAAAGTATGCGGTATGCATAATCCGTGCTGTAGCTGCCGCTCGACACGGTGCCGCTGCCCTGGTTGTAGGCGGACATCGTCTTGATTATATCACCCTTATACTTTCGCATAAAGTTCCTTATATACATCGCGCCGAACTCGATATTGTAGTGGGGATCGAGGAGCATCTCCCTGCTGTAACCCTGAACCTCCCCGGTGCGGGGCATTATCTGCATCATACCTATCGCACCGCCGCCGATAACCTCGGGCCTGAACATGCCCTCTCCCCTGCAAACCGCCATAAGGAAGGTCTGAGGAATGCCGTAGACCGTGGATTCGTGGCGGAATAGATACTCAAAATAGACAGCATCCAAGAAGCTTAACTCTCTGTTCCAGCCTCGCATGTACTCTGCGCATCCCGCTATAAAGGAGGCGTTCTCCTGGCTATACCAGCTCCGCGCCTCCCGCTTGGGATCGGTGCTGATGTAGAGCCCCGTAAGATTGTCGTAGTGATAGGACCATCCGAAGTCCTCGGAGGCCTCAAACCACGAAAGCGGCAGATAGGTGCAGCCTTTTATCTTGACATAACTCGCATGGCCGGATATCAGATTCCTTCCAAGAGAAGCAGAAAGGCCGAGTGCATCGACAGCCTTTTTTACAAGCGGAAACTCGCTGCATGCTTGATCGAGCCCCTCGAAGAACTCCGGAAATTTATCCATATAGAGATTGAGTCTCTCGGAATCTTCCGCCTCCAGATCCAGACTAAGCCTATCCTTGGAGCGCTGCTCGTAGAGATTGTCCGCAGACATTAGTCTGTATCCGCTATGAACCTCCGCATTGTAGCGCAGGTCGAATTTGTTAATCGCAAGTTGCGCGTCGGAAATAGGGCCGGGATAACTGTTTTTATCCTCTAAAATGAAGATTTTATCCTCCCTGTTTATGTCCATATCGAAGCCGAGCCTCAGCTTCCACAGCGGGGTTGCGGGAAACCAAAACTCTCCGCCGCCGGAGACTATCGGATGCGTAAGCTCGTAATTTCTTATGAGCACACCGTCTATATATATGTCGTTGCAGAGAAATCTCAGGTCTATGCACTCCTTGGAAGCGAATGCATTCGCCTCGGGATGCGAAGCGGGTGTCCTGAGTTCGTCTCCCATATACCCCTGGAAGAACCACGCCTCAAACACGAGGAAGCAAATCCAAAGCAATATGAGAGCTATCTGCCATATCTTCTTTTTCAAAATAAAAACCTCCATTATGCGCATCGCATAACTGTATTATTGTACCACAACCCAGGTTACAGATGTGTTACAGCAGTCGTCTTCTGCCAATCGAGCTTCGCTAGCACTCGCTCTCTTGGGAAGACTTTGCATGGAACCTAACACTTTCTACATACGCAAACAAGAAAGACAGCTGAAAATACGAGTGCCAAAAACGCATCAAATCCCTTGCGCCGACCGACCAGCACCATCAGTGCAAAGAATACGGCAATTAATGTTATTATGCCTGCTCCTCTGTCGTACTGATAAACGGTGTAATACGGCGCTGCGTTCTTAGGAGCATCTACACAGATTATCGCCGTATCGTTTTCTTTAAGAAGGACATTGTGGGCATCTGTCAGATAGTGGTTTATGCTGACGACTTTTTTATCAGGAAGTTCGACTTCCAGAACCTGCAGGCCGAGCATCTGGCCGGTCTTTTGCGGACTATCATTTTTCTGAAATTTGATAAATTGTCATCATAAATTTTATCGCCTGTGGTCTTATAATTTCTATCATGCATCAGTAAGAGAAAAGTAAAATTTTCTGTCTCGGCGGTTGACAATGTGCTGATTCTTTCATTTGACCAATCGAATCGAAACAGAACAGGTCTCGTTCTATAAAGATAAAAACGGGAACGATCAAAAGGGCTTTGAAATAATAGGCGAGAAATCCGGAACTACAGAGAATGCCGAGGATGGACAAATCGCAGATATTTTAAAAATTCTAAAGAGAATATAATACGCTATAAAATGCATATAAAATAATTAGTGTTGTTGATAAAAAGCAGAGGGTGCAGGCTCAAAAAGCTGTTATAATACTATGCATGAGTATCAACGCAAAGTACAGGCTGCTTCAGGCGCTCAACTGCATGATGTTCTCCGCGGGTCACAGCTATCTGAGCTACTACCTTCTGGAGCAGGGATTTAAGGCCAGCACGATAGGAATAATCATCGCCACCGCGGGGATTCTTTCCTCACTGGCGCAGCCCTATCTGGGGCGCCTCGCAGACAGAAACCCGAATATCGGGTGGAAACAGATTTTAGCAGCCCTTGCAATCACTTGCGAGGCGGTCATACTGGCCGTTATATTCTCACCTTCTCCCATGGTGAGCGCGATTTTCTACGGCCTGGAAATTGCCCTCATCAACTGCATGGTCCCGATGGTAAACGCCGCATGCTTCTACTACAATCGCATGGGAACAGCCGTAGACTTCGGAATCGCAAGAGGCACGGGCTCCGCGGCATATGCGCTGACATCCCTGGCCTTAGGGCGAATTACCGCGATGGAAGGACCGCGCCCGGTTCCCATAATCGGCGCAATCGTGATGGGGATTACAATAATCTGCATAAATTCCCTTCCCTACAACCCTGCGGACGATAAAGTCGTGTTTCACGAAGAGCAGGGCAGCGCAAAGAAGGACAGCATATTCGACTTCGCCGCCAGGTATAAAGCCTTTATGATTATGATTCTGGCCATACTGCTCGTATTCTCTTTTCAGAACATGTACAGCAACTACCTCATCCAGATACTCGGCGATCTGGGCGGAAGCAGCGCGGATCTCGGCAAAGCCCTGTTTATAGCTGCCGTCTTCGAACTTCCGATGATGCTTGTATCCGGCAAAATTTTAAAGAGAATGGAGTCTCACAAGCTGATAGTCTTCGGTGTCGTCGCATATGTTATAAGGGCGACGATGATGTATATGGCAGGCAGCTTGAACGCCCTGTTCTTCTCCATGACCCTTCAGATGTTCAGCTTCGCGATAGTCACATTTTCGTCCGTGCACTATGCGGATGTGATGATGCGCAAGGAAGACAAGGTGACCGGGCAGGCCCTTGCGACCCTGGCATCCTCGGCGGCTTCCGTACTGGGAAGTCTGACAGGAGGCTTTATCTGCGATGCCTACGGCACAAAAAATATGCTGCTCGCAGGCACCGCGATGTGCGCTCTTGCTCTTGCGGCGGCCCTAATCTCCTACAACATGACGGAGAAAAAAGCCCGCCCCATGTAGGGACGAGCTACTCGTCTTCGGGCTTTTCGCCGGTAATTTTATTTTTTCTTGATACCCAGAAAGTTCATCAAGCGCTGTTTGAAGCTATCCAGGGGCGGCGCCTTCTGAGGCTGCGGCTCGGGGCGCTTGTGATGCAGAGGATTCTTCATGAACTCGTACTGGCTGTCGAGGGGGGTCATGCCCGGATAACGCTTGCGCTTATAGCTGCCGTCGGGCTGCATAAAGCTGGCCTTTACATTATCGGAAAGCTGAATTTCCAATATCTTGCGAATCATCTCGCGGGCCTCGGGGTCGTAGACGGGGCAAGCGACCTCCACCCTGCGATTTAGGTTTCTCGTCATAAGATCGGCCGAAGAAATATACATCTTCGCATCCTCTACCAGTATAAAAATAATAGGCATAATAACAAATGAGGTTACCTTGCCAAGAAATGATGGAACAAGAGGTTCTGCTTTATACAGTATCCCTTTTAGATTATCTAGCAAACCAACTAGCACATGGTCTGAATTATTTTTAAGAAACTGGGATTACCCACCAAGATTTACATCAATGCATAGACCTGGAATAGCTAGAGTTGATTCTGATAAAATTATTTTAGATGGAACAACAATCGAAGAGGTAAAACAATATCATAGAGATACCTTGATTTTGTGTGTAGAAAAAACAAATGAAGAAGAAAAACAAATTAGAAAAAGAGAAGAACAATTAAAAAGAAAGAAACAAGAAGAAAGAGAAAATCACTATAGAAATATAGATGATATTTCAAAAGACATA
>CAYFMW010000017.1:0-35357 GCA_964344335.1 uncultured Oscillospiraceae bacterium | reverse complement strand
TTTTTTATTGCTCCGGCTATTACTGGTTTTCCGACTCGGAATCTTCTTGCTTCTTTGCCGCCGCGGCTTCTATGATGGCCTTGTTCTCTTCGAGCTTATGATGCAGATAGTCCCTGTAGAAGATATTGCTTATCGCGGCGCAGGGGATTCCTAAAATCATTCCCGCAAGACCTGCCACTCTGCTGCCTACTATTATGGCTATAAGTATCCAAATGCCGGGCACATTCAGGATATCGCCGAAGAGCTTGGGCTTTATAACATATCCGTCTATGGCCTGGAGTACTATCGCAAATAATACGAAGAGCAGAGTCTGCCAGGGGTTTACAAGCAGCAATATGAGTCCGCCGATAATGGCTCCGATTACCGGACCGAAGTTCGGTATAAGATTCGTAACCGCGACGACCATCGATATAAGAGCCACATAGGGCATACCGGTTATAACCATGAATATGGCGTTGGCTACGCCGACGATCACCGCGTCTATCAATTCACAGTAAATAAAATGGACGAGCACTACATTGCAGCTGCTCCAGAAATTCCCCGCGCTGGCATGCCTCTTGTCGCTCATAAACAATCTCGTAAACGAGCTGAAACTGGCTTGAAGCCTCTTCTTATCTAGCAGAAAGTAAATCGAAAGTATGGCGCTGAGCACCCCCGATACTATACCCGCTCCTAAATCCGCGACGGTCGAGAGCATATTCCACTGATGCTTTAGGATAAGTGAAAATGCCCTGTCCACAAGAGATCTGCCAGGATCCGTAACAGTCGAGAGATCCATATTATGTTCGGCAGCCCATTCGTTGAGGCTGTTAATGTATTCGTTCACCGTTCTGGAGTAATGATCGAGGTTGGAAATAAAGACGCTTACACTGTTGATTATCTCGGGCGCGACGAAGGCTACGAAAAGGGAAACCAGAAGCAAAATAAATACGAAGGCCAATATCATGGATATTATCCACGATGCCTTGCGGTTTTTCATGTTAGCGAAGAGTCGCTGCTCGATAAATTTAACCAGAGGATTGAGGATGTAAGCGATAACAAGGCCGGTAAATACGGGAGATATGATTCTCAATATCTTCGTTATTATCGTACCCAACGCCTCGATTCTAATCAGCAGCACATATAGGAGTACGGCCGTGCAGAGCGCCGCGGCGTATTCCTTCCATTTAGAATCAATTTTAAATAGTTTTTTCAATGTATATTACTCCTTAAAAATGTCTTTGCTCTTGTGGGTAATGATTTGCACAAAACTTTTAAAACGGAGAGTTAAAATCTAAACACAGTATAGCAGGAATTGAGGTCGGGCGGGGAAAATAATTTGTAAAATGCATCGTGTATGCTTTCGCTATAACAGAACAGCATAAAAAAAGGGCAGCTCCGAAAAGCTGCCCGTTACTCTTTTTCGCTAATCCTCTTAATCGGCATGCGCCGGACTCTGCTGCGCCGCCCACAGCGCGAAGATTGCCTCGTCCTCGTATTGACGCATCCAGAGTTTATGGTAGTGTCCCTTCGCCGCAAGCAACTCCTCGTGCGTGCCTCTTTCGATTATCTTTCCGTCCTGAACTACAAGTATTATGTCCGCATCCTTGATCGTCGAGAGCCTGTGGGCTATCACCACAGAGGTTCGGCCCTCGATTACCGTATCTATGGCTCGCTGTATTCTCTGTTCGGTAAGTGTGTCCACCGAAGCGGTGGCCTCGTCGAGCACTATTATCTTGGGATCTGCCAGGATAGCCCGCGCGAAGGAAATCAACTGCTTTTCGCCTGTGGAGAGCATGTCGCCCCCTTCTCCCGTATCCGAATCCAAACCGTCCTTGAGTTTTTCGACCACGCCCTCCGCGGAGAGCATCCGAAGAGCTTCCATTATCTCCTCGTCCGTGGCATCGGGCCTGCCGTAGCGCAGGTTATCCCTTATAGTTCCCGAGAACAGGTGCGGTGTCTGGAGCACATATCCCAGGGCCGAGTGCAGCCAGAGCTGCGAGCGCTCGCGCGCGTCCCTGCCGTCGATCAGAAGCTGGCCGGCGGTGGGTTCATAGAAGCGGCAGATGAGGTTCGCGAGGGTCGATTTTCCGGCCCCGGTCTCTCCGACTATGGCGAGGTTAGTTCCGAAGGGGATTTTCAGATTGAAATCCCTCAGTATGTATTCGTTTCCGTCGGGGTACATAAAGTCCACATTCTTAAACTCGATGTCGCCCTTTATCTCCTCCCAGTTTTCCTTCCTGGGATTGAAGGCGTCGCCGTATTTTTCTATAACTTCGGGGGTATCCTTTACGCTCGACTCCAGCTCCACGAGCTTCGTGTAGCGACCGATATTCACCTGCCCCATAACAAGCAGCCCGAGCACCTCCACTATCCAGCGCACCGGTTCCATAAGGTCCTGCGCGTAGCTCATGAATACGGAGAAAGTTCCGACATTCTCCGCGGCGATGACCCCGCCCTTCCAGAGCACTATCGCGAGTGCGCAGGAGGAAGCCAGATTCGTCATTACGGAGAAGCTGCCGTGAATGAGCACATACTGGATTACCTTCTTCTTCATATTTGAAGTTTCGGCCTGAAAATCCTCGTCCATCTTTTCCTCGATGCCCAAGGATTTTATGGTCTTCGCTCCGATTATACCTTCGTTAAGATTGCCCGTTATCCTCGAATTAATCTCTCGTATCTGATCGTGCATATTGAACATCTTGCCCTGAAACAGCGAGAAGAAAATCGCAATCACGGGAACTATCATCAGCACCATCAGTGTAAGCTTGACATTAAGGCTGAACATCACAAAGATCGCGGACAATATGTAGAACAGGAAGTATATTCCGTCGGAAAATTGCCAGGAGAACATCTCTCCTATGCGGCCCACATCGCTCATAACGCGAGCGTGTATGTAGCCGACGCTGTTCTGGTTGTAGTAATCGAAGGACATCTCCTGAAGGTGGGCAAAGGCTCTGTTCCTCATGTCCCTGTTCATCTTAAGCTCCACCGACATTATAGTGGCGATGCTGTAATAGCCTATAATGCCCACCACAATCACGAGCAATACATAAGCTGCGATAAACCATCCGAGGTTTTCGAGCGTCCCTTTTTGCACGAAGTTATCCAGAGCGTACTTCTGAAACAGCGGCCTGATAACATCTGCAAGCCCCATTGCCACATGCAATATGCCCGTGAAGGCGAGCGGTTTTCTGTATTTTTTTAGGAGCGGAAACATCTTCGGAATTCCGAAGAAGGGCAGCCCCTTTTTCTTTTCCTTTTTATTCATCCGCAGCCTCCACTCCGAGCTGTATCTCGTAAATTTGCTGATATATGCCGCCCGCGCTTTTCAGTTCGTCCGGGTGGCCTTCTTCTATTACCCGCCCCTCATCGAGCACCACGACCTTGTCCGCCTTGGACAGAGTCGTAATCCTGTGGGAGATGATTATTATCGTAGCTTTTCCGAAGCGCTTCTGCAGAGCCGCCCTTATCTTCGCATCCGTCTCGTTGTCCACGGCGGAAAGCGAATCGTCGAAGATCATTATCGGCGCCTCCTGAGTTAGAGCTCGCGCTATCGCCGCCCTCTGCTTTTGTCCGCCCGACAGCGTCACCCCCCGCTCGCCGACGAAGGTCTCGTAGCCTTCCGAAAATCCTTCCACCGAAGAATCGAGGCAGGCGTCCTTTGCCGCAAGTTCTATCTGCTCGCGTCTTATGCCCAGCCTTGCGATGCCTATATTATCCGCAATGGACCGGCTGAAGAGATAAGGTTCCTGTAGAACCATAGCTATATTCTTGCGCAGAAAATCGCTGCGCACTTCCTTTATATCCGTTCCGCCAATGCTTATTTTGCCGCGCCCCTCCTCGATAGGGTACATCTTGTTGAGAAGCAGCATAAGGGTCGATTTCCCCGAACCCGTACCCCCGAGGATTCCGAGCGTGCTGCCGGCCTTTACTTCTATATTGATGTCGCGGAGAACATCGCGGTCGGGTTCATAGCCGAAGCTGAGATTTTCGAACTTAATATCTCCGCTCATATTCGTCTCCACGCCCGAGTACAGATCCTCCTTCTTCGAATCCATAATATATGCAATTCTCTCCAATGATACTCCCGCCTTGGACATGGCCGAGAGCATGCGTCCGAGCCTTCTTATCGGGAACGACAGCATGGCGTTGTAGAACATAAAGGCTATATACTCTCCGGAGAGCATTTCGCCGCGCACGGCAAAGATTGCGCCGAAGATGGTAACCAGCATCATCTGTATTCCGCTGAATACATCCTGGGAGGAGAAGAATTTACCCATCCTCTTTCCCTGCTGAACCCAAAGTCCCGTGTAATGCTCGTTCAGCTCCTCAAAGCGCTTCCTCTCGTAGGCTTCACCGCCGAATGCGCGCACGACACGCACTCCGGTAAGGTTCTCCTGAACCGCTTCGGAAACCATGCCCTCGGTTTCGTCGCAGACTCTAAAGCCCGCGGCCATATCCTTCCGGAAATACACCGAGTAAAAGAGCATAAGGGGCAGGGGCAGAGCTGCTATAAGTGTGAGCTTGGTATTCATGGTAAACATGAAGTACAAAGAAAGCACAAGATATATGCTTATTCTGAACACGGAGGTCAGCTGTTCGGCGACGAAGGTCCTTATGGTATCCACATCCGTCGTGCAGCGCTGTATTATATCTCCTGTGTGATTTTCCATATGCCAGGAATAGGGAAGGCGCTCGATATGAGAAAAGAGCGTGTCGCGCATATTCTTGACGAGTATCTCGGAGGCGGCCGTGTTGGAAAGTCTGGTCATAAATTCCGCGACTATTCGAACTCCCGCGACTGCGACCACCGCCAGCGCCATAATCCAAAGATTTTCTCCGAGGTATGCAAAGCCGCCCGCCTCTTCCACGAGAGCATTCACCCAATCCGGGAAAGTTGAGGGCTTGCCTCCGATGGCATTATCTATGGTGGCCCTGATTATCTGAGGGTTGAGCATCTCGCAGAGCGAAGAGAGCGCCGAAAAAAGGACGCTCAAAATAAAAAGCAGCTTACTTCCCTTTAAAAACTGAATTAGCAGCCTCGCATAGCTCGCCTTCGATTTTAAGTCGTTATGCGGTTTTAAATCTTTATCCTTGCTTTCCATACTATCCTCTCGGGTTTCACGACCGGGTGAAAGGCCGCAAACATAAGACTACCAAAAGAGCGGGGCAATTTAAAGCTAGACTAAGGTTTTGTAACATATATGATATATTTTCAGCTCCGAAAGTAGCTCTTATCACTTTTATTAGCTTGAATGTGATATACTAATCGTTATGGATTTTGAGAGCATTATACAAGTCAAGGATGTGGAATTCAGCTATCCCGCTCAGGCGGAAGGCGCCTCGCCGGGAAAGGCGCTGGAAGGGATAAGCCTGGATATAGAGAGGGGAAGCTTTGTGGCCATAGTCGGCAGCAACGGCTCGGGCAAATCGACCCTCGCAAAGCATTTTAACGCCCTGCTTCTTCCGAGCAGCGGCGAGGTTTTTGTATGCGGAATGAAGACCTCGGATCCCGAATGCACATGGGAGATAAGAAGGCGCTGCGGCATGGTCTTTCAGAACCCGGATAATCAGCTCGTCTCTTCGGTCGTAGAGGACGATGTGGCCTTCGGTCCGGAGAACATCGGCATAGAGCCTTCGCGCATAAGGGAGCTCGTCGACGAATCGCTCAAGGCTGTGGGGATGTACGAACATCGAAAGAAGGGGCCTCATCTTCTCTCGGGCGGACAGAAGCAGAGGGTTGCAATCGCGGGGGTTCTCGCCATGCAGCCCGAATGCATAGTCTTCGATGAACCGACCGCCATGCTCGATCCCGCCGGGCGCAGAGATATTTTAGAGATAATAAAGACCCTTCACGAGGAGGGTAAAACCGTAATACTCATAACCCACTTCATGGAAGAGGCTGCCCTTGCGGAGCGCGTGATTGTCCTCGACAGCGGCAGGATAGCTTTCGACGAGGCTCCGGACAAGCTCTTCGGCAGAGTCGGAGAACTGGAAAAGTACAAACTCGAACTTCCCTTTGCAGCCTCGATGGCGCAAAAACTCAGGGCGCTCGGGCTCAAGATACCCGAGGGCACCATTACGCAGGAAGGGTTGGCGGATTGTATATGCAAATAAGAGTCGAATCCCTCAGCCACATCTATGAAGAGGGCATGCCTTTCGAGACAGTGGCTCTGGAGAACATAAACTTTACGATAGAAAGCGGCAGCCTTACGGGAGTAATCGGCCACACCGGCAGCGGCAAATCGACGCTTATGATGCACATAAGCGGGCTCATAAAACCGAGCAGGGGCAGGGTCTATGCGGGCGGAACGGAGATAGGACTTAAGACTAAAGAATCCCGCGAAGCGGCGAGGAAGATAGGCATAGTATTTCAATATCCCGAGTATCAGCTCTTTGAGGAGAGCGTGCTCAAGGATGTGAGTTTCGGTCCCAAAAACTTCGGATTTTCCCCGCAGGAATCCGAGGAGAAGGCAAAAAAAGCCCTGGAGCTCGTGGGCATCGACCCGGACGAAAAGGGCCGATTCTCTCCATTTGAGCTTTCGGGAGGCGAAAAGAGAAGGGTGGCTATAGCCGGAGTGCTCGCAACGGAACCGGAGGTTCTGATACTCGACGAGCCTACGGCGGGGCTGGACCCGATGGGGCACCGCGAAATACTTAAGATAATCGAGCAGATAAGGAAGCTTCATAAACCGACGATATTGCTCGTCAGTCACAATATGAACGACATTGCCGCCATGGCGGATCAGGTCCTCGTAATTGATGGCGGCAGGCTTGCGATGGAAGGCACCCCTGCGGAGGTCTTCGCAAGGCGCGAGGAACTCGCCTCGATGGGCCTCGGGCTTCCGTCTGCGAGCTCGCTTTTGAGCGCGCTTAAGGACCGCGGTATGGAACTTCGAACGGATATTTTCGACGAAGGCGAGGCGGCTCGCGAAATTGCGCGCGCCTTGAGGCAGGATTGATGGCGATAAAAGATATTACACTCGGACAATATTTCCCCGGCGAATCGGCGGTTCACAGGCTGGATCCCAGGACGAAACTGATAGGCACGGTTATATTCATCGCGTCGCTCTTTGTCGTAGACAGCTTCGGGGGCTTTGCGGTCTGCGCCCTCTGCCTGCTCGCCGCGGTTAAGCTCTCCGGCGTTCCCGTAGGCTATCTGATGAGGGGCCTTAGGGCGGTTCTGATACTGATAATCTTCACTGCCGCGATTAATCTGTTTATGACCCCCGGCATCGAAGTTTGGCGTCTGGGATTTATAAAAGTGACGGAGGAGGGAATCTACAGGTCGGCCTTCATGGCTATAAGGCTGGTGCTTTTGATTCTGGGTTCCTCGATGCTTACTTTGACGACTAAGCCCGTCACGCTTACCGACGGCCTCGAGAGGCTCTTTCGTCCCTTCGGAAAGCTGGGGCTTCCGGCTCACGAGCTCGCGATGATGATGACGATAGCTCTGCGCTTTATTCCGACCCTGCTCGACGAGACGGACAGGATAATGAAGGCTCAGATTGCGAGGGGTGCGGATTTTGAGAGCGGGAATCTTCGCGAGCGCGCCAGGGGGCTCATACCTTTGCTGGTGCCGCTGTTCGTATCGGCGTTTCGGATAGCCGGAGACCTTGCGATGGCCATGGAGGCCAGGTGCTACCGCGGGGGAGAGGGGCGCACCCGCATGAATGCGGTCGAATTCGGAAGGAGCGATTTTGCGGCCTTTGCGTTGTTTGCCCTGCTGCTGGCCTTTGCAATTTTTTCCCGCAGGCTGAACTGGTTTTAGACCGCTCAGGACATATAGAGGTGTTTAAAATAAAGAGAGATTCGGGATACTGGACAAAAGCGGCGATTATCGCCGCCATATATGCGGCACTCACATTGCTGGTTTCTCCGCTTTCCTACGGGCTTATGCAGGTGAGGATTTCGGAAGTTTTAGTGGTGCTCTGCGTATTTGCGGAATATGCGGTTCCGGGCATAACGGCGGGATGTCTGATAGCCAATCTGCTCGGCCCGAACGGAATGCTCGATGTGGTCCTCGGGACCCTGGCGACCTTCATCGGCTGCCGCGCGACCTATGCGCTTCGGCGTTTCACTTACTGGGCGCCCATGGCCAATGTTCTTTCCAATGCCGTGATAGTCGGGGCGATGCTGAGGTATGTCCTCGCGCTCGAGGAGAGCCTCTTAGTGTGCATGCTCTGGGTCGGCGCGGGAGAGTTGATCGCATGCATGGGCCTCGGAGCTCCGGTGATTAGATTTTTAAAAAGCAGAGAAGACATAAAGTTTTAGACGGTGGGGATAGATGAATTTAATAAAAGCGGTTATAATAGGAATAGTGGAGGGTCTGACCGAGTGGTTGCCCATAAGCAGCACCGGTCACATGATAATTTTGAACGAGTTCCTGAAACTGGATGTTTCGGAGGCGTTCTGGGAGTTTTTCCTCGTTGCGATTCAGTTCGGAGCCATACTCGCCGTAGTAGTAATATTCTGGAACAAGCTCTGGCCCTTCAAAATTGCGGACGGCAAGTTGCTTCTGCGAAAGGCGAGCATAAACATATGGCTTAAGGTGTTCGTGGCGACTCTGCCCGCGGCGATTATAGGGCTTCTTCTTGATGACTGGATGAACGAGCACTTCTACAACTATGTGGTGGTAGCGATAGCCCTGATAGCCTACGGAATTTGGTTTCTAAGGCTTGAAAGCTCCCGCAAGGGTGAATATAAAATTAATAAATTAAAAGAAATCGACTATCGAACGGCACTGCTTATAGGGCTGTTTCAGGTCTTGGCTCTGGTGCCCGGAACATCCAGGTCGGGTTCGACCATAATAGGGGGCATGATGCTCGGAACCAGCCGCAGCGTGGCGGCGGAGTTCACCTTTTGGATGGCTGTGCCCGTCATGGCCGGAGCGAGCCTGCTTAAGCTTATGAAGTTCGGTTTCAATTTCAGCGGGCAGGAGCTGGCGATACTTGCTGCAGGAAGCCTCAGCGCTTTTCTTGTCTCGCTTGCATCGATAAGATTCCTCATGAACTATGTGAAAAAGCACGACTTTAAACTTTTTGGAATTTATCGCATAGTCCTGGGGCTTGTGGTTTTAACCTATTTCTTCTTTTCATAAGTCAATGTGAGGTGTAAAAATGGCTATTAAACTTGGAATTAACGGATTCGGCCGCATCGGAAAAATCACTCTTATGGCTGCTCTCGAAAGACCCGACCTCTTCGAGGTTACAGCTATAGCGAAGAGAAATGCGGATCTGGATTACATGGTCTATACGCTGAAGTACGACAGCGTCTACGGGCGCTTTCGCGGAACGGTGGAAAAGACCGAGGGCGGAATTATTGTAAACGGCAAGAAGATTCCCTTCAGTATGGAAGCAGAAGCGTCCAGGATTCCTTGGAAGGAGCTCGGGGCCGAGTACATCGTGGACGCGACGGGTGCCTATGTAACTTCGGAGGCGGCTAAGGACCACTTCGTCGGCGGAGCGAAGAAGGTTATTATGTCCGCTCCCGCAAAGGACAAAGTGACCCCGACCTTCGTGTACGGTGTAAATAACGAGAAGTACACTAAAGACATGGATATAGTCTCGGCTGCCAGCTGCACTACCAACTGCCTGGCTCCCCTCTGCAAGGTACTGCACGATAATTACGGAATCGATCAGGGCCTGATGAGCACTATCCACGCGGCTACCGCCAAGCAGAAGGTCGTCGACGCGACATCGCTCAGCGACTGGAGGAGAGGCCGCTCCGTGTTCAATAACATAATTCCGACGACGACCGGAGCCGCAAAGGCGGTGGGTCTGGTAATTCCTGAGATTGCCGGGAGGCTCACAGGCATAGCCTACAGGGTTCCGACCGCCGATGTCTCGATAGTTGACCTGAATGTAATGCTCGAAAAGCCCACGACTTATGCCGACATCTGCGAGAAGATGAAGGAGGCCTCGGAGACCTATCTTAAGGGAGTGCTCGAGTATGTGGACGACGAGGTCGTCTCCGCAGACTTTATAAGGTGCTCGGCGCCGACCGCATTCGATGCCAGAGAGGGCATAGAGCTTAGCGACAGATTCTTTAAGATGATAGCCTTCTACGATAACGAGTGGGGCTATGTGGCCAACATGCTGAGGCTCGTCGCGCATATGGGCAAGGTGGACAGCAAATAGAGGGCGCAGGATACGGATATAAAAGGACCGAAGGCGATTCGGTCCTTTTTCTTTTTCTTTCCGGCAGCGAGCAGTATCGCCGCCGTCACTCCTCCCGCCGCAAGTGAAGCCCCCGCAATCTTTATAAGAGCCGCGGGGCCCAGGCAGAAGCCGAGCGCGCAGAAGAGCTTTATATCGCCCATGCCGAGCACGAAGGCGAGGGCAAACGGCAACAGGGCTGCCAGCAGCCTCAGCTTAAGGGGTGCGTTCGCGATAAAGGGCGCCGAAGCGAGTATGGCCAGGGTAAATTCATCGGGAATCGTAAGGCTTCTTAAATCTTCCCGGGCTATTCTGTAGAGCCAATAAATTATCCAAAGTGATGCGAGAATTTTCATATGGTAATTATTACATAAATTACCATTTAATGCAAGTAGCGTCTAGTTTGCAGGTTGCGGCTAGGGTTGGTAGAGCTCGTTAATCTTGGTTTCTATTTCAGTTTCAAGGCGATCGAAGAGTTCCGTTGCGGATTTCTTGTACTGTTCGAGAGCCTCTTCGCTTATGCCCTCCGGATTCGTTACGGCCTCGGATATCTTGTCTATCGCGTCGGCCATCTCGTGCATGGCCTTGAGGGTGTCGAAGTCCGCCTCCCAGCCGTTCTCCTTGGCTTTTGCGGCAATTTCGTTATATTTATCCACGAGCTTAATTGCGAGCTTCGAAAGTTCTTCGTATAGGATGGCAGCGCTCTGGTCTTGCTGCACTTCCTTGTCTTTGTTCTTGTCCTTGTTGCAAGCTGCGAGGCAAGCGATGGCGAGTGCCGCGATTAATATATATACAATTATTCTTTTCATATCTTCCTCCAATACACATAGATAATTATAGTGATTTAGGCGTCGATTGCAAGAGCGCCGGCGCGATGGACAGGAAGATTCGCGCTTCCGCTTTCTGTTGAAAAGGAAAATATCGAATGTTATCATTATATTCAGTTGTTTATCTTTAATTTGCAGCGGGCAGTGTTTGCATGTCGCGAATTAAATGCACAAACCGCTTCGGCGGATAAGGAGTAGAAGAATGGATAAAATTTTTTATAACGCTGTAATTGCAACCGTGGATCCGGCTTGCCCGATAGTTTCGGCGCTGTGCATAAAGGGCGGAATTATAATGCACCTCGGCAGCGACGAGGAGATGCTCGCATATGCTTCGGAAGGCACGGAACTGGTTAACCTGGAAGGGAAGTTCGTGTGCCCCGGGTTTATAGATTCTCATATGCATCTGATGCTGGACGCTGCCCGCGACAGATATCTGGATCTGACCGGATGCGAAAGCTATGCCGAATTTGCCGGATTGATCGCCGATGAAGCCGCCCGGGTGCGCGAAAGCGGCGGAGACTGGGTGCTTGGGACCGGATTCAATCAGGATTTTTGGAGCGATATAAAGCGCATTCCGAGCCGCCTCGACCTCGACGAGATCTGCAGCGATCTGCCCATATATCTGGAGCGGGCCTGCGGCCATACGGCGGCTCACAATACCAGGGCTCTGGAGATATTGGGATTGATGGAGGAAAAGGAAGGCGAGACTGAATACGATATGCCTTTCCTTGAGGACGGAAGCCCGCAGGGACAGCTGCTTGAATGTGATGCCGGCATGGCTCTGTACAAGCTTCCGCGCCCCACTGTGGAGGATTACAAGGAGCAGATAAAGAAAAAATCGGCGCAGTATGCGGCGCTGGGATTGGTGGGCATACACAGCGACGATATCGATATAATCGACGAAAGCGAAGATATGGCACCGCAGCTTCGGGCCTTCAGGGAAGCCGAGCGGGAAGACCTTATGTCGGTCAGGGTCTATCAGCAGTGCAGGATAGAGCAGCCCGATGTGCTTAAGGCGTTTGTCAGGAGATATCCGCGCGGAAGCGCCTTCGGAACGAGGTTCGAGACTAATTCCATAAAAATTATCGCTGACGGTTCTCTGGGGGCTCATACGGCGGTGCTCAGGGACGGATACCTGAACGACCCCGGCGCGGAGGGAGTTTTAATCTTCAGTGCCGATGAGCTCGACGAGCTCGTGCGGACGGCGCACGACGGGGGCTACCCGGCGGTAATCCACTGCATAGGTGACGCCGCGGTCGATATGGCTCTGGATGCAATAGAAAAGGCGAGACATAATAACCCGCGCCCCGATATGAGGCACGGGCTGGTTCATTGCCAGATTATGAGGACGGAGCAGCTTACGCGCATGCGCAGAAATAATGTGCTCGCCTATGCGCAACCGATATTTGTGCGCGCGGACTGCAATATAGTGGACGACTGCGTCGGAAGCGAGCTCGCAAGGCAGAGCTATGACTGGCGCAGCATGTTCGATTTGGGGATTCATATCAGCGGCGGAAGCGATTGCCCGGTGGAGCGCAACGACCCGCTCATAAATATTTACTATGCAGTAACCAGAGATGACGGAAAGGGCGGCAGCTGGTATCCGGAAAACGCCGTCAGCATAGAGGAAGCCCTGCGCATGTTCACGATAGAAGGAGCCTATGCGGGCTACGCGGAAGCGACTCGGGGCTCGATTACGGTCGGGAAATACGCGGACCTGGTGGTGCTGGATAAGAACCTGCTCGAGATAGAGCCGAAGGAAATCCTCAGCACGAAAGTGCTTATGACCGTGCTCGAGGGCGAGACGGTTTACGAGGCCTGATCCGGGCTATCTGCGCTCTTTGGCGTCGAAGGATTCCACCGTGGAGCGGACATTGTTTTCCACTCTGACTTCGGCTATGCGAATAAAGTGGGGGAATTTGCCGTGATCGGCCAGCGCTTGATTATCCTTCCAAGCCTCCAGAAGCAGAACTTCGTTGGGATCCTCGACGGAATAATAGTAGTCGTAGGCGATATTGCCTTCCTCGGCGCGGCATGCCTGGGGTAGGCCTTCATCGAAGAGCTGTTTAATAAATTTTTCGCGCACGCCCTCGGGTGCCCTGTATTTGACTACGACTATTACCATTTTGTACCTCCGTTTATTGTGAGCTTTAATCTGTTTTGATAAATATAATTTGGAATACGACATATCCTAAATTATATTATACATCAGTATACTAAAATAATATGCGCGAAATATTTTCTAAGAATATGAATAGTTTAAATGTAAGCCCGATTCGCGAGAGCGGGGTGGAGAAATACGAATCGTATATGGATTCGCCTGTCGGAAGGCTTTCCTGCTCAATCTGGAGCAGAGCGCAATCGGCGGTAAGGAGCTATGGTAACTAAAAAAATAACTTTTTATACATTGGGTTGCAAGACTAATCAATACGAATCCCAGGCCATCGCCGAGCAATTTGCCGCCGCGGGGTACGAAGTCTGCGACGAGCGCGATATCGCCGATGTTTACTTCATCAATACCTGCAGCGTAACGGCGCTCGCGGACAGAAAGTCGCGGCAGTATATAAGAAGGGCCAAGCGGCGCAATCCGAAGGCCTTGGTCATCGCCGCGGGCTGCTATCCTCAGACTAAGCTTCAGGAGCTCGCTGCTATCGACGAAGCCGACATAATACTCGGAAATGCCGAGAAGATGAATGCCCTGGATTATGTGGAGAGTTTCAGCGCCCGCATCGCGGATGTGGGAAACTTCGAGCGCGGAGAATCCGCCGGATACGGTGTAAGCGGACTGCGCGAGCGCACCCGCGCCCTCATAAAGATACAGGACGGCTGCGACCGATTCTGCTCCTACTGCATAATCCCCTATGCCAGGGGGCCTATTCGAAGCAGGAGCGCGGCGGAGATAATAAAAGAGGCCGAGAAGCTGATTTCCGAAGGATATAAGGAGATTACCTTAACCGGGATCAACACGGCCCTCTACGGGGCCGAAAAGGGCTTTCGCGACGACAGCGGCAGCGGCCTTGAGGGCGTGGAAATCATCGTTAAAGGGATAGACGAGCTGCCGGGGGATTTTCGCATAAGGCTAGGCTCCATGGAGCCCACGGTAGTGGACGAGAGCTATGTTTCGAGGCTCTTGAAGTACGAAAAGCTGGCTCATCACCTGCATCTGTCCGCGCAGAGCGGTTCGGACAATATACTCTCCGCTATGAACCGCCGCTATACCGCGGCCGACTACATGGCTATGGTGAAAGTCTGCAGAAATTTCGATCCACTCTACGGGATAAGTGCCGATATAATAACAGGCTTTCCGGGGGAGAGCGAGGAGGATTTCGAGCTGAGCATGCAGTTGGTGCGGGATGCCTCCTATTTACATTTGCATGTATTTCCTTACAGTGCGCGAAAGGGTACAGCAGCGGCCGGGATGAAGAATCAGGTTCCGGTCTCCCTGAGAAAGGAGCGCGCTGCGAGGCTTGCGGCGCTTGCCGGGAGCGAATCCCTAAAGTTTAGAGAGCGCATGGCCGGTAGCGTTCAGAGGGTTTTAGCCGAAGAGAGGGTGCTTACAGAGCGCGGAATTTTGTGGAAGGGTCATGCTGGGAATTTTTGCCCCGTATATTTTTCCCATGAGGAAGATGCCTCCGGCAGCTTTCTCGATATTCGCATAGAGGGAGTATTTGAGGACGGAGTGCTCGGTATTGTGATAAAATGAAGTTCAGGATAAGAATGGCGCAGCTTGCGGCGCTGATAGGCTATATTTACAGAAGATTGAGAGGCGGAAATATGAAGGACTGTATTTTTTGCAAAATCGTATCGGGTGAAATTCCCTCTAGCGGAGTCTACGAGGACGATAAGATAAAGGCTTTTTCGGATACCGCGCCTCAGGCGCCGGTTCACTGCCTTATCGTCCCCAAGAAGCATATAGCATCTCTGGACGAATGCGCGCCGGAGAATTTGGAGCTGATGGGCCACATGATGCTCAAGATTAAGGAGATTGCGCAGCAGCTCGGGCTGGAAAACGGCTACAGGGTCGTTATAAATACCGGAGCCGACGGCATGCAGACGGTAAAGCATCTGCACATTCACCTGCTCGGCAAGAGAAAGATGCTCTGGCCGCCGGGCTGATTTTAGGTTTAATTATTTCCCGGTAGTGCAAAGCCTTGTATCGCATCGGAATCTTCGCTTGTGCTATAATTAATTGTTAATAGTAAAAGCAGCGAAAATTATTGAGGATTAAGACGACACACATGAAGGATTACAGACAGTACATAAGAAACTTTTGCATAATAGCGCACATAGATCACGGCAAGAGCACCCTTGCCGACAGACTCCTGGAGAATACCGGAGTCGTCGCGGAGAGGGATATGCGCGAGCAGTTCCTCGACAATATGGATCTTGAGCGCGAGCGCGGCATAACCATAAAGCTGCGCGCGAGCAGGCTTAAATACAAGGCCCTGGACGGAAACGAGTATACATTCAACCTGATAGATACTCCCGGCCATGTGGACTTCACCTACGAGGTTTCCCGAAGCCTTGCCGCCTGCGAGGGCGCGCTGCTCGTTGTCGATGCGACCCAGGGCGTGGAGGCTCAGACCCTTGCCAATGTCTATCTTGCTCTGGAAGAAGACCTCGAGATAGTGCCCGTAATAAACAAGATGGATCTCGCTTCCGCAAGGCCCGAGGAGGCCAAGCACGAGATAGAGGATGTTATAGGAATAGACGCGTCCGACGCGCCTCTAATCTCCGCAAAGGAAGGCCTTAATATCGATCAGGTGCTGGAGGCCGTGGTCAACAAGATTCCCGCGCCTACAGGCGACCCGAACGCTCCGCTCAAGGCTCTAATATTCGACTCGTATTACGACAACTACAAGGGCGTGGTCATATATGTGAGAGTCTTCGAGGGAAGCGTCAGGCCCGGCCAGGAGATTAAGCTGATGAACACGGGCGCTACCTACGATGTTACGGAGGTGGGCATAAACGCCCCGGACCATATTCAGGTCGATGAACTCCTCGCGGGGAATGTCGGATACATCTGCGCCAGCATAAAGCAGGTGAGGGAGGCCCAAGTGGGCGACACCGTCACCCTTGCGAATAATCCCGCAAAGGAGCATCTGCCCGGCTACCGGAAGGTTCAGCCGATGGTTTATTGCGGAATCTATCCGGTGGCGGACGAGAAGTACGAGAATGTAAAGGACTGTCTGGAGAAACTGCAGGTGAACGATGCCGCACTGGTCTTCGAACCGGAGACTTCTAAGGCTCTCGGCTTCGGTTTTCGCTGCGGGTTTTTGGGGCTGCTTCACATGGAGATAATCGTCGAGCGCCTGGAGAGGGAATTCAATTTGAATATAATTACGACCGCCCCCAGCGTAATCTATAAATTGGTAGAGAAGGACGGCAGCGAGAGGATGATAGAGAATCCTTCGAGCCTTCCCGATCCTACGGAGTACGCCCATATAGAGGAACCCATGGTGAAGGCGACGGTAATGATTCCGAAGGAATATGTAGGCGCGATAATGGAGATCTGCCAGGAGCGGAGAGGTGTGATGGATCACATGGAGTACATCACCGAGGACAGAGTCTCGCTGCATTACGATATGCCGCTTAACGAGGTGATTTACGATTTCTTCGATGCCCTCAAGTCCAAGACGCGGGGCTACGGCTCGCTCGATTACGAGTTCGACCGCTACGAGAAGAGCCAGCTCGTAAAGCTGGATATACTCCTGAATCGCGAAATCGTCGACGCGTTTTCGATGATAGTACACGAGAGCAAGGCCTACAGCAGGGCGCGCTTCGTCTGCAAGAAGCTGAAGGAAGTAATCCCGATGCACCAGTTCGAGGTGCCGATACAGGCCGCCGTCGGGCAAAAGATTATAGCCCGCGAAACCGTCAAGGCCTACCGCAAGGATGTCCTCGCCAAGTGCTACGGAGGCGACATCTCCCGCAAGAAGAAGCTGCTCGAAAAGCAGAAGGAAGGCAAGAAGCGCATGAGGCAGTTCGGCTCGGTCGAGGTGCCGCAGGAGGCCTTCACAGCTGTTCTCAGATACGATGACGACAAGTAGGCCTCTGGGGCTCTACATTCACATACCCTTTTGCGAGAGGAAGTGCAATTACTGCGACTTCGTCTCCTTTGCCGGCTGCGATGAATCCACCCGCAAAGCCTATCTCGATGCGCTCTGCCGCGAGATAAACGAAAGGGCGGGGGTGTTTCGCGATAGTCATAAAGTCGATACGATTTTCATCGGAGGCGGAACGCCTTCGCTTCTTGCGCCCGCGCAGATCGCTCGCATAATTTCCCGCATCCGCGAAAATTTCGACTGCGAGGAGTCGGGAAATATGGAAGTAAGCATGGAAGCCAACCCCGGCAGCTTCGACGCGGACAAGCTCGCAGGATACATCGAGGCGGGCGTAAACCGCCTGAGCATAGGGGTGCAGAGCTTCGATGACGATGTGCTGCGAAATCTGGGGCGCATCCATAGCGCGGATAGCGCGAGGCAGGCGCTCGGCGCCGCCCGCGGGAGCGGAATAAATTACAGCGCGGATATAATGCTCGGAGTACCGGAAATGACTCCTCAGTCCTTTGAGGATACGCTCGAGGAACTGATAGAGATGCAGGTTCCTCATATATCCTTTTACAGTCTGCAACTCGAGATGGGGACGCCTTTTTATAGAGACTTTAAAGACGGCAAGTTGAGCCTTCCGAGCCATGAATCCGTGAGGGCCGTGTATCGCAGGGCGGTCGAGATGCTGAAGGCGTCCGGATACCGTCATTACGAGATATCCAACGCCGCCAAGCCCGGATTTGAATGCAGGCACAATCTGAAATACTGGACGATGCAGGATTACCTCGGTCTCGGCATGGCGGCTCACAGCTTCGTGAGAGGAACTCGCAGCTTTTCGACGAGCAATTTGGAGGAATATCTCGTCCGCGGGGCGCACAGCATTGAGTTTGAGGAATCCGAAATCAGGGATTTAAAGACGGATTTCGTGTTTACGGAGCTGCGCCTGATAGACGGCTTCGACGAGGCCGATTACGAGGAGCTATTCGGATCTTCCTACGAGGAGGATTTTGGCAGGGCCAGCCGCGAGCTGGAAAGCGAGGGTCTTCTGGAACGCACGGAGAAGGGCTGGAGGCTTTCGCCCGACGGTATCGACGAGAATTACTTGCTTATGGAGAGGTTGATCAATGAATAAGTATGTGATGGCGCTGGATGCCGGGACCACCGGCAATCGCTGCATAATTTTCGACATGGCGGGCAATACCGTCGCCTCGGCGAGCAGGGAATTCACCCAGATGTACCCGCATCCGGGCTGGGTGGAGCACGATCCCGAAGAGATTTGGGAGACTCAGCTGGCCGTTGCGCAGGAGGCGATGCGAAGGGCCGGGGCCGCCGCGAAGGATATCGCGGCAATCGGAATAACCAATCAGCGCGAGACCACCATAGTCTGGGATAAAAACACGGGGAGGCCCGTTTACAACGCGATAGTATGGCAGTGCAGGCGCACGGCCGACCACTGCGAAGTGCTCGAGCAGGTGCACGGAGATACTATAAATGAAAAGACCGGCCTCAAGGTCGATGCGTATTTTTCCGCCACAAAGATCCGCTGGATATTGGATAATGTGCCGGGCGCAAGGAAGAAGGCCGAGGCGGGAGAGCTGCTCTTCGGAACCGTGGACAGCTGGCTGATATGGAAGCTGACGGGCGGGCGGGTTCATATTACGGATTATTCCAACGCCTCGCGCACGATGATCTTCAATATACACGAGCTATGCTGGGATAGGGAGCTTCTGGAGATTTTGGAGATTCCTGCAAGCATGCTGCCGGAAGTTATGCCTTCGTCGCAAGTTTACGGCGAGACGGAGGCGGCGCTCTTCGGCGGAAAGATTAAGATAGCGGGCAGCGCGGGGGATCAGCAGGCGGCGCTCTTCGGGCAGACCTGCTTTGAGCCGGGCGAGGCCAAGAATACCTACGGCACGGGCTGCTTTTTGCTTATGAATACGGGCGATAAACCGGCAAGCAGCAGGAACGGTCTTGTGACGACGATAGCCTGGGGGCTCGGCGGCAAAATTACTTATGCGCTCGAGGGTTCCATATTCGTCGCGGGTGCGGCCGTGCAGTGGCTTAGGGACGAGCTGGATATAACCGAAGATTCGCCTTCGACCGAGAAGTATGCGCAGATGGTTGAAGATACGGGCGGAGTGTATGTCGTACCGGCCTTTACGGGCCTCGGCGCGCCCTACTGGGACCCCTACGCGAGGGGCGCGATACTCGGGATTACCAGAGGCACGAACAGGAATCACATAATAAGGGCGACTCTCGAATCCATAGCTTACCAGAGCTACGATCTTCTAAAAGCCATGAGGAGCGACAGCGGAATAGAACTCGAAAGTCTAAAGGTCGACGGCGGGGCGAGCGCGAATGATTTTCTAATGCAGTTTCAGGCGGATATTACCGGCGTGGAGGTCAGAAGGCCGGTCTGTATAGAGACTACCGCCCTCGGTGCCGCCTATCTTGCGGGACTTGCGAGCGGCTACTGGGAAGATGCGGAGGATGTTAAGGCGAACTGGCAGATTTCAAGGAGCTTCGCTCCCGGTATGAGCCGAATCGAGGCGCAGGATAGGATTAAGCGCTGGCACAGGGCTGTCGAGGCATGCAGAACTTTTAAATAGGGGGTTGAAAATGTTGCTGAATCTTCATCAAAAGGAGCTCATCAGAGCTCATCCTCTTCTGTCGCATTTAAAGGACGATCAGAGTCTGGATTGGTTTATGTCCTGCATGCAGGGGCAGATTCGCCGCATCGAGGGAGGAGAGATTCTCTGCGAGGCAGGCGTAAAGGCCGAGAGGGTTCCGATCGTATTGGAAGGTAGCACTCAGCCCGAGATGCCGCCGTTCAGGCTCTGGGAAAAGATAGAGAGCAGCAGCGGGCTGAGCCCCTCCATCATAGCTCTGGTTCCACCCGAGACTGTGGTCGCGGAAGGCGAATGCACCGTGCTTACCCTTAAAGTCCGCACCATGTTAAAGCTCTGCAACCGAAATTGCGATTTCCATGCGGAATTTATTGAAAAGGTAAAATAGGGAGGAGCTTCTTTGAGTAGGCTTTTCGGTGTTCTGTTTTTCACATCGGGCGCTTACAAGGGCGGTACGCCGTCATTGTTCGTCTTTGCGGTTCTTTTTACCGTGTTAATGCTGGAGGGTAAAAAGGCAGTTCTCGTGTCGCTTGCCGAAATTGTGGAATATATTGCTATTTCAATTATCGCCTACAAAAATCCGACACTCGTCACATGGTTCGCAACGGAGTCGGGGACAACGATGTGGTTATAACACCGCAGATACCCGTGTCAGCGGATGTAAAAGTTACAATCGACACGAGCAAAACCCCGAACCTGAGCGTTGTGGGCCAAAGCGAGTTTACATTTACCGGAAACGGAACATTAACTTATACTCTTAAGAATTCGACCCTCTCTGCGGCCGAGCAAAACAGAACATTTACTGTTCCCATACTCAATATAGACAAAGAAGCGCCCGAAGCGCTCGTCAGCTTCAGTTCCGAAACGGAAATGGATGATGACGGTAAGTTGCTCTACTATTCAGTTACATATTCGATTGTGGGATTCAGTAACGAAGACGATGATGTAACTTTAATATCCGGGGAGGAAGGCGCAACCGCTCTCTCGTCCGTAACTTTCAGCTTCGATACGCCGGCAGCGGAGAGGACTTATACCTTCCGTTTCCGCGACAGGGCGGGCAACATAGGAACATATACTGCCGATGCCAGCGGTATTGAGTTTTCCGAGAGGCAAGACAGGGCAATAAGCAGCTATCGCCTGATATATCAGACGCCTTCCGGAAACATCGGAACCGTTCCGATAGTCACATTCTTGTATAGGGCTTTCGGGAAGTAAAACTCGAAGTCTGTCGCTTAAAAGGTAGTGTAAAGCCTATAGTAATAAAAACGAGGCTCTCCGAAGATTTCTCCGGAGAGCCTTTTGTTCTATATAACTGAATAACTGAGTCGCAAGCGCAAGGGCTTAAGTAAGTATTTGGCTTAATCGAGCTTGAATATCAGGAAGGCGTCTTCGATATAGTAAGCATCAATATATTTGCATTCCTCAACCTTCGCCGCATACTGAGCATCGTAGAGACTGCAGCAGATTCCGTCGTAGCCTTCGGGGAGCATCAGGGTCCATGTAAGCTCCATCGTGCAGCTCTGCATGCCTTCGCTGTCCATCACCCAATCGGAGATATTCTCGGATATCAAAGCTTCGCATTCGTACTTCTTGCCGTCCATACGGATTTGGAAGGTCTCCCGGCTCTTTTCGGGGTCCTGCCTCAGCGAATCGTGAACCCCCCTTATGTCGTAGTAGTCCGCCATGCAGTATCTGTAGGTGAATCCGCTTTCGTTGGCATTTTCGTCACCGTAGACTATCTTCAGCGTCAGCTTCCTCCAAGTGCAGCCCTCGGAACTGCTCTTGCCTTCGGGGGCTTCGCAGGGGCCGTATTCTATAACCTTAACCATGCCCTCGGTCCTGGCGTTTTCGTCCTCGGCGCAGGGTGTTATGTAGGAATATTCGATGCCGGTAGCAAGGGCCCTGCTCGCGGAAATCGTGCGGATATTTAAAGTCTCAAAATCCGGCTGTCGTTCCTCTTCTTCCTCTTTGGCGCATCCCGCAAGGGAAGAAATCGCAAAAAGCAGGGCTAATAAAAACAAAAATAGTCTTTTCATGCTTTGTATTATATCACGGGTGCAGTTATAATAGGTAAGGAATTATTTTTTGCAATACACCCGCAAGAAGCGAAGTATTCGGGCCGGGAGGCGTAAAATGAAGGAATTTTTAAAGAGGAAGAACATAGAAATCTCTCTTAAGCGGTACGGCATAGACGCCATGGCGGCGATGGCTCAGGGTCTGTTTTGCTCGCTGCTCATAGGAACGATAATCAGGACTCTAGGCCTTCAGCTCGGGGTCTCGTTTTTGGCGGATATAGGAAAATACGCGATGGCTATGTCGGGTCCTGCGATGGGCGTTGCGATAGGCTATGCTCTGAAGGCGGATCCCATGGTGCTCTTCTCCCTCACGGCGGTCGGCTGGGCAGCGAACGCCGAAGGCGGGGCGGGCGGACCTCTGGCTGTCTTTGTTATAGCCATAGTGGCGGCAGAAGCCGGCAAGATTGTTTCCAAGGAGACGAAAGTCGACCTGCTCGTGACCCCCTTCGTGACGATAGTCGTCGGAGTTGCACTCGCAAAGCTGATAGCTCCTCCGATAGGCCAGGCGGCGAGCGCCTTCGGATTGATGATAGACAGGGCGACGAATCTTCAGCCCTTCCTGATGGGAATCGCGGTCTCCGTGCTCGTGGGGGTGGCACTGACCCTTCCGATAAGCTCGGCTGCACTCTGCGCCGCACTGTCGCTTACGGGCCTTGCGGGCGGAGCTGCGACAGCGGGATGCTGCGCTCAGATGGTGGGTTTTGCAGTTATGAGCTTTCGCGAAAACAGCTGGGGAGGTCTGGTTTCTCAGGGTCTTGGAACATCGATGCTGCAGATGCCGAACATCATTAAAAACCCGAAAATCTGGATAGCCCCGACGCTCACTTCCGCGATTACCGGTCCGATAGCTACCTGCATCTTTAAGCTTCAGATGAACGGCGAACCGCTCAACTCCGGAATGGGAACCTGCGGACTTTGCGGTCCGATAGGTGTATGGACGGGCTGGATAGCTCCGAGCGAAGCAGCATTGGCAAAGGGAGCCGCTGCCATGGCGCCGACCGCTTTCGACTGGATAGGCCTGATATTGATATCGTTTATTCTTCCGGCAATAATTGCCCCGATTATAAACAATGTGCTGCGCAAGATTGGATGGGTTAAGGAGGGCGACCTCAAGCTGGAATAATAAAAAAAGACATCATATTCTAAAACATGATGCACCTTGCGCAAGCAGTTGTCCCAATAGAGTTTCAGTCTACGGCTTTTTATAATCCCACCACCTGTCGTCGTTCGGTTTTTTGTGTGCAGCCCACCAGAGCAAATCATCCGGACCATAGTCGCCGCCGACCACGACATCCTTATCGACATATATATGGACGTTTGTACCCTTGCTGGGCACATTGTTCCCGTCCTTTCCTCCGTTAGGATTATAAGCCTGGCCGTAAAATTTATACCAGCCTTTCACATCTCTGCCCCAAACATAATCCCCTCTTTCGATGAAAGTATTGCTTATATTGTCGTAAACGGCTCTCGGCCCCGGCTTTTTGCCCGTAGTCAGTTATTGAACTACAAAGGCGGATTTAGCCTGCCTCATTACCATATCATCAGCCGCCTGTCTGGCCTTTTCCACCAAACCTTTGTAAATAGGAATAGATACCGCTACAAGAACGCCGATGATGGCGATTACAATAAGCAGTTCTGCCAGGGTAAAACCTTTTGTCTTTCTGATTTTCATTTACAAGCCTCCTTTTGATGTTATCAGAAAGTGCTCCTACTCCTAGTTTCGAGAAATAAGTTAGTGTGGGTTTGTTTAAGTTTTTAGCAAATCACAGTATAACAACCACTTTAAAAATTGACAATATAAATTTTATCCGCGTCCTCCAGTTCGCAGGAATATTTAACCATCCTGACAATTAATCGGAGTAAAATTAAATTATCAATAGGCGAGGCAAATTAATAAAAAAATTGCCTAAAGCTATTGACATACTTCCGTTTCAGGGGTATATTAGTACTAGGTGTTAGCACTCATTGGTTGCGAGTGCTAACAATGAAAGAGGTAAGTATGAATTTAAACGAAAGAAAACTTCAGATTCTGCAAGCGATAGTCTCGGAATTTATCAATACTGCAGAACCCGTAGGTAGCCGTTACCTTTCGAAGAGCTGCAATATGGGTATAAGTCCCGCGACCATCAGAAACGAGATGGCCGACCTGGAAGATATGGGTTATCTTACGCATCCTCATACTTCTGCGGGAAGGGTTCCGTCGGATAAGGGCTACAGGCTTTATGTCGACGAGCTTATGGACACCGGTGAACTCCCCGAAGAGAAAAAACTGGCGATACAATCCAGGCTCAATCAGGCAAGGATGGAGCTCGACGACACGATAGAACATGCTGCCAATCTACTGAGCGAGATTACTCAGCTGACCTCCTTCGCAGTGGCTCCCGGGAACCTGAAGAGCAGGCTTAAATATCTGCATTTCCTGCCGGTGGATTCAAACACGGTGGTGCTCATGATAGTAGCTGAAGACGGTCAGGTCGTAAACAAGGCCATAAGGCTCTCCGTGCCCTATAAGGAGAAGGACCTGGAGCTTATGAGCAAGATTATGACCCGCAATTATATGGGCAAGAAGGTTACGGCGCTGATGGCGATGAATATCGTCGAGGACTTTACCAAGGATATGCATTCGCTGTCGGCTCTGGCAAGGGATGTCGCTCCGAGTTTTATGAAGACTCTGGAAAAGATGCTCGATGCGGAGCTGTACATGTACGGCTACACGAATCTCTTCAAACTTCCGGAATTCAGCGCGGATATTGAGAGGGCCGTAAGCTTTCTGAGGGTTTTGGAAGACAAGGATTACCTTACGGATGTCCTCGTCAACAGGGACAGCGGGGTGATCATCACCATAGGTGACGAAAACGCGGAGGCCATAAAGGATTGCAGCCTTATAACGGCAGATTACTGTGTAAACGGAAGATATGTCGGAAAGCTCGGTGTAATCGGTCCGACTCGAATGAAGTACGGGCAGGTTACCTCGGTAATCAAATACATATGCGATCACCTGAGCGAAACATTTCAGATAGAGGAAGAGGATTATGGCAAAGACTGAAAGTAAGATATTTCCCCAAAATTGGAGTGATTGGTTCGAGAAGAGCGGTGAGCCGCCCTTCGAACTTTTAAGCGAAGAACAAGAGACTAAAAGAAAAGAGGAAGAAGATCTGAATACCAAGTATTTGAGGCTTGCGGCGGATTTTCAAAACTACAGGCGCAGGGTCGAGAGCGAGAAGAACGAAATATACGCATTTGCAAACGAGAAATTTGCTCTGGATCTGCTCGATGTGGTCGACAATTTCGAGCGCGCTCTGCTTCATGCCGAGGAATGTCGGGACAGACAGTTCGCCGAAGGCATGGAGCTGATATTCAAACAACTTTCGGACATGCTTGCGAAGAATAATGTCTGTGAGATAGACTCTCTGGGAGTGCCCTTCGATCCGAACATGCACCATGCGGTGATGATGGAGGAGGCGGGCGAAGCGGAGAGCGGAAAGGTTTCAAAGGTCCTCAAGAAGGGCTATACATTAAATGAGAGAGTAATACGTCCGGCGATGGTAGCCGTGACGCAGTAGGAGGGACAATATGGGAAAAGTTATAGGAATCGATTTAGGAACAACAAACAGCTGTGTGGCGGTGCTGGAAGGCGGAGAGCCCACGGTCATCACCAACGCTGAAGGTAATAGAACTACACCGTCCGTAGTGGGCTTCACAAAGGGCGGAGAAAAGCTCGTGGGAGAGACTGCAAAGAGGCAGGCAATCACGAACCCCGAAAGGACGATATCGTCCATAAAGAGGCACATGGGAAGCGATTACAAGGTTACCATCGACGGCAAGGCTTATACGCCGCAGGATATTTCCGCGATGATAATGGTTAAGCTGAAGGCCGATGCCGAGGCTTATCTCGGAGAGAAGGTGACGGAGGCCGTTATCACGGTGCCGGCGTACTTCTCCGACAGCCAGAAGCAGGCGACCAAGGACGCGGGTATGATCGCGGGGCTCGAGGTAAAGAGAATCATCAATGAGCCCACCGCAGCGGCGCTCGCATACGGCCTGGATAAGGATATGGAGCATCATAAGATATTGGTTTACGACCTGGGCGGAGGCACCTTCGATGTGTCCATACTCGACCTTGGAGACGGGGTCTTCGAGGTGCTGTCGACGAACGGAGACACCAAGCTCGGCGGCGACGACTTCGATAACGCCCTGATGAACTTCATGGCGGACAGCTTTGCCAAGGAGAACGGCGTAGATTTGAGAAACGATAAGATGGCTCTGCAGAGGCTCAAGGAAGCCGCGGAGAAGGCTAAGAAGGAGCTTTCCGCGAGCCAGACGACAAATGTGAACCTCCCGTTTATAACCGTAAACGAGAACGGCCCGCTCCATCTCAACATGGATATAACGAGGGCGAAGTTCGATCAGCTGACCGAACATCTCGTCGAGAGGACCGTAGGCCCGATGAAGAAGGCCATGGCGGACGCGGGAGTAAGCAATGCCGATATAGACAAGGTAATACTCGTGGGCGGTTCGACGAGAATCCCCGCGGTTCAGGAAGCCGTAAAGAGGGTCACCGGCAAGGAGCCCTTCAAGGGCATAAACCCCGACGAGTGCGTGGCGATAGGCGCGTCCATTCAGGCGGGAGTGCTCACGGGCGAAGTTAAGGATGTGCTGTTGCTCGATGTAACACCGCTGTCGCTTTCCATCGAGACGCTCGGCGGACTTGCGACGAGGCTCATCGAGAGAAATACTACCATTCCGACGAAGAAGAGTCAGATATTCTCGACGGCCGCGGATAACCAGAGCGCTGTGGACATCCATGTGGTTCAGGGAGAGCGTCAGATGGCGGCCGACAACATAACGCTCGGAAGATTCCAGCTTACGGGAATCCCGGCTGCGCCGCGCGGCATACCTCAGATAGAGGTCACCTTCGACATAGATGCGAACGGTATAGTGAATGTCTACGCCAAGGACCTCGGAACCGGCAAGCAGCAGAGCATAACGATAACATCGTCCACAAAACTTTCGGATGATGAAATTGAACGGAAGATAAAGGAAGCCGAGGAATTCGTCGAGGCCGATAAGAGAAAGAAGGAAGAGACCGAGGCGAAGAACCAGGCGGAGACCCTGATATACGAGACTGAGAAGAATCTCAAGGAGCTTGAAGGCAAGCTTTCGGACAGCGAAAGGCAGGAGATAACTGCCGCCAAGGACGAGCTCGCGAAGGTCATGGAAAACGGAACGCTCGAGGATATCAAGGCAAAGACCGAGGCCCTCACGGAGAAGTTCCACATTATAAGCACCAAGCTTTACCAGGAGGCTCAGGCTCAGCAGGCGGCTGCCGGAGCTGCGGGAGATGCCGCGCAGGACGCAGGCTCCGCGGATGCGGGTGATAATATCCAGGACGCGGACTTCGAAGTGGTTGACGACGACAAATAAATTCAGGATAATTGCAGAGGCGGGCAGGGCGCTTGCGTTCCAAGGAAACGGAAGGCCTGTCCGCCTTTGCGGGGAAGATTATGGCAGAAAAGAGAGATTATTACGAAGTTCTCGGTCTGAAAAAAGGCGCGAGCGAAAAGGAAATAAAATCGGCCTTCAGAAAGCTGGCTATGGAGTATCACCCGGATAAGAATCAGGGTGATAAGGCCGCCGAGGAGAAGTTCAAGGAGATCAACGAGGCTTACTCGATTCTTTCGGATCCCGAAAAGAAAGAGAAGTACGACAGATTCGGCTTTGCGGGCGTAGATCCCAACGCGGCCTACAGCGGAGGCGGCGGCTTCGGCGGGGGAGGTTTCGGCGGTTTTGAAGATATCTTCGGCGACTTCTTCGGCGGAGGCGGCTTCAGCGGCTTCGGCGGTTTTGGAAGCTCCGGAAGCAGGCAGGCGCGGACGGGTCCCCGCAGGGGAGCCGATCTTCAGAAGCGCATGAACATCAGCTTCGAGGACGCCGTATTCGGAATCAAGAAGGAGATAAGGCTTACGAAGGATGTAGTCTGCCCGGATTGCGAAGGGAGCGGCGCCGAGAAAGGGACCGGCCGCAAAACTTGCGAACACTGCGGCGGGACCGGCCAGGTGAGGACTGTTCAAAGCACGCCTTTGGGGCAGTTCCAGAGCGTAAGGCCCTGTGATCGCTGCGGCGGAACCGGTAGCATAATAGAGCATCCCTGCAATACATGTTCGGGCAGCGGAAAGATAAGAAAGACCGTCACCATAAATGTAACGATACCTGCGGGCGCCTACACGGATTATGTACTAACGCTAAAGGGGCAGGGGCAGCCCGGCTCCAACGGCGGTCCCACGGGCGATCTCTACATAGTATTGAATGTGGCGGAGCACGAACTCTTCATCAGGGACGGGGACGACCTCTGGCTCAAGGTTCCGGTGAGCTTTGCTCAGGCTGCGCTAGGCGATACCGTGACCATACCGGGGCTCAACGAAAGATTGGCGCTCAAGGTGCCGGCGGGAACTCAGCCCGCGGATGTCCTTCGCATGAAGGGCAAGGGTGTTCCGAATGTCAGGACAGGAAGGCCCGGAGATCTATACGCCGAGATAGTCGTGGAGATTCCCAAGAAGCTGAACGCTAAGCAGAAGGCGGCGCTGCGAGAGTTCGCGGAAGGCGAGAATCTGGACGCCTATTCCAAGCGCAAGAAATTCGCGGATACGATTAAGAAGCTGTTTAAGTAAAATACTACATATGTTTAAAAAATATATCTCCGGGGTTTATGCTCCGGAGATTTTATATTTGCATTAGATCCTATGCGGAACGATAACTTTAGCATCGCTCGGTCGTGGCTCTTCAGACGAGGGCGGACTTCATCTTTCTCGACGAACCGACTTTGGGTCACGATGCTGTAAGCAGGGAGCTGTTTTACGACGAAGTATTGCGGATCTACAGAGAAGAAGAAAACACCATCCTTCTTTCGACACACTTAATCGATGAGATAAGCAATCTGCTGGAGGAAGTAATCTTCATCGACCATGGTCGAATCGTGCTCGAAGACAGCATGGAAAATATGATGGCAAGTTATTTCTATATTGCGGGACCCGCGGATAGAATCAGGGAGATTGAAGGATCTTTTTCCGGAATTGATTTCGCTTGCAGTCGTCCTGGTTCTGCATCTATGGAAACGCCAACCCTTGCTGAGCATAGGCGGAGCTACAGTCTGCTACATGTTTTTAGTCCAACAGGTTTTTTTATAGGAAGCAGTGTATCTGCAAATAAAAAAACAGGAGCCGATACGGAAATGTATCGGCTCCTGTTATTTGAGATGGTGGGCTGTATTGGACTTGAACCGACGACCTCTTGCATGTGACGCAAGCGCTCTAACCAGCTGAGCTAACAGCCCTCAAATTGTCTTGTAGCCGGGAGGTTTGCGCCTTCTTGTAAACCTAAACGGCATCTATGAACATTATAATCAAAACTATCAAATTGTAAACCACAAAAATTTTCGGGCTCGCTTTCATTGGCCTGCCTGTTCGTACCAGCGCATATCGTAGGGCTCGAACTTGACATTCCTATAGGCCTCTATGTCGAGCTCTAGTTCGTCGAGAACATCGTGCCCCCAGTCCGCGTGAATATCCCCGTTTTGCTTAATCATTATATCGTAGAGTATGCAGTAGGTGACGCCGTCTGCCGGGTCCTCTTCGATTATCGCGGAATACGGGAGAGTCTTGTGATAGACGATCTCCATGCCCTTGTAATCGTAGTGGAAGCCGCAGCGCATGCGGCAGCCGTCCATCCCCGTATAGCGGGCTATTTTATCCAGATCCCGAATTATCCGGTCGTTTTCCCTATCGTAGAGGTTTTTCGGAGTCGTCGCTGTATAGTCGAATCGGAATTGTATATTGGCGCCGGGAGTCTTTCGGAAGCGTTCGATAAAGGGAATGAGTTCCTCGAAGGGATAGTCCTCGTAGAGTACGCAGTTGATACGGAAAGGAATCGGCAGCTTCGCTAAAAGATCGTCGTTGGATTCCACCACATATCTCTGCACATGCCTCGAAACATTTATGCAGTCGATCTTGTCCTTGTTCTTCTCGGCAAAGCGCAAAATCTCCTCCTCCGGCTGATTTTCGGAGACGGGGAGGGTGGTGTTTATATATATATTATGGGTGTCGGGAATAAGATCCAGCATGCGCTGAAGAGATTCGAGGTCGGCGAAGGGTTCTCCGCCCGTAAACACGAAGTCGCAGTTCGGCGTAATTTCGTCCATCAGCTTTATACTTTCGCAGATTTTATCGAGCGAAAACCCCGTGGTATCGGCATACTCACCTTTATTTATACAGAACGGACAATTATTGTTGCAGTCGTAGGGGACGAAGACGGTGACGGTGCATCCGCCTTCGCGGGTTTTATATGGATTGTGCATTATGGCGTTTTCTCCTACTTATTATCTCGGCTAGTATACACTTATTTAAGCTCTTTTGCAAAGTGTCGCATCAGAGATCTCCTGGTGACTATGCCTATGAAGGAGCCTGCATCGTCCACTACAGGTATGAAGTTCTGTTCCATCGCCTTTATGATGAGTTCGCCCGTGGTTGCAGTAATTGGGACCGGAGGGTTTTTTCCGCGTTCCATGATATCCCTTATGCATGCATCTTCCAGACTCTGCATAGGTATCTCCCTAAGTTCCTCGTCGACATCCTTGAGTATGAACCAAAGGAAATCGCCCTCGCTGATGGTAGTGATATATTTCCCGTCCCGGCCTATAACCGGTATCGCCGTATAGCTGTGATGTTTCATCTTCTCCAGGCCCTGTCTGAGGGTGAAATCTTCGTAGATGAATTCGACCTCTTTCTTGGGCTTTAAAAAAAATGCTATATTCATAAACTGTACAAAGTCCTTTCATCGAACAGTTTTTCATCAGTGTAAGATATAATTATTATACACAAAATTTCCGGGTATATGATAGAATATTTTCCGCTACTTCGGTTTCCAATCCGTAGGTGGGAAATGTTGTATCACCTTCGTATGCATGGTTGTGATATAATTATTAAATTACTATATGAATGTGTGATATCTGTGTGGTTAAGGAGGAATCAATTGATAACACCGGCACTTATAAAAAGCTGTCTTACGATATTTTTCTGTCGCATTATCGATGTCTCTATGGGCACCTTCAGAATGGTGCTAACCGTTAAGGAGAAGTCGGCGCTTGCAGGAATAATAGGGTTTATCGAAATCTTCATCTGGTATGTAGTGGTTAAAGATGCGATTTCCAGCGAAGGACCTGTAATAGCCATTGCCATCGCATATGCGGGCGGCTTTGCGTGCGGAACCTATATCGGAACGAGGCTCTCCAAGCTCTTGATAAGCGGGAGTGTTTCGGTCCAAGTCGTCACCACCGACCGCAATCCCGATATGCTCAGCGCCGTCAGGGACGAGGGTTATGCCTTGACCGTCGTGGATGCCAACGAATCCGAGTATGCCGGCGAAAAGTACATGATCTTCGCCAGCATAGACAAGAAAAAGCTGAAGGACTTCGAGGCTTTAATCAAGAGATGGGATGAGAATGCCTTTATCTTGGTACAGGATGCAAAGAGCTATCGCGGAGGTTATTTCGGAAAATGAGGCGGCACATTCTTTTTTCGATAGCCATAATAGTCTTGCTGACCTTGGGGGGCAGTGCGATTTTTGCGCAGGACGAAGCCCCTCTGCTATCGAATGCGGAAAATACATACATCTATGTCGATAATAAGTATTCTCTTGCGACGAGGCTTACCGACAACAACTGGACGACAAAGTACGAGCTTCCCGCAGGCAGCGAGATAGTCATCGAGGCATCCGAAGATATTTATTCTCTGTATATAATTTGGGATGCCCCACCCGCTCCCTATACCATAGAATGCGATATGGGCGCACATCTTTACGGAGATTCGGGCGGAGAGAACGGATTTTTGCATGAATATATAGAGCTCTACATGCCCACCGACCGAATCGCGATACATGTTCCGCAGGGCGGTGTTACGATTTGCGACATCTTCGCCTACGGGGATGGTGAAACCCCCGCCAGAGCGCAGCTATGGGAGCCGGCTTGCGAGGACGCGGATATGCTGCTTCTTTCGACCCATGCGGACGACGAGCACCTCTTCTTCGGCGGCACCATGCCCACTTACGCGGGCGAGCGGGGATACAAGCTTCAGGTCGCGTATTTGAACCACCACAGGGAGCAGCCCTACAGGCAGCACGAGCTTTTGAAGGGCTTATACACGGTAGGGATAAGGAACTACCCGGTGATTGCTGAATTTGCGGATACCTATTCAGAGAGTCTCGAACATGCGAAGAAAATCTGGGACTTGAACGAAGTGAAGGCCTTCGAGGTTATGCTGCTGCGGCGTTTTAAGCCCGAGGTGGTTATAACTCAGGATATAAACGGTGAGTACGGCCACGGGGGCCACATGCTGGGCGCCTGGGTTATGCAGCAGGCGATAGAATGGGCGGCGGATCCCGAATGGAAGGCGGAGGGAGGCGGCGAATATGCACAGCAGGCAAATTCACTGCCGACGCATGCAATAAAAAAGATGTATATGCACCTTTGGCCCGAGGGCGCGGTGATAATGAATTGGGATGTCTCGTTAGAGAAGTTTGACGGAAAGACGGCTCTGGATATGGCTAAGGAAGGCTATGCCTGCCATGCCTCGCAGCAGAAGTGGTTTAAGGTGAGGACGGACGGGGTCTTCGATTGCAGGGCCTTCGGCCTATACTACAGCGCAGTCGGAGCTGACAGCGGCGAGGGGGATCCCGACTTTTTTGAGAATATAACTGAGAGCGATTTTTCGGATTACATTCCCCCGCAGCCGGAGCCTGTAGAAGAGCCTGCTCCGAAAGAGCCGCAGGTGCAGGAACCTCCTATTGAAGCGGAACCGGACAGATCCCGGGGCTTTTTGGAGGATTACGGGATATTCATAATCGCGCTGGCGATAATTGCAGCCATAGGCATCCTTGCCGCACTTATAAGAAGGTTGTTGAGAAGGAAGGGCAAGCACTGATACCGCTTCGGTGCAGAAGCTAATATGGGAAATATAAAAGATAAGCTTAAAAATATAATAGTGGTAATTCCTTCTCTCAATCCGGACGAAAAGCTGATGAAGGTGGTCGGAAGCATGATGGCCGCCGGCTTTTCGCGCGTACTGGTCGTAAATGACGGCTCCGATTCCGAACATCTTAGCCCTTTTTCCGAGGCGAAGGAAACGCCCGGCTGCACTGTGCTGGGCTACGAGGAGAATCGCGGGAAGGGTCATGCGCTCAAGACCGCTTTCAAATATATAACGGAGAATGAGCCGTCCTGCAGAGGCGTGGTAACGGTGGACGGCGACGGACAGCACAGCGCCAAAGACAGCGTGCTCGTAGCTTCGGATATGATCGATCATCCCGGCTGCGTCGTACTGGGCTGCAGGGATTTCAGCAAGAAGGATGTGCCCACGCACAATATGCTGGGCAACAGGATAACGAGCCTCATATTCGGCCTGCTATGCGGCATTAAGCTTTCGGACACTCAGACGGGACTGCGGGGCATTCCCGGCGAGTATCTTGCCGAGTTCTCCGAGATTGACGGCGAGCGCTTCGAGTACGAGACGAATATGCTCCTCTACATGAAGGAGAAGGGTATAGGGCTTATCGAGCGCTCCATAGACACCATTTACATCGAGGATAACAAGAGCAGTCATTTCAGGGTATTCAGGGATTCTGCGAAGATCTATAAACCCATACTTAAATTTTCTCTCGGCAGCATTATGTCTATGCTTATCGATTTGAGTCTTTTTACGATCCTGTGCCGCGTCTTTTCCCATTTGCCGGATGCGCAGGAGATATTTCTGGCAACCCTCGGGGCGAGGATTGTGTCGTCGCTATTTAATTACTTTTATAATCGCAATGCCGTCTTTAAGAGCGAAGCTTCCGACAGGAGCAGCATGCTTCGCTATTATATTTTGGCCGCCATGCAGCTGACTGCCTCCTGGCTTGGCGTATCGGCTCTCAGCGCCCTGTTTAAAGCCGCGGGTTTTGCCAAAACGGCGATAAAAGTCCTGGTAGATGTAACGCTTTTTTTAATCAGCTTTCAGGTACAGCGCGAATGGGTATTTAAAAAAGAAAAATGATGCCGGAAAAAGCGGATTTTCTTGACAGTCTCATTTTTAAATGCTAACATCTTCTTTGCAGCGTCGAACTGCATGCGTGGCGGGATAGCTCAGTTGGCTAGAGCACTCGGTTCATACCCGTGGTGTCGGGGGTTCAAATCCCTCTCCCGCTACCAACTTTTTTTAATGACATGCGGTGGGTGTCGTCAAGCGGTTAAGACACTGGGTTGTGGCTCCAGGATACGTGAGTTCGAATCTCATCACCCACCCCAACACTTATCCGGCTCCGCCTTTTCAAGCAGGAAGAAAACTGATATAGTGTTGCAAGGAAAAACATTGGGGTATCGCCAAGCGGTAAGGCAACGGATTCTGATTCCGTCATGCGAAGGTTCGAATCCTTCTACCCTAGCCAAAGATCAGGGGCCGGCCTAGTGACCGGCTCCAATTGCAAGGTAGCATAGCCAAGTGGTAAGGCATGGGTCTGCAAAACCCTGATCCCCGGTTCAAATCCGGGTGCTACCTCCATAAGGAACTGTCCGATTTACAGCTCGGGCAGTTTTTTATTGTTTTTAAGTTTCAATCCGGAGGGGGCTCATGCACAAATTTGTAATATAAAAGTAATTGACATATCTATTAGATATGTTATCGTGCAAATCATCAGTAATGTATTTGAGAGGAGAACGAGATGTCGACTAAATGTGCCCTATTGGGTTTGCTGAATATTAAGAGAATGTCTGCCTACGAACTTGAGAAATTTGCGAAGGAGTCCATCGGCTATTTTTGGAACGAGTCCTACAGCAATGTTCACAGGACTTTGAAAGTTTTAGCCGATGAGAAACTCATAAGGAAATTGCCGGAGAAAGGGAGCAGAAATAAGAATATTTACGAAATTACCGACCTCGGTAGGCAAGCTCTATCGGAATGGCTGTCGAATCACGAATACACGATAATTTATAGGGATGAGCTACTGCTTAAGCTCTTTGTAAGCAAAAAGAGCGATTATCCGGCCATATTGACTGATTTAAAGAAAGCTTTAAACGATTTGCTTTTGCAGCAGCAAAGTTATTTTGAATTGAAGAAATATATTGGCAATATACCGGAGAGCCTGTCATACGAACTCGTTTTGGAGTACGGTATCGTCGAAAACGAGGTGACCATCGACTGGCTTAAAAAAACAATTAAAAGAATCGAGGAAACACTATGAAAAAAGTTTATGTAAATTTTACCATTACCATTTTAGTTGTGCTGGCGATGGTGACGAGCATCTTCTATCTGATGAGCAATTCGCTCTTCACTGTCGATTGGTTCAGCACGAATTACCTGAACAGGGTCTTTTCCTATCAGGCGACGACGCTCGTTATGGCCCTGGTAATCGTATTTATTACCGCTCTGCAGACCGGGTTTAAATCTCTGAAGCTTTTGTCTATCAGAAATAGCGATGGCGAAGTTATTCCCGAGCCATTGATCGGCCTTAAGAACAAGAATAACGATTCCTGGAAGACGGTCGGTGCGGTCTTTACCTTCACCATATCCGCGATTACGGCGATCGCTATATATTTCCAGATTTACCGCAACGGAGTTGT
>CAYFMW010000016.1:0-36008 GCA_964344335.1 uncultured Oscillospiraceae bacterium | reverse complement strand
ATTCCGTGCTGCCGAAGCTGACCGGAATAAGCAGTCGAAGAACGACCGGAATCCAGAGAGCATACTGCAGGCGCAAGTTGATTTTGCCTTTCAGGATATATCGCATCGCTATGAAGATTGCGACTAAAACCGTGAAAGAAATTATCCAACTAAGCATCCGTGTTTTCCTCAAACTTCTCCAAAATGGCGTAAAGTTCGTCGATTTCACTCTTGGAAAGTGACTGTTTTTTTGTAAGAGAACTGACCATCAAACTGAGACTGCCCTTGTAGACCCTGTCTAAAAAATCTTCCGTTTCTTTAAGGGCAACCTCCTCGCGGCATATAAGGGGGCTGAATGTCTTTATTCCGGTCTTTGAATCCGCAATAATTGCGCCTTTTGCCTCCAGGCGGCTGAGGAGGGTGAGGGTCGTCGATCGGCTCCAATCGCAGCGCTCTTCCATCTGCTCCGTCACTTCGCGACCGGTAAGGGGTGCGCGTTCCCACAGGCATTCCATGACATCCCACTCTGCCAGTGTAAGATTTATATTTTGCTTACTCATTTATGCACACCTCATTTTTGTCTACATTTGTAATCAGAGTATAGCAGAGTCTGTTTACAAATGTCAACAAGCAATTTATCATTTTGATTTATATTGCAAATGTGATATTTCCGCAAACTTTATGGTGCAATATTTAAGTTATATGGGGCTCGTTTCTTGATGAAAGGGGCCCAATGTTATGAGTCGAGCTTTAATAAAAATGACATGCAAGAGCGCAAATTTTGAAACTATAAAAATAAAGGGGACACAAAATAAATGAAACTAGGTATAGAAGTATGTCCGGCAAAACATCATAAGTCGATATAACTCTATGAAACTCCATGAAGCTTGATATAAAACGGTTTTGAAAAAATTTGACATTCCCATATAAGTGCTCATAAGTCTATAAAAGTCTCTGCCAAATTGGTGCAGAATTGGTGCAGAATGAAGCTACCAATGTACTCAATGAGTTCAATACAACAATTTTTTAGTCGGAATTTTTACAAAATTTAATAAAAAATTAGGCGATAGCAGTTTATTGCCTGTTTGATTTCTCCGTAATGGCGACCTAATCACAAATCACTCCACCAAAATGCCGCAAATCATTCCGGTAAAATGCCTCAAATCACTCCAGAACTTTCTTGACGGAAGCCGTATTACCGTATTAGAATTAACAGAGAAATATGTTTCAAAATGATATAGGGAAGTGCATGTATGGAATACAAAAAACGAATTATAGATGGATTGCTGGATATAAATATGCAGGCTTTCGGTGCGACATGGATTAAAGGTCCAAAGGGCTGTGGCAAAACGACATCAGCCAAGCAAAAGGCAAAAACCGTTGTTGAGTTTCAGGATGAAGAATATCGCGATAATTTATTAATGATTGGAGAAACCTCACCAAAAAAATTATTGCTAGGGGAAAAACCGATACTTTTTGATGAATGGCAAGATGTACCGAAACTTTGGGGTGCTATTCGTAAAGATGTTGATGATACCGGTAAAAAAGGCCAATACATTTTAACCGGCTCTTCTTCAAAAAATATAGATACTCCTCATACAGGCACACTGCGTATTAGTCAGTTAAAGATGTATCCTATGAGTCTTTGGGAAAGCGAAGAGTCTAATGGTAGTGTTTCTTTAAAAGAATTATTTGAGCGACCGGATTTTTTTGATGGTTGTAAATCAGATTTATCTATAGATGATATTATTTATTCTATTTGCCGAGGAGGATGGCCCGGAGTTTTTACTATAAAAAATAACGAAACAAAATTGCAATTGGCACGGGATTTATTTAAGCAAACATATTCTGTGGATATTTCTCATATTGATGGAGTAAAAAGAAACGAAAGATGGGCTCAGGGCATATTGCAATCTTATGCACGAAATATTTGTACAACGGCTGCAACAAAAACGATTTATGGTGATGTTAAAGCAAATCATAATATTGGCGAAAGTACTTTTTTTGAATATGTTAATGCGTTAGAAAAACTTTTTATAATTGATGATATAGATGCTTGGTCTCCAGCTATCCGATCAAAAACTGCAATTCAATCATCCTCTAAAAGAAATTTTGTAGATCCATCCATTGCCGTTGCGGCACTGGGACTTTCACCGGATTATTTTAATAGAGATTTTCAGACTTTGGGCTTTTTGTTTGAATCGCTATGTATCAGAGATTTAAAGGTTTATTCATCCGCATTTGATGGAAAGATGTCTTATTATCGTGACCGTTACGGTTTGGAGGCCGATGGGGTTCTACATTTAAGTGACGGGCGGTATGCACTCATAGAGTTTAAGTTAGGGGAATCCGGAATTGAAGAAGGAGCAAAGCATCTTTGCGAAATCGAAAGTTTGGTGAGAGAGTATAATAAAAAGGAAAGACAAAATCATCTCCGCATACCGGACTTGAAATTGGTAATTACCGCAACGCAATTTGGTTATCGCAGAAAAGACGGTGTATTGGTTATTCCTATCGGCTGCTTCAAAGATTAATGCAGAAATTAAAACTTTTTTAGATTATGATCATTATTATGATATATATGCAATGTTAATTAGTGTTGCTTGTATCGGAAACATTCGGTTTGTATCATAATACTGTGCGAATCAAACAGAAAGGGTACAGATTATGATTAATGAGAAAATAAAGTATTTTCGAAAATCTAAAGGGATCACTCAAGAAGAAATGGCAGTAAAATTAAATGTTGTGCGCCAAACCGTCTCAAAGTGGGAAAACGGTTTGTCCGTTCCAGATGCAGATGTTTTAATAAAGATTGCTGAACTGCTTGATGTTCCTGTGAGTAAACTCTTGGGAATTGAGGAAATTGCCGATATTGATGTAGATTTGTCGGAGGAATTGACCAAGCTAAATGAGGAGCTCGCACAGAAAAATCAAAGGGAAAAGCTGGTTAAGCAAGCGAATAAGAAGCGTGGATTAATAATAACATTATCTTTTGTAGCCATGTTAATCACTATACTTGTTAAAGATGAATTTGTGTCGATTTTATTGGCAAGTGTGTGTATGCTCACTGCAGTTATTGTTCTGTATCGCAATCTGGCTTTGCTTACAAGTATCACTACGGATGACCTTAAAATGGGGATTTTAAGTTTAACAACATTTTTTAACATAGGTATTTTTGTTGTCGGTGTTTTCTTTGCCGTGTTGCTATCTTTAGATTTTCTTACTTTATCAGAGAATGGAGAAAAGCTGTTAACTATGGCACTGATATCCTGTGTGATAATCTTTTCCGGAATAATATCACCGATGCTTCCGTTCAATAAGCATACAGGTTTGCGCTTACCGTGGACGGTGCAAGATGAAGACACTTGGAATATAGCACATAGAACTTTAGGATATATCTCGCTCCCGATAGCCTTGTTGTATATAGCTTGCACTTTGACGATTCCTAATTTCGATATTGTTACTATATGTGTGCTTATAGCTTGGATTGGTACTCCAAGTGTAATTTCTTATATTTACTATATGAAGAAAATGTACGGCAAGTAAGTTAGGACAATTTCGAATTTCAAATTCTATTATTATCCTTTAACCATTACTATTGCCTAGCTTTGTGTGAAAAAAGGAATTTTGTGAGGGGAGTTTTATAAGAAATGGAAGACTATATGACTAAAAAAATGTATAATATAATTGTTGTGTAGGGCTCGTTCTTGATAGAGGGAGCCCAATATTATGAATAAAAATATATTTTTAAGTAAAATTGGTGCACGGGTCGATGAAAAATTGGTGCAGAATAGATTTTGCCCCCAAATATAAAGCCCTGTAACCGTTGAAAAATGAAGGAGTAGAGGAGATACAGATTTGTTATGAAGCTCGGTATAGTGGGCCTGCCAAATGTGGGAAAGAGCACGCTTTTTAATGCGATAACGAGGGCCGGGGCGGAGGCTGCGAATTATCCTTTCTGCACGATAGAGCCGAATGTCGGCATCGTAACGGTGCCGGATGAGCGCCTCGACCGGCTTGCCGAAATATATAAGCCCAAGCGCAAGGTCAACGCGACGATCGAATTTTCGGATATCGCAGGGCTTGTAAAGGGTGCGAGCAAGGGAGAGGGGCTCGGCAACAAATTTCTCGGTCATATCAGGGAGGTCGAGGCGATTGTCCATGTCGTGCGCTGTTTTGAGAGCGACAATATTGTGCATGTTGCAGGGAGCGTCGATCCCGCGCGCGATATCGAGACGATAGAGCTGGAGCTGATACTCTCGGACATAGAAGTGCTGGAGAGGCGCATCGCCAAGGCAAAGAGTTTTATGAAGGGCGGGGACAAAAGCGGTCAGGAAGAACTCGATATAATGCAGAGCATCTACGAACAGCTCTCGGAGGGAAAGAATGCCCGTGCCATGCACTTTGAGGAGGAGGACGAAACATTCGTCAGGGGCCTGGGATTACTTTCTTACAAGCCCGTCATATATGTCGCTAACATGAATGAGGCGTCGCTTGAGGATTTTGAAAATAACGAGCACTTAAAGACGCTGCATCGCATTGCGGAAAGCGAGTCTGCGGAAGTCGTCGCCCTCTGCGCGGAGATAGAGGCGGAGATAGCGGAGCTTTCTGATGAGGAGAGGCGGGAATTTCTTGATGAACTAGGCATCGAAGAGAGCGGTCTTTCCAAGCTTGTAAGGGCTTCGTACTCCTTGCTTGAGCTCATCTCTTTCTTTACGGTCGGCGAAGACGAATGCCGTGCCTGGACAATCAAGAAAGGCACTAAGGCCCCAAAAGCTGCCGGGAAGATTCACACGGACTTTGAGCGGGGGTTCATAAGGGCGGAGACAGTCGCATACGACAAATTTATCGAGGCGGGCGGAAGCATCGCCGCGGTCCGTGAGAAGGGCCTGCTGCGATCCGAGGGCAAGGAGTATGTGGTGAAGGACGGGGATATAATTACATTCCTGTTTAATGTTTAATCTCGAGTCCTTGTCCGCATGCGCTTTTGGCGATATAATTAAACGGTTGGTGTAAACCGACTGCGGGGATACATATTTCTTGAACATATATGGAGGTTTTCATGTTTGACAAGTTGTTGGTAAAGGTTAGGGCTCAGGAGAAGACGATTGTCTTTCCCGAGGGCACGGATGCGAGAATTTTAAGCGCTGCGAGCAGGCTGCTTGCGGAAAAGGTCATGAAGGTCGTGCTTGTGGGCGACGAGTCTGAGGTTAAGAAGGCTGCAAAGGATGGCGGTTTTGACATTTCTCAGGCGACGGTTCTCGATCCCGAGAATTATCCGGGCATGCCCGAGATGGTGGAGACGATGGTCGAGCTGCGCAAAGGAAAGATGAGTGCCGAAGAGTGTGCAGATTGCCTTTGCCGTGGCAATTACTTCGGCACGATGCTGGTTAAAATAGGCAAGGCGGACTGTCTGCTGGGAGGGGCGACCTATTCCACGGCGGATACCATAAGGCCGGCTCTTCAGCTCGTGAAGACCAAGCCCGGTGCTCATCTGGTGAGCTCGTGCTTTATTCTCAACCGCGAGACGGGAGAAGAGAGGTTCAGGACGCTCTGCATGGGTGACTGTGCAGTAAATATAGACTACACTGACAGCCTGGATAAGGAAGGCAATGTCAGCTTCAGCGGAGCGCAAAAGCTCGCGGAAGTGGCCGTTGAAATAGAGAAATGTGCGAGAGTCTTCGGCCTCGACCCCAAAGTGGCTATGCTCAGCTTTTCGACCAAGGGCTCCGGCAAGGGCGGAACTGTAGAGCTCTCGCAGGAGGCTACAAGGATTGCCAAAGAGCTCAATCCCGAGATGGCCATAGACGGCGAGATGCAGTTCGATGCGGCGGTTTCTCCGACGGTCGGGCAGCTCAAGTTCCCGGGAAGCAAGGTTGCAGGCTATGCGAATACCTTCGTATTTCCCTGCATCGAGGCCGGTAACATCGGCTACAAGATGGCTCAGAGGCTGGGCGGCTACGATGCCTACGGACCCGTTCTGCTGGGCTTAAACGCTCCCATCAACGATCTTTCGAGGGGCTGCAATGCCGAGGAAGTCTACAGGATGGCCATAATCACGGCGGCCCTGTAGCATCTTTGTGCATCGAGAAAGGAGCGAGCGATGTCTTCCAAAACTTTAGATATGACGGGCAAGCAGTGTCCTATTCCCGTGGTAGAGGCAAACAAGAGTTTCAAGAGCTTTACTGAGCCCGGGACCCTGGAAGTCCTCGTGGATAACGAGACTGCGGTTCAAAATTTAATCAAGCTCGCCGGCAGCAAGTCCTTTGAAGTGACGAGCGAGAAGAAGGGCGATAAGCTATTTTCCGTCAAATTCAGCGTAAAGCCGACAGGCGAAACGCTCGAGGCGGATGAGCCCTCCGTGTGCATACCGGATATGCGCGGTGGCAATGTGGTCGCGATCAGCTCCTGCTATATGGGTAGCGGAAGCGACGAGCTCGGTGCAATATTGATGAAGGGTTTTGTCTATGCGCTTTTGCAGATGGAGACTCTGCCTTCGGCAGTGCTGCTTTATAACTCCGGAGTTAAACTGAGCTGCGAAGGCTCGGCTTCTCTCGAAGATTTGCGAAATCTTGAGAGCATGGGCGTGGAGATTCTAAGTTGCGGCACCTGCCTCGATTTTTTCAAGCTCAAGGAAAAGCTGGCCGTTGGCGGAGTGACTAATATGTATACTATAGTCGAGAAGCTCTGCGGAGCTTCCTCGGTAATAAAACCCTAGCCTGCGGAATCGGGCGGCGGAAAATCGGATGCGCGGCAAGAGCCTTAAATTGATAGTTACTTTCAAGGGCGGCACGGATGCGCTCGCCTTTGAGAGGTATTGTCAGGCGAGGGAAGTGCCCGGAAGGCTAATTCCGACGCCTCGCGCGCTGAGCGAATCATGCGGTCTTGCCTGGATGGCAAATCCCGAGTTTAGGGAGGAAATAGAGAAGGCCGCGAATGAAGGCGGCCTGGCATTCGAAAAATTCGTGGAACTTGTCTGCTGATAAAGCGATGTATGTTAATAAAGCGAGCCCCGCAAGGGGCTCGCTTTTATGTGGATTCAGGGTCCTGATGCATTATTCGTCAGGAGATTTTTAGTCCGTAACTCCGCTCTCTAATACTTCGAGTGTCTTTGCGTCCGCGTCGAGTCTTACCATGCAGTTCTGGGGGAGCGTCGCCATATCCTTTGTATGACCGAGCGGAAGGCCGTAGAGGCAGGGCACTCCGAGATCCGCAAAATAGTGTTCAAAGGTATCTATGATGGTGGTACTGTAGGCGGAACCCGGGCCGCAGCCGCTGAATTCGCCGATGAGCACTCCCTTTATCCCGTCGAGCATCCCGCAGTTTCTCATCTGAGCGAGATAGCGGTCCACCACATAGGGCTGCTCGTTGGTCTCTTCAAAGAATAAAATCTTTCCCGTGAAGTCCGGCTGGTACATAGTTCCGCAGCTTCCGGCAATGAGGCAGAGATTGCCTCCGAGCACCGGTGCTTCCGCCGCTCCTCCGTGTATGGTCATCACATATTTATCCTCGTCGGCAAGCTTTATTTCTCTGCGCTCCTCCGTGCTTGTTATGGCTCTGAAGAAATGGTCCTTGGTATAATCGCTCATTCCCGGGCGCAGGGTCATCAGGTTGGGCCCATGAAAGGTGACGAGGCCCGCATGCTTGGCGATTGCGAGGTGAAGGGTCGTTATGTCGGAAAAACCCGAGAAAATCTTGGGATTCTTTCTTACATTCTCGAAGTCGATCCGTTGCACGAATTGCTGCGTGCTGGAACCTCCTCTTACGCAGAGTATCATATCGATTTCGTCGTTTGCGAACATCTCGTTAAAGTCTTCTGCCTTCGCGTCTTCGAGTGCCGCGGCGTAGTGTCCCCGCAGCGCGTCCACATGCTTGCCGAGCACTACTTTGTAGCCCATCTTTTCAAGGAATTCCTTGGAGCGGGGTACATCGAGTCTGTCGACCGTCGGGCTCGCCGGTGAAATCAGCCCTATGGTGTCTCCGGGATAAAGTTTTTTCGGTTTAATCATCTTGTTCCTCCCATATAAATTAAGCCTTTGCTGAGGCAAAGTATCGATCGGTGCATCATTTTCCCTGTAGAAACGACTGCCTATGAATAGGCGTAGTTCCTAGTTTTTCGATGCCTTCGTAGTGAGCCTTGGTGCCGTAACCCTTGTTGTTCTCGAATGAATAGCCTGGGAATATTTCGGAGATCGAGACCATGTATCTGTCCCTCGCCACCTTAGCCAGTATGGAAGCCGCGGCTATGGAGACCGACTTCGCATCCCCGCCGGGTATCGCCGTCTGAGGGATGTCTATAGCTTTGACCGTGAAGTTTCCGTCTATCAGCACATGCTCGGGCTGTATCGCGAGTCCTGCCACCGCGCGGCTCATCGCGAGCTTCGTGGCCTGAAGGATATTGATATTGTCTATCACATCGCTTTTGACCCATCCGAAGGCGTAGCACAGCGCTTCTTTTTTAATTGCTTCGGCCAATTCTTCCCGTCTTTTGGGCGAAAGCTTCTTGGAATCGTCCACGCCGAGCAGAGAAAAATCAGAGGGAAGTATAAGCGCGGCGGCGCACACCGGCCCCGCTATCGGTCCTCTTCCCACTTCGTCCACTCCCGCTATATATAAACGCCCCGATTCCCGCAGTTTGCGTTCGTGCGTGCACATCGATTCGAGGCGTTCTCTTAAATGAATTTCCCGTTCGGCTTTAGTCATCAGTCCTTATTTTGTTGCTCCTCTCTCAGATAGACTTGTTTTACCTGAGAATTTGCTGTGCGCACGGACTTCATTTCAAAGCCCTTAAGCGATTTGAGGAAAGGCGTGAGCTTCGAGAAGCCATAGTTTCTTACATCGAAATCCGAATAGCGCTTAAGCAGTTTATTTCCAAGGTCCGAGGTGGATACCCATCCGTCCTCGTCCGAGTCCTCTCTCAGTATGTTTATCAGGGTCTGAGTGATGGCCTTGAGAGGGGTGATAGTCTCTTCCTCCTCGGCGATCTCCTCCTTCGGATCCGGCTTAGGTTTTTCCACGGCCGGCCTGGTTGTTCTCGTGCTTCTTGCGGATCTTGCACTTCTTACCGCGGGCTTTCCGGCTTCTTCCTTGCTGCTCTCTTCGTTCTTGGCGAGAATGTCGAGATACTTAAATTTATTGCAGGCGGAGGTGAAAGCCCTCGGCGTTTTCTGCTCGCCCATACCTACAACCATCATGCCGGATTCTCTGAGTCTGCTCGCGAGTCTGGTGAAATCGCTGTCGCTTGTTACGAGGCAGAAGCCGTCCACATTGCCGGTGTAGAGTATATCCATGGCATCTATTATCATGGCGGAGTCCGTTGCATTCTTTCCGCTGGTGTAGCTGTACTGCTGAATGGGCGTGAGCGAGTATTCTAGCAGCACCTTTTTCCAGGGGCCGAGCGTAGTCTTGGTCCAATCTCCGTAAATCCTCTTGTATGTAACCTGACCTTCGTCGGCGATCTCGTCGAGGATTATCTTTATATATTTATCCGATATATTGTCCGCGTCTATCAGGACTGCGAATCTTTTGTCTGAACTATCCATCATTTCTCCCTTCAGATTGAATATCTTCAACAATTATACATTGAATTCGCAACATTTATCAATAGTCGAATCCAATATGCCACATGAGCGCCCTTTTTTTTATCGCTCGGTCGTAGCTTGCATTAGGCGAGGCTTGGCGGTCTCGGTACTTAGCGATTGGCAAGCCGTAGGCGCAGACAGAGCTTAGTACCGTTAGGGAACCGCCACGGAGCGGGAGCGTCTCGCCGTTGCAAGCTACTTCCGAAGCCAAAAAGGAATAAAGATATCCAAAGGGGAGAAGGGGGCAAGAAAAGTGGAGCAAAATCCCAAAAATACTCCAAAAAGCCTTGATTTTAAGATGAATGTGGTGTAAAGTGGAGATAACTAAAAAAGGAGGGTTTTGCCCCGTGCTCATGGGAACCTATCAAAACTCAATAGATGCAAAGAACCGGCTCATCATCCCCGCAAAATTCAGGACGGAGCTGGTGGAGAAGTGCGTCATAACCAGGGGCCTCGATAGCTGTCTGGTTATCTTTCCCATGAAGGCCTGGGAGAAGCAGCAGGAGCAATTTGCCGCACTCCCCAGGACCGACGAGCGGGCGAGGCGATTCCTCCGCTATGTCTACGGTAACGCAGTGGACTGCGACATCGATAAACAGGGTCGCATAGTCATTCCTCAATTCTTAAAGGACTTTGCTCAGATCGAAAAGGATCTGGTGACTATAGGCATGATAGACAGGGTTGAAGTATGGGCCAAGGATGTCTTTGACGGCGCGGAAAGCGGCGGAAGGATGGGCCCGGACGACTTCCACGATCTCGGCGACTACTTCCGGGTGTAGCCATGGATTACAGCCATGTACCGGTGCTATACGAAGAAGTCATGAATGCACTGGCCGTTAAGCCCGCAGATCGCTGTGTGGACGGCACCCTCGGGGGAGGGGGACACGCGGCAGGGATATGCGAAAGGCTGGGCGAAGAAGGGGTATTCATCGGTATAGACAGGGACGAGGATGCGCTTAAGGCCGCAGGCAAAAGACTGGAGTCCTTCAAATGCGAAAAGCATCTTTTGCACGGCAATTATGCGGATGTAAAACTTCTTCTTACTGAGATTGGAATTGACAAGATAGACTGCGCACTGCTCGATCTGGGAGTTTCTTCCTTTCAGCTGGATGAGCCTAAAAGGGGTTTTTCATACATGAGCGACGCTCCGCTGGATATGCGCATGAATGTACAGGATGCGCTTACAGCCGAAGATATCGTGAACGGCTACAGCGAAGAGGAGCTTGCAAGGATAATAAAGGATTACGGCGAGGAGCGCTGGGCGGCGAGAATTGCGAAGTTCATAAGCGCGGCGAGGAATAAGAAGCGCATCGAAAGCAGTTTCGAGCTGGTGGACATAATAAAGGCTGCCATTCCCGCCAAGGCAAGAAGGGAGGGGCCTCATCCCGCCAAGCGCACATTCCAGGCGCTTCGCATAGAGGTAAACGACGAGCTGGGGCAGCTGGAAAAGGCTTTGACGGATTTCATGGACCTGCTGGCTCCGGGAGGAAGATTGGCGGTTATAAGCTTCCATTCCCTGGAGGACAGAATAGTCAAAGAGGCCGTAAACAATAGGCTTAATCCGTGCGTCTGTCCGCCGGGCCTACCGCTCTGTATCTGCGGCAAGGTCGCGGACATAAGGAAAGTTACACGCAGGCCCGCGACGGCGAGCGATGAGGAACTCTCGGAGAATCCGAGGAGCAGGAGCGCAAAGCTCAGAGTGGTGGAGAAGATAAAATGACTAAGCTTGAAAAGGGTTACAAAGCGAAAATAGTTTTCGGAATCGTATTCATTTTTCTGCTGCTCATCTCATTCATCGGAATTACCGCGTACAATTCCAAGATACAGTACGAGATAAACATGATGAATGCGGCGATATCGGAGGAGCTGAGGGAAGTTCAGGATCTTCAGCTGCAGATAAAGAGGGCTGCCAATATCACCAACCTCGAGAGCAGGGCTTTCGAACTCGGCTTGGTATACCCGGAGTTCGACAGAATCGTCTACCTGCACCCTGATGCGGATAATATAGAGGACTTCGCGTTCGCGCTAAAGGAGTCTGCCTATAACTGATTTAAGAGCGGCGCGTCCCTAAACGGTACGCGTTGATTTTTATTTGCGGGATATGAAGAGGGTAAAGACCGAGAACAGGCACAGGTTCAGAATTATGTTTGTATTCGCGCTGACTGCAGCGCTTTTTGCAATTCTGGCGGTAAGGCTCGGTTGGCATATGATAATAAAGGGGGAAGAGTATGCGGATCAAGCCAGGAGGCAACAGACTCTGGATACCACTATACCTGCAACCCGCGGCAAGATTGTCGACAGCAAGGGCAACGAACTTGCGATAAGCGCCACCACCAATACCGTTTGGATAAGGCCTGAGAGCATCAAAAACAACGGTGAAACCCCCGAAGAATGCGAATTGAACACGCAGCTTGAGGCGAAAGCTCTTTCGGAAATACTCTCCATGAGCTACGAGAAGGTAATGGAGGTTATAGATTCCGATAAAAGGCTACTCAAACTCGCTAAAAATGTCGACGACGAGACCGCGGAAAAAATACGGGAGCAGGCCTTTGTCGGTGTTGAGATAAGCATAGACGCTAAGAGGTACTATCCCCTGGGGGCATTTGCATCTCACATTCTGGGGAGCACCACCGACGATAATGTAGGCCTTTCCGGCATCGAGCTGGAATACAACAGCAAGCTTTCCGGGCTCGACGGACGCTGGATTAAGAACAAGGATATAAGGAAAAACACCCTCGCATACGGCAGGGACAGCTACTTCGGTGCGGAGGACGGATATACGGTCAGGCTCACGCTGGATCAGAATATACAGTACATAGCCATGCAGGAGATAGCTGCCTGCAAGGAGCGCACGCAATCCAAAAAAGTCGCTTGCCTGATAATGGATCCGAAGACATTCGAAATACTTGCCTGCGCTCAGACCGGCGAATACGACCCGAACGACCCCAGAGCGCCTCTGGCGGAGGATGCCGAGGCCTTTGCAGGCTTCAGCGATGAGGAAAAACTGATATATTGGAATCAGCAGTGGAGAAATTCCCTCATAAATGACACATACGAGCCGGGTTCGACATTCAAACTTCTGACTACTGCCATCGCACTCGACGAGGGGGTCACCTACCCGGGCGAGAAATTCACCTGCGACGGCAAGATACAGGTTGCCGACTGGGATATTAAATGCTGGTACTACCCCCGCAAACACGGGGTGCAGACTCTTTCGCAGGCGGTTCAGAACTCCTGCAACCCCGTTATGGTGGAGCTTTCCAGGCGAATAGGTCTTACTAAGTACTACGAGGGGCTCGACGCCTTCGGTGTTACCGAGAGGACGGGTGTCGATTTCCCGGGTGAGGGCAGCAATATACTTCAGCCAAAGAGTACGGCAGGTCCGGTGGGACTTGCGACCATGTCTTACGGGCAGGGCATAGCCGTCACTCCCATCTCTCTTCTTTCGTCCGTGTGCTCCATGGCGAACAAGGGTTACCTGATGCAGCCTCATTTCGTTTCGGAACTTTTGGATTCGGAAGGAAACAGCATTATGAAGGTGGAACCTAAAATAAAGAGCCGCAGCATCTCCGAACAGACCGCGAGCGACATGCTCTCCATAATGGAGGAGGCGCTTCTGACAACCGGAGGAGGGGGGCTTAAGGTTCCCGGATACAGGATAGGGGGAAAGACGGGAACCGCGAACAAGCCCGAGGGCGGCGGATATTCGGAGACGGATGTTTACGGTTCATTTATAGGCGTGGCGCCGGTCGATGACCCCAAATTTTGCATACTCGTAATTTGTGACACTCCCAAGGGTGTGTTGTACGGAAGCCTGACCGCAGGACCATGCGCTATAAATATAATGGAGAGGGTGCTTCATTACATGGGCATCGCTCCTCAGTACAGCGAGGAGGAGCTTAAGGCTCTCAACAAGTTGAGGATTAAAGTTCCGGATCTCGTGGGCAAGGATGCCGAGGACGCAATGGGCTTGCTGGAGGCGCAGGGACTTTCGGCGCAGCTGTCGCCCGCAATAGAAACAAACGCCTCGCTTATTGTAGTCGATCAGTTCCCCAAGCCGGGGACGGAAGTGTCCGAGGGTTACGAAGTTACGCTTTATTATGAAATCTTGTCGAATCCGGAGGATGAAATAACCTCGGATATCGTCGAGGAAGACGGAGGAGAGCAATGAAGGCTACAGATGTGAAATTTCTGGCGCGCGCGGCGGGGGCCTCGCTTAGGGGAAACGCGGATGCCGTCGCTTTCGGTGTAAAGATAGACTCGAGAGAATGCTCGGCAGGGGATATGTTCGTCTGCGTAGTCGGAGAAAGAGACGACGGTCATAATTATGCAATGGATGCTTATGAGCGCGGTTGCAGAATCTTCCTGATGTCCGATGAGTGGAGGGCTGTGGAGATGATCGAGCGCGACCCCGACGCCACGGTTATGCTCGTCGAAGACAGCGCCGAGGGCTTTAAGCGGATGGCGGCGGCCTATATAGACCGCTTCCCACTGCGAAGGGTGGCGATTACGGGGAGCATAGGGAAAACTTCCACTAAGAGCTATGCAGCAGCCATTCTTGCAGAGCGTTATAATGTGGTGAGTTCTCAGAAAAACTTAAACACTCATCTGGGAATCTGCCTTACATGTTTTCAGACGGACGAGTCCACAGAGATAGCCGTCTTCGAGATGGGAATGGACAGGCCCGGTGAGATCGGTGAATATGTGGATTGGATATTCCCCGAGACGGGCGTAATCACATATATTGGAACATCTCATCTGGAAAAGCTGGGTAGCCGCGATGCGATTGCGGACGGCAAGCTTCAGATTACAAAGAATTTTTCAAAAGAAAATATTTTGATATATAATGCGGACAGCGATTACCTGAGCGAAAGCGAAATAGCCAGGCGCACCGGCGGTGAATTCAGGATGTTCTCGGTAGGCAGTTCCGAGCATTGCGACCTGCGGGTGAGGAGCCTGCGGGCTTGCGAGAGCGGCGGCATAAGCTTTGCTCTGGAATACGGGACTTCGCGCCAAGTTGTAAATATGCCCGTTCTCGGGACTCATAATGCGATTAATGCGGCACTGGCAGCGGCGGTAGGACTGGTTTACGGGGTGGAGCTTGAGGCCGCTGCCGAGGCTCTTTCCGAGCCGGGTCACAATCCGCGCAGGCTTGAGATGTCAGATATTGCGGGTGTTCTGCTTATTGACGACAGCTACAACGCCAGCCCCGAGTCCATGAAGGCGGCTTTGGATGCCTTCGATAAGTTGAGGGCGGAGCGGAAAATAGCTATATTGGCCGATATGCTGGAGCTTGGAAGCGGCGAACAGGCGGGGCACGAGGCTGTAGGAATAAGGATTGCAAGCTCGACCGTGGATAAACTCTATGCGATCGGAGCGCGGGCGAAGGCATATGTTCAGCCGGCTTCCTACAAGAACGACATTCAGATAATTTACAGTGAGAAACTCGAATTGGTTGAGGAGAGGATAATGAGGGATATAGGGCCGGGCGATGCGGTTCTGATAAAGGGCAGCAATATCACCGGCGTTGCGGATATGGCACAGAGGCTCAAAGCAGAGCTGAGAGACAGGGAAGAGGGGGAATCTAAGTGATTAAGACAATCATTGCAGGGTTCACAGCTTTTGCCGTCTCCTGTCTGCTGACTAAACTTGAGATACCTATGCTCAGGAGACTGCGCGCAGGGCAGAGCATAAGGGAGGACGGACCCGAATCGCATTTATCCAAAGCGGGCACTCCGACCATGGGCGGGCTTTCAATGATAGCCACCGCTGTAATCTTCGGGCTGCTTTTTTCGCGCAGCGCGGATATGATTGTGATGCTGCTTTCGACCCTCGCCTTCGGCTTTGTGGGCTTTGCCGACGATTGGCTTAAGGTGGTTAAAAAGCGAAATCTCGGCCTCTCGGCACTTCAAAAAATAGCCCTGCAGTTGATTTTTTCCTTCGGGCTCGCATATTACGGCTACAGCCGGGGCGCTTCAATAATACTTCCGTTTGAAGGCGGACTTTTGGATATGGGAAGATGGTATATTCCCTTTGCAGTCTTCATGATTCTGGCCATGGTCAATGCCGTGAACCTGACCGACGGCCTGGACGGGCTTGCAAGCAGCGTAACCGCGATAGTGGCCTGCTGCTTTGCTGTAATAACGGAAGGGGATATCTCTCTGTTTTTTATAATAATCTGCGGATCTTGCCTCGGGTTTTTGGTTTTCAACAGGCATCCCGCGAAGCTCTTTATGGGAGATACCGGCTCCATGGCGCTCGGAGGGGCATTGGCCGCAGGCGCGATATGCTCCAATATGGAAGCCGCGCTTCCGATTGCGGGCGGAATATATGTACTTGAGGCACTTTCGGTTATAATACAGGTCGTCGTCTTTCAAACATGCAACGGGAAGCGATTTTTCCGCATGTCTCCGCTCCATCATCATTTCGAGATGGGCGGATGGAAGGAGACCAAGGTCGTCGGAGTATTTTCAATCGTGACCGCGCTGCTGTGCGCGCTCACCATAGCGATATTTTAGAAACATTTCGAGGCTGACTCATGAAGAAGGTTTTAATTGCCGGATTGGGAAGATCCGGCTATGCATCCGCGAAGATGCTCGCGGGATTAAACGAGCTGTGCTGCTGGGATTGCAAGCCCCGCGCCTCTTTCGATGCAGATCTGCTCTCGGAACTTGAATCTATGGGAGTAAATTTGATTTTCGGGGAAGCTCCGGAGCTTGAGAGATTCGACGAGCTTTTATTGAGTCCCGGCATCTCCGCAGAGGGAGATCTCGCGAAGAGGGCCCGCGCGCTGGGCGTCCGTGTTACGGGAGAGCTCGAAGCCGCCTTCGAAAATTGCAGGGGAATATTTGTCGCGATTACTGGGACGAACGGAAAGACTACGACGACAGAACTGAGCGGCGAGATGTTCAAGGCTGCGGGGCTTAAGGCAGAAGTTGTGGGAAATATCGGCACAGCGGCATCCTCGAGAGCTCTGGAAGCTGACGAGGACACTTATATGATTACGGAGGTTTCGAGCTTTCAGCTGGAGACTGTCGGGAGTTTCAGACCCTTCATTTCGGCCATACTCAATTTGACACCCGATCATCTCGATCGGCACGGAAGCTTCGATGAGTACATCCGAATGAAGGCGAGGATATTTGCCAATCAAACGAAAGACGATATATTCGTGTACAACGCCGACGATTCGGAAACGCTGAAGCTGGCAAAGGAATGCGCTGCGAGACAGTTCGCCTTTTCGAGGAAATTTAGGCCCGAGCCGCCCTGCGCCTTCGTTCGCGGCGGGGTGATGTGCATAGATGCGGATGGCAAGGAGATAGAGATTATTGAGACAAAGGATATATATATACCGGGGGCTCACAATCTGGAGAATGCCCTTGCTGCGACCGCAATCAGCTTTTCGGCCGGGATAGATGCGGACAGGATTGCATCGGTGCTGCGAGAGTTTAAGGGCGTGGAGCACAGGATGGAATTTGTACGGGAACTCGACGGCGTGCGCTATATAAACGATTCGAAGGCTACTAATCCGGATTCCGCAATCAAGGCGATAGAGGCAGTAAATCCGCCTATAATTCTGATTGCAGGCGGCTACGAAAAGAATTCGGATTTCACGGAGTTGATAGAATCTTTTGAGGGAAGAGTAAAGCATTTGCTGCTACTGGGAGCGACGGCGGAGCGCTTTGCAGCTTCGGCTATAGCTTGCGGCTTCGATGAGGATAAAATAACTTTTTCGCTCAGCATGGGCGACGCTGTAAAAAGGGCCGCGGAGCTGGCGGAGGCGGGCGACAGCGTTCTTCTTTCTCCTGCCTGTGCAAGCTGGGGTATGTATACAAACTACGAGGAACGCGGCAAGGAATTTAAGAGCTTGGTCAAGGCACTGTGAGGAAAAGTGGAAGCGAAGAAAGTAAGGGGACAAAAAGTAATCAAGAAAAAGCCCGAAGGAGATTTCCTCCTTCTCGGCCTTACTCTGGCACTCTCGCTTTTCGGGACGGTCATGGTGTTTTCCGCGAGTTATTATCTATCCCTTAGCAAGCACGGAAACGAGTACAGCTTTCTTAAGCAGGATGCAATGTGGATGATACTCGGATGGATAGCCTTCGCATTCTTCGCTTTTTTCGATTATCATCAGTTAAAAAGGATGGCAATCCCGGCGCTGGCGGTGGGGTTTATATTGCTTGTCCTCGTGTTTTCCCCCCTTGGAGTGCCCATAAGGAATGCCCGCAGATGGCTGGATTTTAAGTATTTTACGGTGATGCCCGGAGAGGTTATAAAATTCAGTCTTATACTATTTATAGCAAAATTCTACGGGGACGATACGGACAAGATAAACAGGGTCAAGGACGGCATCGCTCCAATGGTATTGATACTCGGAATAATAAGCTTGCTTATTGCGAAGCAGCCCAATGTTTCCACCATGGGCATAGTTGCCATGCTTGGCGTGGGGATGATGTTTATGGCCGGATTAAAGCTGCGCTGGGTGCTGCTCAGTGTAGTAGCGGGAGCAGCCGGCTTCGCGGGAATAGTAGCGGCTAAGGGCGGCTATGTGCTCAAAAGAGTTAAGATAATATTCGATCCCTTCAGCGACATGCTCGGCGACGGTTATCAGGTCGTTCAGTCCCTGTTGGCTCTCGGAAGCGGTGGGGTTACCGGGGTGGGGCTCGGAAGAAGCATTCAGAAAGCCCTGTATCTGCCTGATGCGCCGAACGATTTTATTCTCGCTATTATAGGCGAGGAGCTGGGGCTGATAGGAGTCCTCGTTCTGATGGCCGTCTATATGCTGCTGATTTGGCGCTGCTTCAGGGTGGCCATAAAGGCTCCGGATTACTACGGCATGCTCCTGGCCGCCGGAGTGGGCCTGCTTCTTTCGCTGCAGGTCATGCTCAACATAGCGGTTATATCGGCGTCGTTTTTCCCCACCGGCGTGATCCTGCCGTTTATATCCCTGGGAGGAAACGCTACGGTTATAATGCTTTCCCTTGTGGGAATCTGCTTTAATATTTCGCGGCAATCCGCGCAGGACGAATAAGGAGGTCGCTCTATGAAAGTTATAATGAGCTGCGCAGGTACGGGCGGGCATATATATCCTGCAATTGCGATTGCGGATAAGATTCGCAGGATGAATCCCGATGCCGAGATTCTCTTTGTGGGAACCAAGCAGGGGATGGAACAGAAACTGATAGCCGGAGCGGGTTACGATATCAAGGGGATAGACGCCAGCGGATTCGACCGAAGGAATCTGCTGAAGAATTTTAAGACGCTATCCGATATCTACAGCGGCGGAAAGCAGAGCGAGGAGATTATAAAGGAGTTCAATCCGGATCTGGTTATAGGAACGGGCGGCTATGTTAGCGGTATCTTCCTTCGCAAGGCCTCCAAGATGGGCGTGCGCTGCTTTATACACGAGCAGAATGTAATCCCCGGGGTGGCCAACAAGATGCTTCAGAACTATGTGGAAAAGATATTCATATCCTTTGAGGAATCGCGCAATTATTTCGACAGCAAGGATAAGCTCGTTCTGAGCGGAAATCCGATACGCAAGGAATTTTTAATAGAAGATGTGCAGGATGCAAGAGCTAAGCTGGGCCTTGAACCGAGCGATTTTATGCTGCTGGCGACCGGCGGGAGCCTCGGTGCAGCTGTCCTGAATGATGCGATAATTGACCTTGTGAAGGCGCTCGCGGACGCTCCGCGCGGTGTAAAGCTCTATTTTGTTACCGGAAAGCGCTATTATGACGAGGTTAGGGAAAAGCTGTCCGTGGTGGCCGAAGCCAAGGATTTTGTGCAGCTTATCGACTATGCCGAAAACATGCCGACGCTGATGTGCGCCGCCGATTTAGTGATAAGCAGGGCGGGCGGCAGCGCCGTCTCGGAGATTGTCGCCTGCGGAAAGCCCTCCGTGCTCGTTCCCTCTCCTAATGTGACGAACAATCATCAGCATCACAACGCAAAGGCTCTCTCGGATGCATCCGCAGCGCTCATGATAGAGGAGGAAGCTATCCGCGGGGATTTGAGGATATTCACATCAGCCCTGATGCAACTTATATTAAACAGAGAGAGACTTAACTTTATGGCACAGAGCGCTAAGAAGATAGGAATTTTCAATGCTGTTGACATTATCTACGAACATATTAAAATTTAGGAATGAGCGATTATAGTGAGCAAAAAGAAAAAAATGAGCGGCTCTCGGAGGATGACTTTTCGGAGTTCGAAAAGCCCCGGCCTAAGAGCAGCAAGCCCAGAAAGAAGAAACGCAGACGCAAATTTTACTTCCTGCGCTTCCTGCTTTTTTGTATTGCCTGTTTTTTGATATATCGCGGGATGGATTCCTCATATTTTACCTTAAAGAATTTTAAGGTAAGCGGCAATATGTTCTATACTCCCGCTCAGATAATAGACATGTCCGGCCTTCAGACCGGCGTCAATCTGTTTTTTGAGATCAAGACCAGACCCGCCAGAGATAAGCTCCTCGAGGACCCCTATATAAAGCTTGCGGATATCCGAAGGAGGCTTCCGGATACCATTGAAATAAACATAACCGAGAGGGTGGAATATGCGGCCGTTCCCTACGAAAAGCAGTATGTGCTGATAGACAGCTCCGGCATGGTGCTGCGCATAAGCGATATCGAGCCCGCACTGCCACTGCTGGGGAATATGTCTATCAGCGACATGACCCCCGGAAAGCCCCTGCAGGTGGATCAGGCTTACATGCTCACCGATACTCTGGAGTTGCTTCAGATGGTCGAAGAGAACGACATTTACTTTAAGCGCGTCGACTTTTCGACGGTGATAATACGAGCATACATATACGATGAACTCTACTGCGAAGGTACGCCTTCAAATATCACGGAGAATATGGAGAGTCTGCAGAAGCTCCTTCAGGAGCTCTATCGCCAGGATGTCAGCAGGGGGGTCATCAGAGTGGGCAACGACGGCTATCTGGCTTTCAGCCCCACCGAATAGGTGAAAAGGGGTGTTTTTGCTCTTTTTTCACAATATGTTGTGTAAAGCTGGTGCAAATACACCTATATTATGCTACAATAATTATGTATAAATATAAAATTTTACAGGAGGCCAGATATGTCCCCAATGCTGAAATTTGAAAAACCTGAAAATAGTTCGGCCAACATCAAGGTTATAGGTGTCGGCGGTGCAGGTTGCAACGCCGTCAACAGGATGATAGAGTCGAATCTCAAGGGAGTGGAATTCATAGCCGTCAATACGGATATGCAGGCGCTCAACAGTTCCAAGGCCGAAACCCGGATTCAGATCGGGGAGAAGCTCACCAAGGGACTCGGCGCCGGAGGAAACCCGGAAGTAGGCCAGAAATCTGCCGAGGAGAGCCTCGAGAGCATCGAAAAATTCCTTGATGGCAGCGACATGGTATTCATCACCGCGGGGATGGGGGGTGGCACCGGAACCGGTGCGGCACCTATAATCGCCAGAGCCGCCAAGACTTCGGGCGCGCTCACCGTGGGCGTCGTGACCCGCCCCTTCACCTTCGAAGGCAGAAAGCGCAAACAGCACTCGGATCTGGGGATCGAGTACCTCGAAAACTATGTGGATTCTCTGGTTGTTATACCAAACGACAGACTGCTTCAGATTTCTCAGAAGAATACAAGCATGCTGGAAGCCTTTAAGCTGGCGGACGATGTTCTGAAGAACGGAGTGGAGGGAATCTCGACCCTGATATCCGATGCAGGGCTCATAAACCTCGATTTTGCGGATGTAAAGACCGTCATGAGCGATAAGGGCATAGCGCATATGGGCATCGGAAGGGCGAGCGGAGAGGACCGCGTAGAGACCGCTATCAGAATGGCCATAGACAGCCCGCTGCTGGAGACCAGCATCAAGGGTGCAAAGGGCGTATTGCTGAATATAATGGGCGGTTACGATCTCGGAATGCTCGAAGTTTCGGGAGCTGCGGATTCCATAGCCAAGGAAGTGGACGACGACGCCTTCATCGTCTTCGGCACATCTATACGCGACGATATGGAGAACGAGATACAGGTCACCGTCATCGCCACGGATTTTGCAAGCAGAAGCGGTCTGGGCGAGGAAATCGAAGCGGAGGAAAAGGAAGAGGCTTCGGCAGGAGGTTCCAATGCGGAGAATTCCGAAGCCGATGACGAACCGAAGCTCTTTAACGACTTCCCGATTCCCGATTTCCTTAACAAGGATTTCACTCTATAATATCGTATTGAGTTGAAGATGCGGGGCGGCCTGTACGGAACCGGAATACTCCGCGTTCCTGCAGAGCCGCCCCCTTATGTAAAAAACATGAGGGAGATAAGTTCAAAGGAAAACGCCACACTTAAGACAGTCGTTTCGCTGTCTCAAAAGAAAAACAGAGACGCCCTCGGAATGTATATCCTGGAGGGACCGAATCCGCTGCGCGAGGCGCTCGAGCAGGGGGTAAGGCTCAGATATCTCTTTATCGAGGCTGCCTCCTTTGAAGGAGAGGCCGAAGAGATTGCCGCTTTGGCGGAGGAAAAATCAGTAGCACCCTATATTTTGGCGAACGACTGCTTTCGACTCGTGAGCGACACCGTAAACTCTCAGGGAATTGTGGGCGTCGCATTAAAGAGAGAATATTCTCCGGAGGAGCTGTTTTTTCCGGGGAGCAATATCCTCGTAATAGACAGGGTTCAGGACCCGGGAAATATCGGGACCATGCTCAGGGCGGCGGAGGGCTGCGGAATGGCGGGTGTTCTGATTGTAAAGGGCAGCAGCGATCCCTACGGCCCGAAGGCTGTAAGAGCCTCCGCAGGGAGCATATTGAGGATGCCGCTGCTGTTTTGCGAGGACGCGAGCGAGGCTCTGCAGCTGCTTGAAGCTACCGGCAAGAGCGTCTGGTGTGCGGATATGGAAGGAAGGCCCTGCTACGAGGCGGATATCGCGCGGGATGCCGCGTTCGTAATTGGAAACGAGGGCGGCGGAGCGGACGAGATATTTTTAAAGGGTGCGCAGAGGATAAGCGTGCCGATGGCCGGGAGAGCGGAATCCCTGAATGCGGCTTTAGCGGCTGCTATAATCATGTATGAATCGCTCCGGCAGAGGGCGATTGAAATATAGTCGGAGGTAAGAATGTTAGAAAAACTTAATGCACTCATAGAGGAAGCGAAGAAGAGAATGGATGAGCTCCAAACGCTTCAGGAGGCTGAGGAGCTGCGCATAAAGCTCCTCGGTAAAAAGGGCGAGCTCACGGAAATTTTGCGCTCCGTGAAGGATCTTTCGCCTGAGGAAAGAAAGGCCCTCGGCCGGGTGGCAAACGAGGCCAGAGACAAGATCGAGAACGGTTTAAATGCCCGCATGCGGGATTTTAAGCTCCGTGCGGAGCAGGCTGAGCTGATAAAGCAGAAAATTGATGTTACACAGCCAGGCAAGACTATGCCTATAGGGAGCAGGCATCTTCTGACGATAACTATCGATGAGATGACGAGGATCTTCCGCAGCATGGGTTTTTCGGTCAGCGAAGGTCCGGAGGTGGAGACTGTCTTCAACAATTTCGATGCTTTGAATGCCGACCCCAACCATCCCTCGAGGGATATCACGGACACCTTTTACATAAACGATGAAGTTATACTGCGGACTCAGACTTCGCCGGTGCAGGTTAGGACAATGCTCGCGCAGAAACCTCCGATTATGGTCGTAGCTCCCGGAAGATGTTTTCGCTGCGATACTCCGGACGCCACTCACAGTCCTATGTTCCATCAGATTGAGGGGCTTGCAGTCGACGAGGGGATAAGCATGGCGGATCTTAAGGGCGTTATGGACTCCTTTGCGAAGCAGATGTTCGGTTCCTCGACGAAGACGAGATTTCGGCCCCATCACTTCCCATTTACCGAGCCTTCCGCGGAGATGGATGTAAGCTGCTTTAAGTGCGGCGGCGTGGGATGCAGGGTCTGCAAGGGCAGCGGATGGATAGAGATTCTCGGCTGCGGGGAGGTTCATCCCAATGTGCTCAAGGTCGGCAATATAGACACGGAGAAGTACACGGGCTTCGCCTTCGGCATAGGTGTGGAGAGAACCGCAATGCTGAAGTACGAAGTTGAAGATATACGCCTGTTTTATGAGAATGACATAAGATTTGTCGGGCAGTTCAGATAGTGAGGGCGGAAGATGTTAGTACCTTTGGAATGGCTTAATGAATATACAAAAATAGACGCGGCGCAGGACGAATTCTGCGAGCGCATGATAATGAGCGGTTCGAATATCGAAAGCGTCGAGCGCTTCGATGTCGATATAGAGGGCGTCGTCGTGGGGAAGATACTCGGCGTGGAGGAGCATCCGAATGCGGATAAACTTGTCGTATGCAAGGTGGATGTGGGCGCCGGCAGGATTGTTCAGATCTGCACCGGATCTCCCAACATAGACGAGACTCAGGTCGGAGCTTATGTTCCCGTCGCTTTAGACGGTGCCAGAGTTCCCGGGCCTCTCCACGGCAGGCCCAAGAGCGAGGGCGGCGATATTATCGAGAGCGGAGAGCTTCGGGGCGTCATGTCCGAAGGCATGATGTGCAGCTGCAGCGAGCTGGGCTTCGATGCGAAGCTCGTTCCCTACAGCGCAAGGGACGGCGTATGGATACTGGAAGGCGAATACGAAGCCGGCACGGATATCGTTAAAGCTCTGGGCCTCGACGATGTCTCCGTCGATTTTGAAATCACTCCCAATCGCCCGGACTGCCTGTCCATAATAGGGATGGCGAGGGAGGCTTCCGCCGTCTTCGGAAGCGCTCTTGAGTATCCGGATACGGAGTGTGTAAATCTCTGTCCGGAGGAGGCCGCATCTCGTATAAGCGTGGAGATTAAAAAGCCCGAACTCTGCAAAAGATATTGCTGCAGGGTGGTCAAGGATGTTAAGATCGCTCCGTCGCCCTGGTGGATGCAGAGGAGGCTCATGCTGGCCGGCATGAGGCCCATCAACAATATTGTCGACATAACGAATTATGTGATGCTCGAGTACGGGCAGCCCTTGCACGCATTCGATATAAACACCGTTAGAGGCGGAAAGATAATCATAGATACCGCAGGCGAGGGCGAGAAATTTACGACCCTGGACGGAAGCGAACGGACCCTAAATGCGAGGAACCTGACTATAAGGGATGCGGAAGGCGCAATCGCCGTAGCCGGCGTTATGGGAGGTCTGGATTCGGATATAGCAGGCGAAACGAACACGGTGCTCATAGAATCGGCGAACTTCCAGGCGGACAGCGTGCGAAGGACTTCAAAGGATTTGGGATTGCGCACCGAGGCCTCGTCGCGCTTCGAAAAGGGTATAGACCCGAACCTTGCCAAAGCCGCCTGCGACAGGGTCTGCAGGCTTATAGAGATGCTCGGAGCAGGAACGGTGCTCAGCGGAGATGTCGATGCATATCCTGTCAAAGAGGAAGCCAGGCCTATCGATGTTAGGGTTTCGAGGATCAATTTACTGCTCGGTACGGATCTTTCTGCGGAGGAGATGGTTTCTTACCTTCGCTCGCTGGAGATGGAGGCCTCGCACGACGGCGATATAATAAGCGTGACCCCACCGACGATTCGCAGGGACCTGGAGATAGAGGAGGACTACGCGGAGGAGGTTGCAAGGCTATACGGCTACGATAAGCTCCCGATGCGCCTGCCCAAGAGCAATAACCTGAGCACTATTTCGCGAAAGCAGAGTTTAAGGAATATCACCAAGCAGGCGCTTTTGGCCATGGGGCTCTCGGAATTTCAGACATACAGCTTCGTGTCGCCCAAGGCGAGCGACAAGCTGAGGATTCCTGAGGAAAACCGCAAGAGAAGTTTCGTAAAGCTGATAAATCCGCTCGGAGAAGAGACTTCCGTGATGCGCACCACGATACTTTCAAATCTGCTGGAAGTTCTCTCGCTGAACAATGCCAGGAGCAATCCGGAGGCGAAGGGCTTTGAGCTGGGAAATACTTTCTTCGCCGATGTCATTGTCGAGGATGTTCTTCCCGAGGAGAAGGATTCTCTCTGCATAGCTCTCTACGGCGAGGGCGAGGATTTCTTCAGCCTAAAGGGTCGCGTCGAGCAGCTGATGGATGTTCTGGGCATCGACGATATCGAATTTGAAGCGGAGAGCGATAATCCGACATTCCACCCCGGTCGCTGCGCGAAGCTTCTGGTGGGCGGAAAGCTTGCCGGAGTTTTGGGACAGGTTCATCCGGCGGTATGCGAAAACTTCAATCTCGAAGAGCGGAAGGTCTTTGCGGCGGAGCTCGATATAGACATGCTGTACGGGCTTGCGGACACGGAGATGGTATATAATCCTCTACCCAAATATCCGGCTATGATCAGGGATTTTTCGATGGTAGTTACGGAGGATGTAGCTGTCGGAGAGCTTCAAAAGGCAATCAGGATGAACGCCGGGGACTTGCTGGAGAGCGTAAAGCTCTTCGATATCTACAGAGGTGCGCCGGTGCCGGAGGGCTCAAAGAGCGTAGCGTTCTCCCTCACATATAGGTCTGCCGAGAGAACCTTGAAGGAGGCTGAGGTCAACGAAATAAATCAGAAAGTTCTTATTGCGATTAAGGATGCTTACAACGCGGTATTGCGGGAAATGTAGCGGAAAGGATTGAGATGAGCAACAGAAATACGGTGACCGTGCGGATTTACGGTCAGGAGTACAATATTTCGGGCGAGCAGTCCAGAGAGCAGATAATGAGGATTGCCGATTATGTCGACGGTAAGATGCACAAGATCGCTGAGAGTTTCAACGGAAGCACATCGTCGGCGGCGGTGCTCACGGCGGTGAATATCGCAGCGGAGCATTTCGAAAGGGAAGCGGAGATAGAAGAGCTGCGCGAGAAGGAGGCTTCGTTCAAGAGTGAAGTCGAGCGCTATTCCCTGCTCTGGGAGGAGGCCAAGGAGAGCCTTGCTCAGTACAAGGAGCAGATGGCGGGTAGCCGTCGTCAGCAGGAGGAGAATATCCGCACCTTCGAGGAAAAGAACGAGCGCATTGAGCATCTCACCAACCAGCTTCGGGAGGTCGAGGGGCACAATGAGGTCCTGCGCGCAAGGGTCGAGGAGCTGACGATTAAGCTGAGCATGGCGGAGGAGGCTCCGGAGGCGGCTCAGAGGGAGATCAGGGAACTCGAGGAGAAGTGCAGGGATATCGAGAGCAGTTTCTTCGATATACAGATGGAAAACATCCATCTTAAGAACGACCTGGAGGCGCTCAGAAAGAGGCTTAACCGATAGGAGCGGGGAATGAACGAAAAGGCCCTGCAGGTACTCGAGTATTTTAAAATAATTGATATGCTGGCTGCGCGTTGCTGTTCGGCTCTCACTAGGGACTTTGTGAAGAAACTCAGGCCCTCTTCAAAGTTACATTGGATAAGGGATGAACTTGCGGCTACGGGAGAGGCCTTTGAAGTAATCGTAAAAAAAGGCATGCCGCCGCTCGGGGGATTTTACGATATATCCGGCCTGGCGCATCTTGCGGCAAAGGAAGGAGGCCTCAGTCCGGGCCAGCTTCTTCAGATATCTTACAATCTGTCATCTGCCCGGAGAACCGAGGAGTATCTCAATACGCCTGAATTTTCGCAACTAAGAATTATAAGCGGCCTGGCGGGTTCCATAGTAGTTCTTTCATCTCTTGAGAGCGAAATCGACAGATGCATACTTTCGGAAGACGAGATCGCCGACGATGCGAGCCCCGAGCTTCGCCGCATCAGGCGTGCGATATTGCGTCAAAACGAAGCTATAAGGTCTAAGATACAGCAGATAGTAAGCTCCGCGGAAAATCGCGCCTTCCTTCAGGATGCTATTGTTACCATGCGTCAGGGGCGATTCGTCGTGCCTCTTAAGGCGGAACATAAGACCAGACTCGAAGGTATAGTCCACGATCAGAGCTCTTCCGGAGCTACGCTGTTCGTAGAGCCGCAGGCCATCGTCAAGATGAACAACGAGCTGCGGGAACTCGAACTTGCGGAAGAGCAGGAGATTGCGAGGATATTAAAGGAACTCTCCATGATGGTCGGTGAAAATGAAATCGCCATCCGCGCAAACCAGGAGATTCTTTTAAAGCTGGACAATATGTTCGCCAAGGGCCGCCTGGCCTGCGATATGAACGCTTCCATGCCCGATGTCGCGGAGGAAGGCTTTATAAGGTTCAGAAAGGCTCGCCATCCGCTTATAGATCCTAAAAAGGTAGTGCCTGTCGATGTCGAGATAGGCAGAGACTACGATACTCTGGTGATAACGGGTCCGAATACGGGCGGTAAAACCGTGACCCTCAAGACCGTGGGGCTGCTCTGCCTGATGGCGCAGTCCGGACTCTTTATTCCTGCTGCCGACGGAAGCTGCATGCCGGTATTTTCCGATATATTTGCGGATATCGGGGACGAGCAGAGCATAGAGCAGAGCTTATCGACCTTCAGCTCGCATATGAGGAATATCGTGCAGATTACGAGACGCGCAAAGGAGGACTGTCTGGTCCTGCTGGACGAGCTGGGAGCCGGAACCGATCCCACCGAAGGCGCTGCGCTTGCTATGGCGATACTCGATAATCTGAGGCGCACGGGCGCGCTCACGATGGCGACTACGCACTACACGGAGCTTAAGAAGTATGCAATCTCCACCGACGGCGTCGAGAATGCCTCCATGCAGTTCGATGTGGAGACGCTTTCCCCCACATTCAGGCTCGTAACCGGTATTCCCGGGAAGTCCAATGCCTTTGAGATTTCAAGAAAACTGGGTCTTTCGGAGGAGATAATAGGGGAGGCTTCGCGCTTGTTGGAGCGGGGCGACATTGCATTTGAGGATGTAATACAATCGATAGAGAACGAAAAGAGCATAGCCGAGAAGGAGCGCCGCGAGGCGGAGAGATTGCGCGAGCTTTCGCAGAAGACGCACGAGTCCGTCCTCAGGCGGGAGGAGAGGATAAACGAGCGAAGAGAGAGCATTATCGAGGAGGCTAAGCAGGAGGCCAGGGAGATTCTCGATGAGGCCAGAGAGCTCATAAACGAGATAAGAAAACAGGTTGACGAGGCCGTGGAGCATGCCGAGGCGAGAAGCGAGATAAACAGGCGCATCGAGGAGGGCAAGAGGCTGATAGGCGAAAAGCGCAAGGATTATGCGCCGGCCGCAGCGCAGCCCGATGAAAACCAAGAGTCTCCGAGCGCCGATGAGATAACGGAAGGGGCGCGCGTTAATCTGATTGCCATCGGCAGCAAGGCGACGGTTCTGAGCCTACCGGACGACAAGGGAGATTTTATGGTTCAGGCCGGGAGCATAAGACTCAATGTAAACCTGCGGGATGTCAGCTTGGTACAGGAGAATGTTACCGAGAAGGAGCGCCGCAAGACCATGTATTCGCGCATGTATATGGATAAATCGATGAGCGTGTCCATGTCCTGCAATGTTATAGGGAAGACTCTCGAGGATGCCAAGCTGATAGTCGATAAGTACCTCGACGATGCAGCTATCGCGGGTCTTGCGAGCGTCACGATAGTGCACGGAAGAGGCGAGGGCATACTTCGCAGCGGACTGCAGAAGATGTTCAAGCGACACAAGCATGTAAAAACTTTCAGAACAGGAGATTACAAGGAGGGAGGCGACGGCGTCACCGTCGTGGAGTTGAAATAGATATGAAGAATGTCAAGAATAAGATTGCTGAGCTGCTTCAGGAAAAGATTCAAAGCCTCACGGTGGAGGAGATCGAGAATATGATAGAGATTCCCCAGGACAACAGTCTGGGAGACTACGCCTTGCCCTGCTTCAGGTTTGCCAAGGAGCTGCGGAAGTCTCCGGCTCTTATCGCGGCCGATATAGCAGGGGCCGTGGGGGATGACGATATATTCGAAAAGGTGGAGAGTGTAAGTGCTTATGTGAATATGTTCCTCGATAAGGAGGCTTTTGCACGGCTCACTCTAGATGCCGTGATGGAGGAGGGGGGAAACTTCGGAGGAAGCGACATAGGTGAGGGCAGGACGGTCATAGTCGAATACAGCTCTCCGAACATCGCAAAGCCCTTTCATATAGGGCATATCAGGAGCACCGTAATAGGGAATTCACTTTATAAGATATACGAAGCGCTGGGCTTTAATGTGGTGAGGATCAACCATCTCGGAGATTACGGAACCCAGTTCGGGAAGATGATAACGGCTTACCGGAAGTGGGGAAATAAAGAGGATGTGGAGAGGGCGCCGATACAGACCCTCTTAGGCTACTATGTCCGTTTCCACGAGGAGGCGGAGAAGGATCCTTCTCTCGAAGATGCAGCGAGGGAAGCCTTCGCGCGCCTGGAGAGGGGAGAACCGGAGGAGCTGGAGCTCTGGAAGTGGTTCAGGAGCGAATCCCTTAAGGAATTCAGCCGAGTATACGAGATGCTCGGTATAAGCTTCGACTCCTACGACGGAGAGTCCTTCTATTCCGACAAGATGTCGCAGATTCTCGCGGAGCTAAAGGAGAAGGGATTGCTCGAGACATCGAGGGGGGCGGAGATCGTAGATCTCGAGCCCTATGGCTTAACGCCTGCCTTGGTGACTAAGAGCGACGGATCGTCACTTTACATTACTCGAGATCTTGCCGCGGCAGTTTATAGGAAGAAGACCTATGGTTTTCATAAAAATATTTATGTTGTCGGGTCTCAGCAGATTCTGCATTTTAAGCAGTGGATTAAGATTTTGGAGCTTATGGGATACGATTGGGCGCAGGATTGCGTTCATGTGCCCTTCGGTATGGTGAGCCTGGAGGAAGGCACCATGTCGACGAGGAGCGGCAGGGTGGTATTTCTCGAGGATGTTCTGCGAAAGGCCGTCGAAAAGACCCGCGAGATAATCGAGGAGAAGGGAGTCAATACCGACGACATGGAGGAGACCGCCAGAATCGTCGGAATAGGGGCTGTAGTCTTCCAGGAGCTCTCGAACGGTCGCATTAAGGATTATACCTTCAACTGGGATAAAGTCCTCAATTTCGACGGAGAAACGGGTCCCTATGTGCAGTACACTCATGCGAGGGCATCGAGCGTTCTTCGCAACGCGGGGGGCTTCGTTCCCGACATCGATTCTGCGAAGCTTTCGAGCATATGCGGGGATTCGGGTTACGAGTTGATTAAGCTGATATACCGTCTTCCGGAACTTGTCGAGGAGGCGGGAGTCAAGTACGAGCCGAGCGTCGTGACCCGCCATATAGTTGATATCGCTCAGGCCTTCAATAAGTTTTATCATGACGAGCGCATACTCGTCGAAGATGAAGGCGAAAAATCTGCCAAGTTAATACTGACAACCGCGGCGAAGCAGGCGCTGAAGAACGGCCTTGCTCTGCTCGGAATGGAAGCACCGGAGAAGATGTAATGCGATACGAGGGTATGGTATACAGGCCGCCCAGCGAGGCATCGAGTCTGATAGTTCAAGTTACCGTCGGGTGCAGCCACAACAGATGCCGCTTTTGCAGCATGTACAAGAGGGATAAATTCCGCGTCAGGAGCGCGGAGGATATCATTGCGGATCTTCGGGATGTTCGGCCTTACTATCGCAGAATCAGGCGGATATTCCTTGCCGACGGCGATGCCATGTGCCTCTCGATGAGGCGCCTTAGAGAGATTTTGGCGGCGGTCAAGGAAATTTACCCCGAATGTGAGCGCGTGGGAATCTATGCGAGGGCCAGAGACCTTTTGTCTAAGACCACGCAGGAGCTGGAAGAACTGCGCGATGCGGGAGTGGGCATAGTATATGTAGGTGCCGAATCGGGTAATGAGCAAGTGCTTTTGAATATGAATAAGGGCGAGACCCGCGAGGCACTTATCGAAGGAGTCCGCAAGGCGGAAGAGGCTGGGATTGCAGCTTCGGTAACCTTCATATCGGGGCTCGGAGGAAAAGAGCTGATGAGGGAGCACGCGGAGGATTCAGCGAGCATGATAAACGAGATGAGGCCGACATATGCCTCTTGGCTCACCTTGATGGTGGATCCGATAGCCCCTATTTACGAGGATATAAAGGAAGGACGCTTCGAGTTGCTCAGCCCGGAGGAGGTTCTCGAAGAGATGGATATAATGCTTTCCGCGACGAATATCCCGGCAGGGGAACCATGCATATTCAGAAGCAATCATGCTTCGAATTATCTGTCTTTGAAGGGGGATTTGCCCGCAGATAAGGAGAGGATGATCGCCGAAGTCCGCCGGGCGAAGGAGAGCCCGGGGATGCTCAAGCCCGAGCATTTTCGCGCATTATAGTTGAGGAATTTATGGAGATAAAAGCCCCGGATTTCAAAAAAAGAGAGGATAAACTTGCAACATACTTGGAGGGCGAAGTAAAAAACTTTCTCTTCGATTCTTTTTCCGACGATTACTGCACCAGGGTCGGTGCGGAGTTTTTGCGCGGGGTGCAGATTCCTTTTAAGACCTCGGATTTGACCGCCTTCGCGAGCGAGGACGGACTCGATATGACGAGCATCGCGGATAATATGGTGACGGTTATGGGGACGAACACGAAATTCGCCTACCGCGATCCCTATATCGCTTATCTTGCGATGTTCTTCGACGAGAGGCTCATTAAGGTGCTTATAAATAATGGTGTTTCCGAGCTTCGAGACGGCAATTACAGGCGCTCCTGCATATATTTTCGCGCGGCGCTGCTGCTCGATTCACAGGAACGCGATGCCATGTTCGGCTACGCCTGCTGCTGCCGCGAGTGGTACTTGAGCCTCGCGGGCGGCGAAGAGCAGGGATTGGTGAGCCTCCTCAAAGCGGAGTCCACGGAATATTTGGAGTGGACATCCAGAATCTACGAGGATTACGCGGCGGCCTATTATTATCTCGGCTACAACTATGCCAACGCCGGGCTCTACGCCAAGGCTTCGCTCACTTGGAACGAGTTTTTAAGGCTCCGTGAGCTTCAGGGCGGCGAAGAAGAATCCCCGGAAGTCGAGGAGATTCGCGAACGCCTCGAATCGCTGGAGGACCCAGTAAAGATAGAGGAGGGCATCAATCACCTTATCTCCGGCAGATATGCCGAGGGGCTCAAAGTACTGGAAGCCTATGTCGGAAGCGAGTACGACGGATGGTGGCCCCTGCATTATAATCTGGCCACGGCTTACAGGGAGCTGGGGCATTTGCAGGAAGCTTTGGAAGGTTACAATAGAGTAATCGCTATAAATCCATCGCATATCGAAAGCTGCGAGGCCCTGGGAGAGTTGTATTCAGAATTCGGTGATTCCGTAATGGCGGAAAAGTACAGCAAAAAGGCGGAGTTACTGCGGAATCAGCAGAACTAGTCGTAATTTAATTATCAAATTAATTGACAAGAACCGGTCTTTATCCTATAATGGACAAGTCGCACAGCGATTGTATTCCGAAGTAGCTCAGCTGGTGGCAGCGCGTGACTGTTAATCATGAGGTCGTCGGTTCAAGTCCGACCTTCGGAGCCAGGAAGGGCGAGGCGAAAGTCTCGCCCGAATATCGAAGCATCGGCCGGGATGGCGGAATAGGCAGACGCACAGGACTTAAAATCCTGCGGTAGCGATACCGTACCGGTTCGACCCCGGTTCTCGGCACCAGGCAAATGTGCCGAAAGGCTTACATATAACACGCCTAAGAGCGTGCACATCGCGGAGTAGAGCAGCTGGTAGCTCGTCGGGCTCATAACCCGGAGGTCGTAGGTTCAAATCCTTCCTCCGCAACCATTACAGATACGGCAATTGATACAATGTATCAATTGCCGTATCGTTATAATATAAGTATTTAATAATTTCATAATAATAAATTTGACAATTTTATGTAAAATAGAATTAGTGTTATTTTCAAGCTGTAAATGTTAAAGATGGTAATGGCGAAAAATTTAGCGGGGAGGAGAAAATTTTGAAGACAGCTATTGCATATGTGTCATTTCATCATGGAAATACCAAGAAAGTGGTCGATGCTATTTCCGAGAAATACGACATTGCGCTTATCGACGGAATAAAAGATAAAAATTTTGATTTGACTCAGTTCGATCGAATCGGATTTGCAACGGGGATTGCATTCGGCAAATTTTATCCGCAGATGCTTAAAATTATGAGAGAAAAATTGCCGGAAGGAAAGGACATATTTTTCATTTATACCTATGGTTTGAGAATGCCGTTTTATTGTAATGAAGCGCGCAAGATTGCCGGCAAAAGGAAAGCGAAGATAGTTGGCGAATACGGATGCCGCGGATACGATACCTACGGGCCTTTTAAGTTGCTGGGAGGAATTGCAAAGGGTCATCCTGACGAAACTGATATTCGAAGGGCGACTGAATTTTATGGCAATTTAAAATAAGCACGGACCCTTTGGTTAAGGTCGGGTGAAAATAGCGCTGTTTAGTATATTATCCTGTCCCGGCCTCCGCGCTTGGCGCGGTATAGGTTTTTGTCAGCTGCCTCGACAAAATTTGAGTAAGAAATTCCGGGGACATAAGCGCTGAGGCCTCCGGAAATTGTGACGGGCTTACCGTGGGGCCACCCGTGCTCCCGTATATAATTGGCTAGCGTTTGCACTATCGGAAATGCCTGTGCAGGTGTTTTTTCCGGGAACAGTATCACAAATTCTTCTCCGCCGTAGCGACCGAAAATCTCTTCGTTTGTAAGGCCGGCTTTCATTATCTGTGCGATGTTGAACAATACCTCGTCGCCGTACTCATGGCCGTAAGTATCGTTAACCTTCTTAAAATGATCGATGCCCAGTATGCAAAGAGTAAGCTGCGAGCCCGTTTCGTATGCCCGGCGCATCTCCTCGTCGATGCTGGCCCAAAGGTAGCGACGGTTATACAGACCGGTCAGGGAGTCGGTAAGCGAGAGGTACTCCAAGCGATTAACCAGGCGCGTCTTCTCATCCCGCACCCTCACATATTGATCCATAACCGTACGCACTTTTCCCTTAAAAACGAAGGTTATACACAGGCCGCCGGTCAGCATTATTGCAGCGGTGGGTCCGGTTGCGCCTCCTATTGTGAACCACAGAAACGGAATCAGGAAATACACCGAGCTGCCTATAACAATTATCGCCGCTCCGTACCAGCGTTTTTTTATTACACTGTATAAAACGCTCGAAATGCTTACTATCAGATACGATATGAGCACCGGCCATGTAAACACACCTAAGCCCTTTACTATGTTATATCCGAGCCCGAATATGGACATAAAAATTCCGGCGAAAGCGGTATACAAAAACACAAGGTGATCCAATGGGAGTTCCTTATAATAAATTTGTTTAAGCGTTGTTTTAAGCTGCTCGACTATTGTTTGTGAATCCGAAATTTTAATGTTTTCGCTTTCCTTTGAATTATTAGGCATGCCATTATCTCCTCAATTTAAAGCTGACTGGATAGAAAATCAGCCGGCTTAGCTTCCGTACACGGTTATCCGGTTTTTTCCTTTTTCTTTAGATTTATATAAGGCTTCGTCGGCCTCTTTATAAAGGGTATCGAAGTCCTTGTCGCGATTATATATACTCACACCTATGCTGCTGCTAACGGTTACGGTTCCGCTCGCACTCTTGACATCGCGGTGCATCTTAATGCGAATATCTTCGAGTTTCTGTTCCAAGAAATCGGAGCCTCTTTCAAACGGGATGTACATCATAAATTCGTCCCCGCCGAGCCTTGCCACTATATCCGTATCTCGGAGCGAACTTTTAAGGATTGCAGCTGTCGTCACAAGTACCTCATCGCCCGTCTGGTGCCCCAAGATATCGTTGATGCTCTTGAAGTTGTCCAGGTCCATCATCACGAATGCGCCGGATTTATCGTACCAGCCGTGCTGCGGAACGACGGAGAGCCTGAACTTGAGATTGGATATGGAGAAGTCGGAGGATATAAAATCATCCTGCTCGGTGAGCCTCCAGGAAAATATCTCGACATAATCGCCGGCATCCGGCAGCTGTTTCTCTAAAATAAAATCGTATTTTAATTTGTCGTGCAAGCTGTTCGCGCTTTGGGCGATTACATCCGGGAAATTCATGGTTACCGATACCAATCCTATATACTTCATTTCGGATTTTTCATCGGGGACCCTTACTGCAAGCCTTGCGGAAAATGCCGTTCCGCCTTGCTTTAACTCGTAGGGACCGGAAAGAATTACATCTTCGGATTCGACTGCCAATTTAGCATCGTCACAACTCTTATTATCGGGGCATAATAAGTCCAATCCGAGTACGGATTCGTTGTTTTACAGCGGAAAGACATTTGACACTACGCCGTCAGGAGCATACAGCATATTGCGGACATTGGGATTTCCCAATATTCGTTCGCCTACAATCTGAGGATTCACAAACTCTCCGCCGGCGCCGAATATTAAGGCCCTGAGTTCATAAACGGAATTTATGCTCATCATAAATTCATTCTGTATGGAAGTAATCTGACTGCTCAGTACGGAATCCGCCTCCTGCTTGTGCATTTTAATCTCGTCATCGATGAGAGTGTGTATGTACAGGACACTTATGACCATTGCGATAAATGTCGACACGAGTATTACTTTAATTCTCTTGTTCTTC
>CAYFMW010000015.1:32677-36905 GCA_964344335.1 uncultured Oscillospiraceae bacterium | reverse complement strand
TTTTTTACAGCGTCTTCTTTCACTTTACACTAATCCTAACGGGGACTCCGCTTCTGGTAAAGAAAGGGATGGCTCATGCATTAATTTATATTCCTTCCATAATTAATGTAATTCTGTTCGCACCCTTCGGAGTTCTCAAGGACCAACAATACTTGCTGGTGCAAAGCGATTTCGGTTGGATAAATACAATGCCCCTAACCCCGGGGGATATTTGGTTTATGACATACTATGCCGCATTTTCGATTTCGAGTCTCGCATTCCTCATTCGTTGGCGCATAAAAATTGACCCTCAAGACCCCCTTAAAAAACACGCGACACATGTTTTGATATCCGCGCATATTCCTCTCGTATTGGGCTTAATAACAGAAACTCTGCCTGCGATTCTCGGTATAAGTGAATTCCCTAAATTAGCCGTCACATTTATGATAGCCCCAGTGCTGACGCTCTTCTCGACTCTGAGAAAATCAATCTGATTGTCAAAAGAGAAAGGGAGAGAATTGTTTCCCGAGAATCCAAGGAATTGCTCGAAGAAGATCGCTTGCGCCTTTTCCAAATTTAAAGATTTTATATAGAGAGTTGCGGCGTTGCAGACGACGACGAAAAGCGTGCTTGAAAAAGGAAATAGCCTGCCGCCCGCAAATGCCGGACGCTTTGCGAAGAGGAATGCGACAAGAGCCACTCCCGCCGCCTGGCATACATAATAGGCTCCGCTGCTGATCAGATTGACCGCAGCTCCTTCGAGCATGGTGAGCATCCTGTAAGCTTGAGCGATGTATGCAGTGCTCGTCCATAGAAAACCCAGGCCTATCAGCATAATAAAAAAAGCGTTTTTCTTAATGTCTTGCATACGATTTTTTATCACAGCACTTCTTCCTCTGACGCGGCGGATACTCTCAAGGCGATTTTTTTAATTATACAATATTTGTTGACGGCTTCAAAGATAAACGCAATATTCCCTGTCCCCATGTATACTTTCAGCCTTCAAAACCCTTAATTACATCCATCTGCGAGCTTCTTGGCAAAACAGCAGTATTGAAGTAATATTTAGTTATGGAATTACGAGATTTTTTTAAAATGCACAGCAAAATTGCCCTCGCCTTTTCCGGCGGTGCAGACTCATCCTATCTCTTGCATGCAGCTCTTGAATCCGGCGCCGATGTTAAGGCTTATTTCCTGAAATCACAATTTCAGCCGAGCTTTGAGCTGGAAGACGCAATAAGGATTGCCTCGGAGCTCGACGCGAATCTCAGGATAATCGAGGAGGATATACTCTCTTGCCCTAAGATTGCGAATAACGACCCTGAACGCTGTTATCACTGCAAGAAACGGATGATTAATGCAATTATGGACCGCGCTCGACTTGACGGCTACTTTGAAGTGATGGACGGCAGCAATGCCTCGGATAATCCCTCAGAGCGTCCCGGAATGAAGGCTCTTGCCGAACTGGAAGTGCTCTCCCCTCTTAGGGAATGCGGAATCGGCAAAGAGGATGTTGCGGTACGCTCGAGGCAGGCCGGAATATTGACTTGGGATAAGCCCCCCTACTCCTGCCTTGCGACGAGGATAATGCAAAACGAGGCTCTAAGCGAAGATAAGCTGCTGCGGATAGAGCGAGCCGAAGAATATCTGCGCTCCCTGGGTTTTATTGATTTCCGGGTGAGAAGTAGCGACGGGATTGCCAAGATTCAAATCAAGAGGGAACAATTCCCCCTAATACTGAACTACAGGGAGGCTGTCTGCAGTCGGCTCGGCGAATACTTCGATGAAATTACTTTGGATTTGGAGGCGAGGAATGGATAGAAGCCCGCGCGAAATACTTAAGGCTGTAAAGGACGGGACCTTATCTGTCGACGAAGCTGTCCTTAAGCTTAAAATCAAACCCTTCGAGGAGCTCGGCTACGCCAAGGTTGACCTCCACAGAAGAGTCAGGACCGGAAATTCCGAAATAATATACGGCGAATTTAAAACGCCATCACAGATAAAGGGTATTGTCGATTCTCTGATCAGGCACGGACAAAAACCGATACTTATAACGAGACTGGACGAAGCCGCCTGCGAAGAGCTTTCGAAAATAGCAGATTTCGATATCGATTACCGCAGAGAAGCGCGCATAGGAATCGTCGGTGAAATTCCGAAACCCGACTGCAGCGGACGCATCGTTATCGCAAGCGGCGGCACCGCCGATATATCGGTCGCGGAAGAAGCCGCAATCACTGCCGAATTCCTCGCAAACCCCGTCACTCGACTCTACGATGTGGGCGTCGCGGGGATTCACAGGTTGCTCTCGCATGCGGAAGAGATAATGTCCGCAAGCGTAATAATAGCAGTGGCGGGTATGGAGGGTGCTCTTGCGAGCGTAATATCAGGACTTGCGGACTGCCCCGTAATTGCCGTACCGACGAGCGTCGGATACGGAGCCTCTTTCGAAGGTCTTTCCGCCCTGCTATCCATGCTCAATTCCTGCGCTAACGGAGTGAGCGTGGTCAATATAGACAACGGATTCGGAGCCGCTTATATAGCGAGCATGATAAATCACAAAGGGAGTAAATAACATGAAAATTTTATTCTTGGACTGCTCGATGGGAGCTGCCGGCGATATGCTGGCGGGCGCGCTGCTCGAACTGCTTCCCGATAAGGAGGAATTTCTTGCTGAAATGAACGCCGCTAGAATACCCGCTGTCGTAATAAGTGCTAAACCCGCTGAAAAATGCGGCATAATGGGCACAAAGTTCGTAGTTAAAGTCGACGGTATTGAAGAAGGCGAGCACTGCAATCACGAGCACCCGCATGCCCATCACCACCACGGTAGCATGCGCGAAATCGAGGATATAATCTCAAATCTGAAGCTGCCCCCGGATGTTAAGGCCGATGCACTTGAGGTATATAAGTTAATAGCGGATGCCGAAAGCAAGGCTCACGGGGTCGAAGTCAGCGAAGTTCATTTCCACGAAGTCGGCACCATGGACGCCATCGCGGATATCGCATCTGTCTGTCTTTTAATGAAGAAGCTCGCCCCTTCCAAAGTTATCGCTTCGCCCGTACACACGGGCTTCGGGAAAGTGCATTGCGCACACGGAATACTGCCCGTCCCCGCCCCCGCTACAGCCACAATTCTAAAAGGAATTCCGAGTCTCTCGGGTAATATCGAGGAAGAGCTCTGCACTCCTACCGGAGCTGCCCTTATAAAACACTTTGCTAATGAATTCGCACAGATGCCCGCAATGAGGACGGAGGCTATCGGCTACGGCATGGGTACGAAGGACTTCGAAGCTGCGAACTGCCTGCGCGCATTCCTGGGGGAAGCGGAAATCGGGATTGATGAGGATTACAAAGACGAAATCTGCGAATTGAGTTGCAATATCGACGACATGAGCGGAGAAGAGATAGCTTTCGCTGCTGATAGGCTCTTCGAGGCCGGAGCCCTGGATGTATTCACCGCGCCAATCAACATGAAGAAAGGCCGCCCGGGAATACTTTTATCAGTCCTCTGCAGGGAAGAGAAAAGGAGGACACTTGTCGAGGCAATTTTCAAATATACGACTACTCTGGGAATAAGGGAGGCTCACTGCGCCAGATACATTCTAAAGCGCGAAATCGAGGAAACTGAAACTCCTGCGGGAGTGTTCCGGGCAAAGCATTCCGAAGGCTACGGAATCAGGCGTTCGAAGCTTGAATATGACGATCTTGCGCAACTGGCAAGAGAGAAAAATATCAGCCTTCGCGAAGCGAAAGAGCTCGCGAAGAAGTAACTGAATATAAAACAAAGAGCGGCCTCTGCAGAAAGCCGCTCTTCCACCTTTAGCTAAAGTATTGTTCAGGTCTATTATTCTTCTTCCGCGATTATCTCCCTGCCGTCGTAGTGGCCGCAGTTGGGGCATACTCTGTGGGGAATCTTGGGTTCGTGACACTTCGAACAGGTCGAAAGCGCCGGGGCCGATTTTGCCATATTAACAGATTTCCTGCTTGATTTCTTAGCCTTGGATGTTCTTCTCTTAGGTACTGCCATCTTGAACACCTCCTTACATTTTGATAAACAACTATTTGAGTATAGTTATGTCAATCCTCTTTGTCAAGCCGATTTATGCATCTATCCACATAATTTCCGGGTCTATTTACATCTTTCCATAAGAGCTCGGAACGCAGGCAGCGACCTTGCTATCATATCCTTATCCACACAGTAGGATACCCTCAAATATCCGGGACAGCCGAACTGATCGGCGGGCACTAT
>CAYFMW010000015.1:23308-32577 GCA_964344335.1 uncultured Oscillospiraceae bacterium | reverse complement strand
AATATGCGCGAAGCCCGGCCATATCCGCAATATCCTTTGCAATCAGGACGCCCAGATTTGAAGCATGCTCGCCGTAGGGGGGATTAATTACATCCGCAATTACCCGTTCATTAACCTCGTAGGTGCCGCTCGGTATGTGGCGAAGCAGGCCTCCGCGGGAGCATATAGCATCGAAATCGGAGGGTTCAAAGCCCAATTTTCTCATTCCTTTGAGGACCAGAGCCCTGCGATATTCCCTCTGATCGACCACCTTGGCAAATTTTGCAAATCTCCTTCGCTTCAGTCTGCAAAAAAAGAGAGCTCATCTAAGCTCTGAATATTTTATCGGAGCGCTCATCCGAAACAGCAGCACCCTTCTTTATAGGCGCAAATAAAGATATGTTGTAGGAAATATCAACAGCCATCGGTAATCTCCTCAGCAAACATGTTGATTTAACAAATTTCACCGCTATATACAAGAGATTTCACGCCGAGCGCCCGGCTTGACTGGAATGCGGGCAGAGTGTACAATTTTGAGTATAGGAGATGTGATTTATTATGAAAAACATTAAGACTCTAAACAAGAAGACACTTTGCGAGAGCGCAAAGAACGGCGGCTGCGGCGAGTGCCAGACTTCCTGCCAGTCGGCCTGCAAGACCAGCTGCGGTATTGCAAATCAGCAGTGTGAAAACAAGGACAGATAGTCCTTGCAGCCCTGCGCAGTGTCGCTGCGGCGTCGAGCGATTTCGCCGCGGCGACATTTTTAATTGAGGATAAGAATGATACACCAATACAAACTATCCGGATATTCAATAGTCCTGGACATCGGCTCGGGCAGCGTGCATGCGGTGAGCGATCTGGCATACGACGCAATCGCCCTCCTCGACTCCGGCATGAGCCCCCCTCAGGTCGAAGACGAGCTCCTAACAAAATACGCAAAGGCGGGAGCCTCGCGCGAGGAAATCAGGGAATGTCTCTCCGAGATAGAAGAACTCATCGACGAAGGAAAGCTCTTCAGCGGAAGCGATTACGAGCCTCTTGCGGGCGAACTTAAAGAGCGCAGCCGGGGAATCGTCAAGGCGCTCTGCCTGCACCTTGCGCATACCTGCAACCTCAACTGCTCCTACTGCTTTGCAAGCCAGGGAAATTATAAGGGAAAGCGCGAATTGATGAGCTTCGAAACCGGCAAGCGCGCTCTGGACTTCCTTATAGAAAACTCAGGGAGCAGAAGGAATCTCGAAGTGGACTTCTTCGGCGGCGAGCCTCTGATGAATTTAGAGGTAATGAAACAACTCGTCGCCTATGCGCGCAGTATAGAGGGCGAGCGCGGCAAGAATTTCCGATTCACCCTTACCACTAACGGAATGCTGATAGACGACGATGTTATCGATTTTGCCAATCGCGAGATGAGCAATGTGGTGCTGAGCCTGGACGGGCGCAGGGAGGTTCACGACAGATTTCGCGTCGATATGAAGGGCCGGGGCAGCTGGGACAGGATAGTGCCCAAGTTTCAAAAAATGGTGGAAGCGCGGGCTGACAAAGAGTATTACATGCGCGGAACCTTCACTCATCTGAATACGGATTTTGTAAAGGATATCGAGACCATGCTGGATCTCGGCTTTACGGAGTTGAGTCTGGAGCCGGTAGTTTGCGACAAGGACGATCCCCTCGCGCTCAGCGAGGAAGATAAACCCATCGTTCTTCAGCAGTACGAAGAGCTCGCCGAATTGATGATTAAGCGCCGCCGCGAAGGTCGTCCATTCACCTTTTACCACTACATGATCGACCTCGATGAAGGCCCCTGCATCTACAAGAGAATTTCCGGCTGCGGTGCGGGCACGGAATACATGGCCGTAACCCCGAGCGGAGATCTCTTCCCCTGTCATCAGTTCGTAGGCGAAGATAATTTTAAACTGGGCGACATTTGGCAGGGAGTTATCAATACGGCCCTGCAGGATGAATTCGCCGCCTGCAATGTCTACGCCAGACCCGAATGTGCGGATTGCTGGGCTAAATTCTACTGCTCCGGGGGCTGTGCAGCAAACGCCTTCCATGCGAGCGGGTCCATACTAGGAAGCTACGAATACGGCTGCGATATCTTCCGCAAGCGCATAGAGTGTGCGATAATGCTGGAAGTTTCGCGCCTTGAGGATGAGGAAGCCTAAGGAAAAAGCCCGATTCCCATGCGGAACCGGGCTTTGCATCTCTATCTATATTTTCAGTGAAGGCTTACAGAGCACCCACTATTTCGTAGGTATCCTTGGCTATCATCAGCTCTTCGTTGGTCGGAATCAGAAGAATCTTCACCTCCGAAGAGACGGCTGAAATGAGGGTTTCCTTGCCTCTGACATCGTTGCGCTCGTCGCAGAGCACTATTCCGAGGCTGTCCATATTCTCGCAGATGGCCTTCCTCATGGTCTTACCGTTCTCTCCCAGACCCGCGGTAAAGATAATCGCATCGCAACCGTTCATCTCGGCGATATATGCACCGATATAAGCCTTTACTCTGTGAGCATAGACCTTGAGGGCAATCTTCGCGCGTTCGTTTCCTTCGTCAGCGGCGGCTTCAACATCACGGAAATCGCTGGAAACGCCGGAAAGTCCGTAGACGCCGGACTCCTTGTTTATGACCTTATCCATGTCCGCAAAGCTCTTGCCTTCCTTTGCTGCTACGAAGGCCAGGATTGCCGGATCTATATCGCCGCAGCGAGTGCCCATAACGAGTCCCGCGACGGGAGTAAAGCCCATGGATGTATCGAATACCTTGCCGTTCTTTACAGCAGCTATCGAGGCACCGTTGCCGAGGTGGCAAGTGATCAGCTTAAGATCCGCTATGTCTTTGCCGAGCATCTTCGCGGCTCTCATGGCCACATACTTGTGGGAGGTGCCGTGGAAACCGTAGCGGCGCACGGCGTACTTCTCATAATATTCGTAGGGAAGTCCATAAATATAGGACTCGGGGGGCATGGTCTGATGGAATGCCGTATCGAAGACGGCGACCATCGGAGTGTCCGGCATCAGCTCTCTGCAAGCGGCTATGCCCTGCAGATTCGCCGGATTGTGCAGAGGTGCAAGCTCCGAGCAGTCCTTGAGAACTTCTATAACTTCGTCCGTTATCAGAACGGAATTAGCGTATTTCTCTCCGGCGTGAACCACCCTGTGACCCACCGCGCTTATCTCCTTCATGGACTTGGCGATGCCGCGCTCCGGATCGACGAGAGCTTCGAGCACATGTCCTATCGCTTCCGTATGATTCTTCATCGGGGTCTCTTTAACCCACTTGTCCATTCCGGACTTCTCGTGATTGATGACGGAGCCGTCGATACCGATTCTCTCGACGAGCCCTTTGCAGAGCAGCTCCTCGGTCTCCATTTCAAGGACCTGATACTTGAGCGACGAGCTTCCGCAGTTGATGACCAATACCTTCATTTACTTCTCCTTTAGAATATCAAGACGAATGTCAAAATTTAAACAAATAAATTGCGGAGATTCAAATTCATCTCCGCACTTAATTATAGGACAAGCGGCTGTACTTTGCAAGCCGTGAAGAGCGCTAACGATCACAATAAATCTTCGGAATATTTACCGCATCCGAAGAATCGTAGAGGGTTTTTCCTGCAAGAATCCCGTAGATTCTCGATGCCTGCATGTCGTGCCGCAGTCCCTCGGGACAGCTCCGGCTGATCTCCTCTTGCTTGTTGGGATTCTCAACGATGAAAGCGCCCTTTTCCCTAGCCTCCTTAATTAGTCCGGCACCTGCGGAGTTGAAAGCGAGAACCTTGCAATATGGCCTCTCGGAAGCATACAGTTCGTAAGCTTCCTTGGTGGCGCCCAGAATTAGGTTTACCGTAACTCGTTTTATGCGCGCCATCGTATAGCGCTTGCTCTTGGCGGCATTCAGAAATTCCTCTAATCTTTCAGCCTTGAGAATCGACTTATAGAGAACATTTTCCAAGCCTTCGGAGACGCCAATCGTGCGCGAAGCATCCGCGCGCTCTTCTTTTGAGAGTTCATACTTGAGCAAGTCGAAGAAACGATTTTTTAGCTCGGAAATGGATGGAGCTTCCTTCAATTCCTCAAGTGTGGAAGAAGGAACCCAAGGCGATATATCGTACCCCGCCTTTAGCCTTTCGCGTATATCCGAGGCGCTCGCAACAGCTATTCCCTCCCTTTCTCCGTACTCACAGCGTTTTATAGCATTAGGCCTGAGTTTAAAATCGCCTATTTTAAGCTGTTTTAGGTACTCGACATTCAGAATATCGTTCGCTCCGTAAAATCGGCTTAAATCGGGAGTTTCGGGCACTCTGACGGCTCTCGCCGCCGCGGCATAAGCAGACGGATAGGTTTTACCCTTCGCAAGCTCCTCTCTTAAAGCCTCGGAAAACTCTTCCGATTCCTCCAAAAAGTGTTCCGCAGCCTCGGAGAGCCCTTCTAGGTCCCCTGTTTCCGATCCGAAGAACAAATCCGTCGCAAGCCCGAACTCTCCGAGAGTCCTTAAGGCTCCGAAGGCGAATTCGCTCGCGCTGTTAACCGCGCTGTACGCGGGGAGCTCAAGCACTAAATCCGCGCCGCCGCGAAGTGCCATCGCGGCTCTGGAGAACTTATCCGCGCAGGCGGCTTCGCCGCGCTGCACGAAATTTCCGCTCATAACACAAACGACGGCCCGAGGCTTTGACTGCCTTCGGACCGTTTCAATCAGATATGCATGTCCGTTATGAAACGGATTGAATTCGGATATTATAGCCGCTATCAACGCTGATCCTTTTCTACCTGAGACTTGTAAATTTGCTCCTTAACCTCGTTGCGCGAATTGGTTATATTGGTATTGATCTTTTCGAAAGTTCCCTGAAGATCGTCGTACATATCGGAGAAATAGGTCGCGTACATCTGGTCGACCTTTTCCTGAAGATTGTAGAGCATGGAATCGGTATAATCGAGTATGGACATCCGCATGACCGTCGCATTTTCCTGCGCGATGCGAAGTATCTCCTCGCCTCTTGCCTTTGCCTTTACGGTTATCTCATCGCTCTCGACGAGAGCTTCAGCCTTGCGGCGCGCCTCGTTCAATATTGACTCGTACTCGGTCTTGGCCTCGTCGAGAATCCTCTGCCTCTCGTTCTTAATCCATTGCGCCTGCTGTATCTCGTCGGGCAGCTCCAGGCGTATCTCTTTGACGATCTCGGTAATCTCGTTAGGGTCGACCATAACCTTGCGTACGACGGGTACGGAAGAAGCAACTTCGATAATCTCGTCGAGCTCGTCGAGTAATTCTAAAACTTTCATTTTTACCCCCTAAATAAATTCAGACTATAGCTTAGTTTTTAACTTCTCGTTAATTTTATCCAGAACATTGGGAGTAACCCATTTACTGACATCCCCGCCAAGTCCTGAGACTTCCTTTATCATTGTGCTGCTTAAAAACGAATATTTCGGATCCGTAAAAAAGAACACAGTCTGTGTATTATTATACAGATAAGCGCTTCCCTGCGCTACAGGCATTTCGTAATTGAAATCCGCGGTATTGCGAAGGCTTCTTACATCGGCGGTAAAATTGTATTTATTGATGTAATCCGCCCTCAGGCCGTCGATTCGGACGACCTTAACATTCGGGATATCGGCAACCAGTTCCGATATCATTCCGACGCGCTCTTCAGGAGAAAACATCGCATGTTTTGCCGGATTTATCGTGACGGCGACCGTAAGCTCGTCGAAAACGAAAGCCGCTCTCCTGATGATGTCCATGTGACCCAGATGTACAGGATCGAAGGACCCAGCGAATATTGCGCTCTTCATAACACACCTATTTTCTTTCGTAAATGCTTATGCGGCTTGCGCCGTATTTCTTCTCCTTAATAAGGACAAAACCGTGAGCCTCCTTCGGAAGCTGCTCCCTTTTACCGTGCTCGGCGACGAGGAGCCCTCCTTTGGCACAGATTCCCGCCTCGTCGATGCAGCGAAGGCAGTCCTCTATAATCCCCTCTTCATAAGGCGGGTCGACGAGAAAGAGATCCACATTCTCTCGCACCCTCCTTATGTTATTTCTGTAATCTCCCAGAAGCAGTACTGCTCTATCGGAGACGCGGCAGTGATTTATATTTTCCTTAGCCAGGGCGAGACTCTCCTTGGAAGCATCGCTGAAGTAAACCGTTCTTGCACCGCGGCTTATGGCTTCAAGCCCGAGATTGCCGGAGCCGGTGAACACATCCATGCACACGAAATCCTCGTCAAGATAAGGAAGAATTATCGAAAACACGGCTTCCTTTATTTTTTCCTTCGTGGGACGAACGCTTCTGTCCCTTGGAGATTTGAGTCTCCTGTCCTTAAGTTCCCCTGCAATAATCCTCATAAATGTTATTATAGTACAATACTTGCCCCTGTGGCAAATTCGAATTCTATCTTTCGCCTTAGGCTCGCGTTTTCAGGCAGAGTCAGGGACGGATCTGCACTGAGGATTTCGCTTGCGTCCTCCCCCGCCCTGGCGACGATATTAATGTGGCGGGCGGGATCCGCAAGCTTCAGCTGCGGTATTCCGTGCTGACGATATCCGAAGAGTTCGCCCGGCCCCCTCATTTCGAGGTCCTTTTCCGCAATTTCGAATCCATCGCTGGTTGAGCAGAGTATATCCGCCCTTTCTTCGGCCATCTCGCTTTGCGAATCGCTGATGATAAAGCAATAGCTTTCGCTGCTTCCCCTTCCGACTCTACCCCTAAGCTGATGGAGCTGAGCCAGCCCGAAACGCTCCGCATTTTCAATAATCATCAAAGTAGCGTTTGGAACATTTATGCCGACCTCTATTACGACCGTCGATACCAGGACATCGATAGTGCCCGAAGCAAAATCGGACATTACCTTGTCCTTATCCGCAGCTTTCATTGCACCGTGCATAAGGCCGAATCTTATATCATTATATGTTTCGCTAAGCTCCCGGTAAAGCATCTCCGCAGAGCGCCCCTCCAGAGTTCTCGGATCCTCGATGAAAGGTGCGACCACATAGCACTGATGACCGAGCTTTACCTGAGCGCGCATAAAGTTATAGGCTTCACTTCGTGTGCCTTCGTTAAATTTCTTCGTTATGACGGGCTTTCTGCCGGGCGGAAGTTCATCAATCAAGGATATGTCCAGATCTCCGTACAGTATTACCGCCAGGGTCCGCGGAATCGGGGTCGCGGTCATCACGAGTACATCGGGGTTCACTCCCTTGCCGCTTAAAGCCTGTCGCTGGTTTACCCCGAACCTGTGTTGCTCGTCCGTTATCACGAGTCCTAAATTACAAAACTCCACATTATCCGATATTATCGCATGGGTGCCGACGACTATATCTGCGACGCCATCCCTTAGAGCTGCAAGAGTTTCGCGCCTCTCTTTGGCCCCTATGGAACTTGAGAGAAAGACGATATCAAGTTCGAGATTCGAAAAGTCCTTTGTTAAAGTCTCGTAATGCTGAGCGGCCAGCAGCTCGGTGGGAGCCATGAAGGCAGCCTGGCATCCGCTCGAAACAGCCTTAAGAATCGCGCATTCCGCGACGATCGTCTTTCCGGACCCCACATCGCCCTGAAGCAGTCGGTTCATTGCATCAGCGGACTCCATATCCCTTCGGATCTCCTTAAGCGACCTTTTCTGGGCCGCGGTCAGCTCATAATCAAGACCGCTAACAAAAGCTTCGTCCGCTCTTCCCGCAAGACTTCTTCCGCTTCGTCCTCTGCCGAAGCGGTTTCGACTTAAGATCAGCGCCGCCTTTAGGTCGAACAGCTCCTCGTAGACCAGCCTGTACCGGGCTTCGGCATATTCATCTCTTCCTTCCGGAAAGTGTATATTTTTTAGGGCATAATGTATGCCGCAGAGATTTGCCTTCTCTATTACTGAATCGGGCAAGCTTTCCTCCATCCCTTCGGCAGCCGCAAGCGCCTGCCTGGCGCAGTTTCTCAGGTCCCTTTGGCTGAGCCCGGAGCTGAGCCCGTAGATGGGCATTATGCCGCCCTCAAAACCCTCATTAAGCGCACTGTATATGGGATGAAACATGGTGGTCCGTCCGCTTTGCACTTTTATCTTTCCGAAAAAAGCATATTCTTTGCCGACTTCGAAGGCCGAATCCATGTAGCCGCCCATAAAAAAGACCACTTCCATGCGCCCACTTTTATCCTCAACGAGCAGATGGAAGCTGCGCTTTCTACCGTAACCTCGACCCTTTTTCATCAGAAGTACCCTCGCCTTAACGAGGGCTTTTTCGCCGTCCTTCAGGTCAAAAATGTCGACGCTGTCCCGCAGATCCTGATAATCCCGCGGAAAATAGCCCAGCATGTCCGCGAGGGTGCTTATGCCAAGCCTTTCGAGACGCTCCGACTTCTTCGGCCCTATGCCCTTTACGCTTCCTACCGAAGCGCCTAATTCATCCTTACTATATATCATTGATACTGAGCTCTTTATTGAGCATATCTCTGTATACCAGAACTATTCGCCTCCTGGCGATATGCATATTCTTTGAAAATGTTCCGGTAATCTCTATCTCTATATTGTCCAATGGAATCTCCAGCATGCCGGTAATGTCCGCCGCTATCGCATTCATAAGCCTACCGCAGCTTTTTCTTATGCTGTCGCCGATGCGCACGATAACATATAGTTTAATAAACACTCCCCCCTGACGCATCTGTATATCCTTGTCTGGTATTATGGCGGAGGATGCACCGATTTTAATCAACAAATCGGAGACACCGCCCCTGTAGTTGACAAGTAAAATGCCTCCGTCCTGTCTTTCGACGGCCCGTTTAATTATCTGCTCGACTATCGCTTTGTCGTAGCTTATTGAACCTTCTTTGTTTGCAATGCTGTGGAGCAACGGAAGCACCTCCCTTTTTTATAAATTATATTACCATATTTCTTGCACATAAAGCCTCTTTGTGTTAAAATGACTTCTGTGCGAATTTGAAATTGTCGCCTTTAAAGGCGTTCGAAGCGATAGTATCAACCCTTCCGGGGTTTTAAGGAGGTTTTGAAAATGGCGAGAAAGTGCGAAATATGCGGAAAAGGTCAGAGCTCCGGCAATAATGTCTCTCACTCCAACAGGCATACCAGAAGAAAATGGAATGCCAATGTTCAGCGTGTCAGAGTTGAGGACAACGGGGCTACGCTCAGAAAGAATGTCTGCACCAGCTGCATCAAGTCCGGCAGAATCACGAAGGCAAACTAATCTTTATTTACGCTCAAAAAGCCGCTCTGATGAGCGGCTCTTTTATTGTTTACACCTCATTTAAAATATTTAAATCAATTGGAATACTGCATATACAAATCATAA
>CAYFMW010000015.1:0-23208 GCA_964344335.1 uncultured Oscillospiraceae bacterium | reverse complement strand
GAAAGTATGAGCCTTTTACAACATCACACAATCATGAATAATACCTGCAATTTATCGGTACATGCGCCCCCACCTTTTGAGCTTCTTATCTCCAGCCTCTGGCCTGTCAGCTGTCTTCCGCTCGCCTCCGTCCATTTAAAGCGGATGAAGCGGCTCGCATAGTCCAGCGCCCTCTTCCAAAAGAGGCCCAAGAACGGCTTAACCTCTATCAAGGCGTACTCACCCGCGGGTATAATCAATGCCTCAAGCTCCTCACCCGGCTCCTCTCCGCCGACGAAGAGCTCGTAACTTCCGTTTTCGTCTACCCTTTCCCTGAACATATACAGCGCATCGGCTCCTCCGTCCTTTCTCTTCGAGGCATAAAGTGAAAAGAGAGTTTCTTCCTCAAGCCCTTCGGAATTTATCGAAGCCAAGCCCCAAAGTCCATATAGTCTCTGCTCCTGTCGATTTATAATATTCACCTTAATCTGCGCCTTGAATTCTTTAGACATTCCCACACATCTTTAGATATTCGGATTTTATCATGGCCAGCTTATGCAAGTCCTTGTAGACGCCGTCCTTCTTGCCGGCATGAACCGCCCTGCACTCATATCTGAAGCCCAGCCTCCTGTAAAGACTTTCTACGGGATTTCCCGTCAGATAGTCCAGAGTAATTCTCTCAAAATTCTCATCCATAAAATAGTGATTGAGCATCGCTTCAAGAGCCTCGCTGCCGAGCCCTAGTCCCCTCAGCTCTTCCTTACCTATGTATATGCGAGTGATGTCGAGCGAATCGTAATCCCTGTTTATGCAGGTCACGACGACGCGCCCGACTATCTCCCCGCTCTCCTTTAATATTATCGTCCACTGCTCCACGCTTTCGTCCATCGATTTCTTGACAAAATCGGGAGCAATCTTATTGTAGTCCCAGTCGCGATTCATAGTAAAGCCGGCCCTCACGCCTTCGCTCGTCTCCATTTGGGCAAAGCGGACACAATCCTCGAAGATCGACCGGCGTATAATCAGTCTTTCCGTCTCCATAATCAACTCGCTCTTATCTGCATATTTGTAAATTGAATTCATCTATCTTTTATCCTTGCAACACTGTTTCGGTAAATATATGGCCCTCTATGGCCCGGCGCTCCGATTAAAGAGGCGCTAATTTGAAAAACCCGCAAACGGGTATATAATATATTATATTATTTTAATGAATATTCCAACGAATGCAAGGGGAAAAGATGGAAGATTATAGATTTAAAAGAAGCACTTACATGAACACATACAATGTGGACATCGCCAGACGAGGCAGCATAGGCGGAATACTGAGGGCGTTTCAGGAAGCGGGCTCTCTGAACATGAATTTATGCAAACCGAGCTATGCCGAACTTCTTGACGAAGGTATTGTACTGGTACTATCCCGCCTGGACATGGTAGTCCGCGAAAGCCCTATGCTCGAAGAAGATGTTGAAATTCAAACCTGGGCCTGTTTCAACGACAGCCCCGTCGTCACCAAGCGCTGCTACGAAATGTATAGGAAAGGAATAAAAATCGCTGCAGCCAGCTCAATCTGGGCAATGGTCGATCTGGAGGAAAGGAAGCTCCTGCGCACGGATACTGTGGACTGGTCCAACTACAACAGCGGCCCCTACGAAGAACTCTTCTCCGGAAAATTCAGAATTCCGAAGCCGGCAAGCGATAAAATGCAAAGCATCGCCGAGCACAGAGTAGAACTCAGAGACTGCGATTATAACGGCCATATAAACAACACTTATTATCTGGATATCCTATGCAACTATATCCCGGAGCTGCTCGAAAACGGCGAATATTTCGTGGACAAAGCGCGCATACATTACGCAAAGGAAGCCTCGCTCGGAGAAACGATTACGATAAAATGTGCGAAGGAAGCGGACAGCTACTTCTTCGAGACTTATCTTTCCGGAGGCGATAAGAGCCTGAGCTGCGAGTTGGGAATATCAAGGGTCTAATCAAATAATTTTTTGATCCAGGGAACCCTTCACGGCTTCCTCGATATCTCGAGGATTATACCCGAAAGTATCCGTCGCCTTCTGATGAGAAAAGCGGACATTCGTCTGCAATGTGCCTATCGAATACGGAGTGATGATGGGAGCGCGGTTGCCGAAAAAGTTGCAGATTTTTTCGACGAGCGGAGCAATTCCCTCAACAAATCCGCGCGGGAATACGAAGTTCACCAGACCCTTGCCTTTAATCTTTCTTGCTATATTGACTAAATCTTTTATAGTTATATATTCTCCGCTGAGGATATAGCATTCACCCTTCTTGCCGAGCTCCTCGCAGGCCAGAATTCCGTCCGCAACATCCCTCGAATCCACAAAATCATAACCACCCGTAAGCCCGCAGGGTATGAGGCCTGATGCCATCGCCCTGATGCTGGTTATGGCATGATTTTTCTTGTATAAATCCCCGGGGCCTATCATTCCTGAAGGGTGAACAATGCTCACATTCAGGCCTTTTCGGGAATATTCTAGAGCTATGCGCCCCCCCTCCGCCTTGGATTTTGCGTAAAGACCCTCCACTTCTTCCGGATTAAAATAATCGACTTCCGTCGTTATCTCCGGATAAGGCTTCTCGGGGATAGCATGAACCGAACTGACATATATCACCCTGTCTATATGGTTCTCCAGAGCCATCTGCATAATGTTGGCAGTGCCGTTGACATTTACGGGCCAGAGAGCCTTGCTCGACTTGGAAGCTATGCTGACTATTCCCGCGCAATGGATTAAAGTGACGCTGCTATAGCCGGCAATCTGAAAAAACTCCTTCAGGGAATCCCTGTCGGTAACATTTCCTATGCAAATCTCAACATCACCTTTGATGAGATCCTTTTCGGAAGGAAGCACAAGGGCTCTTACTTTTTCCTTGCGCTCAAGAAGCCTGGAAATCAATACGGTTCCAAGGTGCCCTGTCCCCCCGGTAAGAAGATAAAGCTTACTCATAAATCATGTGCCGACACCTGCTCATCTCAGTTTCCGAGCAGATTTTCCTTTCTCCCGCGTCCAATCGGGCAGTTTTGCTCTCTTATTTCTTTAAATATAATATTAATTATAGCAAAAATTACAACGAATCAACATAAAATTTCACAACAGTAAAAATCGTCGAGTATTCTCGAAACTAGGCTTGTCAAGGCTTTTAAAGCCTCCATTTTTTAATTACCTTAAATTTACTGTAATTTTACATGAAGTTTATTGCTAAGAAACTTGTTCGCTTTTTATAATATCAAAAGGCGCGATGAGCTTCTTTTCCACGATATTGAGTCTCCTGATAGCATTCTCGTCAGGCATATTCGTTCCCGCAGACTTCCTCTGGGGTCCCTTTCACCGCTTCTCTAAGATATTCCCGCCCTACTGGGATGTTAAAAATCAGGTGGAACTTCACGGCGCAATCGTCGGTGGAAGATCGCTGCAGCCCTATTACACGGGACTGCTCATCATGGCGGGAATGGGGCTGCTGTACTTTGTCATTACCCTGTTGATTAGACATTCGAAAAATTCAAAAGCGCAATTAGCGTAAGCTTTTACATATATTTTCCTCCGAAGCTTCGAGCTTCACGGCCACCCGCAAAGGCGGGTGGTTTTGTTTTATTAAAACTTGAAAGGGAGAAAGGCTGCCAGCACTGCTAAAACTATAGCCGGAAGCATATTCGCAATGCGTATCTTCTTGTCCCATATCATATTGAATCCTATGCAGAAAATCAGTACCGAGCCCACGAGGGAGAGATAATCCATAGCCAGAGGTGTAAAAACTGGCTTAATAAGAGACGCCAAGAGTGTCAGTACCCCCTGATAGACAAACATCGGAATTGCGCTGAATATGCAGCCCTTGCCGAGGGAAGATGTCATTATCATTATGGTTACGAAGTCGAGGAGGGTCTTCGTAGCGAGCAGCGACCAGTCACCGGCAAGCCCGTCCTTAATGGCTCCCATAATCGCCATTGCCCCTACGCAAACGGTGAGGGTTGCAGTCAAAAAGGCAGCGACAAACTGAGGATCGTTCGCATTGCCGCTCTTCTTCTTAAGCCATTCGGCGAATTTTTCAAAACCGCGATCTATATCTATTATCTCGCCACACAAAGTCCCAAGAGCCATACAGCCCGTCATAACCATGCTCCTGCCGGCAGCCGAGATTCCTTCGCCGGTCTTGAGCAATTGTTCCATAACTCCGGAAGTTCCAAGAAAGAGCACGCACAGGCCTATCGCCACGCGAAGGGCATCGCGGTGCTTTTCCTTAAGCAGGTTGCCGAAGAGCATTCCGACGATGCCTCCGATTACAACTCCGACCGTATTTATTATCGTTCCTATTCCTATCACTGTATCAGCCTCCGATGGGGGCTATTCTACCATAGGCGAAAAGAAAATCACAGCACTCAAGCTGCAGAGGAAAATCTTCCGAACTTCTCTTGCTGTATTCAAACATATCCTCAAGCAGGGTGTTCATCTCCCCCGCCTTCCGGGCGATTAGAGCGAAGCACTCCCCTTGCTGCTCGGGCGGAATCATCCCGTCGCGCAATGCTCTCGAATATCCTAGAATTGAAGTCATGGGCGTCTTCATGTCGTGGGCAATCGAAGCAAAGAGCATATTAACAGAATGTTATTATTTCTATATAATCTATATCTTTGTCTGTCATAGATTGATTATTTATATCTGCAATTCCCTGCTCCATTAAAAATGCCCTATCCCTATTGATTTTTTATCAGTTAAATAATTCATACCACTCAAAATCAAATCTTAAAAATACTTAACAAATGTTAAAAAAAATGATAACTTGCATAAAAAAAATACATAATTATTCAATTTATATGAATTATCAACTATTGTGCTCATGAAAAATAGTGATATAATTATTTCACTTGCATAATCTATCTTGGCATGTATCACTTTATTTTTTTTCGTCATTTTATTCTATAGAGGAAGTCACTATGAAATGGTATCAATCTTCGCCCGCGGCTGTCGCTAGGCAGTTCGAAACAAATCTGGAGAGCGGACTTTCCGCTGAAGAGGCCCAAAGGCGACTCGAGAGGCTCGGGCCGAACAGACTGGAAGAGAGTAAGAAAAAGCCTCTCATCGAAAAAATAATCGATCAGTTCAAAGATCCTCTGGTAATCATCCTGATTGTCGCGGCGATTCTTTCGATGTTCACCGGAGACAAGGTGGAATCCCTGTTGATTATCGCTATCGTAGTACTCAATGCGATGCTTTCGATTTATCAGGAAGGCAAGGCGGAGGATGCGGTCGCTGCACTGCAAAAGATGAGCTCACCAAATGCTCAGGTTATTCGAGGCGGCAAGGTAATTTCAATAAAGTCCGACCAGCTCGTACCCGGAGATATGGTGATATTGGAGACCGGAAGCATAGTTCCTGCGGATCTGCGCCTCATCACTTCCTCAAACCTTCAGATAGACGAGAGCTCTTTCACAGGAGAATCGGTTGCTGTCGAGAAGGATGCAGAAGTCGTTTATAATAACGAGCGCGGCATCGGAGATCGGGCGAATTTCGCGTACTCTTCCACAATAGTCACCTACGGACACGGCAGCGGCCTGGTGACCGCTACCGGAAAGGAAACGGAGATAGGCAAAATTGCCACCACCATCCAAAGTTACGAGGAGGAACCCACTCCCCTTCAAAAGAAACTCGCCGTTTTGTCGGGACAACTCGGCAAACTTATAATCGGCGTCAGCGTCGTCGTAGCATTGCTGGGCCTGGTCGCCGGCAACGAGCTTGTGGAAATAATTATGACATCCATATCGCTTGCGGTCGCGGCTATCCCCGAAGGTATGACTGCAGTAGTCACCATAGTTCTCGCAATAGGAATGAACCGGATGGCTCAACGCCATGCCATAGTGAAAAAACTCCTCTCAGTAGAGACGCTCGGTACGACTACGGTAATTTGCTCCGACAAGACGGGAACACTTACCCAGAACGAGATGACAGTAACAAGAATCTACAATAATGGAAAAGTATACGAAGTCTCCGGAACCGGTTATGCACCAAACGGCGAGATAAGCTTTGAGGGAAGAGGAATAAACGCGGCCGAGGACGAAAATCTCAGGACCATGCTCGCGATAGCCGTCTGCGACAACGATGCAAAGATAAGCGAGGAAAACGGAGTGTACGACTGCCTGGGAGATCCCACGGAAGGTGCACTGCTTACGATGGCATCTAAGGCCGGTCTCTTCCCCGAACGCCTGAACGAAGAAATTCCACGGCTCGACGAGATACCTTTCGACTCCACCCGTAAGATGATGACCACCTTCAATTCGAATTTCTTCGAAGGAAAGGTCGCCTCCTTTACTAAGGGAGCTCCGGACATCATAATTTCCAACTGCGATTATGCTCTTTTTAACGGATATGTTGTCGAATTCACCCCCGACCTTAAAAACAGGGCACTGGACATAAACAACGAATTCTCCAGAAGCGCTCTGCGCTGCCTTGCTTACGCATACAGGGTCTGGGATGAACTCCCCGAAAAGAAGAACATGACCCCTGAAAATATCGAAAGAGGCATGATATTCGCAGGCCTCACAGGAATGATCGACCCGCCGCGCCCCGAAGTCAAGGATGCGATAGCAACGACAAAGACCGCCGGCATAAAGACATTGATGATAACAGGAGACTACCTCGAAACCGCCCTTGCAATCGGAAGGGAACTCGGAATCGCAGACAGCTACGAAGAGACTATTATAGGCGCTCAGCTGAATGGGATGTCGCTTGAGGAGATGCAGGAAGTTGTCAAAGAGAAAAAGGTCTTTGCCAGAGTCTCTCCCGAAAATAAGGTTCAAATTGTCGATGCTCTTAAGGCCAACGGAGAGATAGTCGCCATGACAGGCGATGGCGTAAACGACGCCCCGGCCATAAAGAAGGCCGATATCGGTATATCCATGGGCATCACCGGAACGGATGTCGCAAAGAATACCGCGGATGTTATACTCACCGACGATAACTTCGCGACTATAGTCGGAGCAGTCGAAGAAGGAAGGATAATATTCGCCAATATCAAAAAGTTTATCAACTTCCTTCTCTCCTGCAATGTCGGAGAGGTTCTGGTAATCGCCGTTGCCATGATAATAGATATTATTATGATAGCATCGGGTTCATCTCACACATTCCCTGTACCGCTGTCACCCATAATGTTGCTGTGGCTAAACCTCGTTACCGACTCCTTGCCCGCCCTTGCGCTCGGAATGGAGCCCGGTGAACCGGATATTATGAAACATCATCCTCGCAACCCGAACGAACCCATAATCGACAAAGATATGATGCGTTCGATAATAGTTCAGGCCATTGCAATCGGTGTCGCAACTCTGGGTGCATTCTCAATCGGTTATTACTACTTCGGAAAAGGAATGGAACCCGGACAGATGCTCGCTCAGGGGAGAACACTGGCATTTGCAACCTTGATACTTGCGGAACTCTTAAGGGCAATGGCTGCCCGCAGTAGCCGCTATTCCCTCAAGCAGATCGGTTGGTTCACCAATAAATATATAATCGGCTCGATTTTGGTAGGAATCGCACTGCTGCTTCTGGTCATCTATGTTCCCGTCATGAGAAACCTCTTCGACATAGCCTTTATGGGCCTTAAAGAGTGGATACCTGTATTGGTTTTATCGATAATACCCTTCGTATCGACGGAACTCTACGAATCACTTACGACGCACGAAGATTAAGAATCAACCCGGCCGAAAAATCTTTTTACACCCAAACGAACAGCCCGCCGCTCCTTAAGAGGAGCAGCGGGCTTTAATGTAATTTGAACGATTCTTGTCCCCACTAATAAAGTGGTCCTAACTCGACCATTTTGCTGAGCTCATCCACGCAGGCTAGAAACTCCTCCGGAAGATCGGCATGAATATCGTGCATAGACTTGTATCCTCCGCGCAGGACACTACCCTTCACCAGCTCATTAACCCGTGCCGCATCTTTCTCGTCCATTGCGGCAATCAAGGTGCCGGCTTCGTCGTAGTAGCTCGGTGCGCTCATTTCGGGCGCTGCGACATGCATTATCAGAGTCGGACAGTCTATCTTCGCGAGTGTTTCTGCCTGATCGAAGCCGTCGAACCAACTGAAATCATAAAAAGTTTCGCCGAAGCGCAGGTCATAATCTCCCGTACCGTCCTGATAGTTTTTAGTCAAGGACAATAGTTGATTGAGCATAATCTCGGGCGGGTAGTACCATATAACCGGAACCTTCGTCGGATCCTTGCGCATCCGTTTCATTGCAGGGTCCTTTACCAGAAAGGACCAGGCATCATTTCCGCCCTGTTTGAAAAATCTCTGCATGGCATCATACTCAAGATAGTATTCCGTATATGTTTTAATCTCGTCCTGATTTAAAAAATCGTGCATATCTTTAAAACCGAGCCAGGAAATCGTGCTTTCCGCCCTGCCCTTTTCGGTAGAAAAAAAGGGTCCGTCCTCCAAAAGGACGCCGCTTACCTGCCCGCTGCCGTTGGCCCCGAGCCAGGCCGCCAGAAGCGCGCCCGAAGAATGACCCGACACCATGGCGGGTTTTCCTATAATATCATCCATGAATTGCAAAACATCTCTTCCTATTGCGACGGCACTGTATTTTTCCGGAACCTTGCTCGATCCACCGTGCCCGTAATAATCCAGTGCGAATACATGATGAGTCTCGCAGAGCCTCGGAAGGACCTTTGCATAGTCCTCCCAACTTACCATCTGGCCGTGCAGGAGCAGTAGCGCCGGTCCGTTGTTCGGTCCCTCGATATAATTGATTGTACATCCGTCCGCAGTCTTGTACTGCTTCTCTTCAAGGCCAAGCTTGCGGCCCTTCCGCTGCATAAACTTGCTGTTATCGTAATCGTAATTCAAATTGCGATACGCATAGATGCCTACAAGCATCGCGATAACGCATCCCCCGGCGAGCAGTCCTTTTACCCATTTCCTGTTCTTCATAGATTCCCCTTCCCTTTGTAAAAAATATATCCGAAACACTTGTTATTAAAAATGTAATAAAGATTACAATGACTCAATTACGCCGCATAAGTCAGCTCTCTTTATATAGTTTATCCCGAATACATCCGTTCGCCAAGGAGAAAGGCAAGAGTTTTAAAAACATTTGACTTATCGAAAAAAGCTTGCAGTTAAAGTTTACTTACAGCTGACAGAATCTTTACCTGCAGATGCTATAATAATTTCAGCAAAAATTCAAATAGAACGGAAAGCAGATTTAACAATACTGTTTACCGCAAGCCATTACTTTATGTGGGGAGTATTCTCGGTCACGATAAGAAGCACCATGATGATTGTGCCTCTTCTTATAATGGGGGTACTCTGGTCGGTATCCTTTCTCAAATCGGGCAGCCTGCGTCACTGCATAATCGCTCATGCATTGGTCGATACCTTCAATTTATCGGTGTGGGTTTTCCTGAATTTATATATCCCTCCGGTAGTCTAAGTTGCTGTAATTCACGCTCTGAGTTTTGCTTCTCAAATCGGACTCAGCGGGCTTTATCCCCCATCCCGATGCAGTATCTGAATTTGCCCGAGGGACTCGTCTCTATGCTTTCGCAGCACTTTACATCGATTGCCACTCCGGGCAGGCGAGCTTCGATTTCGCGGACGAAGATATTTATATCTTCAGAGCTTCCGCCCTCCAGCGGCTCGATGCGCAGAGTCGCCTTTTCTACTTCTTTCTGAATAATCTGGAATCTCTTTATCGCCGGATGGCTCTGCGCAATCTTGGCAACAAGATAACCGTGAACCAGAAGCCCGCCGGGCGTATGGAGCATCTCATCGTTTCTTCCGCAGACAGATTCCATAAGCGGCAAAGTAACGCCGCAATCGCATCTGCGCTCCGTCAGTATAACTTCGTCCCCCAAGCGATAACGCAACCTCGGCATTATATGATTGTGCAGATCCGTAACAACGATGTCTCCCGATGTTCCGCAGGGCACTTCCTCGCCCGCAGCAAAATCTATCACTTCTATGACGGCATTATCGCTGCTGATATGAAGCTCTCCGGAGGGACATTCATAAGCGAGTATCCCGGCATCCCTTGCGCCGTACTCGTTGACGACCTTGCAAGCGAACGCCCTCTCTATATTCTCGCGCTGATGCGGGTGCAGAGTCTCCGCGGTCGATACCGCAGCCTTCAATTCAATGTTAAAAGACAATTTTTCGCGAATCATCAATTTTGCGAAGGCATCCAACGCGGAGGCATATCCATAGATATATTCCGGTCTGTAAGCATCGATCCTCGCAATATAATTTCCTATGGTCTTCTCTTCAAGCGCGAAGGCCGGTATTATGACTCTGTTCTTGAGCCACTTCTCCTTTAATTCATACTTTTTCTGATCTTCGCGGCTGAGCTCTATGGGATTGCCCCAAAGCATTACGCTCCTGCTGCCGGGGCTTATTCCATGCCAGGATAGGCCCCTCCAGCGGGCGGCTTCATAGTGTTCGACAGTCTCGCGATCCATAAAAAATCGGGTCTTTTCACCGGTTGAGCCACCGGTACAGTTTGCAATTCCGGCAGATTTAGGAAGCCTCAAATTGAAAAACAGCTCGGAATTTTGTCTGAAAGTCTCCTTGTCCAATATCGGAAATTGCTTTAACGCGTCGAAGGGGTCACGCTTAATCGCTTTCTCTAAATGAGCATATTGTTGATAAAAAGGAACATTACTTATGCAATCAAGTAGCAATTCGGAAAGCTTGTTCCGCTGCAACGATAATAGCTCTCCTTCTTCCAGGTGTTGCGTCTTCTTCATTGCCTGCAAATATTCTAAGGTGCGATTCCCTCTTGCGAGTTTCATCGTCGGATAAAGAAAGTGCTCTATAAATATTTTTACCGGATCCATCCCAATCACCTCTTAATGAAAAACGGCACATGCTACATCTCTGTAGTTATGCCGTGTTTTTCGAATCAATAAGTTCTTCGCTTATGCGCCTTCCTTATCTTCTGACCTTCGCCTTAATTCTGGCGGCCTTTCCGGTTCTCTGCCTCATATAATTGATCTTGGCTCTCCTGACGCGTCCCTCGCGCACGAGCTCGATCTTGTCGATTCTGGGGCTGTTAACCGGGAATGTTCTCTCTACGCCGATTCCTCCGGAGATCTTTCTAACAGTAAAAGTCTCCGCTACTCCGCCGTTCTGTCTCTTAAGAACGAATCCTTCGAAGACCTGAATTCTCTCCTTGGTTCCTTCTTTGACCTTCACATACACCTTGACGGTGTCGCCGACGGAAAAATTCGGAAGATCGTCTCTTTCGTATTCCTGAGTAATAGACCTTAGCAAATCCATATCACATATCCTCCTTCCTTCATAGACGTTCGTTGCATCCAGGCGCTTCTATCCCTTAAATAGCAAGCTCTGCAAGAGGAGCGTCCGTAATACGCAAGGAGAATTATAGCACAGGCATTTTTCTTTCGCAAGCGCAATTCAAAAAACTATTCTATCGTAAATCCCCCTCCTTCCCTTCGGGAAGCTCCACTCTCCCTGCCTTTTGCATCTTAAGCCTCGGGACTGTCTACGAGACCTACCGCATCGACTATAGCTTCGACGAAAATTATCCCTTTGCCGGGCAATTCCAGTTCCGCTTCTTTAACTATCGCATCGAAGACGCCCTTCGTAATTCCGGAAGGTGTTATTATGACGGCAACTTCCTTTTCAGGGTCGACATCGACAAAATAGATTTCCTGCGCATCCTTTCCGGCAGTGCCCTGTCCGCGCATTATCGTACCTCCCCTTGCACCGGCTTTCTTTGCAATTTCGACAATACTTTCAGCCGATCCCTTATCGACTACCACAGTAATTTTATTATACATAGCACCCTCCGAAGAAGTTTCAGTATCTTCAAAACCGATCTTTAATTTCTTGTTCGCATCCACGCAGGCGAGAACATTGCTGATATATACGATGCCGTTACCCGGATCCTGCAGCCTAAGCTTCTCTTTAATCTGGATCAGGAATTTCTTCGCTTCCGCACTTGACATCAGCACTTTGACGACTTCCCTGCTGTCGTCCGTTATTCCCAAGGCATCCAGCAAATTGCTGGAAATACTGCCTCTGGCGAATATAGTCGTCGAACTGGTTTGAGTTTCTTTAATGAATTCAGCAGCCGCAACTGACGAGTCGTGCATGAGGACGAAAGTCAATACCTGAGCAGCCGAATTTTCGTTATTTGCCCCCATCTTTCCACCTCCTATTGACGGTATCCACAGAGCTTAGGGACCGCTTACGCCCTGGGGAAACTTTTATCATAAACATCCATTATTCTTGTCTTAGACAATAAATTAAAAATCTTCGTCGCCGTTATATCCTCTAAGCCCAAAAGCTGTTGGAGAGACCTGAGGTCCGCCCCGTTTTGAACCATGTGAGCAGCGAATGAGTTGCGAAGCAAGGCAGGGCTCAAATCCACATTGAGCTTAGCTTTTTTCCCGTAATGACGGAGAACCTTCCATATACCCTGGCGGGTCATGCGCTCTCCCATATAGTTGAGAAATAGTGCACCGCAATCTTTGTTATCGCCAAGAAGCGCCGGACGCGCCCCATCGAGATATTCCCGCAGAGCTTGGCGGGCAGGTCTTCCGAGGGGAATTATGCGAGTCCTTCCGGTTTCGGCGCCGCAGGATACGAAGCCTATTCGAAGGTCCATGTCGCCGGTATTGAGCGCTGCGGCCTCTCCCGCCCGCATTCCCGTAGCATAGAGGATTTCCAACAAGGCTTTGTCTCTCACTCCCTTAGCGTCTTCCTCGGGCATTTCCATAAGACGGTTAACCTCCTCCTCCGACAGGAACTCTATCTCCTTTCGCTGCTGCTTGGGGGCTTTTATACCTTCGGTAGGATCGCCCGAGGCATGGCCCTGCGATCTGAGAAAGGCGTAGTACGAGCGTACAGAAGCAAGCTTTCTGTTAACGGTCGCCCCACTTCTGCCCTTCTCCTTTAAATCCATTAGAAAAGCCGCGACATCGGCATTTCCGGCCGTTTCACCGCTCTTTCCTCTGGCATCCTTCATAAATGTACAGAATTCCTTCATGTCGCCTATATATGCAACGACTGTGCTTGCGCTCGCGCCCCTCTCGGCTTCGAGAAATTCCGTGAATTCCCGCTCGTACTTCATTTTCTTTACCTACCTCAGTATGTAGTTATTATTTCAAAGCTTATGTTCGGAACATTTTCAATGCGACATCTTTAGATTATGTAAACACTATCTTAAAGTTTACATTAGGAAGGGATATTATTCAATTAAAAAAGCCCCTTTTGAGCAAAGCACCGTTTAAAGTGGCGTTAAATAAATTATTTTAATCTTCGCACTTGTATTATTTCAGATTTTTGTGTAGAATGAGGCCAGTGAACTATCCCCCTGATAGTTACACAGATCTCTAATCCCAATACCCCTTTTGAACAAAAGTAGCTGCCCCCCTGCAGCTGCTTTTGTTTTAAGCTTTAAATCCGGCGCTGCTTTGCTATAATTAAGACATGTTTAATAACAGCTATTTAAAAGAACACGCGGTATGCACATTCGATATAGAAACTATGGGACTCTCTCCCGACCGCGACATGATAATATGCGCCGGGTTTTGTGACCCGCATGGCGGATTCACTCAGTTTTTTGCCGACTCTCCGCGCGATGAGAAGGAAACAGTCGAGCGCATCCTTGAGCGAATCTCGTCATGCGATGCGGTGATAAGCTACAACGGAGACAGATTCGATCTCCCATTCCTTCTTGCACGCGCAAAAAAATACTCCTTAGCAGAGAATCTTCCCGTCTTTTGGAGCATCGATTTATACAGATGGCTTAGAAATTATTGGCCCGCTGCGGCATCCATGCAGAGCCTTTCGCAGAAATCCGTCGAGAAAGCTCTCGGAATCGAGAGCGAGCGCAGCGACCTGATAAGCGGAAGTGAGTGCATTACTCTATACAACATCTTCCTTGCGAGCGGAGATTCCGATGCAAAAGAAAAGATACTGCTGCACAATGCTGACGACCTGAGACAGCTGCTTCGGATAGCCGAAGCCTCAGGCTTTCTCCCCTACCATAAAATAGCATTCAACGAAGGATTTTTGGTAAAGGCGGGAGATCTTCGCATCGTCACAAAGACCTCGCGCATGGAGATGGGGCGCATAAAGTTGAGCGCTGCGACGCGACCGGGACTTCTGCCCGCCTCGATATACGAGGAGGGATTCAAGCTCGATTACGACAGCTTCTCCGGCCTTATTAGTCTCGAAATCTTCACATCACAAATTGAAGCTTATCACTACGCCGATCTGCAAAAATTACCCGTTATCAGATCGAAATTTCAGAATCTTTCGTCCTTTCACAGCTCATATCTGGTGCTAGCCGAAAAGAACGAAATTAATTTCATGGCCGTAAATATCCTGACGGCTGAAATCCTGAGAAACTGCTTTGCAGGATGAAATCATCTGCGGCGCTGACTATTCAAAGTAGTCTAAATTCCGATAAGACTTTACAGGGTTCCCTCGGAGTCATCTTCCGCTGCGAGTCTTGCCTCTTCGGCTCTCTTGTTCGCCTCGCAAGTCGCACGGATGGACTTTACGGCACAGATAAGAACAAAAATCTTCAATAAATTGAAGAAAAAGAATTTGCAACAATTGCGGCGCTTAGCTTTCGCTATCTTTTCCTTTTTTCTCATGATAATCCCTTCCTTTCATATTCCTCTTTTATTATAAGGCCTTCGGGCATATTTTGCCAAGACGGGGCAGCAAGGAAATTGACGGGTATCATTCCCGAAAATCCGCCCTGCGCTTCTCGGCAGCTCTGCGAAGCATTCTTCTTACCGTAAATATGATTATGACAACCAAAACCAATCCCAGCAGCACCGCGCCTATCATTATCTGCGCGACAGGTCCGGGGCTGTTTATAACTGCAAGTCCGCCCTCTTCGTACTTAACCTTACGCCCGTCGACCGAGCTGTAAAGATCGGGAATTTCAGGGAGGCCGGATTCGCCATGCATAAAGGAAGCCATATATCCTGCAAGAGCCGTCCATTCCTTTATTTCCGCCCCATCCGGCGTCTTAATGCGGCACTTCTTAAAATCATCTACGAGGCTTCCGTCTTCAAATTTGGGCTCTATTTTAAGAATACCTTTGCTGAGGTTGTTAACCATTCCAAGCATATTGGCTGCGTACATATTGCAACAAACTTTATAGAGCATATCGTCTTCGAGCAGCTCAACTATACCGCCTCCGCGGTCCAATCCCACGCTTGTAACCCTGTCCATGGGTATGCGCTTCGTGTTAAATCTGTAATGCAGGCCCGAATAGCTCATCCTTACATAATCCTTAATTTCACCGAGGGTAGCATCTATCTCCACCAGTAGCTTAAGCTCTCTACCGCTCAGGTACGCGCTTACGATAGCATGTCCGGCGGAGCCGTCCTCACCCATTCCGAGCGAACATATCCGGAAAGCATCTGCCGCCGTAACAGGACCTTCAAGTATCGAGCTCCTGATAGTTCCGAACGAAACAATCGCCACATCTATGTCTTCAATGCCGTTCTTTTTGGCTGTAAAGATATAGGAATCGGCTATCAGATTACCTATATTATATTCCTGATGCGAAGCCAGCATCTCCTCAAGGGACATGAAGTCGAAATTGCTGTATGCTATAGGTTCGTCGTAGGTGTAGCCGTACTTCGAGAGATAATCCTCGTCGATCTTAGCTTTTACAGCTTCCGCCTTTTCCGCTATTGCGGGATCTTCCTCCACGCTTTCATCGCAGGACACCAACTCATAATTTGCAAGGCTGACGCCTCCGTCCTCGGCAATTATCAAATCCATAACACCAAGATAGGAGGCATATTCCCCGCAGCTGGCTATGATGCTGCCGTTCACCAACGCCGCTTGCTTCAGAACGCTATGGGTATGCCCGCTGATAATTACATCTATGCCCGGAACCTCTTTTGCGAGCTCCGCATCCTCGCCTTCGCTGCCGTCGCCCTTGGTTCCGCTGTGGGATAGACATATAAGGAGGTCGCTGCTATCCCCGTACTCCTGCACCATCAATTTTGCCGTATCCTTGGCTGCTCGCCAAATCTGCCCGCTCTCCGGAGCGCATTCGACGGCATCTTCGCCCATCAGGCCGAATACGGTAATATTCATGCCGTTTACTTCCAAAGTAATCGCGCGCTGAACAAGTCCCGAGTCATAATTATTCTTTAGAAGTTTTTGATCCTCGCTCAGCTCTCCTTCGAATGAAATCGAAGATTCCACGATGGCCGGAAGCCGATCTCCGCTGGACACAGCAGCTTTTAGCATTGAGTCGAGACCCGGTGTTCCGTAGTCGAATTCATGGTTTCCGAATGTAACTACATCGCAGCCCAAAGCCCCCAGCATGCGAAGTTCAAACGCGTCGCCGGCAAAATCGCTCTGCACCGGAGTGCCCATGGAAAAATCGCCGCAATCAAGATAGACGCTGTTTTCGTCCCTGTAGCGGTCTATCAATGTCTTGAGCCTTGCAGCACCACCGTGCTCCCTCACTTTGCCCTGCATCTTGGAGCGCACGGGAAACAGATAGCTGTGTATATCGCTTGTAAAGAGTATCCTGATGCGCCGCTCACTTTGATGCGAACCGGCAAAGGCCGATTGCACAAACAGCGCGAATATTATTACTGCTAACGCAAGTTTAACAAGTTTTAAAATTCTCTTCTTCGTTGTTCCTGATGAGTTCCTGAGCATGTATGAGCCTCGCATATTCTCCGTTTAAATCCACAAGTTCGTCATGGCTGCCGAGCTCGACAACCCTGCCGTCATCCAATACTGCTATCCGATCGCATTTGCGAACCGTGGAGAGCCTGTGGGCTATTATTATCGCGGTCCTTCCTTCGCAGAGCTTGTCGAAGGCAAGCTGTATGTGAGCCTCCGTGACGCTGTCCAGAGCGCTGGTGGCCTCATCGAGTATTACTATCTGCGGATTCTTGAGGAAGACCCTGGCAATGGAAACCCTCTGCTTTTGTCCGCCCGAGAGCATAACCCCCCTTTCGCCGGTGAAGGTCTCGTAGCCGGAAGGCAAAGCCATTATATCGTCGTGAATCTCCGCGTACTTGGCAGCCGCTATGACTTCCAGATCGCTCGCATCGGGTCTGCCGTAACGAATATTTTCCATTATGGTATCGGCAAAGACGAAGACATCCTGCTGTACTATTCCGATGTTATCCCTGAGGGATTTTTGAGTTATGCTGCGCACATCCCTTCCGTCGACCTTTATACTGCCCTCGATTACATCGTAGAAGCGCGGTATGAGGTGGCAGATGGTGGTCTTACCGCTTCCCGAGGCCCCGACGAAGGCGAAATTCTCGCCGGCCCGAATCTCAAGATCGATATCCTTCAGTACCTCCACAGCGTTCCCGTAATGGAAGGATACATTCTCGAAGCTTATGCTTCCTTCGACATCCGTCAAATCCGCGGCATCGGGGGAATCCTGAATTGCGGGTTCTGTCCTCATCAGCTCCAGAAAGCGTCCGAATCCCGCGGAGCCCGAGAGATACTGATCCATGAACATAGTGAGCCTTCTAACCGGAGAGGTGAAAGTTGAGACATATAGCGTGAATGTGACCAAATCCAGAAAATCGAGGCGGTCCTGCATTATAAGAAAGCCTCCGAATAATACGACGAAGACCTGCATTATAGTCGTCCCGGTCTCGGAAAACCCGTGGAAGATAGCCATCTGTCTATAGGACTCGCCCTTTGCCGCAACCAGCTGCCTGTTGGCTTCCGCGAACTTGTCTATCTCGGACTCCTCGTTTGCGAAGGCCTTTGCGGTTCTCATGCCCGAAAGAGAAGATTCTATAGCGACATTTATCTCGGCAGTCTTCGCTTTAACCTCGATATTGGCAAGCCTCATCTGGCGCCTTCTGGTCATAATAAGTACAGCGAGTAAAGGGATAAGGATGAGCATAACAGTCGCAAGTCTTACATCGATCGTGAACATTATGACGACAGCACCGACTATGGTGATTACGGAGAGTATTACATTCTCCGGTCCGTGGTGAGCCAGCTCCGATATCTCGTTCAAATCTGTGATGACCCTCGACATCAGCTTGCCCGTGCGGTTCACATCGTAGTAAGAAAACGAGAGTGTCTGCATGTGCGCAAATACATCTCTGCGCATATCGGCTTCGACCCTCACTCCGAACTCGTGACCCCAGCGAGTTACAATATAATATAAGAAGCCTTTAGCAATGTATGCCGCGATGCATATCAACATTACGATGAAGAAAGCTGTAAAATTCTTCTCGGGTATAAGATTCATCATCGCCTGTCGGGAAACATAGGGAAAGGCCAGGTCTATCGCCGTCACTATAAGGGCGCTGAAAATATCCACACAAAACAGCTTAATATGAGGCTTATAGTAGTGTAGGAATATCTTCAGGCCCGAACTGTTTCTGTAATCTATTTTATTATTATTCATCCTGATTATCCAAACTGGTCGTACTTTCCTGAATATCTGTGGAAACTGCAGTATCTTCGCTGTCCGGAATCTCTGCCTTATCCGAAACATGCGAATTGTCTTTTTTACGGGATCCGACGATGACAAAGATCACGCCGAGAACTAAAAATACCGCTGCCACAATTTTGGTTACAATTTTAAACGGATCTTTCGCTTCCGGCTCTTCGCTCTGCGCCTTATCCTCGCTCGGCACTTTATCTTCCGTGCCCGGCTGCTCCACATCTTCGTTCGGTTTTTCCTCACCTTCGTAGAGGAAATATCTCTCATGATAAGCCTCTGCAAGAGCTCTGATATTATCCTCGTCGATCATATTGCTTATGCCCGCTATCTCCAGAGCCTCTTGGAACTGGACTTCTGTGGGAAGCGCACTTATTCTCATATAGCAGTCTATGGCCTCATCTCGGTTCTCATGTGACTGTTCGTAGATCTCCAGAGCGGCGAGCGCAGATGTCGCATAGGAAATGTAATACATTGGACTCTCGAAATTATGACTGATCTCCACCCAACTCTGCTCGGCGTAATAGTTGTAGCCGGAGTTGTATTCGTCGTCCAGCCTGCCCGCAAGTTCATCGATTTCCTCGATTGTCATATCGGGGTTTCTGTATATAGTGTCCTGAAATTCATCGAATTGAAACCCTGCGGTCACGGAATAAGCTAAATTCGTAAGCTCATAAGTCTCGATGTATTCCGTAGCCTTGGCACCGAATATCTTCGAGTAATGCGGCACCATAAGCAGCTGAAGCCCCTGAGACTGTATCTCCATTACATCTATGGTAAACCACTGATACATCGGTATCTCAGTATTATGAAAATCCGCGTTGTAGTGCCCGAACTCGTGAACCATGGTCGTGTAATCATAAACTCCACCGTAAGGCTTCATGAATATGTAGGCGCAACCGTAATCCGGCAGGCTCATCGTGAAGCCGACCTCCGCCTTGCTGTCCGAGTCTTCGATATCATAGGTATGATACTTCCGCATATAGTCCCAGCTCTTTGAAAGTTCGGGAGAGACGCCCTTTATCCCGGGCTCCAGTTGATCGAGGATCTTCTCTCCGCCCGCGGGAGCGATTCTGGGCTCCTGAAGGCTCGACCATTTATAGTAGAATTCATTCACAAGAGGTGCGAATTCGTCCTTCACCGCCTGCCTCAGCTCCGCTATATCCTCCGGGTCGAAATCACGGTAATACATCTCGTAAGCATAATCCGAGTAGTTGTCGTAACCGTCAATCTTGGCCATTCTGTCGCGAATCTGTACGAGTTCCAGAAATATGGGAGCAGTAGCATCGTGCTCCGCCTGAACTATTTCGTCGTACGATCCTCCCGCCTCCTGAGCCTTGGAAATCTCGGCATGATAATCTTGAGTGAGCTGAGTTTCTCTCTTGATGAGTTCCTTCATCTCGTCGCTCATCTCCTCATATTCTTCGATATACTCCCGATTGGCCTCACTAACCTCATCTGCTATTACATGGCTCATAGGGCCCTGCAGAATGGATTTTATGGCCAGCATGGATTTGTCGCCCAACTCAACGGCAAGTTCGCTGAGCCGGCGTTCTTCGGCAGCCGCCTCCTCGTCGTGGACATCGGCATAATACTGTATACTTATAAGAGCACTTTGAGTGCGGAGCCTGTCGTATTCTCTTAGAAGTTCATCATATGCCTGCCTAAGCTCCTTCTCGTCTCCGCCTGCTTTGTTATTCTTCTCTATCATCTTAAGAGCGCTGTTCATAGTTGCCGGATCGAAACCGCTGTAAATAAGATCGCTGCTCTCGAGTTCCCTGTGTTCCTTATAATCGTAATAAGAGTTGTAAGTGCAGGCCGCAAAGCTCGGCGAGAGCGAGCTCAGCGAAATTATTAGCGCCACTAAGAGCGCAAATATTTTTTTCGTATTTGTGTTCATAATCTTTCTAAGTTAAATGGTTTCTTCAAGAACTCTTAAGTCTTCTTCGTTCGTCGCCCAGCTCGCCACAAAACGGATGGCCTTGCGCCCGTCATCGAGGGCGGCCCAATTGCTGAAGGCGACCTTCTTTCCTATTCTCTCCGCCTGCTCGTCCGTCACTATAAAGAACTGCTGGTTCGTGGGCGAATCTATGTACATTTCGTAGCCCTTGCGAAGGAAAATTTCCTTCATCCTGTAGGCCATCTCCATTGCATGACGGCTTATCTTCATATAGAGATTATCCGTAAACAGGGTGTCGAACTGAATTCCGAGCAGCCTCCCCTTCGCGAGCAATCCGCCGTGCTTCTTGATGATGTTTTTGAAATAAACAGGAGTATTTCCCTTCGTAAACACTACCGCCTCGCCGAACAGCGCCCCGACCTTAGTGCCTCCGATATAGAATACATCGCAGAGTTCGGAGAGTTCGGGGAGGGTAACATCGGCGGCATCGCTGGCAAGACCGTATCCGAGCCTGGCTCCGTCCACGAAAAATGTAAGCGAATATTTCTTGCAGAGTGCCTGCAGTTCCTGCAGCTCAGCCTTGGAATAAAGAGTGCCGTATTCCGTCGGCCAGGAAATATAAATCATGCCGGGGATAACCTGATGCTCGTGCCAGGGATCCGCGAAGAATCCCTCGAGATATTTTTCCACCTCGGCGGCATTGAGCTTTCCGTCGTGCTCGGGGAATTCTATAACCTTGTGTCCCGTATATTCTATTGCGCCGGATTCGTCCAGACTGATATGCCCGCTATTGGCGGCGATAACTCCCTCGTGAAGCTTTAGCATACCCGCAATTACGGTCATATTGGTCTGAGTTCCGCCGACTAAAAACCAGACATCAGCATCCGGGTTTCCGACGGCCTTTTTTATCTTCTTTCTGGCGGATTCACAGTAGGGATCGCCCCCGTAACCCGTTGTCTTATCGAAGTTAGTCTCCTCAAGTCTCTTCAAAATTTCGGGGCAGGCTCCGACATTATAATCATTTTCAAAAGATACCATTTTATATTCCTCCTAATTGTAAAGTATACCACGACAGCAGATCAAAATACAGCCGCAGAATTTCCTGTTTTCTTATCTTTAGAGCTAAGCAAATCCTCCCTTTTATCTTTCCGCAGATTAGTGTACTATTGAATTAGGTTTTAGAAACTGTCTTCCTCGGAAGATAACAAATTTGACTTTTTACATCCGATTTCAAGGAGGAGCAAAAATGGGTCTGTTTGATAGAAAAATCTGCCATATCTGCGGTTCTAAGATAGGACTGTTCGGTAATCGCAAGTTGCAGGACGGGAATTTATGCAAAGACTGCGCCGCAAAACTCTCGCCGTGGTTTTCCGACAGGCGCAGCAGCACTGTCGACGAGATTAGAGCTCAGCTCGAATATAGAGAAAAGAATCAACAGCTCGTAAATGCATTCAACATTACTCGCATCATGGGCGGCGAGGAAGGCCGAGTTCTCTTGGATGAGGGAGCGAGTATGTTCATGGTCAGCACGGGCAGCAGCGCAAAGGCGGGCAACCCGGATGTTCTTAAATATTCTCAGATTACAGGCTGCGAAGTAGTAATCGACGAGGAAGAAGACGAGATAATGCGCGAGGTTAAAGACAGCGAAGGCAAAACGACGGAAGAAAGCTACAATCCGCCGAGATTTCTCTACAGCTACGACTTCGATGTAATCATCTATGTCAACACACCCTATTTCAACGAAATGAGGTTCCAACTCAACAGCGACACCGTGGAGATCGAAGGCACAAGAACCGGAGCCGCACCGCTTAAGCTCGACTCGACTTCCAGCAAGAAGGATCTCGTGCTGAAAACTCTGAGTGCTACAACAGATTCCAGGAAGCGAAACGCGGAATATCTTAAGTACGAGAATATGGCAAATGAAATAAAAGATACCCTTCTGGAACTGCGCGACAAGAGCCTTTCGGAAGAGGAAGGCGCCAAGTAGCAGAGCGCGCATCCTCAGCAAATTAAATGATGAAAACCCCTTGTAAAATGTGGATTTTCAAGGGGCTTTTCATTTATATCATCACTGACCTTTTGTCAGTGATGACCGACTGACACAAGATTCTCCTTGCGACATTAGAAGGTTCCTGTAAAATCATTTACAACTACTCATTCGTCGCGAATAGATATCAGGGTGTTCTCGTATGAAGGATCCCCGCACATCCTCGCACCGTGCGTTGCAGGCAGAGTCAGGGCCGCGTATTTAGCAAGTACACCTCTAGTTGCATTCGGAGGTGGACATTACCATTTTGCCCGTCAGTTACGAGAGACACGGTTCTATCCAAGCCCATATCACGAATAAGATTGGTAATTGTGAGCATCTCGCGCATACCCGGACCGGCAACCGGTCCTTCATAGCGTATGACGACACAATCGCCATCCTTAACTTCTCCCGCCAACATGCCTTTATAACACGCGTGTTCGCTATCATATACTTTGGCTCTGCCACTATGCTCAAGCATCTCGGGAAGTACGGCGCCGGTTTTAATGATGCACCCTTCGGGCGAAAGGTTTCCTCTCAGGATTGCCAAACCTCCTTGCTCGTCGTAAGGATTGTCGAAGGGGCGAATCACTTCCGGATTCGTCACCCTCGCATTTTTAACATACTCACCGAGAGTCTTTCCATAAAGGGTTCCTGTACTTCCGTCGATATGTCCCGCATCTATAGCTTGCTTTACAAGTGCGGCTACTCCGCCAGCTTCACCAAAATCCAATACATTGTGAGGACTGAGCGATGGGAAGAGTTAGCGGTATGCGTGACATTAATCAGGTATTTGGCATGGCAGATGAATTTGCTTTCTTTAAGGACATCTATGGATGGGAC
>CAYFMW010000014.1:0-37154 GCA_964344335.1 uncultured Oscillospiraceae bacterium | reverse complement strand
TCCGCAGATTGAGATGGAGGTGTGATATGGGAATCAATAAATTCAATGCAGAAGGATATCATGACCCAACTCCCCATAAAGCACTTAGCTATAAATCATATTTTTAATTTCTATATTTTCTGCAATTGTGAGTGATTTATCTTCTGCCATATACTTCACCACTTTTCACTTTTCTATTCTCAATTTACAAAATTATAGAAGGTTCGCCCTGCATTTATTATACTGTTTTTACAATTAATGTAAAGTCGTTTTATTGGCATCCAGAAGAATTTAAGCGCAAAAGAAAAAGGACACCATATTAGATCAAAATACGATGTCCTATCTGGTGGAGTATAGGAGACTTGAACTCCTGACCTCTTGACTGCCAGTCAAGCGCGCTCCCAACTGCGCCAATACCCCACACTCATCGGGCATGAACCCCGGCACTTTAGCGCCTCGTCCTCCCGAATTAGGTCGGCAAACGAAATGATAGCATATTTAATCGAAATGCTCAAGTAAATTCGAAATATATTTATGTTAGTCAGAACTAACTATGGTATAATATAAAAATAAAAACAATATTCGCCGGAGCATAAGCTCGGCCAGTGTAGATAAACGGAGAAATATAATGAAGAAAGTTTTTACTGTTAAAGGCATGGACTGCGCAAACTGCGCGGCAGGCATGGAGGAATCTCTCGCAAGGATCGAAGGCGCGGACAGGGTCAGGCTCAACTTTATGACCGAAAAGCTCACGATCGAAGCCGCCGAAGACAAAATTGACGGCGTGGTGGCCGAGGCGATGGCGCTTGCGGCCAAGCTCGAGCCCGACTGGAAGATAACTGCCAGATAAGGATATTTAAGACACTCGAGATATACGGAATTTTCTGCGAAGTCCGCAGGATTTATTTTGTGTAACTGATGTCCTTTGCACATTAGGGATTAGAGTTTTACTATGGAGATGTTGAAATTCATAATTGCAATCGCGATATACATCGCGGTAGGCCGGAAGGTGCTCGTAAAGGCGGCCCGCAATCTTTCGCACGGGCTCGTTTTTGACGAAAACTTTCTAATGGTTGTAGCGACCTTCGGGGCCCTCGCCCTGGGCGAATACCTCGAGGCCATATCCGTAATGCTGCTCTACCGCATAGGAGAGCACTTTCAGGACAAGGCTGTCGACAATTCCCGCCGCTCTATCTCCGCGCTGCTCGACATAATGCCCGACCATGCAAATCTGCAGGGCGATGACGGCGAACTCATCGAGCTGGATCCCGAAGATGTCGAGGTCGGCTCAATAATCGTTATAAAGCCCGGCGAGCGGGTTCCTTTGGACGGCATCGTTCTTGAGGGCGATTCCCGCATAGACACCGCCGCCCTGACCGGAGAATCCGTTCCGCGTTCCGTAAGAGCCGGCGACGAGGTTTTTTCCGGCACGGTCAACCTCAACGGTCTTCTTAAAGTACAGGTCACCAAACCCAGCGATGAATCCACCGCCAGCCGCATAATCGAGCTCGTCGAGGATGCCTCCGACAGAAAGGCCGAAGCGGAAAAATTTATAACGAAATTCGCAAAAATATACACCCCCGCAGTCTGCGCGGCGGCGCTCGCTTTAGTCTTAATACCCTCGCTCTTCACCGGAGAATGGCTGCTTTGGCTGAAGAGAACCCTCATATTTCTGGTCGTCTCCTGTCCCTGTGCGCTCGTAATTTCGATACCGCTCAGCTTCTTCGCGGGGCTTGGGGCGGCTTCTTCCAGTGGCATACTCGTAAAGGGCGGAAACTTCATCGAGGCTCTTGCGAAGGCGGACACCATGGTCTTCGATAAGACGGGGACACTCAGCAAGGGAGTGTTTACGGTGCAGGCGGTTCACAGCGAAGTTATGGACGAGGCGCAGCTGCTGGATATAGCGGCTCATGCCGAAAGTTTTTCGAATCATCCCATCGCCGTGTCGATTGCGGACGAGTACAGGGCGCGCAGCGGAAAAAGGCCCGATAAGGCCAGAGTCGAGGGTGCCAAGGAATATGCCGGGGAGGGCATAGTGTCCATAGTCGACGGAAGGGAAGTGGCCTGCGGAAACGAGAAGCTCATGGCGCGCGTGGGCTCGGAGAGCGAAGATTGCTACCTGAGCGGCACGCAGGTTCATGTGGCGGTGGACGGAGAGTATCGGGGCCACATCATTATATCGGATGTTATAAAAGAGGACGCGGCCGATGCGGTAAAGACCCTCAAGGCCCTCGGGATAAAGCGGACGGTGATGCTCACCGGCGACAGAGAGGCCGCCGCCCGATCAGCTGCCGAGCAGACGGGCGTGGACGAATATCATTCCGAGCTGAGCCCCGAGGATAAGCTCGCGAAGCTCGAGGAGCTGATTGCAGGCGGGGCAAAGGTCGCGTTTGCCGGCGACGGCATAAATGACGCCCCCGTAATCGCCGCCGCCGATGTCGGGATAGCCATGGGGGATATGGGCAGCCAGTCAGCGGTAGAGGCGGCGGACATAGTGCTTATGAACGACAGGCCTTCGGATATAGCGCTGGCCGTTAAGATCTCCCGCAAGACCATGCGCATAGTTTATCAGAACATCGTGATGTCCATAGGCGTAAAGCTTGCGGTGATGGTGCTCGCGGCCCTCGGCATGGCGAATATGTGGATGGCTATATTCGGGGATGTAGGTGTCTGCATAATTGCGATATTCAATTCCATGAGGGCGCTCAAAATAAAATCCTAAAAGTAAAATTTTCCGGTGATTTCCGGCTATCCGGATTCATCAGCGATCGACGAACCCAAGTTTTCAGGTCGATTGAAAAACAATTCGAGCATTGCGCTCGAATTTGTTGTATTATTAAAAGAGCGGCAGCAGATTACAGAAGATGCCGTGCGGGACTAAGATTCAGATATTGACTCATGTAAGAAGGACGAAATATGCAGGAATATAAAGATAGAATATTGGAGATATCCAAGGATATAGAAAGCGAGATAATCGAACTTTCAGATACAATTTTCGCGAATCCCGAGCCCGGAAATATGGAATATATCGCCTCGGAGCTTCATGCGCAGATTCTCCGGAAACACGGCTTCGAGCTCGAAAAGCCCTATATGGGTCTCAAAACGGGTTTCAGGGCGGAGCGCAGGTCCAAAAAACCCGGACCGCGCATCTGCTACATGGCCGAGTACGACGCGCTTCCGGAGATAGGCCACGGCTGCGGTCACAACATACTCGGCGCCGCATCGACAGCCGCGGGGATAATTCTTTCGAAGCTTATAGACGAGCTCGGCGGGCGGGTGATAGTGCTCGGAACGCCGGCCGAGGAGACCGACGGTGCCAAGGTGCTCTACGCTAAGAAGGGGGCCTTCGACGATATAGATTTGGCTATGATGAGCCACCCGACGGGAGGGCCATACTATTACAAGAGCGGCTCGGCGCTGGCGATGGACACCCTGATGTTCGAATTTAAAGGCCGGGCGGCTCATGCGGCGGCGGAGGCGGACAAGGGAATAAACGCGCTGGATGCGGTGATTCTTACCTTCAACAATATAAACGCTCTGCGCCAGCAGACGCGGCCCGATGCGAGGATACACGGGATTATCAGCGAGGGCGGCGTTGCTCCGAATATCATCCCGGATCATTGCGTCTGTAAATTCTATGTGAGGGCGGAGACCAAGGGGTATTTGCACAGGCTGATGGGGCAGGTCGAAAACTGTGCAAAGGCTGCGGCGATTGCGACCGGCTGCGAGCTTAAGACAGAGCCCTTCGAGATAGGCTACGAAAACCTCGTCACAAATGAGGCTCTGTCGGATGTTTTCGAGAAGAGCCTGCGGGAGCTTGGCGAGACGAAGATTAAGGAGCCTGGAGAAGATTACGGCTCGCTGGATTCGGGGAATGTGTCGCAGGTCTGCCCGACCATACATCCGTATTTTCCTGTGAGCCCGGTCAATATCCCCTCTCATACGGCGGAATTTGCGGAATCCACTAAGACCCCGTACGCCCACGAGAAGATGATGCAGACCGCCTGCGCTATGGCGCTTTCGGGGGTTCATATAATCAGGGAGCCGGGTACTTTCGCGGCGATAAGGAACGAGTTTAACAGAAGGAGAAGGAACAATGGATAAGCCCAAAGTATATTTTACGGATTTCAGGACTCGCGGCGACGAAAACTTAAGCGAGAAGATGATTCGGCTTGTAAAAAGGGCCGGCATCGAAAAAATCGACTTTAAGGATAAGTTCGTCGCGGTAAAGATTCACTTCGGAGAGCCCGGAAATCTCGCCTACCTTCGTCCTCAGTGGGCCAGAGCCCTCTGCGCATATATAAAGAAGCTCGGCGGAAAGCCCTTCCTCACCGACTGCAACACTCTCTATGTCGGCGGCAGGAAGGATGCTCTGGAGCACCTGGATTCGGCGAGCGCAAACGGCTACAATTCGCTTACAACGGGGGTTCAGTGCATAATTGCGGACGGGCTTAAGGGGCTCGACGAGAGGGAGCTTCCGGTGCCCGGCGGGGTCTATTGCAAGGAGGCGAAGATAGGGAGCGGAATTGCGGACGCGGACATAATAATCTCCATGACCCACTTCAAGGGTCATGCAAGCACGGGCTTCGGCGGCGTACTGAAGAATATAGGCATGGGAGGCGGCAGCCGCTCCGGCAAGCAGATAATGCACAGTGAGGGCACTCCGAGGGTAATCGAAAAGCGCTGCGTCGGCTGCGGAAACTGCGTGCGCAACTGCGCTCACGACGGAGTTCATGTAGTCGATGGCAAGGCGGTGATAGACGAGAATAATTGCGTGGGCTGCGGCCGCTGCATATCCATATGTCCGACCGACGCTATGCAGTCGAAGTGGGATGCCGCGGAAGACATGCTTTCCCGCAAGATTGCCGAATATACCTGGGCAGTCGTGCACGACCGCCCGGCTTTCCACATATCCTTCGTGAGGGATGTCTCTCCGAGCTGCGACTGCGCCAGCTGCAACGATGCACCCATAATACCCGATGTCGGCATGTTCGCCGGCTTCGACCCAGTGGCGATAGATCAGGCCTGCGCGGATATCGCGAGCGTTCAGCCCGTATTTGAGAACTCAAAATTGGGGGATAATATAAAAGCGGGTCAGGAGGAGCTGAAATGCGAGAAGCACGGTCACAGGGATATATTCAGGATGGTTCACCCCGATTCCAGCTGGGAAGCGGGTCTTGAGCACGGCGAAAAGCTCGGAATGGGCAGCAGGGAATACGAGCTCGTAAAGATTGATTAGATTGCACAAAAATGCGCCGCAGGTTTAACGCTTGCGGCGCGTTTTTGTTTGCTTAAATTGTAGTCACTTTGTTTGAAGCAAAGTCTTAAGGGCTCGGATTATTCGTTCTCATCCACGAGAGTGCACTGATTGCCGTCGCAGACGATCTTCTTTCCCTCCGGGGCTCCGCAGGAATCGCATTCGGACTCGCAGGGCTCTTCCTCGCAATCTTCGCATTCCCCGTCGCAGGGCTCTTCCGCATCATAATCTTTATTTCTGATGAGCTCGATCTCTGCCTCAAGAGCCGTTATATCGAGCTTCAGTTCTTCGATCTTCTCCAACTCTTCGGTGAAGTAAACAGCAGCAGCTTCCGGGTGCTCCTCGAGGAATTCCTTGCCCGCCTGGGCGTAGAGGGCGGCGATTTCCTTTTCCTGTGCGGAAATTCTGCCCTTGAGCTTCTGAATCTCAATCTGGTCGGCGGCCTTATCGCCAAGATCCTTGGCCTTGTCTATAGTCTTATCGCCAAGATCCTTTGCGGTTTCAATCAACTTATTAAAAAAAGACATGTTGTACCTCCATTCATCTATCCAAGTGTGTCGAATTAGTTACCCAAGTTATATTATAAGGCTTCGAAGGGTATGCGTCAAAGACTTAGAATAAATTTCGTAAGGATTGTGCGTAAAATATTTGTAAGGCTGCCTCGCTGCCTCCGGCTTCCTGGACATGCTTTGCACAGAAGGCGTCGGCTTTATTTCGACAGCCCGACTAAACTTTAAGGCGCTTTAATATAAAATGCGCGAGCACACCGACCCCTATGCCGGTCGCCATTCCGCTGAGCGTCAGCATTGGGAAATAGTATATAACCTTTGCGCTGCCCACCACCAGAGCTGCTATCGTAAGCTGTCCCGCATTGTGAAACACCCCGCCCGCCATCGAGACTCCCGCGACCGAGAAAACCCCCGCTTTCTTGAGAAGAGCCATGCAGGCGAAGCTCAAAAGTCCGCCGGCCAGCGCGTAGAGCCCGGAGAATACGCTTCCGAAGAGGGCGGCGGCGAGAATTATCCGCGTGATGTTCACTAAGAAAGCGTATTTCTCGCCGAGGCTGTACAGGGCGACTATCACCACGATATTTGCAAGGCCGAGCTTAATTCCCGGAATTGCAAGGGGCAGGGGGATCAGAAATTCGATATAGGAAAATATCAGCCCGAGGGCCGCCAGAACTCCGCAGAAGGATGCTTTATAGGCTCTGCCGCCTTCAGTAGGAAATTGCATCCGGACCTCCATCTTCTTCAGAGACTATAGTTACCGCAAGCCTGTGGGGAAGGCATAGAATTATTTGTCCTGTTTTGCTTATTCCGCCGTAGCTCATGCAATCCCCGTTGGGGCAATCCGCCTCCGCCACGCTAACTTGTCCATCTTTTATTTCGATGATATTATATCCCTCGGAACTGTCGATTCTAATGCTTCTGTCTACGCTTAAGGGGTAGCTGCCGCGGCTTTCGCCGTCGACGCTTATCGAAACATAGGCGCCGGGCTTGCCGCTCCGCATGGGAAGCAGAAAAACAAGCAGCGCCAGAGCCAGAAGAAACGCAGCCAGAATGATATCGGCTTTTTTAAAAAGGGAATCGTTATGATTCATAGATTCTATGCTCTCTAACCCATAGCGTTAACAGTACCGATAATTGTATCACAATCAACTCGCCCGTGGCGCTGAAAGGAAATAATAAGAATGAAGGATTTCAAAATTTTATTGATGGGCTTCGGCAATGTCGGTCAGGCCCTTGCGAAGATGCTGCTCGAAAAGCGCGAGGAAGTGCGAGGCGAATTCGGAAGAAATATTGCAGTCACGGGAATCGTTACCGGAAGCCGCGGCTGTCTCTATAACCCGAACGGGGTGGATTTTGCCGCCGCGCTTGCAAGCATCGAGCTCGGCGGATTTGACGACAGTAATCCGGACTTTGCGGAGGACGGCGCCGAGGCCATGCTCTTTTACGGCGATTACGACGCTTTGGTGGAACTTTCTCCTCTGAATATTAAGACCGGACAACCCGCTGCCGACCGCATAGCGAGGGCGATGCGCGCCGGAAAGCACGCAATCTCCGCAAACAAGGGGCCCGAGGCTCTGCATTATCAGCAGCTTGCACGGCTTGCCGAGGAGCGGGGGGTCAAATTTCTGTACGAGAGCACAGTGATGGACGGAACGCCCATATTCAACCTTAAAGAGCACTGCCTTAAACTCTGCAAGGTTAGCGAGATAGAAGGCATCTTAAACACGACGACGAACTTTATACTCGAAAAGCTCGAGCAGGGATCGAGCTACGAGGAAGCCCTCGCGGAGGGTAAGAGGCTCGGCTTCGTCGAGGCAGACCCCACGATGGATACGGATGGCTGGGACGCCACGGCGAAGATCTGCGTGCTCGCAAATGTCCTGATGGATGCACAGCTCGGGCTCGAGGATGTCGAGCGCCGCGGTATTGCGGGGATAGATAAGGCCGCCCTCGACGATGCCAGAAGCAGAGGCAAGTGCATAAAGCTCGCCTGCAGGGCATATATAGACGAGAGCGGCGTCGTCAGAGCCAGAGTCGCGCCCGAGGAAATCGACGAGATGAGCGTCTATGCGAATGTAAACGGAGCTTCCTCCGTGGTATCGATAACGACGGACCTTATGGGCAAGCTCACGATAATCGAGCACGACCCGACCATAGTCCAGACCGCCTACGGCGTATTTCAGGATATATTGCAGCTGCTGTAGTATTTTGTTACATATTCGAAATCATTTAATTTTTAATAAAAAGGAATCTTTATGACGCATAAATTCAAAACACTTGCAGCCATAGCGATGAGCGTCCTTATAAGCATTGCGCATTGCGGATGCGAAAGGCGGGGCTCCGCCATGAGTTTCGGCGAGGATTGGCTGCTCAACACGCACTGCAGCATTACAATATACGAGGAAGGCAAGGAGGAGATTATCCGCCAGACTTTTGCGCATGCCAGGGAGCTCGAGGGACAGCTGTCCAGGACCATAGAAAGCAGCGACATCGGGCGCTTCAACGCCTCGGAAAAGGGCTGCGAGGTAGGCGAGCTTACATATCGCATAGTGCAAAATTCGCTCGAATACGCCGAAATCACCGGAGGCCTCTTCGACATAAGCGTCGGTGTCCTTACGGAACTCTGGAACTTCTCTGCGGATGAGCCCGCCGTTCCCGCCCCCGCGGCAATAGCCGAGGCTCTCGGCACGGCCGGATTTGCTTCAATCGCATTGCGGGAGGAAGCCGGGCGCTTCTTTATCGACAAGTCGAATCCCGGGACGAAGCTCGACCTCGGCGCCGTCGCTAAGGGCGCGATAGCGGACGAGCTCTGCTATTTTCTCGAGGATGCGGGGGTCGAGGCCGCCATCGTAAACCTCGGAGGAAATGTAAGGCTGCTCGGAAGAAAGCCGGACGGCAAGGACTGGGTCGTCGGCATAGAGGATCCCGCCCGCGGCGGAAGCGGCGAGGCTCTGCAGTATCGCGATACGATAGGAACCGTGACTGTGGAAGGCGGCTCGGTCGTCACCTCCGGAACCTACGAGCGCTGCTTCGAGGAGGACGGCATTATTTACCACCATATCCTCGACCCGCGCAGCGGATATCCGGTGGAGAGCGATTTAATTTCCGTAACGATAATGGGTCCGCTCTCCGAGAACTGCGACATTCTCTCCACGAGCTGCCTGCTGCTCGGCCTAAAAGAGGGCAGGGCGCTGATCGAACAAACTGAGGGATACGAGGCCGTCTTCATAGATGAAGACGGAAATATAAGCACGAGTTCCGGCGCAAAATTCGTCGTTTTAGGGCATTGATTGCCCTGCTTTTAACAGCATGATATTTTCTCTCCCCAAATCCATCGCAAAGCTTGCCGTTTAAGCTGTTACAAGGCATTGATTGCATTTGCTTTTATGATATAATACAGTGTGGCGCGGTGTGCGCATATTTGAGTACAGAGGTTATTGCAGTGTCAGCTCCGCAGCGGAGCTGATAGTCGATGCTCTGGACGGCAGAGAGGTCGTCATAAGCGGTCAAAGAAGAGATACGACCGTAACCGTTAATACCTACGAGATTGATGGAGGGGTTGTAACGCAAACAAGCTCCGTTACGCAACCCTCTGTCCTCTTTTCTGGGATGCCTCCTACAATCCCGGAGGCGCTGTAATAAACAACACCGTAGTCCAGGCGCTCGAGCTATTGCACACAAGAGACTCCAGTCCTCTTGATGAGTTGAAGGTGAACATAGATATAGAGATAAAGGACAGTCGGCTTCACTTGATTATTAAGAATCCCTCGAGTGCTTAGTTGCTTTCTCAATTCCAAATAAACTTAATAGTTGCTCCTCTCTGATAGTTAGCTCTGGTTTATCTATATTTTTTTTAAGAAGTAATTTTGAACTTTCTACAATGTTTTCTGTAATAAAAATTAATTTTACTTTGTTTGGTATATTATATAAAGCGGAAGCCTTAATTGCAACCATATATATACATTTTGTGAATAGGCATTCATAGAGAATTTTAATCATTCCCGTCAATATCTCGGCGCGAAGTTTGCCATTAGCCGGAAAGCGAAATATTATTTGCAAATCGGGAGTGAAATATTTAACAAAGATTGCTTACAAAGGCCCCGGAAGCCTTTACAAATCGGATTTCGGGGTGTATTCTTAATAATGTGGGTTTCGCCGCGTTTTTTTGTGTCCGGCGAAAGCTTAAATGCATAAAGGAGTAGTAGAATGAGTTCAGGCAAACATCTGAATGGAGTCCGTGTGAAACATTGCAAGAACACCGCCGGGCAGGACATCATCCCGATGTCTCTTCCCGAGAAAGTGTTTATACCGATGAGTCAGCATATAGGGGCTCCATGTCAGCCTATCGTGGCCGTCGGAGACCGGGTAAAGCTGGGTCAGAAGATCGGAGAAGCCGTAAAGTATGTCGGCGCCCCCATACACAGCAGCGTGTCGGGCGAGGTTACGGGCATACTTCGGGAGATGTCTCAGATGGGAGTAATCGACACCATCATCGAGATTACGCCGGACGGCAAGCAGGAAAAGGCTGAAAGCGTAGTTCCTCCGGTCGTTACGGACAGGGAGAGCTTTATAAAAGCCGTAAGAGAATCCGGAGTCGTGGGCCTCGGAGGCGCCACTTTCCCGATGAGCGTCAAGTTCGATGTAAAGGAACCCCTCAAGGTGGACACCTTTATCATAAACGGGGCGGAGTGTGAGCCCTACATTACGGTCGACCACCGCAATATGCTCACCCATACGCAGGAGATCGTGGACGGGGCCAGGGCCATACTGAAGTGGCTCGACATCGAAAGATGCATAATCGGCATCGAGACCAACAAACCCGACGCGATTAAGGCTTTCCGGGACATACTCGGAAACGACCCCAGGATAAAGGTTCAGGAGCTGCGCCAGGTATATCCGCAGGGCGCGGAGCGCGTAATAATATACGAATGCACGGGAAGGCACCTGGTCGCAGGCAAGCTTCCCGCACATATCGGTTGCATAGTATCCAATGTCTCTTCAGTTCTTAAAATGCAGCAGTATCTCGCCACCGGAATGCCCCTCGTTTCCAGGAGTATGACGGTCGACGGCAATGTAATAAAGGAACCCAAGAATGTCGATGTTCCCATAGGAACCCCCCTCTGCGATGTAATCGAATTTTGCGGCGGAACTTCGGGAGAGGTTAGGAAGATCATCCTCGGAGGACCGATGATGGGTCGCGCCATACCCAGAGACGACTTCGGAGTCGTTAAGGGCAACAGCGCGATACTCTGCTTCGACGAAAAATTCGCAAAGCAGGAGCAGGAGAAGGCCTGCATCAACTGCGGACGCTGCGTAAGGGGCTGCCCGATGAACCTTATGCCGACCAGGCTCGCCAGATTCTGGGAGCGTCAGGAGCTGGAGCTTCTAAGAGAATACGATGTCTACACCTGCATGGAATGCGGATGCTGCTCCTTCGTATGCCCCGCAAGAAAGCAGCTCTCCTTCGAGATAAAGCTGGCCAAGCAGTGGGTCATGGAGGAGGACAGGAAGGCCAAAGAAAAGGCCGAAGCCGCTGCGGCTAAAGAGGAAGGGGGAAGCAAGTGATGAGCACTAAACATACGAATTTAGTAGTTAGCTCCGCACCTCATGTAATAGAAGCGACCGACACCGGCAGCATAATGAGGGATGTCGTAATCGCCCTAATGCCGGCTCTTGCATGGGCAATTTATATATTCGGCTTCAGGGCCTTAACCTTAACCGCGGTCTGCGTCGCAGCCTGCGTTCTGTTCGAGGGGCTTACGCGAAAGATTTTAGGGAAGTCTCAGACCCTGGACGACTGGTCTGCGGTAGTGACGGGTGTCCTTATCGCCTTAAATATTTCGGTCAGCATGCCCTACTGGATGGCGATAATCGGCTGCTTCGTGGCCATAGTCGTGGTAAAACAGCTCTTCGGAGGTCTGGGAGAGAACTTTGCAAACCCCGCGATAGTGGGAAGATTGGTCCTGGCCATAGGTTTTACTTCCCATATGGGCAACTGGGTCGTAACAAACAGGATGAGCCTCGCCATACGCGAGGCGGCGGCGGATGCCGTAACGGGAGCGACGCCCCTGGCGCTGCTGGCGAACGGACAGAAGGTCCCGAGCAATCTGGAGATGTTCCTCGGATTTCGCAACGGTGCCATGGGCGAGATTTCGGCTCTGGCGCTGCTGATAGGAGGCGTATACCTGGTTTTAAGGAAGGTTATAACGCCCGAGATTCCGGTGGCCTTCCTCGCGACTGTTGCGATACTGTCGGCGGTTATGGGCTTCGACCCGGTCTTTATGCTCTGCGCGGGAGGCGTTATTCTTGGAGCAATATTTATGGCCACCGACTATGTTACATCCCCGATAACGAGCAAGGGTAAGATTATCTTCGGTATAGGCTGCGGTGCGCTCACCATGGTGATTCGCGCCTACGGCGCATATCCCGAGGGAGTATCTTTCGCAATATTACTGATGAATATTCTTACACCGCACATCGACAACTGGACGCGTGTGCATATAAACGGCGTTGAGAAAGGTGGTGCAAAATAATGGCGGAAAAGGCAAGTAAGAAAGATCTGTTCGCACCGACCATAGTTCTGGTATCGATCTGCCTCGTGGCTTCCATGCTGCTGGCGGCGACCTACCGCATAACCAAGCCGATAATCGACGAGATAACGATTAAGAACGCTAACGAGGCCAGGGCGGAAGTTCTGCCGGAGGCCGACAGCTTTACGAAGCTCAAAAATATCGAGCTGGTAGAATTCGTGGACGAGGCATACAGGGCGGACAACGGATGCGGCTACACTATAACCGCGACTACCAAGGGCTTCGGAGGTCCCGTAACGGTGATGGTCGGTCTGAGTTCGGAAGGCAAGATTTTGGGAGTAAAGGTTACCGATGCGTCCAACGAGACGCCGGGCCTGGGTTCCAAGGCGACCGCTCCTTCCTACACGGATGAATTCCTGGGAATGAGCGCCATAACCAACGATAAGAACGATTCGAGCGCCGCGTATGTGGCGCCCGTTACCGGAGCGACTTACAGCTCCAAGGCTGTCTTCAACGCGGTTAAGGCCGCGCTGGATCAGTATGCACGGATAGGAGGTGGAATCTGATGAAAAGCGGCAAAGCAAGCGTTTTTCTGGACGGATTTATCAAGGAGAACCCCATCCTGGTATTAATTCTGGGAACATGTCCGACCCTGGCGCTTTCGACCCAGGCTATAAACGGCATAGGCATGGGTCTCTGCGTTACCTTGGTATTGACGGGGTCAAACATAATGATATCGGCCCTTAAGAAGATAATACCCGACAAGGTTCGCATACCTTGCTACATAGTAATTATTTCAACCTTTGTTACGCTTATTCAGCTCCTGCTTCAGGCCTATCTGCCGGAGCTCAACAAGTCTCTGGGACTCTACATACCGCTGATAGTCGTAAACTGCATAATTCTCGGCCGTGCCGAGGCATTTGCGAACAAGAACAGCGTCTTCGATTCGATGCTGGACGGACTGGGGATGGGGCTCGGTTACACGGTGACCCTCACCCTGATGGCTTCCATAAGGGAGCTCCTGGGAGCTGGAACCATATTCGGCTATACCGTCACTGCAAACCTGATAACTCCGATGAGCATATTTATACTGGCTCCGGGCGGATTCTTCACCTACGGATGCCTGATAGCTCTTATGAATAAACTGACAAAGGGCAAGGCTAAGGAGAAGAGGGCTGCAAACAAGTGCATGGGATGTGCCGCTGCACAGCTCTGCGGCCAGGCTGAGGAAGGAGGCGCTGAATAATGAAAGAGATGCTTATGATCATTATGGCGGCGGTTCTCGCCAACAACTATGTTCTCGTCAGATTCCTGGGCATATGCCCCTTCCTGGGCGTATCCAAGAAGCTGGATTCTGCGATGGGAATGTCTTTGGCCGTCGTCTTTGTAATGGTGCTGTCCACGGCCGCGACCTGGCCCATACAGCATTTAATCCTCGACCCTCTGGGGATAGGATACATGCAAACAACGCTGTTTATCCTCGTGATAGCCGCGCTGGTGCAGATGATAGAAGTATTCATGAAGAAGAGCATGCCCGCTCTGCATAAGTCGCTGGGCATATATCTTCCCCTTATAACGACCAACTGTGCGGTTTTGGGCGTATGCGTTCTGAACATCGACGAGGGATACAGCTTCGTAAATTCGCTGCTCAACTCCTTCGGCTCCGGTGTCGGATTCCTTCTTGCGATGTTCCTCTTTGCGGGAGTAAGGAGCAAGATCGAGACGAACGATTATCCTAAGCCCTTCCAAGGCGTGGCTTCCACGCTCGTCGCCGCATCCATCCTGAGTCTGTCCTTTATGGGATTCTCCGGGATGATAGACAATATCTTCGGCGGGATGTAAGGAGGGCTCATAATGTTGGAATTTATAATACCTGTAGCGGTAGTTGTAGCGGTGGGACTGGTATCCGCTATCCTCTTGACCTTCGTCGGGAATAAATTCGCGGTTCCGGTAGACAAGACTCAGGCTCTTATACGCGAAGTCCTGCCAGGGGCCAACTGCGGCGCCTGCGGATTTGCGGGCTGCGACGATTACGCGGCGGCTCTGGCTGCCGACCCGAGCGTGCCGGCAAATAAGTGCATACCCGGAGGAGAGGCGACTGTGCAGGGCATCTGCTCCATACTGGGCGTCGATGCGAAGAGCAGCGCCCCGATGGCTGCCAGGGTTCTGTGCTCGGGCCTCCACGATGTTACAAAGCCCGAGATGGATTATCAGGGCCTCGCGTCCTGCGCCGCCGTAAAACAATTTTTCGGAGGTCCGGGAAGCTGCAAGTACGGCTGCATAGGGATGGGCGACTGCGTGGCTGTGTGTCAGTACGATGCGATCGAGATATGCAACGGTCTTGCCAAGGTCGATAAGGAAAGCTGCGTGGGATGCGGAATGTGCGCAAACGCCTGTCCCCAGAATATAATCGAAATCGTCCCCAAGGCCAGCCGCGTAAGCGTGGGCTGCTCGAGCAAGGATGCGGGCAAGGGCGTAAGGGCGGTGTGCGAAGCCGGATGCATAGGCTGCAAGCTCTGCGAAAAGGCTTGCAAGTTCGATGCTATTCATGTGGTCGACAATCTGGCCGTAATCGATGTCGAGAAGTGTGTAAACTGCGGCCTCTGCGCTAAGGCCTGCCCTCGCAAGGTGATTTATTTAGAGCCCAAGGAGGCAAAATAGCTCAGGCATAGCAAGTTAAGTTAAAGCCCGAGTCCCGGCGGCACAGCCTGCCGGGACTTGTATATTCGGCAAAAATATGATAAAAATTGGAGAAGCTTTTAAAGCCGCAATCGCATGCGATAAAATCTGCATGGGGTCGCTGACTTAAAATCCCGATAGAGAAAACGTGTTTAAGTTTATACATAATTTGAAAGACGGTGAGAGGCAGAACATGTTGAGAGCTGTAACGGATCTTAGGGATCTGGTGAATTATGCCGCGGAGAGCTACGGCGATAAGACGGCATATCTGTATAAGAAAAAGCTCGGCGGAGAATATATGCCGATATCCTTCAATCAATTTCACGAAGATGTAAACAATCTGGGAAACGCCCTGCTCGAGGCGGGCTATAAGGGCAAGCATATAGCCCTCATAGGAGAAAACCGCTACGAATGGGTGGTCAGCTATATGGCCGTCGCCTGCGGGCTCGGAGTTATAGTTCCTCTGGACAAGGAGCTCCCGGTGCAGGAAATTTCGGCCCTCATCGACAGGGCGGATGTGAGCACGGTAATCTATTCGTCCAAGGTGGAAAGCAAAGTCAGGGAGGCTCTGGAGGGCAGGGAAGACATAGAGCTTATTTCCATGGAGCTGCAGAGCAACGAGGGCAATCTGAAGTCCCTTAAAGCCCTCATAGCAAGGGGCGCGGAGCTTACAAAGATGGGCCTCAACCGCTACGAGAAGCTTCCGATAGACCCCGACGATTTCTGCATCCTCATATTTACCTCGGGGACGACGGGGCTTGCGAAGGGTGTAATGCTCTGCCACAGGAATGTCGCATACAATGTATCGGCGCTGTTCGAATATATGAACGCCTCCGAGTTTTTCGAGCGCAAGGTGGGGCTTTCGCTGCTTCCGATGCACCACTGCTTCGGCTTTACCGCGGATGTGCTGACTTCGCTGCATCAGGGCGGAACCTTGGCCTTTTGCGAAGGCCTTAAGCATGTAAGCAAGAACATGCAGGAGGCGAAGATAACCTACCTTATAGCGGTGCCTCTTATATACGAGAGCATACACGATAAGATCTGGAAGAAGGCGGAGGAGACCCGAAAGGCCGATAAGATGAGGGCGGCGCTCAAGATGATAAAGGCGCTCTCTCATATAAACAAGCAGGTCCAGCGAAGGACCGCGAGGCTCTTTCGGGAGGTTCACGAGGCGCTGGGCGGTACGCCGAAGCTGCTTATCGCGGGAGGTGCGCCTTCGGACCCCACCGTTATAGCCAACTTCAATGCGATGGGCATAACGATGGTGCAGGGCTACGGCATGACGGAAACCTCGCCGATAATAACTCTAAACCCCTGGTATGCGCCCAAGCATGCCTCCGTGGGGCTTCCGCTTCCGGGCACGGAGATCCGCATCGACAACCCCGACAGCGACGGCATAGGGGAGCTCCTCTGCAGGAGCGATTCGGTGATGCTCGGCTATTACAAGGACGAGGAAGAGACCGCGAAGGTGCTCAGCGAAGACGGATGGCTGCGCACGGGGGATTACGGCTATGCGGATAAGGACGGATATTACTATCTGGCCGGCCGCAAGAAGAATGTAATCGTCACCAAGAACGGCAAAAATATCTTCCCCGAGGAGGTGGAGTATTACCTGCTCAAGAGCCCTTACATAGAGGAGGTCGTGGTGAGGGGAATCGAGGACGAAGGAAAGTCCGACCTGATAGTCTGCGCCGAGATCTATCCGAATCCCGAAAAGCTGGAGGCCGAGGGCTCGCCAAGCGGCGAAGCGCTGCGCGCTCTAATTAAGCGGGAAGTCGATAAATGCAACGAAAAGATGCCTCTATATAAGAGGGTAAGGCGCTTTACGCTCAGGGACGAGTGCTTCGAAAAGACGACGACAAGAAAGATTAAGAGATGGTAGAGATGTATCCTCAGCTCGTTATAGATTTGACGAAGCTTCGGCACAATGTCCGGGAGGTCGCAGGGCGCTGCGAGGAAAGCGGCATAGAGCTCTGCGGCGTGGTAAAGGGCTTTCGGGCGGATCTGAGGATGGTCGATTGCTTTATAGAGGGAGGCGCGCGGCAGATAGGGACGAGTCGCCTCAGCCAGATCCGGCGGATGAAGGAGGCGGGCATAGACCTGCCCTTCGTTTTGCTTAGGATCGCGCAGCACTGCGAGGCCGCCGATGTCGCGGAGCTTGCGGATTATTCGCTTCAGAGCGAGCTTTCCGTTATGGAGGCTATCGACGAGGAGGCGAAGAAGGCCGGAAAGCCTCACAATGTTATTGTGATGGCGGACCTCGGGGATCTTCGCGAAGGTTATTGGGATAAGGAAGAGATGATCGAGGTCTGCCTGCGGGTGGAGAGGGAGCTTCGCTCTCTGCGCCTTGCGGGGGTGGGGGTCAATCTGGGCTGCTACGGCTCCATACGGCCCACGCGGGAAAAGATGCTGGAACTTTTGGAAATTGCGCGCGAAGTTGAGGAGCGCATCGGAAGAGAGCTCGAGATAGTTTCGGGAGGCGCAACGAGCAGCTTCGTTTTGGTCAACGATGGGCAGATGCCCGAGGGAATAAATCATCTGCGGATAGGCGAGGGAATCTGTCCGGCATACGATCTGCCTTATCTTTGGGGCATCGAGGATATGAATTACCTTTATACGGATGTTATTACCCTGAGGGCTCAGGTTCTGGAGGTAAAGACCAAGCCGAGCTATCCTCAGGGTGAATTCTGCATAAATGCCTTCGGCGATGTGCCGCAGTACGAGGACAGGGGGATGAGGCGAAGGGCCCTCCTTGCGATAGGCGGAGCCGATGCGGGGGATGCCTGCAAGCTGCTGCCGAGGCTTTCGGGCGCGGAGATTATAGGCTACTCCTCCGACCATAGCATTTTAGATATTGAAGATTGCGAGGAGGACATAAACCCCGGCGATGTGCTGGATTTCGATATTCGCTATCCGAACATGCTCGCGCTTACAGGGAGTCCCGATCTTAAGAGGATATATATAGATGAGGAAGTTTAAGAGAATTGCGGCTTTCGCGCTGGCCCTGATTGCGGTCTTTGCGCTTTCCGGCTGCGAGACATACGATAATTTTTATGCGGAGTTTTTCGAGAAAAAACCCGATGTCGAATCCTTTACTATAGGTGTCTTTGAGCCCCTTACAGGCAAGAATGCACAGGATGCGGAGAGCGAGATTATCGGGATAAAGCTTGCAAACGAGCTCTTCCCCGAGGTGATGGGCAAGCCTGTAAGCCTGTTCTTCGTGGATAATCAGTCCGATGTGGACATGGCAAAGAAGGCGGCGCAGCGTCTGGTCGACGAGGATGTCGACCTGGTTTTAGGCAGCGCCATCAGCACGCTTACGCTCGCGGGCAGCGATATCTTCGAGGCCGCCGGCATGCCTTCGATATGCATGACCTGCACAAATCCGCTGATTACTCAGACGAACGAGTTCTATTTCCGAACCTGCTTTATCGACGCTTACCAGGGCATAAGCGCGGCGAAGTATGTGGTGCAATCGCTGGGAAGAGGCTGCGCCGCCTGCCTTATAGAGGAGGGCGACGACTATGCCGCAAGGATGATGGAGCAGTTCAGGGATAAGATGGTCGAGCTTACGGGTACCCCCGGATGCGTATCCGTAATAAAGTATCCGGCGGACGAAAAGGACCTTTCGAGCTATCTCGCGGAGCTGGCCGCGACCGGCTGCGAATCGGTATTCTTCCCGTCTACCGCCGAAGAGGGCCGAAGGCTGCTGGAGCAGGCTCGCGAGCTGGAGCTTTCCCTGGACTGGATAGGAAGCTCCAAGTGGGCGGACATAGCCTCCTCGGCCGAGAAGAACGGGAGCGGCGCTAACGGAAACGCCAAAATCCCCGCTTACCTCGACGGAATCTGTTATGTCCAGGACTACGAACCCTCCGCAAAGGCTACGCCCATGACTAAGCGCTTTAACGAGGCTTACGCGGAGAAGTACGGTGCGGATGCGGTCCCCGACGAAGCCTGCGCTCTGGGCTTCGACGCATACCTATTGGCTCTGGAGGCGATTAAGCGCGCGGACGGCAGCGACGACGGGGTCGCGATTGCGAGCAAGCTCAAGAGCATACGAAACATGGAGGGTGCCACCGGTTATATAAGCATGAACTCGGACGGAGATCCCATAAAGGATGTTGTAATAGAGATGTTGACGCTCGAGGGACCCGTTGTGGCCTATAAGCTGTCCATAAATTAAAGCCGCTCGCCGGCGGGTGCGCAAAGATATAAATCCTGCCTGCAGAGCTTGAGCGCACGCCGGATATAGATTAAAATGAATAAAGCTTATTATAAGATAAATTGAGAGGAGATAAAGAGTGAAAGAAACTATAAAGAAAGCGCTGGAGGATGTAAGACCCTACCTTCAGAGGGACGGCGGAGATGTTAAGTTCGTCGATTTTGAGGACGGTGTCGTCAAGGTGGAGCTTCAGGGACGCTGCGCCGGATGCCCGCATGCTCAGATGACCGTAAAGCACGGCATAGAGGCTTACCTCAAGGAGCAGTTCCCCGAGGATGTAAAGAGCGTGGAAGCTACGAATATGTTTTCTTTGTAATGCCGGACACGGTGCAAAATGGCCAGATACGACAGAAAAAAGAAGTTTAAGATTAACTACGGAAGGTTTGCAATCTTCCTTGTTTTGATAGTGGCTATAGTCGCTGCCGCGGCCTTTTTACGGCCGCCCGCCAAGGAGCCCGCGGCGGATACGCCCGGACCTCCGGATAATTCCGCAAAAGAGCCGGTAAAGCCCGAGCCGCCGCCTGAACCTCCAAAGCCCGACCCCGTGCATCTTTCGATTATGTGCGTGGGCGATGTTATGGTCCACAAGCCTCAGCTGCTTGCGGCCTACGATTCCGCTTCGGGGACATATGAGTTTAAAGAGTCATTTAAGTATATAAAGCCCTACATAGAGTCCGCGGATCTGGCTCTCGCAAATATCGAGACCACTTTCAACCCGGATCGCGAATATCAGGGGTATCCCATATTCAATACGCCCCGCGAGCTTGCCGAAGCTGTCGCCTGGGCGGGCTTCGATGTGGGCTTCACTGCCAATAACCACATGATGGACACGGGGACGAGCGGAGTGGAAAAGACCATAGATACGCTCTCGGAAGCCGGGGTTTTGCCGGTGGGTTCGCGCAAGGAGGGCGCAGAGCGCTCTCCGGTAATAGATGTTAAGGGCATAAAGGTCGGAATAGTCGCCTATACTTACGAGACTACCTATTACAGCAACGGCAATCCTTCGATAAACGGAAGCAATATCTCTGCGTCCACTTTGGATTTCATCAATTCTTATGCGACGGATAAGACTCTTGCCTACGGCACGGACGAGGCCCGCGCGAATATCGCCGCGGAGTTTAAGAGCTGCCGCGATCGCGGCGCTCAGATCGTAATAGCCTACTTCCACTGGGGCATGGAGTACGGAAGAAAGCCGAGCGAAGGACAGATACAGATGGCGCATTGGGCGGCGGAAGCGGGGGCGGATATCATCTTCGCATCTCATCCGCATGTGGTACAGGCTGTGGAGACAGTGGAAATAGAGGTGGATTATCCGGCGGATTCGGCGGACGCCGCAGGCGGCGAGCCCGGAACATGGATAAAGAAGGTTCCGATATTTTACTCGATGGGGAACTTAATCTCCAACCAGCGCGCGGAAACCCTCGAGGGATATACGGCGAGCGCGGAATACACGGAGCAGGGCATAATAGCCTGCGTGGACCTCGATTACGATATCACCACCGGGGAAATCTCGGGTGTAGATATAAAGTGCATACCCACCTGGGTGGAGAAGTACCGCAAGGACGGCAAGAATGCCTACTTTGTAATACCCCTTACGGAGGGCTACGAAAATAACGAGGACTTAATCGCCAGCGGCCACAAGGCGAGGGCCGACAAGGCGGTAAAGGATACCACCGAGCTGCTCGGAGAAGAATACATATACAAGTGAAGACAATAAACTTCGACATCTTTAAAAAGCTTAGCAAGCCTCTTCCGAATGCGCCGGGCATAAGCCTTCGCAGCATAAGCTGCGGGCAGGACCCGGGCTTTGCGGAGGCATCGATACTGGCGCAGGACTATGCGCCGCTGAGAGAGGAGCTAGCAGCCTTCCGCATGAGCCGCCCTGCGAATATAAAGAGCAGGACGAGAGGGAAGACGCTGGTCCTGAGATCCGAAGGCGAGGGCGCCCTGCATCTGCTGATGGAATTTCTGTGTTCCATAAACTTCAGCAGCGAGGAGCTTATGGAATTCTTCGATTTTTACGATAAGAATTTCCTGGCCGGCAGCGAAGCTTTCGCCCGGGTGGAGCTGAAGGATGTCGAGCTGGACCTCGAACATGTCCGACTCGGCTGCAGCGCGCAGCTTGCGGATGAGGAAGATCCCGAGCTGCTTTATTCCGGAATCGGCCCCGCTCTCGAGCGCCGCGCGATGGGGGTTGCAAAGGATATAGAGCTGGGATAAAATCAAGATATTGTGGTGGCGGGCAAGACCCGCCACTATATTTAGACAAAAAAGAAACGCAAGGAAGCGTTGTCGTGATTTTTCCGAAAATCCGGAATCTTCAAAACAGCCAAGTGTTTAAAAGACAAGCCTTAGGGGCTTTTAAATTTTTTTAAAAATTTTTCAGATTTTTTCTTGAAAGTGCTTGCATGTTTCTGGAGCCTGTTGTATAGTGTTAGGGCTTGCTTTGGAGCGAAAAAGGCCGAAAAGCCTTGAAAATCCGAGCTAAGAAGCAGAAAGTTGCAGAGCCGTCTGGGAATTTCTGCCGAGAATTGTCGGTCCCTGGAGACCGGCGAAGGAGTTCTCGCAGTTTTGCGCTGAGAGTAAGGCATGGGAACACACGGAAGCGTGTGCTAATCTCGGAGAGTTGCAAAAGCCCGAAATCTCAAGCGAAAGCGAGAAAAGGCCTCGCACAGAAGCGGCGAAAATGTGCGAAAGAGCGGAGAAAGCTCCGCAGCAAACGAAGAAGGAGAAACATGGTATGAGTAGTCAGAAAATCAGAGTGAGACTCAAGGCTTACGATCACAAGGCGCTGGATCTTTCCGCGCAGAGGATAGTGGATACCGCTCAGAAGAGCGGCGTAGAGGTCAGCGGACCCATCCCGCTTCCCACAGAGAAGGAAGTTGTAACGATCCTCAGGGCGGTTCACAAGGATAAGGACAGCAGAGAGCAGTTCGAGCAGAGAACTCACAAGAGACTGATAGATATCCTCAACCCTACGCCGAAGACCATCGATGCGCTCACGAAGCTCGATATGCCGGCAGGCGTGGATATCGAAATCAAACTGTAAGTACAAACCGGACGATAGATTACCGTGTACTTAGTATGATTACAGGAAGTAATCCGCTGTAAGAACAGGAGGAAAAGATGAAAGGTATTTTAGGAAAAAAGGTCGGGATGACCCAGATTTTTTCCGAAGAAGGGGAAGTAATTCCCGTAACGGTCATAGAGGCGGGCCCCTGCGTGGTTACCCAGCTGAAGACCGAGGAAAACGACGGCTACAGGGCCGTGCAGTTCGGTTTTGAAAACCAGAAGCCGCAGAGGCTTACAAAGGCCCTAAAGGGTCACTTCGAAAAGACGGGAGCCGACACCAAGAAGCATCTTGCGGAATTCAGACTGGAAGAGGGCGAAGAGTACGAGCTCGGACAGGTGGTTACCGTCGCGGACTTCGAGGAGGGCGTAAAGCTCGACATAACGGGCACCTCCAAGGGCAAGGGAACTCAGGGCAACATCAAGAGACACGGACACGCAAGAGGTCCGATGAGCCACGGTTCGAAGCACAAGAGACTCGCAGGAGCATTGGCGGCATCGACATATCCTTCCAGGGTCTTCCCCGGAAACAAGGGGCCCGGAAGGATGGGAAGAGATACCGTAACCATACAGAATTTAGAACTTGTAAAAGTGATTGCAGACAGAAACCTTCTACTCGTTAAGGGCGCTGTCCCCGGAAACAAGGGCGGATTTCTCCGCATCAGGTATGCAGTCAAGGGACAGGGCAAGTAAGGAGCTTGGAAAGGAGGAAGTCAAATGGCAAAAATTACGATGCTTACGCAGACCGGTGACGAAGCCGGCACCATAGAGCTCAACGATGCGATATTCGGAATAGAGCCCAACGAATATGCGGTTCACGCGGTCATAAAGAATCATCTGGCCAACCGCAGGCAGGGAACCCAGTCCGCAAAGACTCGCGCCGATGTGCGCGGCGGCGGAAGAAAGCCTTTCAGACAGAAGGGTACGGGCCGCCACAGGCAGGGAAGCTCGACAGATCCCAGCCAGGTCGGAGGCGGAGTAGCATTCGCACCCAAGCCCAGGAGCTACAGGTACACCGTACCCAAGAAGCTTCGCAGGCTCGCGATGTTTTCCGCTCTTTCTTCCAAGGTTCTGGGAGGCAATATAATCGTGCTCGATAAGCTCGAGATGGCCGAGCCCAAGACCAAGGAAATGATAAAGATACTCGAAGCCGTAAAGGCCGAAAAGAAGGCCCTCATCGTTACCGCGGAAGTCGAGAAAAATGTCATCAAGAGCAGCGCAAATCTGCCGGGAGTGCAGACGACTACTGTCGGACAGATGAATGTATACGAGATAATAAATCACGGCAGCTTCATCATCACCAAGGATGCGGTTGCGAAAATCGAGGAGGTGTACGCACAATGAAGACTCCTTACGACATAATCATCAGCCCGGTCATAACCGAGCAGAGCATGTACGCGGCCGCCGATAAGAAATATACCTTCAAAGTGGCGAAGAATGCCACCAAGACGGAGATTAAAGCGGCTGTCGAGGAAGCTTTCGATGTCACTGTAATAAGAGTGAATGTCATGAACTATAGCGGAAAGAAGAAGAGGACCGGGCTTCACTCAGGACTTACGCCGTCCTACAAGAAGGCGGTCGTAACTCTTTCCGATTCCAGCAAGAACATCGAGTTCTTCGAAGGACTTTAAAGTAGGAGGATTAAACAATGGGAATTAAGAAATATAAACCGACTACTCCGGGACTTAGAGGGATGACGGTGTCCACCTTCGAGGAGATTACCCGAACCACTCCCGAGAAGTCCCTGACGAAGACCCTGAAGAAGAATTCGGGACGCAACAACAGGGGTTGCATAACCGTCAGACACAGGGGCGGCGGTACGAGAAGAAAATACAGAATAATCGACTTTAAGAGGGATAAGGACGGCATACCTGCCACAGTCAAGACCATAGAGTACGATCCCAACAGGTCCGCAAACATCGCACTTCTTTGCTACGCGGACGGGGAGAAGAGATACATAATCGCTCCCAACAAGCTGCAGGTCGGAGATGTGCTCCTTTCGGGGCCCGAGGCCGATATAGTTACGGGCAACGCTCTGCCCCTCGAGAATATCCCCCTGGGAACTCTCATCCACAACATCGAGCTTAAGCCCGGCAAGGGCGGACAGCTCTGCAGGGCGGCCGGAAACGCCGCACAGCTTATGGCGAAGGAAGGCAAGTACGCTCAGGTGAGGCTGCCCTCCGGAGAGGTCAGAAAGATCGCCATGAACTGCAAGGCAACCATAGGCGAGGTCGGGAACAACGAGCACGAGCTTATAAACATCGGCAAGGCCGGCAGGAAGAGACATATGGGAATACGCCCGACGGTCAGGGGCTCGGTGATGAACCCCGTCGACCACCCCCACGGAGGCGGCGAAGGCAAGGCTCCCATAGGAAGACCGGGACCGGTAACACCCTGGGGCAAGCCGGCGCTCGGCTACAGAACCAGGAAGAAGAACAAGCCCTCTGATAAGTACATTATCAAGAGACGGGGCAAGAAGTAGTTGAAGGAGGAGACAGATGAGCAGATCCTTAAAGAAAGGGCCGTTCGTAGACGAAAAGCTTCTTAAAGCGATAGACGAGATGAACGCTGCCAACCAGAAAAGGGTAATAAAGACATGGTCCAGACCATCAACGATCTTCCCCCAGATGGTAGGACATACGATAGCGGTTCACGACGGGCGCAAGCATGTGCCCGTGTACATAACGGAGGACATGGTGGGTCATCGCCTGGGCGAATTTGCGCCGACGAGGACATTCAGAGGCCACGCCGGTTCCTCCAAGGTCAGATAGGAAGGAGATAGGCAATGGAAGCTAAAGCGATAGCAAAATATGTAAAGATGTCTTCGACGAAGCTCGCGCCTGTCGCGGACCTCGTAAGAGGCAAGGACCTTCAGGAAGCGCTGACCATCTTGAAGTTTACGCCGGGTAAGGCTTCTCAGCTCGTGGAAAAGGTCGTGCAGTCGGCCGCCGCAAATGCGGAGAACAACCACGACATGGATGTTTCGAGGCTCTATGTTGCATCGATATATGTAAACCAGGGCCCGACGATGAAGCGTTGGAGAGCGATGGCTCAGGGAAGAGCCGGGATGATCCTCAAGAGGAGCAGCCACCTGGGTGTCACTTTAAAGGAAAGATAATCGGAGGAGGTTATTATGGGTCAGAAAGTTAGCCCTCACGGATTGAGAGTAGGCGTAATAAAAGACTGGGATTCCAAATGGTACGCAAATAAGAAGAACTTCGCCGATTATTTGGTGGAAGACAACAAGGTAAGGGATTACATAAAGCATAAGCTCTACCTTGCGGGAGTCTCCAGAATAGTAATAGAGAGAGCCGCCGAAGGCGAACTGCGCATAAGCGTGCTCACCGCAAAGCCCGGCATGGTCATAGGCCGCGGCGGAGACGGTATAGACCAGCTTAAAAGAGAGCTGGAGAAGATGACCAAGAAGAGCGTTACGCTCCTGATAGTCGAGCTGAGAAGGCCGGAGCTGGATGCGCAGCTTTCCGCCGAGAACATCGCACAGTCCCTGGAGAGGAGAGTCTCCTTCAGAAGGGCGATGAAGCAGGCGATTCAGAGGAGCATGAGAGCCGGCTGCAAGGGTATAAAGGTTATGGTAAGCGGGCGCCTCGGCGGTGCCGAGATAGCCAGGAGCGAAAAGTATTCGGAGGGCAATGTGCCCCTGCACACGCTCCGCGCGAACATAGACTACGGCTTTACCGAGGCCGACACCCAGTACGGGCGCATAGGCGTCAAGGTGTGGATCAATCAGGGCGAAGTCCTCGAGAAGGACCTCATCCCGACCATACCCGAGGAGAAGGAAGGCAGGCGTAAGGACGGGCGCGGCAGGAAAGACGGGCGCAGGGACAGAGACAGGCGCAGCGGCGATCGCGACCGCGGCGACCGCAGCAGAAGGGATCGCAAGGGCGGCAAGTTCGACCAGAAACCGGCTGCGAAGTATGTAAACCCCCGCAAGCGTTCAGCAAAGCCCCAGGAGCCTGCAGTAGAAGTGATATCTGTAAGCGAAGTGGAAACCTCCGCTCCCGCAGAAGAATAAGGAAGGAGGATTCATGCTATGTTAATGCCGAAGCGCGTTAAATACAGAAGGCTCCACAGAGGAAGAATGAAGGGAATAGCCACGAAGGGCAACAAGATCACCTACGGTGAGTACGGCCTGGTGGCGCTGCAACCCTCGTGGATAACCGCAAACCAGATAGAGGCCGCGCGTATAGCGATGACGAGATACATAAGGCGTGGCGGACAGGTGTACATAAAGATATTCCCTCATAAGTCGGTGACGAAGAAACCCGCAGAAGTGCGCATGGGCTCCGGAAAGGGTGCCCCCGAGTACTGGGTGGCGGTCGTCAAGCCCGGCCGAGTGATGTTCGAGATAGGCGGAGTCGACGAAGCGGCCGCAAGAGAGGCCATGAGACTCGCATCTCACAAGCTGCCGGTAAAATGCAAGGTCGTTTCCAAGGCCGAGCAGGAAAAGGGTGGTGAATCGTAATGAAGATCGACAAGATAAGAAGTATGAGTCAGGCGGAGCTCGCTTCCGAGGAATTGAAGCTCAAGAAGGAATTGTTCAATCTTCAATTCCGTCATGTTACGGGCCAGCTTGAGAATCCTCTCCAGATGAGAGAGATAAAGAGAGATATCGCCAGAGTTAAGACCGTGCTCAGGGAAAAGGAACTGAGCGCCGCGGGCAAATAGTGAAAGGAGGAAGCGAAGATGTCTGAAAGAAACAAGAGAAGGACTGAGGTCGGCATCGTAACCAGCAACAAGATGGACAAGACTATAGTCGTTGCGACCGAAGAGACCAAGCGCCATCCCCTTTACGGCAAGTCCACGAAGGTCACGAAGAAATTCATGGCTCACGACGAAAACAACGAGTGTGAGATCGGCGATAAGGTAAGAATCATGGAGACGAGACCTCTGTCCAAGAACAAGAGATGGAGACTCGTAAGAGTGGTCGAGAAGGTTAAGTAAGGAGGCACAAGATGATTCGAAGCGAATCCAGGCTCAAGGTTGCCGACAACTCCGGTGCGAAGGAACTCCTTTGCATAAAGGTTCTCGGCGGCACGGGCCGCAAATATGCAAACATCGGAGACGTCATCGTATGTGCCGTCAAGGATGCTACTCCGGGCGGAGTGGTCAAGAAGGGTCAGGTTGTGAAGGCTGTAATAGTCAGATCCGCCACGGGCGCCAGAAGGGTCGACGGAAGCTATGTAAAGTTCGACCAGAACGCGGCCGTAATCATCAACGAGGACAAGAACCCCGTAGGAACCCGTATATTCGGACCCGTCGCCAGGGAACTTAGAGAGAGGGGCTATATGAAGATAGTGTCCCTCGCCCCGGAAGTGCTGTAAGGAGGACATAGTATGAAAATTAAGAAGAACGATACCGTCCTCGTTATGACAGGCAAGGACAAGGGAAAGAAGGGCAAGGTGCTCGTAGCCATGCCCAAGGAAGGCAAGGTTATCGTCGAGGGTGTGAACATTCAAATGAAGCATGCCAAGGCGAAGCAGGGTACTCCCGCCGAGATAAGAAAGCAGGAAGGACCCATCGATGTATCGAATGTCATGTACTACGACAACAAGGCCAAGGCCCCGACGCGCGTAGGTTACAGGATAGAGAACGGCGTAAAGAAGAGATATTCCAAGAAGAGCGGTCAGACCATAGATTAGAGAGAGGAGGAAAACCATGACAGCAAGACTTAAACAAAAGTATGTCGACGAAGTTTATCCCGCGCTGCAGGAGAAATTTCACTATGATAATGTAATGGATATTCCCAAGCTCTCGAAGATTACCCTCAATATGGGGCTCGGAGACTGCAAGGATAATCCTAAGCTTTTAGACAAGGCCGTGGCCGAGATGGCTGCAATCGCGGGCCAGGCACCGGTCATAACCAAGGCCAGAAAATCAATAGCCAACTTTAAGCTCAGAGAGGGCATGGTCGTGGGTTGCAAGGTAACCCTTCGCGGAGATCGCATGTACGAATTCGCGGACAAGCTCTTCTCGATAGCGCTCCCGCGCGTTCGCGACTTCAAGGGCGTAAGCAGAAATTCCTTCGACGGCCGCGGCAATTATTCGATGGGAGTTAAGGAACAGCTCATCTTCCCCGAGATCGTCTACGACGATGTGGAGAAGATAAGAGGAATGGATATCGTATTTACAACTACGGCGAAGACCGACGAGGAAGCCAATGCGCTTCTGGAAATGCTCGGCATGCCGTTTGAGAAGTAGGAGGAGGAGCAAGATGGCAAAGACATCTCTGAAGGTCAAACAGAGGAGGAAGCCGAAGTACTCCACGCAGGCCTACAACCGCTGCAAGATTTGCGGAAGACCGCACGGATATTTAAGGAAATACGGTGTCTGCCGTATCTGTTTCAGAGAGTTGGCTTACAAGGGAGAAATTCCCGGCGTAAAGAAGGCCAGCTGGTAATAATTGGAGAAAGGAGGTACTTAATCATGACGATGACAGATCCTGTAGCCGATATGCTTACGAGAATCAGAAATGCCAATACCGCAGGGCATGCGACGGTAGATATACCCGCGTCCAAGGTAAAGAAGAACATAGCCGAAATTCTCGTAAAGGAAGGCTATATAAGAGGATATGAGATGGTGGAGGAGGATTCACGCCGCACCATTAAAGTTACGATGAAGTACGGTGTCGATAAGGCAAGAGTAATTAGCGGGCTTAAAAAGATTTCAAAACCCGGTCTTAGGGTTTATGTGAAGGCCGACCAGTTGCCGAGAGTTCTCGGAGGGCTGGGAATTGCAATAATCTCCACTTCCGGCGGACTTCTTACGGATAAGGAAGCCAGAAAGCTCGGAGTTGGCGGAGAAGTGCTCTGCTACATTTGGTGATGAGGAAAGGAGAGACGAATGTCCAGAATAGGAAAGCTGCCTGTGACAGTCCCCGCCGGCGTTGAAATAATCGTCGACGAAGGAAATCTCGTCACCGTGAAGGGTCCCAAGGGAACCCTGTGCGAGCAGTTGAGCAACAAGATAGATATAAATATAGAAGGTGATACGATCAGGTTTACTCCTGTCGATGAAGACAGGAAGACCAATGCGCAGCACGGACTGGCAAGGACGCTGGTGAACAACATGGTTCACGGTGTAAGTCAGGGCTACGAGAAGAAACTCATCATAGCCGGCGTCGGATACAGGGCAGAGAAGAAGGGTCAGGATCTGGTATTGCAGCTGGGTTATTCCCATCCGGTAATCATGACGGATCCCGAAGGGATTACCACCGAGGTGCCCGACGCCACGACCGTCCTCGTTAAGGGTGCGGATAAGGCCCTCGTAGGAAACCATGCGGCGAACATCCGCAAGTGGAGAAAGCCCGAGCCCTACAACGGTAAGGGAATCCGCTACGATTACGAGCGCATCCGCAGAAAAGAAGGAAAGACCGGTAAGTAGAGGAAGGAGTTATCGATATGAAAAGAACAAGAAATGACAATCGTGTCAAGAGGCACGAGAGAGTCAGAAAGACAGTATTCGGAACTCCCGAAAGACCCAGGCTCTGTGTGTTTAGAAGCTCCAAGAATATATATGCGCAGATTATCGACGATGTTAGTGGCAACACCCTCGCGTCGGCCTGCAGCCTCGATGCGGAGCTTAAGGATCAGCTCGCGGACTGCAGCAAGAAGGAAGCTGCGAAACTCGTCGGCAAGAGAGTCGGCGAAGTTGCGAAGGATGCCGGGATAAACACTGTCGTATTCGACAGAGGCGGATACCTGTATCACGGCAGAGTTAAGGAGCTGGCCGAGGGCGCAAGAGAAGCCGGGCTGGAATTCTAAGGAGGACATGAATATGCAAAGAATAGATGCATCCAAGCTTGACTTAAAGGATTCTTCGATAGTAAACATCAGAAGGGTTACGAAGGTCGTCAAGGGCGGTAAGACTTCCAGATTCAGCGTAACGGTCGTAGTCGGAGACGGCGAAGGCCATGTCGGACTCGGAATCGGCAAGTCGCCCGAAATTCCCGAAGCCGTAAGAAAGGCCACCGAGGACGCCAAGAAGGCGCTCATCAAGGTGCCGATGGTAGGGACGACGATACCGCACAGAATACTCGGAAGATTCGGAGCCGGCAGGGTCGTGCTTATTCCGTCGGTCCCCGGAACCGGAGTAATCGCGGGAGGTTCGGCGCGCACGGTGCTCGAGTATGCGGGCATTAAGGATGTCAGAGCGAAGTCTCTGGGCTCCGCCAACCCCGGGAATGTCGCCTATGCGACCCTCAACGGACTCAAGAATCTGAAGACCGTCGAGCAAGTTGCCAAGCTGAGAGGTTTGAGCAAGGAAGAAATATTGGGATAGGAGGAGATTTAAATGGGAAAGCTTAAAATTACTTTAATAAAGAGCACCATCTCGCAAACTCCTCATCACAGGAAAGTTGTCGAGGCTCTCGGCCTTCGGAAGTTAAACCAGAGCGTGGAGCTTCCCGATACGCCGCAGACCAGAGGCGCCATTGCAAAGGTGCCCTTCCTGTTGAAAGTGGAAGAGCTGTAGGGAGGTGCAGATATGAAACTTCATGAATTGAGAAAACCCGAAGGCTCGACCAGAGCCCCCAAGAGAAAGGGCAGAGGCTCCGCGAGCGGATGGGGAACTACGGCCGGCAGAGGCGATAAGGGCCAGAATTCCAGAAGCGGCGGCGGAACGCGCCCGGGCTTCGAGGGAGGGCAGATGCCGCTCTACAGGAGAATTCCCAAGAGAGGCTTTACAAATATCTGGAAGAAGGAATATGTCGGAGTGAATGTGGAGAAGCTCAATATATTTGAGGACGGAACCACGGTCACCCCGGAGATGATGATGGATGCGGGTCTCGCTAAAGGTGTTTCCGACGGGATTAAAATCCTGGGCAGAGGCGAGCTGAATAAGAATTTGACTGTTCAGGCTCATAAATTCAGCGACAGCGCTATCGAAAAGATCGTTGCCGCTGGAGGAAAGGCGGAGGTGGTCTAATGGGAATGATCCAGACCATGATACAGGCGTGGAAGATACCCGAGATGAGGAAGAAGATCCTCTATACCCTGGGTATGCTCGTGGTCTTCCGTCTGGGCTCAAATATTCCGGTGCCATGCATCGACCGCACTCAGCTTGCGGCGATGTTCGACATCAATCAGGCGGGCTTGTTCGGACTCTTCGATCTGTTTTCGGGCGGTTCATTCAGCAACTTTACAATCTTCGCGCTCAGCATATCGCCGTACATTACATCGTCGATTATTCTGCAGCTGCTGACCGTGGCCATACCCAAGCTCGAGGAAATTGCAAAGCAGGGCCAGGAAGGGCAGAGAAAGATTGCTCAGTGGACGAGATACATCACCATAGTGCTCGCTCTCATACAGGCGGTCGGCTACACCTTCGGAATGTTCCGCAATGTGCTCACCGACAACAGCGTCTTCGTAAAGATAGTAATCGTGCTTACTCTGGTCGCGGGAACGGCGTTCCTGATGTGGCTCGGGGAGAAGATAAACGATAACGGCGTGGGCAACGGTATTTCACTAATAATATTTGCGGGAATAGTATCCAGGATACCCACGACGGTTAACAGCATCGTCCGCAATCTGATTGCGGGCAAGGTGTCCGTAATCAGCGTCCTCCTGTTTACCATATTTGCGCTCGCCGTAGTTGTCGGCATAGTGCTGGTGCAGGAGGGAACCAGGAAGGTCCCCGTTCAGTATGCGAAGAGGGTGGTCGGAAGGAAGATGTACGGCGGTCAGTCGACGCACATTCCCCTGAAGGTCAACCAGGCGGGCGTAATGCCGGTAATATTCGCGATCTCGCTGCTTCAGCTGCCCGCGACGATTGCATACATGTGGCCCGGCACCGGATTTGCCGCTTTCGTTCAGAAGTATCTGACGACTCAGGGCACTCCCGGCGTGTGGATTTATACGATACTGGATGTAATATTGATTATCGGATTTACCTATTTCTACGGAACCATGACGGTCAATCCTGTGGAAATAGCGGACAATCTGAGGTCCAACGGCGGGTTCATACCCGGTATAAGACCGGGCAAGCCCACTTCAACTTACATCGCAAGGGTCATCTCCAGGCTCGAATTCGCCAGCGCCATTTTCCTGGCATTGGTCGCCTGCCTTCCCATACTGCTTCAGCACTGGTCGGATCTGGCTATAGGATTCGGCGGAACATCGCTGATAATAGCTGTGGGCGTCGCCATCGAGACAGTCAAGGCGATCGAGACGCAGATGATAATGAGAAACTACAGCGGTTTCTTAAAGTAAGGAGAAGTCCGATGAAGCGAATCGTTGTTTTGCTGGGGCCTCCCGGAGCGGGCAAGGGCACTCAGGCGGCAAGAATAGCTGAAAAATATAGTATTCCTCACATTTCGACGGGGGATATCTTCCGCGCGAATGTGAAGCAGGCCACTCCCCTCGGGAAAAAGGCGATGGAGTACATGGACAAGGGCCTTCTCGTCCCCGACGAGTTGGTCTGCGAATTGGTCGAGGATAGGGTCCTGCAGGATGACTGCAGCAGCGGTTACCTGCTGGACGGTTTCCCCAGAACAATAGTCCAGGCCGAATATTTTGACGAATTTCTCGCAGAGCGCGAATGCTCCCCGCTCTCGGTGCTGAACATCGAGGTAGGCGAGGATGTGCTTTTGCCGAGGATGGTGGGTCGCAGAGTCTGCAGATCCTGCGGAAAGACTTACCATCTCAGAGCGATGCCCCCGAAAGTAGAGGGCATATGCGACCTCTGCGGCGGAGAGCTCTATCAGAGAGTCGACGACCGCGAGGAGACCGTACACGAGAGGTTCAGGGTTTACCAGGAGCAGACCAGTCCCCTTATAGAATACTATAGGGAAAGAGCTGTGCTCAGCTCGGTAGACGGCAGCGAAAGCCCGGACGAGGTTTTCGAGGCAATAAGCGCCATACTTGGAGATTATAGATGATAGTTCTGAAATCCAAGGCGGAGATAGAGCTCATGGCGAAAGCCGGAGCCGTTACGGCGGCCATGCTCGATAAGATTTCGGAGATTATACGCCCCGGAATGAGCAGCGCCGAACTGGACCGTTGGTGCGAGGAGTATATAGTCGCACACGGGATGAAACCTGCCTTTAAAGGCTATGGAGGATTTCCCGCCAGCGTCTGCATCTCTGTGAACGAGGAAGTAATACACGGCATCCCTTCCGGCAGAAAATTCAAGGAAGGCGATATCGTCAGCGTCGATCTGGGGACCATATACGAAGGGTTCTACTCGGATGCGGCGAGGACTTACCCGGTCGGAGAGGTGGACGAGCAGAGCCGAAGGCTGATCGAGGTGGCCGAAGAAAGCTTCTTTGAGGGTCTTAAGTTTTGCAGGACGGGAATGCGGATAGGGGATATATCCTACGCTGTTCAATCTTGTGTTGAGAGCAACGGATTCTCCGTGATAAGAGATTACACAGGCCACGGCTTGGGCCGGGATCTTCACGAGGATCCTCAGGTTCCGAACTACGGCAGGGCGGGCAGAGGCCCGCAGCTTCTGCCGGGGATGGTGATAGCCGTGGAGCCGATGATAGCGGCCGGCTCCTACGATGTAAGGGTGCTGGAAGACGATTGGACGGTGGTTACCGCCGACGGCTCGCGCGCCGCTCACTACGAGAATACGATCGTCATAACGGACGGCGAACCCGAACTGCTCACCAAGCTTTAGAGGCAAAGGAGGAAGGCCCGCAATGGCGAAAAAGGACAGCATAGAAGTATTCGGCACCGTGCTGGAAGCGCTGCCAAACGCGATGTTCAAAGTGCAACTCGAGAACGATTTCGTCGTTATGGCTCACATTTCCGGCAAGATGAGGATGAATTTCATCAGAATACTGCCGGGTGACAGAGTCAGAATGGAACTCAGCCCTTACGATTTAACCAAGGGCAGGATCACCTGGAGAGATAAATAATCCTTAACAAGAGGAGGAATTAAAATGAAGGTCAGAAGTTCAGTAAAACCAATTTGCGAAAAATGCAAGGTAATCAAGAGAAGAGGAAAAATCATGATTATCTGCGAAAACCCCAAGCACAAGCAGGTGCAGGGCTGATTTCGGTTTACTGTGTTCCGGCGGGCTGATTTTTGCCCTTTACGGAATGTAAATTATAAATAATAGTTGCAGTATATTAGGAGGTAAAATTTATGGCTCGTATAGCCGGCGTCGATCTGCCCAGAGAGAAGAGGGTTGAGATCGGCCTTACCTACATCTACGGCATAGGCTTGGCGAAATCCAGACAGATTCTGGAGGCATCCGGGGTTAATCCCGACACGAGAGTCAAGGACCTAAGCGAAGACGAAGTAGGTGCAATCAGAAAAACAATCGATACCGAGCATATCGTGGAAGGCGATCTGAGAAGAGAAGTTTCCATGAATATCAAGCGTCTGATGGAGATAGGCTCCTACAGAGGCATCCGTCACAGAAGGGGCTTGCCCGTGCGCGGTCAGAATACGAAGAACAACAGCCGCACTCGCAAGGGTCCCAAGAAGACGGTCGGACGCGGCAAGAAGAAGGGTAAGTAAGGAGGTAAGCTAAATGGCAGCAGTTAAAAGAACTGTGCGCAAAAAAAGAAGAGAGCGCAAAAACATCGAAAGCGGCCAGGCTCACATCCAGGCCACCTTCAATAACACACTGGTAACCCTGACGGACCTCAACGGAAACGCGCTGGCGTGGTCTTCCGCGGGTTCGCTGGGATTTAAGGGTTCCAGAAAGTCCACGCCCTTTGCGGCTCAGATGGCGGCCGAGACGGCGGCCAAGGGCGCGATGGAGCACGGACTTAAGACGGTCGAAGTTTATGTAAAGGGCCCAGGATCGGGCAGGGAAGCGGCCATAAGGGCGCTTCAGACTGCGGGTCTGAGCATTACGATGATAAAGGATATTACACCTATTCCTCACAACGGCTGCAGGCCGCCTAAGAGAAGAAGAGTTTAGTAGGGGAGGTACGAAAATATGGCAAGATATACAGGGCCTTCCTGCAGACTTTGCAGAAGAGAAGGGCAGAAGTTGTTTTTGAAGGGTGAAAGGTGCTACAGCGGCAAGTGCGCGCTGGATAAGAGATCCTATCCTCCCGGGCAGCACGGCCAGGGCAGGAAGAAGAGTTCCGACTACGGAAATCAGCTGAGGGAGAAGCAGAAGGCCAAGAGGTTTTACGGGCTTCAGGAGGCTCAGTTCAGGAATCTCTTCTCCAAGGCTGCCGCAAAGAAGGGCATTACGGGCGACAACTTGCTGATAATGCTGGAGACGAGGCTGGACAATGTGGTCTTCAGGATGGGATTTGCGGCTTCCAGGAAGGAAGCTCGCCAGCTGGTAACTCACGGTCACTTCAGGGTGAACGGACAGAAGGCCGACATTCCCTCCATGCAGCTTAAAGCCGGCGATGTGGTGGCTGTAAAGCAAAAGAGCCTTTCTTCTCCCAAGTTCAAGGAGATAAGGGAAATGACGATAAGCACTCCGGAGTGGATCGGTATCGATACCCAGAAGCTGGAGGGCAGGATTTTGTCGCTGCCGACGAGGGATCAGATCGATACGCCGGTCGCAGAGCACATGATCGTCGAGCTCTACTCCAAGTAATGAGCTTTAAAAGAAGATACAGCTTTAAGAATTAAGGAGGGATTACAAGTGGTAGAAATCGAAAAGCCGAACATCGAATGTATCCACTCGGAAGAAGATCCGGGTTACGGCAAATTTATAGTTGAACCCCTCGAACGCGGCTACGGGCAGACGCTGGGCAACAGCCTCAGAAGGGTGCTCCTCAGCTCCCTGCCGGGTGCCGCCGTCACCTCGGTGAGAATAGACGGAATACTGCATGAGTTTTCGACGATCCCCGGCGTCAAGGAAGATGTGACGGAGATTATACTGAACCTCAAGAAGCTTTCACTTTCGCTCGACGGCAGGGATTGGGTGCGCGCGATAATAAACGCGAGCGGACCCAAGGTGGTGCTGGCGGAGGATATAATCTCCGACGGAAGCCTGGAGATTCACAATCCCAAGCTTCATATCGCCACCCTGGAAAAGGGTGCGAGCCTTTCAATGGAGCTCAACATCTCCAAGGGGAGAGGCTATGTGCCCGCGGAGCAGAACAAGGACGAACACACGCCGATCGGGGAGATTCCCATAGACAGCATCTACACTCCGGTGAAGAAGGTCAACTATCTCGTGGAGCACACGAGGGTCGGTCAGGTGACGGACTACGAGAGACTTACTCTTGAAATCTGGACGGACGGAAGCATCAGTCCCGAGGACGGAGTTGCGATAGGTGCCAATATCATGAGGGAGCATCTGGAGCTCTTCATAGGCCTCTCGGAGGGCTGCGACAGGAGCCCGATGCTAAGAGCGCGCGAGGAGGACAAGAAGGAGAAGGCTCTTGAGATGAGCATTGAGGAACTCGAACTTTCGGTTCGTTCCTTCAACTGCCTCAAGCGTGCGGGCATCAACACCATCGAGGAACTCATCGGTAAGACGGAGGCCGAGATGATGAAGGTAAGAAATCTCGGAAAGAAGTCTTTGGACGAGGTGAAGCACAAACTGGATGAATTAGGACTGAGCCTTAAGCTCAGCGATGAATAGGAGGAGCAAATGACCGGATACAGAAAACTGGGAGTCAAGTCGGCTCACAGAAGGGCGATACTCAGAAATCTGGTTACAGATCTCTTCAAGTACGGCCGCATTCAGACGACTGACAGCAGGGCCAAGGAGACTAGAAGGGAAGCTGAAAAGATGATTACGATCGCCAAGAAGGGCGGTCTGCATGCGAGAAGACAGGCCCTCGCATACATCAAGGACGAGGATGTCGTTACAAAACTTTTCGAAGAGATAGCGCCCAAGTACGAGGAGCGCAACGGCGGATACACGAGGATACTCAAGCTCGGACCGCGTCAGGGAGATGTCGCGGAAGTCGTATATCTCGAACTGGTATAGCAGACAAAACAGAAGCGCCCGCAGGGTT
>CAYFMW010000013.1:29877-38319 GCA_964344335.1 uncultured Oscillospiraceae bacterium | reverse complement strand
CCGCTTCCTTACGCTCATGGAGGAATTTACGCCAATCCTCATCCACTTTGGTCGATACATTGACTTGCTCAATAAAACGCTCGATAAGTTCTTTCTTACTTCGAAGTTCAATACTCGAATTGATAGGCATATCGATGTATCCGGAAAACGGAAAGGATGCCTCCACCCTCCTGCGAAATGCCGATTTGGCCGCCTTCGAAGCTCTAAACAGCAATGAGGATGTCGTCTTCTATACGGAGCGACTGGGCAGCAATATCGAGGAGAATACCGTCTACACCAACAGGCTGTTCGAATCTCTGCAAAACAATGATTTCTTCCTGGAATTCCAGCCGCAGATCAACTGCGAGAGCGGAAAGGTTGCCGGCCTTGAGGCACTGCTCAGGTGGACGAGCGACGGCAGCAACAGAGTGCCTCCGCTCAGATTTATACCGATACTCGAGCAGACCGGATTGATTTATGAAGTGGGGCTCTGGGTGCTGGATGAATCCCTTAAAGAGCATAACAGACTAATCGAAAAGGGCTTTGCGCCGCTCCGCGTCTCCGCAAACCTTTCGGTGGTGCAATTCGAAGAGGAAGAATTTATTTCCGCTGTCGCAAATATCATAAAGGCCCGCGGGGTGGACCCGAAATACATCGAGCTGGAGATTACGGAGAGCCTCTTCTCCAAACCCCTGCCGCCCGAAGCCCTGGAAGAATTTCTGAGAAAGAATGCTTTGGCCGCAAACTTATGGGAAGCTTAAGATGAGCCTCTGGCTATTCCCTATATTCCGAACTTAACTATGCCGAGGAATCTCGGCATTTGCTTTAATTACTTTTATATGCTAATATTATTTGGTTTTGCAAAATTTTAGAATCAAGGAGGTGTAATAGCATGGATTCTGAAGACCCTTGCGGTAGGAATAATCTAAATTCCGATCTTTGCGATAATTTAGGCGCATTTTTGAGCTTGCGAAATCCATGTGATATTCACTTGGATAAATAAGCCTGTTCTTACATGCCCGAATTACCGCTTAGACTCAAGTCAGTTAAAGCGGTTTTTTTATGCCCTTTTTAGGGAAGGAGGTATGTAAAGATGAAAGTCATGTACGATGCAATGGAATTGCAGGCAATCAAGGAAAAAATAAACAAGTTGAATCCTGTTGATTTGGCCGAGCAGCTCGTCGAACTGCAGGAAGAGGAGCTGGCCGTATGGATAAAGCTCCTGAATAAGGATCTTTTGGCCGACGGATTTGCACTTCTACCTCAAAAGAACAAGATTCAAATTATTGAGTCCCTCTCCGACGAGAGGATAATGATGTTGATTAAGGAACTCGACGAGGACGAATTGGTCGACACGCTTCAGGAGCTTCCCGCAAACATGGTCAGAAAGCTGATGAACCATTATATAGATCCGCAGAGAAGGCCCATAATCAATCAGCTGCTCGGTTATCCTAAGGAGAGCGTCGGCTCCGTCATGTCGGTCGACTTTCTTTCAGTAAAGAGAAACATCGAGGCGTCCGCCGCTATAAATAAGGTGCTGGAATCCGAGCTGGATGCCAACAGGCTGGAGCAAATCTGGGTTACGGATGAGTCGCTGGTCCTGATTGGATATGTTTATTTGGCGGACCTTTTAAGAAGTCGGGACAAGAATATAGAAGAAATCTTGTATCCGATTACGGCGAGCGTATTCGCAAGAGATGATCAGGAGATAGTCGCCAAAATAGCATACAAATACGATTTATCGGAGATTCCGGTTACAGATTCCGAAGGGAGATTGATAGGACTGGTGCCGGCAGAGTGGGCGATCGATATACTGCACGACGAGTATGAGGAAGATATCGCCAACATTCACGGTATTACGGAATCTTCTCACGAAGTATACTGGGAAAAATCAAGCTTTCAAATTGCTAAAGACAGGACGACCTGGCTCATAATATGTCTGCTGACGGCGACTTTAACCGGCTTTATAATCCAAAGATACGAGGCGGTTTTGGCGACCAGCGTAATTCTTACGGCCTATATACCCATGCTGATGGATTCCGGAGGGAATGCGGGCGCGCAGTCCTCGACGACGATCATAACCGCTCTGTATTCGGGAGAGGTCAATTACAAAGACGCCTTCAAAGTCATTTTCAAGGAATTCAGGATAGGCACGATCGCGGGCCTGGCTCTGGTGCTCGTCAATATGATCAGAATGTTCGCTTTGGACGCCGTGAGCATACAGGTTAACCTTACCGTCTCCATCACCTTGCTTTTGACGATCGTTCTTTCTAAGGTTATCGGTGGAATATTGCCGCTGGCGGCCGACAGAATAAATATCGACCCCACAATAATGGCGGGGCCGCTGATTACTACAATCGTCGATACATTTGTTTTAATTGTCTATTTCGAAGTTGCGAGCTTTTTCCTCGGTATGTAAGCAGAACTTCGGGCGGTATTAAAAACAGAGATGTCGGACAATTCCGGCATCTCTGCTTTTTAGCAAGTTGCAAATTCGCGAGCCCCTTCTCGTGAGGAATCACGAATCTTTTACTTATAATAATCGATCGTGACGCGTCCGGGCCAGCCGTCGACATTAGCCTCCCAGCCTATTATGCAGCCGAGCGGTTCTAAAAGTCCGCGAAGCGGTATCATCGTCCGCTGATTGATAATCTGAGGCGCAACATCGAATGTATACTCCTGATAATCGATATAATACTTGTTATAGTCTATCCACATCTCCACAAAATGGCCGTTGATATCGCAGCTAACCTTCCGCTCATTACCATCCCATGTTACAACCCCGCCCATCTGCGAAACTATCAGAGCCACGGGAACGAGTGTGCGACCATTTCGTATTACGGGTGCGGTTCCTCTGTCGTCGAGGTTCTTCCATCCTTCAGTGGAAGTCTGCATCATGGGGTTATTGATATACAGATATATGCGCTCCTTCGCGGCAGAGGCCTTTTGCCAGTATTCGCTTTGCGTAGCGGCATGGTTGAAGGCGAAAAATTCCGGAGAAATATCGAAATACAGGTAATCTCTAAGGCCTCCGTCATCCTGAACCTGCCCGTTTTCGTATTCATTTACAGTGTTCCAGGTCGGATCAATTATAATCCAGCGGCCGTTGACCCATGCTTCCAGCCATGTGTGGTTGGATGCATATGGGGGGGGGCCGTCGAAGAAACCCGCGGGCCAGCCGCTCGTGCCTACCCCGAGCGCATAGCCCGAAATCTTGCGCGCCGGAACTCCGACCGCCCTCAGAAGCGCTATGGTAAGATTTGCAAAACCCTCGCAGACGCTGCGTCTGCTCGCAAGAACGCCCAGGGCGGATACATCGCCGTAGGGCTCACGGCCGTAAAGTGCATCGTTGTTGTAGTAAATATTATTGCAAACCCAGTCATGTATCGCCATGGTCTTATCGAGATCGCTTTCGCATCCCGCGGTAATCTGATAGGCCTGATCCATTATTGCGGGATCGTCGCTTTGAATTCTCGTGCCGGCCGCAAGATAATATTCCATCGCCTGCGAATCCCTGATCGGAGCCGCCTCCTGCTGCGCGTTCAGCTCGAGCGCTTCGCCGTATTTAAAGTATCCGCCTGCAGCGGTTTTTGTAAGGATTTTTACATCGTAGAAATATGTGTACCATCCGCCCTCCGGATTCCTCACCGAGCTGTTGAAGATTTCCACCATATAGTCTCCGGGAGGCACTGCGCTTATGTCATAGCTTATCGAGCCGTCAGCTCCTCTGGGCGAAATATTTTTATACACCACTTCCTCGGCATAATTTCTAATCCTAAAATAAATATAGTTGTATTCAGAGGCCTTCGGAATTCCGCCGAGCTTGAGGGTATTCCCCGAAATTGAAAATTTTTCGTAGTAGCGCCCCGAATAGTTTAACGGAAGTTCGCTCGGCTCCGCGCCTTCCGCAAAAATCGGCACAACAAAGATCGACAGCGCAAGGCAGAGGGCCGTTATGCCGGAAATCAGCGAGCGCATCATCTTTCTTTTGGAAGAAAAATACTTGTTCATTTGCTTAGCTTCTGTCTGACAATTTCTTGATTTTTGTCTTATACTGATACCTTCTTATTTCGCCATTATGGGTTACTTCAACCTCATAAGTTACAACCATGTCCTGCTTCGGATGTTTTACTACATATCCTTCGTTGTCCAGAAACTCGGGATTAAGGCTTATAAACTCAAAATCCACATCCGCCAGCCTCGTGCTCTTATAATACTCCAGATTGACCAGCTGCATAAACTCGTCCCAGCGCCCCGCCGTCCTCATTGTCTGAGGGCAATTCTTGCCGGAAAAATCGCTGTGTTGCTTAACGGCATTAGTCGATAAGTTGAATTTAATCAGCAAATTCGCCGTCAGTTTGGCCACATTCCTCATCGCGCGGGTAAAATCGATTCCCTGATAGATGCAGGTCTCGATTCCTATGCCCGAATGATTGCCCCCGCCCAGATGAAAGCCCTTCTCGTTGAGCCATGTTTCGGGATAATGAGTGTCCCCGTCGCCCGCATGCCAGGCAACCTCGTCCAGAGGCAGCTCCTGATAGGCTTCGTAGTCGTCCACGCTGAAATGCCATGAGGCCTGTCTCGTTGCAATATGCTGATATTCATCAAGGCCTTTGGCGGTCGCCGAAGGATGGGCCATCCCCGTATCGTGAATTACGATATATTCGGTGACCTCTCTCTTTATGTTCGGTCTATTTAATGTGTTCTCCAAGGGAAGAAAATGTTCGGTTATTTTAAGGTCTTCGGCATTGTAGAACGGCAGATAGCCGTTGTTATATGAGGGGACCTTCTCGTAACCCTCCTCGTATCCGAAAAGATAGAAAGGATAATTGACTACTTCGTCCTTATGGATTTCGTTAAGAAAGAACTCAATCTTTTTAAAAATATCCATCGCTTACCTCACTTGTCTGATATATAGCTTTTTTAATTATAGCATAAGCAGGCCACAAAAATCTGTCGCGAATTGATATAATTAAAAGACATATCAGCATTCGCTAAGCTTACAGCGGCGAGTTGACAATTCGGCGAACTTATATACACATGGAGAAATAAATTAATATATGGAATTTGGATCTACGGCTCTGGCTTTTGTAATATGCTCAATAATGACAATATTATTCTTTTCAATACATCGAAAAAACAGGAAAGTATTGTTTAAAATCCTAACAGCAGTATCGGCACTATTGTCACTCGCAGCGCTCACATATTCTATTCTAACTTTAATTTTGCTGATTGGGGTTCGACATTATTAAGGAAAGGTTAAAATGAAAAACAAGACTTGTTTAGCGATGCTACTTATACTTATTTTAGCAATATCGCTGACGGCCTGCGACGAAACAAAGCCCGGAGATGATGCGCAGGCCGAAAGTGACGCGCAGTCAGGCGAGCTTACGGAACCCGGCGACGGCGACTGGATGGTCGACGAGGCAATCGCCGAGGGGGTCATATTCAAAGGTTCGCTCCTGGAAGGCGACCCCGGAGAATACATGAGCCCCTACGAAGCGGCGAGCGGACTCTACGACCTCGTGCTAAAAGAGCGGCTGAACAAAGGCGCGGACTACAGCGATAGCGAGCCCATGTTTATTACCTGTGTGGATGTTGTGGAGATAGAAGGCAAGGAATGTTACCTGCTCTCGGTGAGCGGCGTGTTTAACACCAAGGCCTGGGAATACGGCGTGGACTACGACTACGACTGAGGAGCCGCAGGATACGACAAATCCGGCGCAAAATGTCATCGTAATAGGCGATGTGTCTATAGATTTAAATGCCGATGTCAGAGAGTTAGATCTCAGCGAGAAAAATATATCCGACCTCAACCCTCTGAAAAAGCTTTCAAGCCTCGAAAGACTTATTCTATGTGGCAATCAGATCAGCGATGTTTCGCCCCTGACTGAATTGAAAAATCTAAAGGAGCTCAACCTCGCCGGCAATCAGATTGCGGATTTAAGTCCTCTGTCGGAAATGACTCAGCTCGAAGATCTGACACTGAACTACAATCAAATCTCGGATCTTCGCCCGCTTGAGAATCTGACGAATCTTAAAAGTTTGAGACTGGCAGTCAACGCGATAAGCGATCTGCAGCCCCTGACAAAGCTCACGAATTTAGAGACGCTGGACCTTCCGGAAAATCAAATCACGGATATAACGCCACTTGCCGAGCTTAAAAACCTGCAGCATTTGACTCTGTTCGGAAATCCGATAGAGGACTGGTCGCCCGTCGACCATATCGAAGATGTATGGGGAAGGCCCAGGCCGCCGGCCTAGCCTCACTCGGAATCTTTCCGTTCCGCCTTCTTTTTAAAACGCTTTACAAGCAGATAGATTACCAGCACTGCGGCTATCACAATCCAGATAAGATACGAATAGGTACTGACATACTCGTTTATGAGCTGCCAATTTTCTCTCGCAAGAGCCCCGAGATATACCAGAACGATGTTCCATATCGCCGTGCCCAGAGTCGTCCAGAAAAGGAAGGCCGGGAGGTTCATGCGCGCAACGCCCGCAGGTATCGAAATGAGGCTGCGCACGACGGGTATAAATCGACATAAGAAGACCGTTATCTTGCCTCGACCGGCAAACCAATCGTCCGCCTTCTTTAAATCGCTCTTCTTTACCCTGAGTATATGCCCCCATTTGTCCACGAAGAGCCCGAGCTTATGTGGTGATACGAGGCGGCCTACATAATAAAGTATAACCGCGCCGGCGACAGAACCGATGGTCGCAAAGAGGCTGACCAGCCACATATTCATGCTCGTTACGGTCGTCATAAAGCCCCCGAAGGTCAGAACGATCTCCGAAGGGATGGGGGGAAAGAGATTTTCAATCAATATCAGCAAGGCCACACCGATGTAGCCGTACTGGTCCATTACATTTACTATCCAGTCTTGCATTGACAAATGTCCTTATAAAATAGTTTTGAGCGGCTGCGCCGCGATTTTTTTGAAGCCTCGCCGCATTTGATGCAATCTTATGTATAATACCATGGATTATCTACTCTGCGATAGTAAAATTTATCGCACACGGCATGCCTCCTCAGACTACAGAACTACCGTCATCCTTGTCCCGATTCCCTTGTGGGAGACAACCTCTATGCTCCCCCCGTGCCTGTCCACTATCATCTTGGCGATGGAAAGCCCCAGTCCGCTGCCGCCGCTCTGCTTGGAGCGGGAATCGTCCGCGCGATAAAAGCGCTCGAAGATCTGCGGAGCTTCCTCGGCACTTATTCCTATGCCGCTATCCTGGACTGAAAACGCCGGTCGCTCGCCCTGCCGAAAGACCTTGATTACTATCTCCCCGCCTTCGGGGGAATATTTCTTTGCATTCTCCATGAGTATGCGCGCGCATTGCTTAAGCATCGAAACATCCCCGCGAGCCCTGATATCCCGCTCTCCGCGAAAGATATATCTATGGCCGGAGTCTATCATCTCCGACTCCTCGCAGACCTCGAGCGCCAGATCGGAAAGATTGAAATCCTTCATCTCGAGTTGATGACGACCGCTGTCGGCCCGCGCAAGAAACAGGAGCTGTTCCACAAGCCTCTGCATGCTCGCGGTCTCGCTTCTTATAGCATCTATAGACTCCTTGAGAACCTTCTCGTCATCCTTGCCCCAACGATCCAGCATATCCGCATAGCCCCTTATTACGGATATCGGCGTGCGAAGTTCGTGGGAAGCATCGGACACGAAGCGGGCCTGCTGCTTGTAGGAGGCCCTTATGCGATCTACGAGCTTGTTGACGGCATTCTCCAAACCGGCCAACTCGTTATCTCCCGTCGATATGCCCTTGCCCTCCGATAAAGGACTGTAGCTTTCGATCGCTTCTTCGAGCTTCTGAAAACGCTCCCCGGAGAGCATATCCATATTCAGCAGCTCTTCCGCGGCCGCGGCCATCTCGTCCAGCGGCTTCAACTGCGACTTGAGTTTGAATGTGTTGGAAAATATGCTCACGAGAACGATTATGCCCTCCACCTGCAGAAGCAGGGCAAAATTTCTTCCGGAAAAAACATCTTTAAGGAGAGGTACGACGGCCCCGAAGAATTCCTCCGGTCCGCGGGCCTGCGCCAGATCCGGCCAGATGAGTATCATAAAAAAAAGAAGATCGACGAAGAGGAGGATGACCAATATATCCAGCGCATTTGCCAGCGCCATCCTCAGTGCAAAAGAGCCCGTGCTTATCCTCTTTTTAGGAATATATTTCTTTGCCATATCTCTTAACCGGAGATTAATCGCCTTCCTTTAAAACATAGCCTACGCCGCGCACGGTCTGAATCAGCCGCGGCGCCCCCGCCTCCTGCCTTTCTCAGCACGAGCCTTATGCGCGCGAGAAGCTCCTCTATCGCGAAAGGCTTGGTTATATAGTCGTCGGCGCCCGTGTCAAGGCCGTGAACCTTGTCCATCACCGCATCCCTTCTCGTAGCCCTCGTGCAGCAGCTCAAGTTCTATGAATCTTGCAATCTTTTCCTCA
>CAYFMW010000013.1:15495-29777 GCA_964344335.1 uncultured Oscillospiraceae bacterium | reverse complement strand
CTCGTAGCCCTCGTGCAGCAGCTCAAGTTCTATGAATCTTGCAATCTTTTCCTCATCTTCAATTATGAGTATTCGTTCCGCCATTATCTCTTCCCGATTCGTCCTTATTATCCCCTGAAAATTCTCTCCTCACCCTTTCGGCCGCCTTGCTTGCGGTATCCGCCGCAGCATCCATGGCCTCGTTCACCTTGGGATTCCCCAGATCCTGACCGGTGAAGTGAAACCTGCATCCGAGCGCCATGGCCACTACTGCCGCCAGCAATACGCCCCAGAACCAGAGCAGGAATGCGAGTGCCGGTATCCATATGGGCAGATCGAGAATTACACTGTTCTGAGAAGAGGTCATTATAAGTCTGTTGCGAGTACAGATCTCCTTAAACTTCTCCCAGAATCTTTTGAAAGCGCTCTTCGCGTTCGATCCGCTGCCTCCCGCAGTCTCTCTCGCAGAGGGAGAGAAGCCTTCGGGCCTTCTCCTTGCTGCCTCCTCGCTGTCTAAAACTTCCGCCTCCACATATGTGGCTCCGCTGCGAGTCCTATAGCTCGCGCTGGATTTTGCAGCCTTCCCGCTGTTTTCCAGAAGTATAATCGCATCGAGAATGTTCCAATCCGTCTTTTCGAGCGCATCCTTAGCCTCGCCGTAGCTGCAACCCGCCTTCTTTACCAGCTGTTCAACTTTTTCGAAATTATCCATTTTTGTCCTCCCTGTTTTTAATCTTCCGTCCGCGCCCTTTCGCGAACCCCTTTTGCAATCTCATAGTAACCCGAAAAAATGAGAGACAAATTCAAAGAAGATTAAAAACAGATTAGAAAATAATTTTAATTTTCAAATCTTCGCGCTTTCAGCACTTGCGCGCTTCTTTATTATATTTACAATACCCGGCATTGTCCATCGAATATTCCCCGCTGCTGTTATAAGCACTATTGCAGCGCAAGGCCTTCGGAGGGGAAGATTGAGTGAATACTTATGGCAAGCCGAGGTTTTTGTGAATATTTATGCAGGCTTGCATAAATATAAAAATGGAGCTATATTTAATATAGGCCAAGGAGGAAATTTATCCATGAAGAAAAGAATAGATATACTAGGTGCAAATATGGACTTCGGAGCTTCTAAGAGAGGCGTAAATATGGGTCCTGAGGCGCTGCGCTTCGCAGGGCTCTGCGAGGGGATCGAGAGCTTGGGCTACGAATACAGAGATCTCGGCAATCTCGAGCCCCTGCCCCGCGGCAAATCCCTGCCGAATATGCGCTGTTACGAGCAGGTTTTGGAGATGAACCGCCGCATATACGAAAGTACTTTAAAGAGTCTGCAGGACGGAGCCTTTCCCTTGCTCTTGGGAGGGGATCACTCGGTGGCCGCGGGCAGCGTCAGCGCGGTGGCCAAGTTCCATGAGGGTCAAAAAATCGGCCTGATATGGGTGGATGCGCACGGCGACTGGAACGACGAGACTAGTACGAATACCGGAAATATGCACGGCATGCCCTTCTCCGCTGTATGCGGAGGCGGACCGGATATAATGGTGGACTACGGCCAGGGGCACTTCTTCGTGGACCCCAAAAAGTGCGTGCAGATCGCGGGCAGAATGTTCGACCCGAAGGAGAAACTCCGCATGAGGGAAGCCGGAATAACAGTTCTTTCAATAGATGTAATAGACCGCATGGGGATTCTTGCGGTCATGAACAAGGCCATAGAGATTGCAGGCAGCGGCACCGCAGGGATACATCTATCCTTCGATATAGACAGCGTTACGCCCGAGTCCGCCCCGGGTACGGGAACCACGGTTCACAGCGGACTTACTGTAAGGGAGGCCTTCACCGTTGTGGAAATCCTTGCAGACAGCGGCAAGGTAATCTCCATGGACATTGTGGAAGTCAACCCCATCCTTGACGATAAGAACCGCACGGCCCAGCTTGCGAGCGAGATAGTCCTCTCCACTCTGGGTAAAAAAGTCTTTTAATAAGCTCGGAGGACATTTAATTGTCCCCCGAATTTTTCTTTACTATCTTCTTCCCGTTCTCATGAATACAGTCTTGTCGTACCAGGCAGGAAGGATCTTATCCATTATCTTCTCCGCCGGCACATCCTGCAGATATTCAAGTGCCTTGATATGCAGATTGTTATGTGCATATGCTCCGCCGATTATGCTGCTGACGGGCAGGCATCCCCAGGGATCGTCGAAGCTCGAGTTGAGCTTAAGTTTCTCCACAAATGCAGGCTCCCAGGACTTATACTCATATTCGCAAAAGTTCTTCATCAGACCCGTGTTCTTGAATGTAAACTTGCCGTCCTCTCCCGGCAGTCTGTCGAAGTGGAAGTAATATCCGCTTCCTCCGGTAGTCTTGCCGGGTGCGGGCGCCTGATACAGCATATGTGTGAGCGGGTGGTTATACTCGCCGATTTTCAGCTCCAAATCTACTATCTGAGCACCCCTGCGGGTGACTCCTACACTCACCTTCTCCCCTTCTCTCCTTATGACGAACTCCGCATTCATCTTCTTGGGAATCGCGGAATTATCCCTTCCGAGCTGCGTCGCCATCTCCTGGCCGTCACCTCCGAGCAGAAGGCTCACGGGGTACAGACCGAGCTGACCCTTGTAGCTCGCATAGATGCCGAGTATGGTCTCGTAGTAATTGTCCGCGAAAGTCGGGTCGTTTATGTGGCAGACGGAGAGCGTTACCACCGGAATCGCGAAAGGCTCCAGAGGCGGAGGAAGTATCTTTCTTATAGCTTCGGGGTGGGTAAGGAAGGCGAGGTAGACACCCTCCTGATCTCTCATTATCGACTCTCTGCCGAAATCGGAAAGCTGCTTTGCCGATATTCTGAAGCTCTCCTCCTCCTCTGTAAAGAGCGTCGCGCCCAGCTCGTAGCCGCTTCTGGTCGCCGGCGCAATCGTGCCGTCCGCTATGGCGGAACCCGCAAGTTTAACGCAGATTCCCTTAGCCTCCAGCTCATCCTTGAGCGAGCGATCGGGGGTATTGCCCATGGAGAGGACCACGGCATCCGCCTCTATCTTGACATCCTTATTGGTATCGACATTAGAGACCGTAACACCTTCCGCATCTATGGCCTTCAGCGAATGACCGAGCAACCAGCTCACATCCATCTTGTTCAGCCTGCTCATTACATCGGCGACATTGGTTCTGTAGGCATTGGTTCCCGCTTCCTTGAGCATGTCGACGAAGGTGATCTTGCAGCCCTTGGCGCCTAAAAATTCGCCCGTTTCGAGGCCTGTCAATCCTGCGCCTATCACCGCCACGGACTTGCCCGCAAGTTCCGCTTCTTTCGCAAAAGCCTGCTCGACCGTATAGACATTTTCTCCGTCGATTCCCGGTATCGAGCCCGGGACGATGGACTTCGATCCGGTCGCAAGGATTACCACATCGGGATTAATCGCAGCGATCTCTTCCGCCGTAATCTTGCATCCGAGCTTAACCTGCACCCCGAGCCTCTTAAGCTCTCCGGCAAGGTAGTCCGTGAGCCACTGCATCCGTTCCTTAAGAGGAGGTCTCTTAGCGAGATTCACGGTGCCGCCGAGCTCGTTTCTGCGCTCGAAGAGCTTAACCTTGATGCCTCTTTGCGCGAGAGTTCTCGCCGCAAACATGCCCGCCGGGCCCCCGCCCACGACGGCGACCTTGTGCGCTCCGTCATCGTGCTTAAGATCTCCGTAGCGATATTCGTTGCAGGTGACGGGGTTAACCGCGCACTCGAAGGGCAGGCCCTGCGCATTGAGTCCGAGCAGAGTTTCGAAGCAGCGAAGACAGGATATGCACTTGTTAAGTTCCTCGCTTCTTCCTTCCAGAACCTTTCTCCCCCACTCGGGATCCGCAAGCCAGGCCCTGCCGAGGCCGATAAAGTCGCAGACTTCGCCCTCGAGGAAGGCTTCGGCGATTTCGGGCTCTCTGATTGCGGATACGGCTATAACGGGGATGTTCACGGCGTTGCGCACGGCCTTGATCATATCCTTTCTCCAGCCCTGGGGGAAGGATATAGGCTCGACGCAGGTCATTCCGGTCTCGTAAAGTCCGCAGCTGACATCGACAAAGTCTATTCCCGCCTCCTCGAGAGCCTTGACTATCTTTATTCCATCCTGAATATGTATATAATCTTCCGTCACTCCGATTCTATCCAGGAATTCTTCGACAGAAACGCGGCAACCGACGACATAGTCTTCGCCGCACTTCCTGCGAATATTTTCAATTATCTCCAGGACTATGCGCATGCGGTTTTCGAAGCTCCCGCCGTACTCGTCCGTGCGTTTGTTGGTGTAGGGTGAGAGGAACTGCTGCAGCAGATACCCGTGGGCGCAGTGAAGTTCGACGCCATCGATTCCGGCCTTCTTGCAGCGAAGCGCCGCGTCTGCGAACTGTTCCACGAGCTCGTGAATCTCCTCGAGGGTCATGGCGCGGGTCTCCTGCTTAGAGACCATGCACATGCGATCCGAAGCCGACACGACCGGCTGCCCTCCGATGAGCGAAGAAACGCCTTCCCTTCCGGGGTGGTGTAGCTGTATAAAAATCTTGCTCCCGTACTTGTGAACCACATCCGCGAGCTTCGCAAGTCCCGGTATATGGCGGTCCTTCGTGACGGACAGCTGTCTGAGCATACCCGCCCCGGTAAGATCGTTAACCCTGGTAATCTCGGGCATTATGAGCCCGCATCCTCCCTTTGCGCGCGCCTCGAAATATGCCAGCATCGCGGGTCCGGGAGTTCCGTCGAGCTCCGCCAGATTCGTACCCATGGGGGTCATTACCAGACGGTTTTTGAGCTCCACATTTCCTATTCTACCCTTTTGAAATAATTTCTCGTACATTGCGTCCTCCTCTCAAAATCAACTGATTTTACGAACTTACGGGAAAATAATTGAGCTTGCGGTAAATGTAATCCTCTTATGGTAAGCGGCTTCTGCCGACTTGCGAAGGAAAAGGCGATGCGCCCGTTTAGAGCTTTATTCTTTTGAAATGAACGATTCTTTTAATTTTTAAAGAGAAAAAATATAACTTGCTAATTTTGCTTATTGATGCAATATGCGTTAATTATCTTCATGGGAAGGACATGCCTGCCTTCGTCCTCGTGATACTTGAGCATGCAGTCCCAATCCGTCATAGATAAACTTCCCTCGGTATCCTCGACCCTTATCCGCAGCACATAGCAGCCAATCTTTCTGTCTAAACCGAAGAGCAAAACCTCCCTGTTGGCGTCAATTCCCAGAGCATCCATATCGACAATCTCGGAGCCCGGATTTGCGCTTACACCGTATATACCTTTGAGGGACGGGAGGCCCTCGCTGAAATCGCTTCCCGGGAACAAACTGAGAGCATAATCCGCAATAACGCTCCTTTTAACATGAGCAATGCCGACCTTATCTATGGTCCCGTTAGGCGGAGAGGCATGAATCGCCATCGCCATTACGGTCCAGAAGTCCTCAGGGCTCGGATTCTTGTCTTCGACCCCGCCGCAGAAAGTTGCCCTATATGCAAGATATTGCTCCAACACGGGAAGCATGCGAAGCATATCACCGTAGGCGGGATCTTCCTCGCTGACCCTCTCAATACCGTTTTTTGAATATTCCTGTGCATCGGGGGCGGGCTCACCGGGGCTCGAAGAACTGGCCGTCAATCCTAAATCCGGCTCTTCTTCAGCCTCGATCTTATCTTCTATCTCTTCGGCTTCCACGGCGCCGCCCTTTTTGACGCCGGCCTTAAGTTTTCCCGCTCCGCAAGCATTCATCGCAATCAGCAGACACATGCAAAGCAAAGCAGCCAAAATGCGCTTTATCCAAACGCGCTTCATTAAATCACCTCGTACTCACATCTTCCGCGAAGGTAGGTACGCATTACCTTCACATCCCTGATTCTATCCGGCTCCATATTAAAAAAATCTTCGCTAAACGGGGAGGGATTATCATGCAGGGTTATAATATTTGCGTTATAGAAGATTTTCCTCATCGAGCCTCCACAGCTCTGCTTAAACAAGGACAAATTATGCAATAATATTTTAAGGGGGAATTGTGAAGTTCTCAAGAAGAAAACAGTATTTTACTTTTAAATTATGAAAAATTATCCGCAAAATATCACGCTATACTAAGCATGATAATCCATTTCGAAATAAATTCCTATAAGGGATTATTGCATTTCCTTTCTTAAAAATTCCTCCAACTCGTCTATGTCAAGAGGTTTTGAGTAGTAAAAGCCTTGTATTTCCGTGCAGCCAAGCTCCTTCATCAGATCGCACTGCTCCTTTGTCTCGATGCCCTCAACGATTGTACGAGTCTTAAGAGCTTCGGCCAGAGAAATAATCATTTTGACAACAACGCTTCTCTTCGGATTCAAGGTAATATTATTTATTATGCTTTTGTCTATTTTTATTCTGTCGAAAGGTATAGCCTCCAATCGATTGAGCGATGAATATCCCTTGCCGAAATCGTCGATGGCGACGCTGACTCCCAATTCCTTCAATTCCAATATTTTTTCAACCGTCTCCATCAAATTGTCGGAGAGCGAGCTTTCGGTAAGCTCAAGCTCAATATATTGCGGGTCGATGAGACTTTCCGCTAAAATTTTTGCCACGCTATCCACAAAATCATGCCTTTTGAATTGTAGGACGGAGACATTCACGGAAAAACGAAGCGGCGGAAAACCGTTTCTTATAAGGCGCTGATGCGTTGCAATAGACTCCATATTTATACTTTGAGAACAAGTATTTAAATATTTTTTGTAGTAAATGCAAAATGTCGCGGCTGCCGGCCGCATTGCTAAGTCTGCGACTATTTACCACGACATTTAATTCATCGACTTCGCCGGGCCGCAAAACGCTTGCGTAATGCGTCCTCAACCCTTGAGATAATAATACAGTTTTTCGTCTTTTTGAATGTAATCCGCCTCACCCAAATTTCTCAAATGTTCCAGATGTGCATGAGCCTCGCCCGTCGCGAAGGATTTTTGAGACTGAGGGAACTCGTCGAAGTTTTTGCTCTTTATCTCCCAATGCATATTTTTAGTTACATCCCTCACACTTGAATACTCTTTCAACTTTAAAGCCTTCCTCACTTCCTGCAGCCTCTTTTCGTGATGCAGTTTAAGCTCGTCGATCCTACTTCTGTAATCGGCAATCAGATCCCTGTGCGAAGAGAAGAGATGCTCTATATCCATATCGTAAACCTTGTCCAGATTAGCGAGATATGTCCCCAGGCTGTCTCCGTACCGGAAACCCCAGAAGGTTATATTCGGGGTAATCTTGAAGAGAATATGGTCGCCGCAAAACAAAATCTTATGCTCCCTTTCGTAGAGGCCGGTCATCCCGGGCGTATGCCCGGAAAGATCGATTATTTCGAAGCTGTAATCTCCTATATTTATATATTCTCCTACCACGGCTTCCTTGTATTCCAGCCTCTCCGTAATCGCATACTTATATCCGGGATGCTCTTCAATCTTGAAATTATCCTCCGCCAGTCCCTGAAACATCGCATTTTCGTAGACTCTGGCCCACTGTCGATCCGGGTTATTCACTATATCGCCGTCGATTTTGCTGATGTATATCTCGACGCCCTTTTCCTGCAGAAAACTTGCGGCGCCGACATGGTCCGAATGCAGATGCGTAAGGTAGAGCACGGTACTATTGAAATCCAGAGAATGTTTTTCGAAAATATCCAGTATCCTCTCCCTCGTCTCCTTCGTATTGAATCCGCAATCCACGACCATCGAGCGATCTTTACCTTTAATAATAAAAAAGTTCAGATATTTAAGCGGGTTGTTCGGAAGCGAAAGTTCTTCCAAAAAAATGTTCTTATAAACTTCTCTCATTGTAATTACCTGATTATTCCTCTTAAAAATAACTTACTTTAATTTTCTTCCCCATTTTTCTGAGGCAATCCGCCAGTTCCTCGACCAGATTCATCTTTATATTGAAGTTGATGGGCAGCTCGGGGTTTTGATGAGCCGGATTGACGGCTCTGCCCACATAGAAATTTATATCCGTCGCCTCCTCAAAGAGCATCCTGCATATTAGCGATGCCCCGTCCTTTTGGAAATTCCAATGCTCGTAATACTTATTTTCTCCCAGATAATCCTTTGCATATTCGAGCACCTTATTAACAGTGATTATGCCTTCCGTAACGAGATCGACGCCTTCGATCTTCGCAATCGGAGGCAGATTGCCGGAACTGTAATTGGGATTTGTCTCGATTTCTTTGCCTAAATATCTTGAAGCGATTTTGGCAGTTGTTCCGCCGCAGACGATATGCTTGCCCTCCTTTGAGAAAAACAGCGACATCATGCGCCTGTCGTCATCGCGATTTGAAGGCGGTCCGAAGAGCATATTCATCGGCTCTCTCTTCCTGATGCGCACGACGCATGCGGTGGCATCATCGCTCGGCTGATACCCGTAAAGCTTGTCGCATTCCTCTATCAGCACCGTGGACAATGTCTTAGCGGTATAGCCGCCGTAAGATAGCCCCTCCATGAAGGACGCTATATCTTCCCGCTTCCAATCGAAATTGTAGTTAGCACCGATTCCGGCATGAACACAACCGTCGCTTATTGCAACGAAGATGTCGCCCTCCTGAAGCTGAATAGCCGACCTGTAAATCTTCTTGCCGTCGATATTGATCTCTCTTTTCGGGTACTCCCAAAGCTTATTGTCGCGTATGACTATAATATGAGGGTTGTCGTATTGTATAAACTCGGCAATCCGATTGTTTTTGATATGAATGATGGTGAAGGTCGCATAAGCGACACCGCGCTCCGAGCATACGGGAAGCGTCGCTGCTATGGTTTCGACACATTCCTCCAGACTCAACTCCTCCGCCAGCATCGTCGAGATAATCTTTGTCGTAAGGGTCGAAAGGATGCTCGCCTTTACACCGCTGCCCAATCCGTCAGAAAGAACGACAACGCTGGAATCATCGCCCGTCTCGACGATATCCACATGATCGCCGCAAAGTTGTTCTCCGTAACGATTTGTGCTTTTATAACCGATGTCGGCGCAAAGATCATTCATCCCGGATTGACTCCTTAAGCTTTGCAAGAGCGATCTTGGTTTCGGCGGCGGTTTCACCCAGAAGCACCGCAATCTCCTGAACTATGCGCATCTGCTTATCTACAACCTTATCGGCAACCTGGACGGTTTTGCGAGTGATATCCTCCTTTTTTTTACGCTCTTCCTGTTCATCCGTGATATCGCGCATAATCGCTATAATTAAATGCGCATCCTTGTCGTAAATTACGGATTGCTCGACAAAGCGCTTGTATTCGGCCAGGTATACGCGCTCATTATGTATATCCTTGCCGGATTCCAAAAGATCGACAAATACATTCGGATCGAGTATGCGAATTACATGATCCCCCAGGACATCGCCTGCTGAGCGGATGTTCATCAACTCCTGCGCAGCATTATTTATCCGCTGAACCTCGAGACTTTCGTTGAGAACTACGAGCGCATTGGGCGAATTGTCTACAACCGTGCCCGAAAAGCTCTCGGCCTTTTCCTTCAGAAACGGCAGGCACATGCTTATATCCGCCTTGCCTTGGATTATTGCGATAGCTTTATCCCGACAGCTGTTGTAACCGCAGGAACCGCAATTCAACTCGTCGGAAGGATCCGTCTTGCCTATCTGGCGCAGTATATTTTGAATCTCCTCTTCCGATGGAGTCCGATAGCGCTGCTCTATGCGCTCGAAATTCTTTCTGAGCGCCGGAGCCTTCGGCTGCGAAACTTCGAAATCTTTTTTCCCCGCATAATCGGAGATGGCGACATAATCCCTTACGGCGGAAGCGTGATGATATTTCTCCATGAGCGGCCCTCCGACGCAGCTTCCGACGCAGGCCGACATTTCGATAAAACACTTATGGACTTTGCCGTCTATGATATCTTCAAGTGCTTCCATGCAGCTTTCCACTCCATCGAGGGCAAAATATGTGTAGCCGGGGGCGTCGAGCGCCATCGTCTTAAGTATTCCGCCGGTGGTCGGGAAAAAGCGGGCGCGGGAATTTTCAGTCTCGTCAACTTCATTTTCGAGTTCGATGCTTTCCGCTTCCAACCATTCGCTGAACTCTTCGAATGTGAGGACGGCATCGACAAAGCCCTCGTAGTGCTCGGCCTCGTCCTTTTTGGCGACGCAGGGACCTATGAAGACAGTCTTCGCATTCGGATGCCGACTCTTTATATCCTTGCCGTGAGCCTGCATGGGAGAAAGGACATCCGCAAGGTATTCCAAGGCTGCGGGGTAGTGCTTCTGAATCAAAAGATTGACGGAATGGCAGCAGGAGGAGATAATTACATCCCTCTTGTCCTCCTTGAGCATTCTTTCGTATTCCTTTTTAACGATGGTTGCACCTATTGCGGTCTCCTCGACATCGAAGAAACCCAGACTTTTGAGTGCCCTGCGCATGGATTCGATGCCGAAGCCCTCGTAGTTTGCGATAAAGGACGGCGCAAGGCTCACGATTACGGGGTCTCCGCTCTGCAGAAGCACCTTTACCTTCTCGATCTCGGAGCTGATCTCCTTGGCGCCCTGCGGGCAGACTACAAAGCACTGTCCGCAGAGAATACATTCGTTGCCTATTATGTGCGCCTGGTTTCCCGAAAAGCGTATTGCCTTGACGGGGCAATGGCGAATGCATTTATAGCAATTCTTGCAATTAGATTTTTTTAGAGTCAAACAACTGGCCATATTCCGCCCTTCCCTATTAATACCTCTCTTTAGCAGCGACATTCCCGATGCAAACACTGATTTATATTATAACAAAAAATCGTTGCCGGTCTAAACTGTTACGCATAAATTGGCAAACAACAATGCCGACCCGGACTGGCCGGCATTGAATATTAACGGTATTGTATCTGTAAGTTTAAGTTTTACGGCTAAACTAAATCTCGCTTCTTAAAAATTCCTCCAATCCGTCGAGGGACAAAGGTTTTGAGAAATAATAGCCCTGTATCTCAGAGCATCCCAGACTCTTTAAAAAGTCAACCTGCTCTTTTGTTTCGACGCCTTCAATGGTAGTTTGCGCTTTAAAGGCTTTCGCCATCGAAATAATCGTCTCGGTTACGATATTCTTACCACCGTCCGGATTAATATTATCCGTGATGCCTTTATCTATTTTTATTCTGTCAAAAGGCACCGATTCCAATCTGTGCAATGATGAGTATCCCCTTCCGAAATCATCGATGGCGATGCTTATTCCCAACTTCTTCAATTCGGAAATTTTTTCCGCAGCATCCGACAAGTTGTCCGACAGTGCACTTTCAGTAATCTCCAGTTCGATATATCTCGGGTCAATCTGAGTTTCCTCTATAATTTCTGCAACAGACTCCACAAAATCGTGCCGTTTAAACTGTATTACGGAAACATTTACAGAACAGCGAACGGGCGAAAGTCCCTTTCTAATCAGACTTTGATGTGCGGCGATGGAATCTCTGAGTACTCGATAGCCCACATCGTAAATCAGGCCCGTGGTTTCGAGTATGGGCACGAATTCCTCGGGGCTCACCGATTTGTCGCCTTCGGCCTTCAACCTCAGCAAGGATTCAAAGCCGGCGGTTTTTCCGGTAGAGACATCAATCTGAGGCTGAAATTCAAGATAGAATCCGTCGTTCTCCAAAGACCTGAAAAGTCTGTTGGTAAGCAAGGTGGTTTCAGTGATGGTGTCTTTTATTTGCGGATTGTAGAAGACAATATTTTCATCGGAACCCTCGGCCTTATTCCCCGCCAATTCTGCGTTTATTAAAAGGCTCAAAACATCTTCCCCGTCTTCCGGGTATATCGAAATGCCTATCTTGACGATAACATATAATGCCTCAACTTTCGTATCAGTCCAAATAGGCTTGGAGAAAGCGCTGATCGCTCTCTCCGCCCTGCTCTTTATCTCATCGTAATCATCGCAGGCGAAGACGACGGCAAACTCTTTGCCGCTTGTTCTGGAAATGATGATGCTGTCTTCAAAAAGGCCTTTAATAATTGATGCGGATTTCAACACTATCCGGTCGCCGATATCATAACCGAAAGTATCGTTTATTGTCTTTAAATTTTGCAGCTTAATATCGAAAATCGCTATTTTCTCTGAATCCCAGCCGCTATGCAATACTGATCCCAAAGTCTCAATCAGCATATTCAAATTAGCCATTTTTGTGGCTTCATCAAAATAGGCGAACTGATACAGTCTTTCTTCGTAGAGAAGCTTTTTCTTCGCATTGGACAAAACATTCGCCAGGATTTTCAAAACGGACAATCGGTTCTCCCAAATGCGCCTGTCGGCGCGATCGCGGTACTCAAAGCAAAGAATCCCATGTATTCTATCGTCGACAGTCACGGGTAGAACGGCAAAGGAATTAACCTCTTTGGACATAAAGTAGTTTCTTATGCCCTCATGCTCACGAATCGAAATACCTGCGACATCATCGCAAACTAGAAACTGTCTATGATCGGTCAGGGATTCTATTACGGGCACGAACGCATCTCCGAACTTCATTCCCGGTCGGTATGAGGACGCATCCTCTTTAAGATCGCTATTAACATATGCGCTTAAAAGGGTTGCGTCTTTATAATCTTCAGCTACCTCGAACAAATATGCATAATCAAAATCGAGAATCTGGGCGCTCATCTCAAACATTTCTTTGACCTTATCTTCGGCGTTCTCCTTATTGAAGGAAATAAAGTTCGAGGAAATTTTTTCCAGGGCGCCTTGCTCCTTCATGGCCCTTTCGTACTTCTGCACCTTGACAGTCTGCATGGTTATCAAAAGTTGCACGATTGAATAAGTAACCCCGATAATGATGATTCTCGTAAAATAATCGCTATGGTTTACAGCCACAAGTACTTTCGGTTGAAGTATCATAAAAGCGATTTGTACGGCTATGCTTATCAAAGCGAAGATAAGGGAGTGTATTCTGCTGCCCAGAATAACCGTAAGCATAAAGAATAAAACATACACCGACCATACCGTTACCGCCCCCGTGTCAAAATTTCTCGCTGCGAAAAATAATGTTCCGGCCACGGATATCAGCAAAAAGACGGTATTTTGCTTTGAACGATCTTTTATAACAACAGGTATAAGTCTGGAGATTAAAGCCATAAATACCATGCTTAAAGAGAGGGATAACTCTGTTACAATCTCTCCTCCCGTAACGAAGAATCTTATTAAAAACGACATCGCTCCGCCTGCCAGAAGTATCAGCGAAACCACTTGAAACAGCAGTGTGCGGTCGCGCTCATCCGCCATCGTTAAATCATACGGCGAAGATAGCATTTCCGTTTTTTCCCCTTCAAAAAACATTCCGAATCTTTTGAGGGCCATAAATAATGCAACGAGCGGAATAAAGAGAATAGCCACCGTTACCTTGGGGAAGAATTTTATTTCCAGAATATCAGGCAAAATATCCGCCAGTATGCCCAAAGCAGCTGCAAAATAGAAGGATATTTTAAATTTTACTACATCCTTTTTCAGATATATATTGGATCCGACCTCCCTCAGCCAGCGGAAAAGTAATACGAGGCTGACAACCCCGAATACAATATAATACAAAAACAGCCAATATGCGTCGATGGTTGTGGGGAATGTATTTACCCAGCCGAATTCGGTGTGCATCATATCGTATTGAGCGGGCCCGAAAACCCCGTACGGAGAATACAGAATGATATTGATCAAGGCAGGCAGATATATTGCGACAAGAGCCATCCGCCTCTTTAGGAAGGGCCTGTTTCCAAGCACCAACACGAAATGTAGAACTATGCTGTAGATGATTCCCCAACCGAAAACCGTAATGCAGCGCCAAAAGGTGCTCTCTTCAGCTGTGGGGGCCGAGAGTGCGACGGAATATGCAAACGACCAGATTGCCAACGAAACAGTTATCGCCAAAAACAAGCGGTTAACTATACCGCTTCTGTTAAAGGATATCGCATATATACCGAGGAGCAGAGATACAAAACCGACGCTATAAATAGTTATTGATAAAATTGACAATACCGGCAACATAAAAGTGAGCTATCCCCCTCTATCAATACAGCAAAAATATAAAAATAATATTATGCATATATTTTGTATTATAATTCTTTTGTGTAATCCGGACAAGCTAATCCCAAATAAAACCCGATAGATGAAGTATCCATTAATTTGCCCATCTCCCATTTATATTCGTTTCTGGGAGAATTTATATGATAGACAATTCGTGCAAACGATTATGCATTTTCTATGTTCTTTTTTGTTACATAAATGTGCCCGATTGCGAACAAAAGCGAAAAGCCGACAAGCAAGCAGTGCCGCAGCAGCAGTCCGCTGAGGAGGAAGATGCAGGC
>CAYFMW010000013.1:0-15395 GCA_964344335.1 uncultured Oscillospiraceae bacterium | reverse complement strand
GATGCAGGCATATCGGCCGATCTGTTCAATTAAATTCATAAATTTATTGGTGCAAAGATTTTTTTCATCCCTGTTTTTTAAGGCATAGATGATGTTCGGTATCATAAGTAAAACTCTGTCTCTGCCGCATTTAAATATCGAAACTATTGCTCTCCTAAAAAATAACCGGCCTTTTCAGACCGGTCTTTTGTTTGGTGAAGGCGGCGAGAATCGAACTCGCGTCCGAAAGCATTTCCGGAGGAACTTCTCCGAGCGCAGCTGATCTTTTAGATTTCGGGCTTCCAGTCGCCGATCAGCAGGCTAAAGGGCACCCTATCCCGTAAGTCCGACGAAGTACCGGGAACTCCCCCGCCGTTTTCCTGCATGTCGACGCCGGATCCTCAGCCTGCAGGTGAACCGAGGCCGACGCGCGGGCAGCTAATTAAGCTGCAAATGCGAAATTGTTGTTTGTTTTATCGTTTCTTTTTAACGGGCTCTTTTTAACGCAGCATGGGCCAACTGCGGCTCGCTTATCCTGCTTCCACACCCCCGTCGAAACCTTTACGCCCCCATGAGGTGCTTTTCAGCACCTATATTGTAACACAAAATGCGAAAAGTATGTTTACGAGGGTATTACATTTTCCGAAGCCTAATCGCGCAGCCTTATGCAGCCTATTTGCTCGTCCACTTCCAGTTGCGAACTTCGGGCAAATCCTCGCCGTATTCAGCGATGTGCTGCTTGTGTTCGATTAGCTTGTTGTTCATGGCCTGAATCAGATGGCTGTCTCTGTTTCCGAGGTCTATCTGAAGCAAGGCCTGCTTAACTAAGTTGAACCTGTCGATTCCGTTCTGAACTCTCATATCGAATGGAGTTGTAATCGTCCCTTCCTCCATATACCCGAACACTTGGAAATTCTTGTTAGTCCGGTGATATACGAGCTCGTGTATGAGAGTCGGATATCCGTGGAAGGCAAAGATTACCGGCTTGTCCTTGGTGAAAATCGCATCGTATTCCGAATCGGGAAGGCCGTGCGGATGCGTGCGGTCCGACTGCAGCCTCATAAGGTCTACTACATTTACAACCCTTATCTTCAGCTCTGGGAAGGCATCGCGAAGGATGGTCACCGCAGCTAGAATCTCCAGCGTAGGAGTATCGCCGCAACCGGCCATCACGACATCGGGCTCTTCTCCCTCATCGGTCGATGCCCACTTCCAGATCCCTATACCCTGAGTGCAATGCTTTATAGCCTGCTCCATCGTCAGCCACTGTGGTCTGGGATACTTGCTTGCAATCATCACATTAACATAATCCCTGCTCCTTATGCAGTGGTCGAAGACCTCCACGAGGCAGTTGGCATCGGGAGGCAGGTACATGCGCACCACATCCGCCTTCTTGTTGGCTACATGATCCAGGAAGCCCGGATCCTGATGCGTAAATCCGTTGTGGTCCTGCTGCCAGACATGCGACGAAAGTATATAGTTGAGGCTGGCGATGCTCGCCCGCCATGGCAAGTCGTTGCATACCTTAAGCCACTTCGCGTGCTGGGCGAACATTGAGTCGATTATCCTTGTAAAGGCCTCGTAGCTCGCTAAAAATCCGTGGCGCCCCGTCAGCAGATAACCTTCGAGCCAACCTTCGATCAGGTGCTCGGAGAGCACGGAATCCATGACCCTCCCGTCGCTTGCGAGGAATTCGTCTGTCTCCTCTATTTCCGCGTTCCAGTTTTTTTTCGTCGCTTCGAAAACCTTTGTCAGTCTGTTCGATGCAGTTTCATCCGGGCCGAATATCCTGAAGTTTTTACTCTCCTGGTTCAGTTTAAAAATATCGCGGACGAAAGCGCCCAAAACCCTCATATCCTCGGCCTCAACAGCGCCCGGAGAAGGTACATCCACCGCGTAATCTCTGAAATTCGGCAGGCGAAGGTCTCGCAGCAAAAGGCCTCCGTTTGCGTGGGGGTTCATGCCCATGCGGCGTCGCCCCTTTGGTGCAAAGTCCTTGAGATCCTGACAGAAAGTTCCGTCGCTGTTGAAGAGTTCCTCGGGCCTGTAGCTCCTCATCCAATCCTCGAGCTGCTCTAAATGCCCGGGCTTATCCATAGCGATGGGTACCTGATGCGCCCTGTAGTTCCCTTCCACCTTGTGGCCGTCCACGATCTTCGGACCTGTCCAACCCTTGGGGGAACGAAATATAATCATCGGCCAGAAAGGTCTGCGCTTGAGTTTCCCGCTCAGAGCATCCTCGCGTATCTGTTTTATATCCGCTATGCACTTATCGAGAGCATCGTACATCAGCCCGTGCATAAGCTCGGGTTCCTCGCCTTCGACGAAGTAAGGCTTCCAACCGCAACCCTTGAAAAAGGCCTCGAGCTCCTCGCGGGAAATTCTTGCAAAGATTGTCGGGTTTGCAATCTTAAACCCGTTAAGATGCAATATCGGGAGCACCGTGCCGTCGTTTACCGGATTGAGAAACTTGTTCGAGTGCCAGGATGTGGCCAGGGGTCCCGTCTCCGCCTCGCCGTCACCGACGACGCAGGCTGCTATCAGATCGGGATTATCGAAGACCGCTCCGAAGGCGTGAGCGAGCGAATATCCGAGTTCTCCGCCCTCGTTTATGGAGCCGGGCACCTCCGGAGCCACATGGCTCGAAATTCCTCCCGGGAAGGAGAAATGCTTAAAGAGCTTCTGCATGCCCTCCTCATCCTGCGTAAAATTCGGATATACCTCAGTATAAGATCCGTCCAGCCAGTCCTGCGCCACCATCGCATTCCCGCCGTGACCCGGCCCGGAAACATAAATCATATTCAGATCGTATTGATTTATTATCCTGTTGAGGTGCGTGTAGATAAAGTTTTGCCCCGGTACCGTCCCCCAATGGCCCACGAGCTTTTTCTTGATATGCTCTCGGGCAAGCGGCGTCTTCAGCAACGGATTGTCGAGCAGATAAAGCTGCCCGACGGAAAGATAATTTGAGGCGCGCCACCAGGCGTCAAGTTGTCTCAATGTTTTCTCGTTCATCTCTAATCTCCTATCAGTTTGCAGACATCGACCCAAGCCCTGCAGGGAGTGTACTTTTCAAGCAGCTCGGGGCTCGAATCGAATGTGTGATGATTGTCTCCGGCAGCGGAATGAACCTCCGCAAAGCGCTTCAAAGAAATATCGAGGTAGACCTCGACATCTTCCTTAACGCCGAAGGCACAGACGCCTCCGGGCTCGTGGCCTATCATTTCCTGTACTTTATCGCGAGGAATCATGGAAGGCTTGCAGGCGAAATACTGCTTGAATTTCGAACTGTTAACCTTGGTATCTCCCGCCATCACTATTAGCACGACCCTTTCACCGGCCAAAAATGTAAGGGACTTGGCGATCTCCGCTTCCAGGCAGCCTATGGACTGCGCTGCCGACTCCACGGTATCTATGGGCATCTCCCTGTAATGCACATAGTCCATGCCGCCGGGAATCTTCTCAAGATATGCCTTTGCAAGTTCGTAAGACATTTTTACTCCTTTATTTTGAACTCAGGCTTGAATTTCCAATTATGCGCGGCCCTTATCCTTTACGACGCGCTCCATCGACCTCTCGGCATCCCGCTTTGCAATATCCGCCCTCTTATCGTAGAGTTTCTTGCCTCTGGCTATGGCAATTTCCAACTTTACGATGCCCCTGGAGTTTAAGTAGATTTTAACAGGTACGAGAGTCAGCCCGTCGCGGCTTACAGCCGCATCGAGTTTTCTTATTTCCCTTTTATGCAGCAAAAGCTTGCGCGGCCTGAGGGGATCGACATTGAATCTGTTGCCCTGAGCATAAGGGCTTATATGCATATTGTACACGAAGACCTCTCCTTTTTCGACTTTCGCGAAGGAGTCTTTTAGATTTACGCCGCCGGCACGCAGGGATTTTATCTCCGTACCCTTGAGTACTATTCCCGCTTCGTAGACTTCCTCAAAGAAGTAATCGTGGCGCGCTTTTCTGTTTTGTGCGATTATTTTCTGCATATTTAAAACACTTTGATTTCTTTTATGGGAAACAGCCGGATTACGACCCTGCCGAGGACATCCTTCTCGTCGACGAGGCCGATGCGATCGCTGCGGCTGTCGATGGAATTTTGTCGGTTGTCGCCCATGCAGAAGAGTTTGCCCTCCGGGACGCACAACTCCTCCATCTCGCTCGTCGTGTATCCGTCCTTGATGTATGGTTCATCCTGAGCGACACCGTCGATATATACCGAGCCTCCGCTTATGGATATTCTGTCGCCCGGAACGGCGATTACCCGCTTTACCAGAAGCTTGTCTCCTCCCTTGTCGTCCTTCAATCCGCTCTTGAATACGATTATATCACCTCGCTCGGGATCGCCGAAGAGCGTGTAACTCTGTCTGCTTAGAATTACATAGTCCCCCGAGTGCAGAGTGTTTTCCATGCTGCTCTCGACTACGATGGTTGGCTTAATTATCTGAAGTATAATTACCGCCGCAATTACGGCTATAGCAATATCCTTAATCCACTCCTTCAGCTCTCGCTCGAGTTTTTTTCTTTTGCCGGGAGCCTCTAAAAGCTCCGCTTCTTCTCCCTGCTCGCTTGAAAACTCTTCGGATGCGATATCTTCGTCTTCACAAAAATCCTCAACCTCGGCCTCTTTATATTCAAATAAATACTCGTCGGACTCCTGCGCTTCAAATTCTTCGCCCAAAAGCCTTTTAACCGCTGCAATTTCCTCTATGCTGAACTTATCGTTGTCTTCATTCATCTACAATACCTCTTTGCCTAATAATTCTCTCTGGAGTTTCGACCATGCAGCCGGCAATTTTGCCTTAATCTCCAAACCCTCCAGGTAGCTCAACGGTTCGTCCATCGGAGCGAACACAATCCTTCCCGCATGCAGAAGCTGTGCCCTGAGCCCGAATTTCTCCCGCAGGATTCTGTTCGCATCCCTGCTCCCGTATTTCGGGTCTCCTATCAGCGGAAAGCCCGCATGCTGCAGATGCGCCCTTATCTGATGGCTCCTTCCCGTAAGAAGCTCCACCTCCACGAGCGTAAAGTCGCCCGAAGAATACAGCGGGTTTACGAGGGTTTCTATACGCATTCCCTGCTCCCCGCTCTCGGCGCCGACCACCCTGACAATGTTCTTTCCCTCGTCCTTTGTGAGTCGCCCGGAGAGCTCAAGTCTTTCGCTCAGATGCCCGAATACTATCGTATAGTAGTAACGGGAAAAGCCTCCGCCATCCCTGAGAGCCGCGGACATGGTCCTCAGAGCAGCGGCATCCTTGCCGAATACGACCAGCCCTGTGGTGTTGCGGTCCAGCCTGTGTACCGGTGAAGGTGAAAAACTCTTCTCGATGCGCGGAACATAATCGCCCTTTTCTATAAGATAATCCCTTACCTGATTCGCAAGGCTCTCCTTCTTTTCGAAGGAATCTCCGTGAGTCAGCAGTCCCGAAGGTTTTGACGCCGCTATGATTCGCTCGTCCTCGTAACAGATTTCAAAATCGCGCCTCGCGCTGCCGCGAGGCTTCTTTTCTGTGTAAGCTTCGATTTCTTCGTCCGTCATGTAGATGCGTAAAACATCCCCTTCGGCGAGCATCGAGGCCTCCGAGGCTCTCTTTCCGTTGAGCTTTATTTCTTTTCTTACAGCCTTATAGATCCGGCTGAGCGGCGCATTGGGCATGTATTTTCTTAAGAATCTGTCCAGCCGCTGATTCGCATCGTTTACAGCTATTATTATTTCGCGCATAATCGAATAAATTATATCACAACCATGCATGCAAAGGTGATACAACATTTTCTACCTATTCTACCTTATAGTTAAAAAAAATCGAAGAAAATGTTATACCGCACATAAACTTAAGTCTGGTGAATTTCCATAATATGTGGTAAACTTATAAACAGGTATGGGGTTCTCTGAGGCAGTCGGCCTAAGGACTTCTCAAGGGCGAATTGCGATTGAGATTCTCTTGGGCGCGGCCGCGTCCATAGGGGGGGGAAAACTATGAAAAAGATAAAGGATCTTATATACGATTACAACGACATTTTGCTTGCGCTGCTGATAATAGCCGTTGCGGGCGCGGTCATCATGTGGCGCGTAAACGAAATTATGGCTTATCCGGCGTATCTCCAGGAGATGGCTAAGGACAATCCTTCACAGGATGTCGACTTCACGGGCATAGATTTAACTCAGCAGCCCGTAGAAGATTTCAATACCGATCCCGAAGATATAAATGTCGATGTCCCGCCCGACACCGAAACCCCCGGCGGCGATCCGTCCACGGAGCCTGTCCAGGACCCCAATAGTGAAACTCCCGGCACTCCGAGCAGCACAGAGAAATTCGTGACGGCAAAAGATATCGAAGTGACGATACCCCGCGGCTCCACGGGAGCGCAGATAGCCGACATTCTCTTAAAGAGCGGCGCAATCGACAGCAGCGAGAATTTTATTGCGACTGCCGAAGCAAAGAAGAAGGCTACCAAACTCCAGGCAGGGACATTCAAGATACCCGCAGGAAGTACCGTGGAAGATGTAGTAAATATAATAACCCGATAGAGGCCCGCAGACAGTTGGCAGTGTAATATCCGGACATAAGGAAAAGCCGGATAGAAAAAGGAGGAAGCCATGGCACTTATCACTTCTAAAGAAATGTTTGCGAAAGCCCTAAATGCGGATTACGCGGTAGGGGCTTTTAATGTGAACAACATGGAAATTATTCAAGGTATAGTGGATGCGGCCTGCGAAGAGAATGCTCCGCTTATACTTCAGGTCTCCGCAGGGGCCAGGAAATACGCAAAGCCTGCCTACTTAATCAAGTTGGTCGAAGCGGCTATAATCGATACGGGGCTCGATATCTGCCTGCATCTCGATCACGGCGAGGATTTTGAAATCTGCAAAAAATGCATAGACGACGGCTTTACCTCAGTCATGATAGACGGCTCCAAGCACGAATTTGAAGAGAACATCAGAATAACCAAGCAGGTCGTCGATTACGCTCACGATAGAGGAGTCGTCGTAGAAGCCGAGCTCGGAAGGCTCGCCGGAATTGAAGATGCCGTAAATGTCGACGCAAGATCCGCCACATTCACGGACCCCGAAGAAGCTGCGGAATTCGTCGAGCGCACCGGCGTGGACTCTTTGGCGATCGCCATAGGAACCAGCCACGGCGCCTTCAAGTTCAAGGGGGACCCCTATCTGGACTTCGAGAGGCTCAAGGAGATCAATAAACTCATCCCGAATACTCCTCTGGTTCTGCACGGAGCGTCCACTGTGCTCCCCGAATTCGTAAAACTCTGCAACGACTACGGCGGAGAAATACCCGGCGCAAAGGGCGTCCCCGAGGAGATGATTTTGGAAGCCGTCAAGTATGGCGTCTGCAAGGTCAATATCGACACGGACCTGAGACTCGCAATGACAGCGGAGATACGCAGACACTTCGTCGAAAACCCCGCGGACTTCGACCCGAGAAAATATCTGGGACCCGCGAGAGACGCCATAAAGAAAATGGTAAAGCACAAAATCCGCAATGTGCTCAATGCAAGCAATCAGCGCTAAACTTAATAAAAAGAAAAAAACGACACCCGCAGAAAAACCCTGCGGGTGTTTTATTCTTCATCTATGAACTGACTTAGAAAGCAAAATTGCAGCTCCGTTCTACCGGAAGATCAAATCTTTCCCATAAGCCTTCCCATCAGGGCCATCGTGCGAAGCAGCTGATGGGTGTAGCCCATCTCGTTGTCGTACCAGGCTACAACCCGCACCTCGTATATATGGGTACCGCAGCGCTGGGCCAAAGTTTGGGTCGCGTCGAAGAGGGAGCCGTAGGAACTTCCTATTATATCCGATGAGACTATCAATTCCTCGGTGTAGCCGAAGCTCTCGTCTGCGACCTCCTTCATCTTGGCATTTATCCCCTCGACGCTGACAGTATCCGTCGTATCCTTTAAAGTAGCATCCAGTATAGTAACCGAACCTGTGGCTACCGGAACTCTCTGAGCCGACCCTATCAGCTTCCCGTCCAGCTCCGGAATGACCAAGCCTATCGCCTTGGCGGCTCCCGTACTTGCCGGCACGATGTTCATGGCGCCGGCCCGGGCTCTGCGGAAATCACCCTTCCTGTGCGGCCCGTCCAGCAGCATCTGGTCGCCCGTGTAGGCATGTATGGTCGTCATAAAGCCCGTGCGAAGCTCCCTGTACTCATTGAGGGCTTTCGCCATCGGCGCCAGACAGTTGGTTGTGCAGGAAGCCCCCGAAACTATAAGGTCGGATGCTTTTAAGGTCTCGTGATTCGTTCCGTAGACTATTGTAGGCAGATTATCTCCTGCGGGCGCGGATATCAGAACTCTTGCGGCTCCCGCCTCTATGTGAGCCATCGATTTTTCCTTGGAAGCATAAAAACCGGTGCACTCAAGAACGATATCAACCCCGATATTCTTCCAGGGCAGAAGCTTCGCATCGGGTTCTGCAAAAACCGGAATCTTAACTCCGTCGACGCTGATAGAATCCTCGCTTGAGGATATTTCGTGACCATAATAGGCCTTCTGAACCGAATCGTACTTCAGCAGATAGGCCAGCATCTGCGGATTTGTGAGATCGTTTATGGCCACGACCTCAAAGCGCGGATCATTGAAAATTTTACGGAAGGCGAGCCTTCCTATGCGGCCGAAGCCGTTGATTGCAATTCTGAGCATGAATACCTCCCTTGCTCCGCGGCCGGAAATCCGCGCGGAACATCTCATCTGATGTATGTTTTTATATTAATGTAATGTCGGCTATCAAAAAATAAATCAGCAGCGACAGCGCATCTACAATGGTTGTTATGAAAGGACTGGCCATCACCGCGGGATCGAATCCCAGTTTCTTCGCCACGAGCGGTAGTATGCATCCTATTACCTTTGCTACCAGCACCGTGAAAGCCATAGTCACGCAGACGGTCAGGGCGACGGTAGATCCTTCAGTTCTATCTCGTCCAGAGAAAGGGCGCGAATTACCGTAACCGAAGCCTGTGCGCCGGAGTTTCCTCCCGTACCCATAAGCATGGGGATGAACGCAGGTAGGGCTTCTCGCTGGGCACCATACCGGCCATTATCTCGATGTCCTCCGTCGTCTCCTCTTCGATTACATCCATCGCGTCGTCGAAGGTTACAATGCCGACCATGCGCATCTCGCTGTCCACTACCGGCAGGGCGATGTGAGCAGCTCCCTGACCGTTACCGTTCCGAGGAGCTTTCTCTCCTTGGTTACATAGCAGGTATAGATGGTCTCCTTATCCACTCCGGTCCTGCGTATATGAGTAATAGCCTCCCCGCATGTCATTGACGGGCGGAGGTTAACATATTCGGTCGTCATTATTGAGTCCGCCGAATACTCGGGATAGCGGAGAATTTCGTTTATCTCCTTCCTCATCTGAGGATCGGCCTGGGCTAAAATTCGCTTGACGACATTTGCGGCTATGTCAGAGGGATTCATTGTGGTGAGCACATCTTTTATTGTGGAGTACTTCTTATCAGCCAAAAGCTTTTCGAATGTCTCTTCAAATGTTAAGTTCGCCATATTCCTCCCTTCGTCCTCCCAAAATAATAAATCTTTTCCATTTTATCTTAGCATTGCGAAGGGGGCAAATAAGTTCACCCGTAAATTTACAAACATTTGATATTATTCGTTTTGCGAGTATTTTGAATTAGAACCCTGCAGCTATGCCGGGAACTAAAATCGAGTTTGCCTATGAGTGTCGCGAAGAGCTGAATGCGCTCGGATGCTACATTTGCCTCTTTCGCAGAATAGTCAGCAGTTTGGGCAGAACGGCGCCGAAGGCGATGCCCTTTGCTATGCAGATTGCAAGGCGCAAGGCCAGAGAACCCAATATCAGCGCCGGCGTATAATAACCGTAGATGTTGCTGTCGATGTATATCACTCCCGTGTTCAGGAGCGTAATTGTCAGCTCGCAGAGAACTGTAAGCGCCATAATTTGCTTTGCGGAGAGATTGAATTCGTATTTCTTGGCAAAGGTTCCCGCAATCAATGCGCAGACAGCGTAAGGAAGCATCCACAGCAGGGTGGTCGCCGAAATTCCGTACTTCAAGAGCTGGTAGATGAAGGTCCCCACAAGGCCTACCGCTACGGCATCCGCAGGACCGAAGAGCAGAGCCGCCATGTAAATAGGAAAGGTCTCGAAGGTAATCTTAAACTCGTTCGTCTCGACGGCAATATAGCCGAGCACCGCGCACATGGCCGCGAGCATGGCATTCGCAGCGATGTTTTTTGTCTTCATAATCAAAAACTCCTTTTGCCTGCCGGAAAGGAGTCTTCTCCTCCGGCCAGCGGACGCGGGGCAGCATCGCGGGAAACCCTTCGTCTCCGAGCTACATCCCATCCCGGAGCACTTTACGCGCTGACCCTACTCTAACCGAATTATTTTCTTGCCCTTATATTAAACTACAGCCGCGGCTTTGGCAAGCCTTGCCCGAATGAAGCCGCCCAAAGCTCCCTACAATTCTATGCGAAGCCTACTTGAGCCGTCCCTGCCCTTTTCGACTATTATCTGCCTGTCTATTGCCCTGCGTATCTCTCCGACATGGGATATTATTCCAACCAGCCTGTCCCCGCTCGCAAGATTCACAAGAGTCCGCATCGCACTTGCAAGGGCATCCTCGCTCAGGGTGCCGAAACCCTCATCGACGAACATGCTGTCGAGCTTGATTCCCCCGCTCGAAGCCTGTATCTCCTCGGAGAGCCCCAGAGCAAGCGAAAGAGAGGCCTCGAAGGACTCTCCTCCCGAAAGCGTCCTCACGCTGCGCGTGCCGCCGCCCGCGTGGTCCACAATATCGAGTTCAAGGCCGCTCTGAGCTTGCAAATTCGCCGCTTGAGCCCTCCTCACAAACTCGAACTTCCCCGAAGACATCCTGAAGAAATGGACATTCGCCCGCCTTATTATTCTGTCGAAGAAGCTGGTTTGAATGTATGTCTCGAGCATCACCTTTTCCTTGCCGGAAAGCGTCCCGTTAACAGTCGCGGATAGCGTCGCCATCCATGAATACTTACGATCGAGTTCGCTAAGCTCCCCTGAGACTCTTTCGATATTTTCGCGCGTCTTCCTGTCGGCGCTGAGCATGGAGGCAGTCTCCGTCAACTTGCGCCTTTCGACCTCGCGCTGCTCTTTTAGAGCGTCCAATCTCTCTTTTAAAGCGTCCTCGTCTCTATCGGGGGCCTCTTCGAGCAGTTTCTCCATCTGTTCCTTTTTCGCCTCGAGCGCGGATATCCGCTTCTCGGCCTCGCCGAGCGCCAGCCCGGCTTCCTTGGCCGCACGCAATATCTCCTCCGCTTCTTCTTTAAGCCTGCGGACCTCCGCCTCCGCCAAAGACTTGGTTTCAAAGCTCAAATTTTTTGAAACTCCGGTCTTGCTCTCCTCCAGACTATTAAGCGTCGCCTGATGAGCCTTGAGTTCTCCCGCTAAATCTTCTACGAATTCGGAGATTTTTTCCGACTCTTCCTCCAGCTTCGGAATAAAAATATCGAGCTCTGCGTTTCTCTCTATATTTTTTCGCGCCGTTATCAGCTCTTCTCTGAGGGCGGAAAGCTTCTCTCCTATCACCGCGATTATTTCCTTCGCTCTTTCCTGCGCCTGCTCCTCCTCGGAAATCCCCATCAGCTCCTCGCTTCTTCGCAGCGCGGAATTTAAGGCGCTCTCGACCTGCGCTCGCAGCCCCGCACATGCGATCGACTTTTCCGACGCGGCCTTCCTTCCCTTTTCGGCCCGCGACTCGGCCATCTCCACATCGGTCTGGCTCGGAGCATGCTCCGAGAGCGCGGCCTTTTGCGGATGCTCCTTAGAGCCGCAGACAGGGCATGGCTCGCCATCCTGAAGCTGCGAGGCCATAATGCCCGCCTGTTCCCTGTTGAAGGCCGCCCGGGAATCCTCAGCAGCTCTTACGAGCTTCTTCGCAGACTCCTCCGCTTCCTCATAAGCCTCTATCGCCTCATCTCGTTTGCCCTGTAGATTTTTTATCGCATCGAAGTCTTCGAGCAGAGTCTCCAAAGACTTCTTCCTCTCTGCGAGCTTTAGCCCCTCGGCTTCGATTCTTCCCCTCTCGGCCTCCGCTCCTTGCGAGCCCTTGCGCTCCTCCTTTAAGGTTTCGAGCTCCTTCTTGAGCTCCGCAAGATTCTCTCTCTCCCCTTCCAACTTGGATTTCGTCGCCTCAATCTTAATTCCCTCTTCGGAAATCCTGGCGGTCAATTTATCCAGCTCTTCGTATGACGAATACTGCGCCTCTATCTTTCCCGCCTTCGTTTTCAGCTTCTCTGCATATTCCGAACGCCCATCGAGCTCGTCGGCTTTTTCTTTGAGCGCCTCCCCATCCTTCTGCGCAGCCTCAAGCTCAGCGGAAAACTTGTCAAAATCCTCCTTATGCTTTCGTCTATCGTACGCCTTGTCATACTCTACTTGCAGCTTGCCTATCTCTTCGTCCGTCCCGGCGAGCTTATCCTCTCCGGCTTCCTGCTCTTTCTTCCCATCTTCTATAAATTTGTTCAAAAGATCCAGAACTTCTCCCGAAGGCATCTTCCCTTCGGAGGCGGCTTCGGCCTCAGCTGTCAAATCAGCTCTTCCATCGGATGATATCCCCGAAAACCAACTCTTTAGAGCTGCATATGCTTCCCGCCTCTCGCTTCCCAGGCCGGAAAGCTCATCTTTTACCGCCTCCTGAAAATCCCTGTATATACCGGTCCTGAAGATTCTGCGGAATATCTCTATGCGCTCCGCCGTGCTCGCGAGCAGCAACTTCATAAAGTCGCCCTGGGCGATCATCGCTATCTGCCTGAACTGGTCGTGGTTCATGCCTAGTAATTCCTCGACTGCGGCGCTCACATCCCCGTACCTCGTTATGAGCCTCCCGTCCGGGAACTTCATCTCGGCCTCGGGCGAATCGACGATAGTGCCTGTCCCTCTCTTCTTAAGCCTCTCCTGCTGGGGCCTGCGCTTGATTCTATAGACCTCCGCCCGATATTCGAAATCCAGCTCCACCTCCGTGAGCATATCCGCCGAGGCAAATGAGGATCGGAGCATATTCGCCTGCCTGCTGCTTCCGCTGGGCTCGCCGTATAGGGCGTAGCATATCGCATCGAAGATGGTGGTCTTTCCGGCGCCGGTATCGCCGGCTATAAGGTAAATTCCGGTCTTTCCGAATTTGCTGAAATCGACTTCCGTCCTCTGCGCATAGGGGCCGAAGGCGCTCATCACAAGTCTCAAAGGTCTCATCTGCCGCCCTCCTTAATCTTTTCGAAGAGCCGCCGCGAATACTCGCGCTGCTCGGCGTTCATTTCTAATCCGTTCTGAATCTCGAAGAACTCTTCGAGCAACTCCAGGGCATCCTTCCCCTCTTCCGCCTCGAACTCCAAGGGACTTCCCATTGCCCTCGTCCTGCTGTTATCGTAGTCGAGCCTCATCAGGTTCGGATATATGATGCGAAGCTTAAGCATCGCATCGGGTTCCTCGTCCTCGTCCGTAAGAATTATGCGCACAAAGTCGTTCGTATCTGTTTTTTCGTAATTTTCTTTAAAAGTTACATCCAGATAGCTGCCCCTTATCTCCCTCATATCGCGCAGGGGAAGCAGCGGGGCCGTAATTATCTCCATATCCCCCTTTTCTCTCATCTCCACGATGGTGACGGACTTTTCGTGGTCCTTCTCGGAGAACGAATATTTGAGCGGGCTTCCGCAGTAGCGCAGGCCCTCTCGCCCCACATGCTGAGGCCTGTGAAGGTGCCCCAAAGCGACATAATCGAAGGCATCGAAGACCGAAGCATCCACATTATCGGCTCCGCCGACGGCCATTTCCTCGGATTCCGAAGTGAGCCCCCCGGTAACGAACTGGTGGGTCACGAGGATATTGCGCTCGCTTTCGTCCGGTTTCATGGCGCGTGTAGCAACACGAAGGGCATCGTTGTAATCGCTTATCTCCTCGTCCGGAAAAAATTGTCTCGCTTCCGCAGGCTTAAGAAAAGGAAGCATGTAGATGTTGACGGGTCCGTATTCGTCCCGAAGAACATGGACCGGCGTCCTTCCGTCGTAGGCGGGCGTCAGATGAACGCCGCTCGATTCCATCAGCCGCGAGCCGAATGACAGCCTGTCGGAAGAGTCGTGATTGCCGCCGATTATAAAGACCTGCAAATCTCTTTCGGCCAGCGCCACAAGGAAATCGTCGAAGATGCCGAGGGCCTGTGCGGAGGGCACGGGCTTATCGTATATGTCTCCCGCTATAATCACCGCGGAGGGTTCAAACTCTTCGATATGACTCAAAATCTGCCCGAGTATGTACCTTTGGTCCTCGAGCATGGAAAAATCGTATACGCGCTTGCCGAGATGCAAATCAGAAAGATGTATAAATCTCATAGACACTCCGGTTCTAAACTGCAGAATTTTACTATATTTAATTTTACACTATCCGGAAGGGAACTTCCATAAACGCGGGGTATGTAAAATTACATCGAGGGCGAAAGAAAAGGTGGTGAATACCCATTCAGTTTGTGTTATAATAGAAAAAACCTAGCGACGAATGCTTGTCCGGAGCCTCCGATTCCATGCATGTTCCCAAGGCGCAGCCATGTATAATCGGCCCCTCCGTCAAGGTATATCGAAAACTACAATACTTCAACAGATAGGAGAGTTAAAAGTTATGAGTAAAACATTCCAGGAACAATACCAAGAGAAAAAGATGTCCGCTGAAAAGCTGCTCGAGCTTATAAGGGACAGAGATTATATCGTCTCGGCCCAGGCAGCGGGAGAACCGATAGCTATCATGTCCAAATTACAGCACCTGAAGAACACCGGTGTTAAAGATGTGATTCTTCAGACCTGCTTGCCTTTGTAGGATCAACCCGCATTCCACGACCCTGAAATGGAAGGGATTTTGTGGCACAACAGCTGGTTTTTCAATGCCAATCTGAGGAGGGCTCAGAAGGAAAAATTGGCCAGCTGCATTCCTCAAAGTTCCATGAGCGCTCTGCGCAAGGGTCTGGACAGGGCTGCATACGAAAATCGCCGCCCCGTCGTAATCGCTACGGTTGCACCCATGGACGACCACGGTTACCTGTCCCTTTCTATCAGCAGCATGTACGAGATGGATCTGGTCAAACGCGGAGCTGTTGTTCTGCTTGAGGTAAACTCCAACTACCCCAGGACTTTCGGGGATACGCAGATTCATATCTCGGAGGTGACGGCTCTGGTCGAATCGGATCGCCCCATACCGGTGGTTAACCCGGTATCGTATACCGATGTGGACGCCGCCATAGGCAAGTACATCGCCGATTTAATCGAAGACGGTTCGCGGCGCTCAGATGTCCCCCGGAGGAAAATCCTTTATAGCGATGCACTCCACATATAAAACCAGAGACGCCGAGGGCAACGAAGTTCTCAAATCAAAGATAGTTCCTCAACTTGAGAGCGG
>CAYFMW010000012.1:0-39074 GCA_964344335.1 uncultured Oscillospiraceae bacterium | reverse complement strand
TAAGCGTTGCACCTTTTAATTATTCCTCTGAACCCAATGCACACCCTCAAGACCTATAATTAAAAAGTACATAGGCAAAAATGCAAAAAGGCTCTACGGCGACCATTCCTCGGTTACCGTAGAGCCTGCTTTCGTTAAAAGGTATATGAAAACCCTTGCAAATAGGGACTTTTGCAAAAAGAAACTGGACACCCGCTTCGATACTCATTGTATCAAAACTGGTGTCCAGTTATGGTGCGCCAGAGAGGACTCGAACCTCTAACCTACTGATTCGTAATCAGGTACTCTATCCATTGAGCTACTGGCGCATTTAGACGCGAGGATAATTATAGCGCAAAATTCGCGCCATGTAAAGGGCCATTGTCGCTATTCCTCGGTGTCAAAATCTTATTTATCCATATACCGCCCGTAATAGAACATGTATTGCTGGATAACCCCGCCGAATCCTTCGTAGAGATGAAACGGAAAATCTCCGCCATATTGCTGATCTATTATCCTCGCTATCCAGACATCCACAGGGAATGCCGCTATTCTGTAATATCCGAAGAGGCTCACGCAGTTGGCAACCTTCGGGCCGACACCCGGAAATTTCAAAAGCACTTCAAAGAGCTCCTCGTCGGAAAGCTCCCTGCAAGCCTCTAGATCAACTGCGCCTTCCGCCACCATGCGCGCGCTCTTGATTATATACGGCACTCTGTATCCTAAAGAGCAAGCCTTAAGCTCTTCCTCGCTCGCTCTACCGAGTTGCTCAGGGCTGGGAAAAGCCCTGATATCTTCACCCTCTATTTCGGATCCGCAGAGCCTGCAGAGGGCCTCCACGGCGCTTCTTATGGCGGGGATATTCTTGCGCTGAGAGATTATAAAGGTTATGAGCATCTCCCAGGGGTCCTGGCGAAGTATCCTTATGCCCTCCCCCGCCTTGGCCGCACTTATAAGGAATTCATCATTCCCGGGTATTGCGTCTCTATAAAGCGAATAATCTGTCTGAAGATCGAAATAATCACTCCAGAAGCCTTCGGGGATATGCGGGGCGGCTTCATCGATGCGGAGAACCCTACCCGAAGCGATCGTGCGCCAGATTCCGGGACTTTCTTCCACGATTCTGAATGCCTGCCCGCTATCCGCAATCTTTCTGATATCAAAATCTTTTGCTTGCATATTCATGTTATCTATTTTACCATCTTGAGAAAAAGCTCTCAAGAATATAGAATAGGTATATTATGATTTATTCTAAGATATAACATGCAATTCAGGAGAGTAATATATGCGAAAGTATAATGAATTCAGCAAAGAAGAGCTCCTTAAGGAGCTGGAGTCGCTCAGGGCGGACTACGAAAAATATCAGCGCCTCGGCCTCAAACTCAATATGGCCAGAGGAAAGCCCGGAGCCGAGCAACTTGAACTTTCTATGCCAATGCTCGATGTGCTGAACTCAAAAAGCGACTGCTTTTCCGTAACGGGAGCCGACTGCAGAAACTACGGTGAACTTTCCGGCATAAAGGAAGCCAAAGAACTCTTTGCCGAACTTATGAGCATAAAACCCGAGGAAACCATCGTGGTGGGTTCCTCTTCGCTGACATTCATGTACGACTGCATGTCACGCGCGATGCTGCTCGGCGTTTTGGGCAGCGAAAAGCCCTGGTGCAGCTACGACAATATAAAATTTATCTGCCCCGTGCCGGGATACGACAGACACTTTACGATCTGCGAAGCTCTCGGAATTGAGATGATTCCCGTAGAGCTGAGCGAAAACGGACCGGATATGGATGAAGTCCGCCGCCTTGTTCAGGACGAGAGCGTTAAGGGAATGTGGAGCGTTCCAAAGTATACCAACCCCTATGGAGGCTGCTACTCCGACGAAACAATCCGCGAACTCGCCTCGATGAAGACCGCAGCGAAGGACTTCCGCATATTCTGGGATAATGCCTACTGCGTACATCATGTATACGAAGATATAGAGATCCTCAATATGCTCGAGGAGTGCAGGAAGGCCGGCAATCCTGACAGGGTGTTCATGTTCGGCTCCACCTCCAAGATAACATTCCCCGGAGCGGGAGTTGCCTTCTTCGGCGCCTCCGAGGCTAATGTGGAATTTATCAAGAAACAGCTGTCCGCGGAGGCTATCAGCTGGGACAAGATGAACATGCTGCGCCATGTTCGCTTCTTTAAGGATGCGGACGGAATAAGAAGAATTATGGATAAGCATGCGGAAATATTGCGCCCCAAATTCGACGCCGTCCTAAAAGCATTGGAAGAAGAAGTCGGCCCCAGAGGTGCGGGCGATTGGGTAAGACCTAACGGCGGTTATTTTGTAACCTTCATCGCCCCCGAAGGCTGCGCGACTAGGATCAACGAACTCTGCAAGGGCGCAGGCGTAACGATGACCGGCCCGGGTGCCACTCACCCCTACCACGACGACCCGCAGGACAGCTTCCTTAGAATTGCGCCGAGCTATCCTTCGACGGAAGAGCTTGAAAAAGCCATGGAAATATTCTGCCTGGCCGCGAGAACCGCTGCCGTGGAGAAACTTTTGAAAAGAGGCATAAAATGAGCAAAGTAATAGTCCCCCAAAACTATAAAGCCGCGCTGAGCCCCTACGATACGCAGAGGGCCATAATGCTGATTCACGGCATCTTCGAAAAGAACCTGTGCAGCGAGCTGGATCTGAGCAGAGTTTCCGCTCCCCTGCTGCTTCGCACGGCCTCCGGTCTAAACGATAATCTGACAGGCAAGGAGCGCCCCGTGAGCTTCGACATACGCGAGACCGGCGAGGATTGCCAGATAGTCCAATCCCTCGCAAAGTGGAAGCGCCATGCGCTCAAGTACTACGAATTCCGCGTGGGAAAGGGTCTCTATACCGATATGAACGCCATCCGCAGAGATGAGGAGCTCGACAACCTCCACTCCGTATATGTGGATCAATGGGACTGGGAAAAGGTTATCCGTGAATCCGACCGCAACATCGATTACCTCAAGAAGATTGTCCAAAAGATTGTCAATGCAATCTGCGATACGGAAGATATACTCAGGGAAATCTATCCGCAACTTCATGTTCTCAAGCCGCGGCAGAGAAAAGTCAAGTTCATATATTCTCAGGAACTCGAGGATATGTATCCGAATCTGAGCCCAAAGGAAAGAGAGGATGCCATAACGGCTCAGTACGACACGGTCTGCCTAATGCAGATAGGAGGAGCCCTTAAAAGCGGCAAGCCTCACGACGGAAGAGCCCCGGACTACGACGATTGGGATCTAAACTGCGATATACTGTTCCGCAATAATGTGCTCGGGAATACAATCGAAATTTCGAGCATGGGTATAAGGGTCTCTCCCGAGAGCCTCGACAGGCAGCTTCGGATTTCCGGCTGCGACGATCGCAGAAAGTATCCTTTCCATCAGGCACTGCTGGCGGGCGAGCTTCCTCACTGCATCGGGGGAGGAATCGGCCAGAGCAGGCTCTGCATGCTTATGCTCGGCAGCGCGCACATAGGAGAGGTTCAGACCTCGGTATGGGACGAGGAGACCTTGCGCATATGCAATGAAGCGGGGATATTCCTGCTATAGGCGGATTGCTCAATTAAAGGTATAATTTGTTTATGAGAAATTTATCACTGCCCTACAGGGAGGACGGAAAAGGATACAATCAGCTGGTTCTCAGAACCGTAGGCATCATATTCACAATTTTGGGTCTGCTTCCCGGTTCAATCGCTCCGGATCAGCGCTGGCTGATGGGATTTCAATGGTCGGCCTTCGCAATATTTGCATACATGCTCGCCGAAGGCCTGGAAAAAGCGAATTACAGAGGCCTATATTTCGGGCGCCTTGCCTTCTTCGCATCCCTCACCGAAGTACCTTACAATCTGTTCGTGGGAGGGAGCATAGACAATCCCTTCTATCAGAGCGCGATGTTTACGCTCTTGATCGGCTACATAATGATACTCTGCGTTGACTTCATCAAGAAGCGATTCAACAATATGATTATCACTTTCGCAGCCATGGTCGCGTTCACCCTTCTCGGAGATTATCTCATTACCGGCCTGCGCTGCCAGTTCTCCAGCTACGGCATGTATATCATTATGATATTCTATGTGTTCCGCCATGTCCGCTACGGCGGTATCCTAGCGACGATTTCCGTAATCTACATCGCGTTCTATGTCTCCACCATCAGCTACACGACGATTAAAATCAGCGGAATACAGTATATCATAAGCCCTCAGAGCTTTGTGCTGGTCGGCATGCTATTTACCCGATTCTACAGCGGCAAGCGCGGCCCCAACAGCCTTACAATTCGCTATGCGAGCTATCTGTTCTACCCCGTCGCCCTGCTCCTGCTTTATTTTATGAAAAAACTGGGAGTTAGCATATAGGCTTCATATTAAAGATTTGCAAATCTTTAGAGAGTGGAATACAGAGCAAGGAAATCAACAAATCATCGTAAAATCCGCTTTACAAAGCAAAAAAAGCGTGGTAAGATAGCGATTGTTGACACGCGGTATTGGCGGAATTGGCAGACGCGTACGGTTGAGGGCCGTATGGATAACACCGTGGTGGTTCAAGTCCACTATACCGCACCAAAATAAAGACCCTGCAATTGCGGGGTCTTTGTGTTTTAACGATTGCACTTTGTTGTTATTTATCAAAATGCATCATTCTCGAAAAGCTGAGGCGCGGAGCGGTAAAGAAGCCCCACGGCCGCAACGCTTATTATAGTCTCGGGAAGCATAAAGCCCCCGTTATAGCTCAGAGAATATATAACGGCACTCAAACCGTCCCGGGTAATCGAACCCCAGACCACAAAGCCGCTCACCAAGTGACAGAAGAAGCGTATAAAACAGACCACGAAGGCCGCTACCATGTACGAGCGCGCCTTCCCTTTTCCCGATAGTCTTGCAAACAGATCGGCAAGCCCAAGCAACGAAAACGGAACCAAGTAATCCAATAAAACCTGAAGAACCATAGCGATGGCCGTTCCAGCGGGAGTCGGATAGACACCGCCCAGAAGCATCTGAAAGATCGCGTTTATAAACCCGCACCCCAGTCCCCACAGCGGGCCGTGCCTGAAGGAAATAATCATAAAGGGAACCATGGAAGCAGCCGTAACGCTCCCCCCCTGCGGGAGCTCATAAATCTTAACTTGCGCAAGTATCGTACCGAGCGCTATCAGCAGCGCACACTCTGTAAGTATCTTCGTTCTGACCGTGTTTTGCATTACAGTTCCTCCAACAAAAATGCCGCACCCCATAAGCCGGGGTGCGGCAAAACACTCAAACATCGTCCTCCCTACGCCGGCATTACCCGGATCAGGTTTAGGAGTATAATCTCAGCCGCTTTTCAGCAGCACCCCCGTCCATATTTTTCTATATGTGCATTATAGCACTTATTCCTCGGATATGTAACCCTTTTCTATTAGAAGTTTGCGAGCGAGCTCGAGCCTTGCCTCTGCGACCAAGACGACCGGGCCTGTGCAACCCATGCCGGACTCCGCGTATACATTTTCCACCCACAGAGACTGAACGGCATCTTCTATATCCATAACTTCGATGCCGGGAATCTCCGCTGTACAAGTCTCCTTGGACGGAGCAGTCACTTTAGGGGCATCGCTTACGAAGGCGTTCTTGCCTTCCGAACGAATCTCGGCCAGGATATCGTCGTAACCTGCGGCGTCCGCCTTGCGGAATTCATCGTGAGATACTTTAATCCAGTCCGCTTCGACGAGTCTTGAGGCATATTCCACGGCATTCGCGATTACAGGAGCTCCGGAGGCTCTGGATATAATCAGAACGAGCTTTCCGTAGCCCTCACCTATTCCGGGACCGTAACCGAAGCCGGTCGCCTCGAAATCGCCGCCTGTATTAAAGGACGAGAAGAGCTTCATCAGCAGATTGCCCGTAAGCGGATCGCAGACCATAACATCAGCAGTTCCGCGGATTACATCGTTTCCTCTCATGACGACTCCGCCGTCCGCCCTGCAGCTCTCCGCAAGGTTAATATTGTAGCCGTTGGCCTTGAGTTTCTTGAGGGCGCGCTCACATCTTCTGGCATCGTCCAGATTTATGATTCCGACCGAAGGATTCTTAATTCCGCAGCATTTTGCGGCTATGATCCCGTAAATCGCATTCTTAACGAGGCCTTCCGCCCTGTCCGTGGAGCTGGTTCCCGTCGTGCAGGCGATGAACATCTCCTTGCCGAATGCGGGCGTAAAGACCTTGCCGACGGTGCTTACGCCTATCGGGAAGGGATAGTGAGATGCCACCGCGCCGTCTATCTCGCCGCTCTTGAGCAGCCTCTCCATCTCGGCATGGCAGTCCTCTCCGTCTATGATTACGGCCTTGCAACCCTTCGCAGCGGCATATTCGACCGCGAGCTCCAAATTCTTCTTGTCGAGTTCATAACCTGCTGCAGCAATTCCTATTACGGGAATCTTCTTGCGCTCCGCGCTTACGAGCTCCTCCTCGTCCTTCTTGGTATTTGCCTGAACCAGGAAGGAAATTCCGTCGAAGAGGTTGGTCATGCGACCCAGGAAAAGAGATCCCTTTCCGATTATCATGGCGTTCTTTGTGGCACCGCTCATTATGCTCTCGCGTGCATAACCCAGATAAGGAACTCCCGAAGGTATATGGCCCTGAGTCGGTGCAAATCCGACAAGACCGTGATTCTTTAAAAAATCGGCAAGTTCGGTTCTCTGAATCTGTCCGAGTCTCACACCCAGAGCGCCTATCATCTTATAGTTGGCTTCGGGTACATTCCCTGCACCCGCGGGCTTGGTTATATCGGGATTCTGCATCTCTGCGGAATACTTGTCCACATCGAGAATGCTCATGCCGGCAGCTGAAAGCGGGTCGGTTACCAGAGAAGATATTACCGCCTGAGGTGCCGAACCTGTGCCCACCTTGTGGGATCCCAGTATATTAGTGTTAATTTCCGGGCTCTTTCCGTCATTTTCGGAGATGAGCACCGCAAATGCACCCAGAGCGTCTTCGAGTATGGGCAGACCCTTTTTAACATGATCCTTGCCGTTCATCCCGAGCTTAGCGCTCGAACCTCCGCCCGTAACGACAACATTCTTAAATGTGCCCGCTTTGACCATAGAGGCTGCTTCGACCACGGCATGAGCCGGTCCCGCGCAGAAACTTCTGGTATCGCTTCCGGTCGCGTTCAAAAAGCCTGCAATCTCCGCGGAAGCCTTTGCAAAGTTGCCGCCGCCCCGCTGATTCATGTCTCCGCATGCCTCTTCGCAGCAGTCGATTACATAATCTACATCGGACGGGTCGATTCCGGCATTCTTAACAAGATGCAGGAGCGCAAGAACCGACGAAGCCTTGGATACCAGGTTCTCGAACATCACATGGGCACTGAGATTTACATCGACATCGTGTGCCCTCTTGACAAACCCGACATCCTTTCCCCTGTAACTTATTGCCGAGGCGTGCTCCTCAGTTATGAATCTTTCCACTTCCCCGGCCTCAACACCCTCCTTGAGGAGAGCGAGAATTCTCTCATTCATCAGCGGATGAGCTTCGAGTTTGGGTCTTACAGCAGCGACAAAATCCTTGTCCAGATGAACAAGGTCGAATGCGTCACAGATCTGCATCAGCAGTATAAACTCGTCTTCCGGCATAATTTCTCCGAACTTTCCGAATCTTTCCGGCTTTTCGACCTTCTTATCCGCCCAGGGTTCGGGAATTTCCGCAAGCTCTTCTATGGGTAGATTTCCTATATAGGTCTGGTTCGGGGGATATGCTACGCAATCCTCGTAAGACCTGATATGCGAAGGCAAAACCTTCAGATAATCGGAATCCGGATTTACCACTTTCTCGGTGGTCTGGGTGGTTCCGTGATCCATGACCATACCCGGTACATGTACGAGAACATACGATGTTCCTTTAATTACGCTGTAGCTCATTTAGCTTTTTCCTTTCAATGTTTTTATGGGAGGCGGGTTTTACCCGCCTCCCCGCAGATTACCTGCTAGCTGAGATCTAAAGCTGATCTCTGATGGCGTTCATCTCGGCGCAGATATCATCCACATCGAGAACCATTTCCATCATCCCTACCTGTTCATCGTAGATGTCGGGATCGAACTCGGCTTTCACTTCGGGTTCACATACGTGATATACAGTGAGTCCCAACGAGACTCCCGCCAGCGGACCTGCAAAAGTCGGGTCTCCGAGCGTAACCGTTTCGGCTGCCAAACCTGCTGATTCTCCTTCGGCTGCGCCTATGAGAATTACGAGGTTATCTGCTCCGTATTCGTCGTTAAACTCCTTTACCCTCTTCTGGTTCTCCAGATCCATGGCACCTGCAGCCGTTCAGACGAAGCACTCTGTCGATGAGAATATGACCTCTGCGCCGGCAGAGAGCGCGCACTCAGCGATTGCAGGACCCGGAATGCCATCGCGATCTCCGATGATGATGACTTTTTTACCGTCTAAAATAGCCATGCAACATTCCTCCTTCCTAATTCCTATATATTACATGCCCGAGGGCCTGTAAACTAAATGTATTTTTCGACCATCGCCTCCACGCTTTCAGCGGTGGCGGCCTCCTTTATCAGTTCTTCGACCTTCTCGCCGTCCTTGTAGATAACTACCGTCGGAAGTCCGAGAACCTTCTGGCCTATGGCAAGTCTTCTCGCCTTGCTGGTATTGAGGGCGCAGAATTTCATCTTCCCCTCGTGCTTTTCGGCGATGGCGTGAACATGGGGCATCAGGGCCTCGCAGGGCACGCATCCGTCCCCGTAAAAGTCTACTAAAACATAGCCTTCCGCCTTAAGTACCTCTTCTTCAAATGTTATCTTGTCAAGTTCGATCATGTCTCCCTCCTATTCGTTCTCTTCTACATAGCGGGCGGCCTGCCAACCGGCGATTGCACCGTCCGCGGCTGCCGTTACGACCTGCCTTAAACTCTTTACGCGGCAATCTCCGGCGGCATAGACGCCGGGAATATTGGTGCGCATATCATCGTCCGTCCTGATATATCCGTTTTCGAGTTCGAGCTTTCCGTCGAATAAGGCTGTGGACGGCTTGAATCCTATAAACACGAAGACGCCGAAGAATCCGTCCTCTTCGTCCGCAAAAATTTCTCTGCGCTCGCCGGTCTTGGTATCCTCCACGACCATGCGGCTGAGCAGTCCGTCTCCGGTCAGCTCCTTCACCACGCTGTTCCACATAAAGTGCAGACCTTCGGTCTTGAAAGCCTTCTCCTGTATGGACTTTGCCGCGCGCAGCTCGTCTCTTCTGTGGATTATGGTAACCTTCCTCGCAAACTTTGTGAGATAGATTGCCTCCTCCACCGCAGCGTCTCCGCCGCCTACGACATATACTTCGAAATCCTCGAACAGAGCCGCATCGCAGGTAGCGCAGTAAGATACACCCTTGCCGATAAATTCTTCCTCTCCGGGGCAGCCAATCTTGGTGGGTGAAGCCCCCGGGCATGCTATGACGGCCTTGGCCTCGTAGCTGCCCTTGCTGCAGTTGACCTTCTTGACGGGTCCTTCAAGCTCGACGGACTCCACCGTATCGTAAACCTTCTCGCAGCCGAATCTATCGGCTTGTTCGGCAAATCTAAGCATCAGGCTGGGGCCGGATTCGACATCGAGCGAGCCGGGATAGTTCTCTATCTCCGCCGTCTGAGCGATCTGACCTCCGTCCTTCTCCTTTTCGATGATGAGAGTCTTCATCTTAGCGCGACCCGCATAGAGCCCCGCTGCGAGCCCCGCGGGGCCCGCTCCGATAATTACAATATCGTACTTTTCTGCCATTTTTACTCCTCAAATACTGTCTGCTTATCCACCGGAGTCTGAAGCGCCTTCAACGCCTTTGTAACCAGGCCCCTTCTTAGGGCCTTTTCCTCGGCAGGAGGAAGCGCGGGATTGCCCAGCGGATGCGGTATAGCTATCGTCGGCACTATCCTGTTGGCACCGACCGTCAGAGAGATCGGAACTACCGTGCACATATGTACCACGGGGATGCCCGTCTTCTCAATTTCCTTCACCATCGTTGCACCGCAACGCGTACAGGTTCCTCAGGTGGAGGTCAGGATAACCGCCTGCACTCCGTCCGCTATGAGTTCTTTGCCGATTGCCTCGGCATATTTCTTGGCATTGGCTACAGCAGTACCGTTTCCGACAGTGGTGTAATAATATCTATGGAGCTTTCCGATAAGTCCTTCCTTCTCCATATCCCGCAGCACATCCACAGGAAGTACTCTGTTGGGATCCTTATTCGCATATACGGGGTCGTAGCCTCCGTGGGCCGTCTCTTCCGTCGCTTCGCTGAGTGCCTGTACTCCTTCGATGTCGTACTTTCCGTAGCGAGATGCGGAAGATGACTCGATATGGTCGGGGTTGCCCTTGGGAACTATTCCGCCCGAGGTTACCAGCGCTATCGTGGCACTTGAAAGATCTGCGATTGCCGGACTCGGATCCACTCTGTCGAACTGAGGCATTGGATACTCGGTCTCGAAGGGCTCGCCTGCGAGCTTCTTAAGGAGCATATCAACAGCTCTCTGGGATCCTCTCTTTTCTTCGAAGAGTCCCTTCCTTATTCCGGTGCTGAAATATCCCTCTGCCGCCGGAGCTCCGAGCTCTTCGCCCTTTGCCAGCTTCATCACCAGCGGAGCCATGTTTGCAACGGCATCTCTCATGCCCGCGGCGCTGTTCTTCGTCTTGACGATGATAGTCTTGGACTTGAACATATCCACACCGGGGTTTTCCTCGTACATACCCGTAATCGAGGGTATATTGAGCTGCTCTCTTACGGCCGCCGCGACAGTTCCGCAGGCTACACCGTAGCGCCCCGCGTTAAACGCCGGTCCGCAGATTACGATGTCGGGATTTTCTTCCTTGATGAACTCCATGACCACATCGAGTGCATCCTCGTTCTCGTTAAAGTAAGAGTCGCCGCAGTATACGGTGGCCACTATTTCAGCCTCGTTCTTAAGCCTGGCATTGAAAGCCATGCCCGGACCTACGAAGCCCTGTATCTTCTCCGGAGGAAGATTCGCCAATTCTTCGCCGCCTTTGCCGGCGTAGAATTGGTTGATGTAATGTACAATTCTAATCATTTTTACCTCCTCTTACCTCGCGCTGAAACGGTTGAATCCCATCTCGTTGGTCGCGCCGGTTATAACCTGGAGTTCCGCTTCGATGCTGCCGTCGGGTCTGAGCGATCCGTCCCAGCCTCCGGCTATCACATTTACGCTCTCTATGTGTCCGATAATCTTGTCCATCCTGGGAAGCTGTATTACGGTGTTGGCATTGCCGCCGGTGACGACCGCATCGGCTGCCTTATCCGCGTCCGCGAGCGACTGAGACGCTCCGTCGCGCCCCGCATACTCGTCGGTTATGATTACGGTCTTTACACCCTTAGCCTCAATCTTTTTGCAGTTCATTATGAGGTCCGTATCGGGATTGCCGAAGCCTTCCTGAGAGATTATAACTCCATCCAGACCTAAAAATTCGCAAAGCTTTGCGGACCAGTCCGAAGACCTCTCCTTGTCTGCAAGATAGACATTTTCGTTAGTAATTATAACTCCAACGAAGTTTAGCGTCTTTCCGTGCTGAGCGAAAAGGTCCTCTATCACCGGGTTATTGAGATGGTGGTAGGTGGTGTTCTTATCGCAAGCCGAGACGCAGTTTCCGCTGATTATCGCTCCGTCCATGGTCTCCGTGGGATAAATCATGGTGGTGAGGGAATGTTTGATGTCGACGCCGTATACATAGGTGTCGTGAAGCAGTCCCTGAGACTGAAGCATCAGCACATAGCCTACTCTGGGAAGCTCGGGGTAGAGCTTGATCCCCTCCATGAGAGTCGGGGTCTCGTAAGTCCTTATCTCCTCCGCCTCGATTTCGCGAGCGAGCTCGCCCAGATATGTAGCAGCTTTAAGCCCCGCCAATCTGACGGACTTCTCGTAGGCATGCTGGAGGGTTCCCTCCACGGGTTCCAAGCAGAGCACGAGGTTATTCAATGCGGAAAACGGCGTGTACTTCGCGCCCTCCCCGCTCATATCGATTATGCCTTCCTGGAAACCCACGATTTTGCCGGTGGTGACCACCGCTGCACCCTTGAGCACATTAGTTCTTCCGGAACCGACAGTCTCGACCTTGGACATCCATCCCGGGAAAATCCCACCCTTGCCCTCGACCTTTACGCGGGGCTCGATGACATCCTTGACGGGGATAATCCTGGTGGATTCACTCGGCTTTGCGATGTCGATCTCGCAGGAAACGAGGTGCTCGTCCTCCAGAATAATCTTTTGAAGCTCCTCCTTGTTTACGAAAATGGTGGAGCCTTCAATTTTGCTCTCGGGTCCGAACTGCATGTCGCAGATCTTGATGATACCCAATTCCAATTTCATTTCTTACCTCCTTGAATTTGGAGTAATGATTGAGCGCGCTCAGTCTTTAAGCCCGCTCGCCAACAGACTCAGATCTATAAGCCTGAAGTCTTCGAGCATTTCCTCGGGGGCGTTTGTACCCCTCAGAGGACGCTCTTGGAATCTATCGAAGCAAGCCATCGCCTCTTCGATGTACCCCAGGCTCTCCAGGTCCAATTTCCCTTTTGCGGAAGTTATAGCCACGCTTCGGTACGGTGTCTCGTTGGGTTTGAGGCTTCCCATCAAAGGATGGGTTATCAGCTTGTGACCCTGATGAACCAAATCCCGCACCGCCGCGAGCACATCCCTGTAGCCGCCCTCAACGAAACGCAAATCGGCCTTAGATTCGTATTCTCTTTTGACCTCTATGTTGTTCGTTACGACTATCATTGCCCTCGGTTAATTAAAAATAACAGGAAAACTATCGCCTCCCTGCTCTGTACACTAACCTGAGAGATTCTTCCCACACGAGAAATTGCCCCTTCGGTGCTTACGCTCTCCAGAGTTTCGTCCGATTGCGGTCCTTTTACCTGAGATAATCGCTTGCAGTCCGGGCGGGACTGCGAAGCTTACGCCTTCGGTGCACATGATGCTCTCCCGCAATCTTCTACCGACTATTCTGAATCCATCGTCATTTTATCATTGAATTTTCAATCATTCAATGCAAATACTATTATACATTTATTAAGCAAATTTATCAATAAAAGACTCTTCTATCACCTTGAAGAACGGTGAGTTTAAGCGAGTCGCAATATTCGAGTATCAATAGCGCGTATTTTCGGGAAGTACCGAGCTTATCGCGCAATTCCGCGAGTGTCACAAAACCGTCCCTTTCAATCTTTGCTTTTACTTGCGCCACTATATTCTCCAGTACCTCGCTATCCATGCAATAAGTGCCCGAAAGCCGCGTGAGCCGCCCTTCCGCGCACATGGCGTCGATCAGCTTCCTGCACTCCGCCTTATCTTTTCGACCAGCCAAAAGTTCCTCGATATCGGGGCTCTCGTGAGCCGCTGATTTATACATGGCAGCGAGCTCATCCATCAGCTTGCGCTGAACTTCGCTAAACTGCACCTTGTAGCCACCCTTTGCGAGCGAAGAGGAGTCCGCATCGAGCTCTCCGGCCCCGACAAGATAAGCGACCAGCCTGTCCAATGCCTTCACATCCTTTGTGCGCAGCTTAGTGAGCAGTTTACTCCTGAATTCCTCCCTCGGCATGCGTGAAAGCAGCGGATTTTTATCGTAATATTCGTCCAGAATGCCAAAGGCTGCATCTCTGACAGTGTTTACATAATCAATGTGTGCGTAAACCTCGCTGTCCAGTCTTACCGCCCTCTTCTTTTCCGCCAGCTCCCGAAGCATTTCATCGGCCTCTTCCCTTGGAATTCCAAGGCGCAGGCTTAAATCGGAGATATCGGGAAACTCGCGCGCTTCGTCGCGCATCGTCTGCTCGAGCTTCTGCAGGACACTTCCCGATTCGCGAAGTCTAAGCGCCTTAAGGACCGCTTCATCCTTACGCTTGTGCTTTGCAGGTCTCGCATTCAGGATTCTTCCTCCTCCTACGGTCTCGACGGGAGAAAAATAGCGAAGTACAAATAGGTCGCCGCTTCTTACGGCTATAGGCTCCGCCGTCATGAGCTGAGCATAGCCGCTATCTCCCGGGCTAAGAGGTTTTCCCTCCAGCAGAACTACCCTGCATAGAGTCTCCGCAGCACCGTAATGCAGGTGGAGCCTGCTTCCGTCCTCGATAACTCGCTGCGAATCTTTAAGATTGATAATTTTTACATCTATCAAATCCGTAACGCTGACGCTGCCTTCTGCCGCGATCACATTACCTCTCTCTATCTGATCCTTATCGATATTGCTCAGATTTACCGCGGTCCGCTGCCCGGCATATGCGCGCTCGACGCTCTTGCCGTGTACCTCTATGCTGCGAACCTTAGCCTTAAGCTCCTGAGGGTATATGCCCACCTCAGTTCCGCTCTCGAGCATTCCGCTCGTAAGAGTACCGGTGATTACGGTTCCGAAGCCCTGCATGGTGAATACTCTGTCGATGGGGATTCTAAGGAAAGCGGGGTCGTTGTTCTTGTCGCCCGCCTGCGCTGCGAACTTATACACCAGCTCTCTGAGCTCAGCCATCCCTTCGCCCGTGAGCGCGGAAACCCTTATGCAGGGAGCATCTTCAAGGAATGTCCCGGCAACGGCCTCCCTCACATCGCTTTCAACGAGCTGCAACCACTCCTCATCAGCAAGATCGGCCTTGGTGATGACGATTATGCCCTGTTTAATATCCAGAAGACTCATAATTTCGAGGTGTTCGAGCGTCTGGGGCATAACGCCCTCATCCGCGGCGACTACCAGAAGCACGATATCGATGCCCCCTATTCCGGCGAGCATGTTTCTTATAAACTTCTCGTGTCCGGGCACATCAATTATGCCTATGACGCTTCCATCCGGTGCGCTCATATAGGCAAAGCCCAGATCGATGGTAATCCCTCTCTTCTTTTCTTCCTTCAGCCGGTCGGTGTATATGCCGCTAAGAGACTTTATCAGCCAGGTCTTACCGTGGTCGACATGGCCGGCCGTTCCTATAATTATATGTTTCATAATACAAAAATGGCGGGAGCATGTGAGAATCGAACTCACCTAGCAGGCTCCTGACCTGCATCAACGGTTTTGAAGACCGCGGGGCACACCGGCACCCATATGCTCCCGAATCGAAAATAGGACATCCCGACTATTCTAAATTCAGGACGCAAATATGTCAACGAGCGCCAGCCTTATTTCGGCGAGCTCCTCCTCCGAAACGGTACGCATATCGATGAGGACCCTGCCTTCATTGATTCTTACGATTATCGGAAGAGCCCTAAGCCTAAGTCTTTCCGCGAGCTCGTCCGAGCTGAAGCGCGAAGTTTCTATAGTTACGCAGCTGCTGGGGATATCCAGCATGGGTGCCGAGCCTCCCCCTATTCTGGCTATGCTGTCCGAGTCGCTGAATTCGGCGTCGAGCCCGAGCGAATTGAGCATCGCGGCGAAATTCTCCGCCATGCGCGAAAGCTCCTCCCGGGGCCTCGTAACCATCGATAGAACAGGAATCTGAGCTGCGGCTCTCTTCGGGTCTCTATAGATGCGCATGGTCTCCTCAAGTGCGGCCAGAGTCATCTTGTCCACACGAACCACCCTCGCAAGCTGGTGATTCTTCATCAAATCTATATACTTCTTCTTTCCGGCTATAATTCCCGCCTGAGGGCCGCCCATAAGCTTATCGCCGCTGAAGAGCACGACATCCGCGCCGATTTCGAGGGCCTTCTGAGCGGTGGGCTCATCGATTCCCAGATGGCTTAAATCGCAGAGCAGGCCGCTTCCGAGGTCGTAGATGAAGGGAATGCCGTTAGAATGAGCAAGATCCGCAAGCTCGGCGGCATCCGGAGCATCTGTAAATCCGACTATTCGATAATTGCTGGTATGAACCTTCATCAAAGCGCCGGTCCTCTCGCAGATCGCCTCCTCGTAGTCCGAAAAGTGTGTCTTATTCGTCGTGCCTATCTCGCGCAGCGTCGTTCCGCCCTGCTTCATTATCTCGGGCACGCGGAATGAACCGCCTATCTCGACGAGTTCTCCTCTCGAAACGATAACTTCCTTGCCGCAGCTTAGGGCGACGAGGCAGAGAAGAGTCGCGGCAGCATTGTTGTTTACGACCATGGCGGCTTCCGTTCCAAGAATCTCGGCTATCAGCCCCGCACAGTGGTCGTGCCTGCTGCCCCTCTCACCGCGCTGCAGGTCGTACTCGAGCGTTGAATAGCTGCAGGCCATCTGTGCGGCTCTCTGCGCCGCCCTGCTGTTGAGTCTCGCCCGCCCGAGGTTAGTGTGAAGTATTATTCCCGTGGCGTTGATGACCGGCCTTAGCGACGGCAAATCGTCTCTGTCGAGAATTTCCGCCGCCCTGCAAGCCACCGCATCGGGGCTTATATCGGGAGAATCCCCGCTAAGGAGCTGCTTCCTGAGTTCATCCAATGCCTTTCTCACCGCGTTCAGCACCGTTTTTCTGTCGGTCGTCTCGAGTTTCCCTATAAGCTCGCAGGATTCCATGACGGCATCCGCCGACGGAAGATTTTTAAATTTTTCGTTGATAGTATCCATATCTCAATAATAAAGCAAATGGAGCCGGGCTTCAAGCGGGAAGGAAAAAGCGGCAGTCAGCCATGCTGTCTGCCGCTAATATACTTATTTTCTTTCGCTTCCGGCCACCGGCCTTTAACGAAACTATTTGCACATCTGCTTGGCGACTTCCGCCGCGAAGTCCTCGTTGCGCTTTTCGAGGCCCTCTCCCACTTCGTAGCGTACCATCTCTACGACCTGAACGGGCTTTCCGATGTTCTTTGCGCACTCATCCACATACTGCTTGACTGTTATGTCTCCGTTCTTTACGAAGGACTGCTCGACGAGGCAGACTTCCTTAAGCTGCTTGTTGAGTCTTCCTTCGACTATCTTGTCGACGATGTTGGCGGGCCTGCCTTCATTGAGAGTCTGAGCAGTCAATATCTCCCTCTCGTGCTCCAGATACTCGGAATCTATCGCGCTTTCATCGACATAGAGGGGCCTCATGGATGCAATCTGCATCGCGACATCCTTGCCGCACTCCTCGACTTCGCCGGCATCCGCCTCGGTCTTTAAACCTACCAGAACAGCTATGCGGCCGCCTCCGTGGAGGTATCCGACATATTTGACTCCGGGAGTCGCAAACTTTTTGACTCTCCTGAGATTCATGTTTTCGCCTATCTTCGCGATGAGCGCCGTGAGCTTCTCCGCCACGGTTTCGCTATCGGAATAAGCGGCTCCCTTCAAGGCCTCTTCGTTTACATCCGCGCCCTGGCCGAGAGCGATTTCCGCAACTTTATCGACAAAATCCACAAACTCCTCGTTCTTTGCCACAAAGTCAGTCTCCGAGTTGATTTCAACGACCACCGCTTCGCCTCCGGAGGGGCTTATAGCGAATCTTGCGAGACCCTCGGCGGCTATTCTTCCCGCCTTCTTGGCCGTCATCGCAAGACCGTTTTCTCTCAAATAATCGATGGCTTTATCGATATTGCCGTCGCTTTCGCTGAGCGCCTTTTTGCAATCCATCATGCCTGCGCCAGTTAAATCGCGAAGTTCCTTTACCATCGCCGCTGTTACTGCTGCCATTGTTTTCTCCTTTCTCCCTTAACTATCCCTAAAACTCTTTGTCTTTTTCTTCGTCGGCTTCGTCGAAGGATTCATTCGCGTCGTCAATTTCCTCCGCCTCGTCCGTATCTTCTTCCTCTACCTGCGGAGTCTCGGGGGCTTCAGCGAAGGATTCGCCCTGCTTGCCCTCTATAACCGCATCCGCCATCTTGCCCGTAATTAGCCTGATCGACCTTATAGCGTCGTCGTTTGCGGGGATTACATAGTCGATATCGTCGGGGTCGCAGTTGGTGTCGCATACGCCCACTATAGGTATACCGAGCGAGCGGGCTTCCTTGACCGCTATCCTCTCCTTCTTGGGGTCGACGACGAATACCGCGGCGGGCATTCCCTTCATCTCCTTTATCCCGTCCAGATATCTTTCGAGCTTCTCCAGCTCCTTGCGCAGACCTTGAACCTCCTTCTTGGAGAGCTTGTCGAATGTGCCGTCCGTCTCCATCGCCTTGATGGCATAGAGCCTCTTTATTCTCTCGGAAATGGTCTTGTAGTTGGTGAGCATGCCGCCCAGCCATCTCTCATTTACATAGAACATGCCGCAGCGCTCGGCTTCTTCGCGAATGGCGTCCTGAGCCTGCTTCTTTGTACCCACGAAGAGCACGGGCCTGTTGGCTGCCGCGACGCTCTTTACAAATTCGTAGGCCTCTTCCATCTTAATCATGGTCTTGGAAAGGTCTATGATGTGGATATAGTTTCTTTCGGTGAAGATGTACGGAGCCATCTTCGGGTTCCATCTTCTGGTCTGGTGACCGAAGTGTACGCCGGCCTCCAGCAATTGCTTTGTTGTTACGATTGACATTACTTAATTACCTCCCGGTTAAATCTTCCACCCCGCAGCACCGTCGCACGCAAACCTTTAAGAGGCACCGATGTGCAACCCTGAGGGTGTGTATAATTGATTCGTTGCACAAAAAAGAGCGCAACCTGAAGTATTATATACTCAGAGCGCGCCCATTGCAAGCACTTCCGATTGATAATTCCTTATACTTTCACTATCCGCTCACCCGCCAACAGGTCTATAAGGTATTTACCGATATACGTTGCGGTAGATGGCTTAACAAGCGCGCCCGCGGGACGCCTCCAGCGTACATAGTTTGATCCAGCCCGAATGTAATTTGTCCGCCCGGCAAGAATCGTATCCACGTCAAAAACGAAGAGATCCTCAATCGGCGTGATCTGCGTTTCCACATGCATTAGTGTGCCATAGAATAACACATCATTCAAATAAGTCATGGGCATGTCGGTGCCCGTAGCGTACAATTCGTTATAAGCGTAGCTTCCGTCGACATCCGTGTTAACCATATCCTCGGGCAACAAACCGATTGCAACGCGCCGCCAGTCCGAACAAGAAATATGCAAATTATTCTCTATGCATTCCGCGCCTTCCGTTACGCTGGTTTGCTGCGGATTAGACGGTAAAAGCACGCCGACGATTTGATAATAACTCGCCAATGCGACGCGTTTCTTGTCGTACAATCAAATATTCTGTCAAACTAGACACAAATCCAAACGAAGCCAATCCCACCAACAGCAGAAGCAGCAGAGTTGGCACCGGCTTGCGAAGTGTAGTCATTAGAAAAACATTTGGTTTCATCACTACCACCTCATTCACTCAGGCGACAAGTTTTTGGACCATAACACTATTTCTCATAAACGACTACTCCGGTATTTTTAATTTCTTTTTCTATCTTGGAGCCTGATTCTATATGGGTAACATCAAATAAATCTACATTTTTACCGACAGCCTGTTGAATTTCATCTATAAGACCGACAAAATGTAATCCATGTAAACCGCTGTCAACAAGAAGATCTATATCACTTTTCTCAGTTGCGGTTCCTTTACCGTAGGAGCCGAACAGCACTGCTCTTTGAACACCGTATTGCGTAAAGATAGGTGTCAATACAGATGTCAATTGATGTATAGTGTAGACTCTATCCATCGCTATACTCCTTTCTTTCAGACCTCGCTTTAAATGGATGCACTTTTTATAAATATTATAATAAAAATCTCACTACTCTTGAGAGGATTTTTTAAACCATGGCAAAGCTTAAATTGAAAGCTCTTCGTCCGTTATCTCGCCCTTGGCAACTATGTTGGTCGGACCGGACAGATAAAGATTTTTAATCTCGTCTCCTTCTCTTTCGATATCTATGACGAGGGTGCCGCCTTCCATATCCACATGAACATCTTTTCCGGAAACCTTACCCTGAAAGCTGAGCACTGTTACTACGGCACCGGTTCCGGTTCCGCAGGCAAAAGTAAAGTCCTCGACTCCCCGCTCCCATGTGCGCTCGAAAAGATAATCTTCACCTAAAATATCGTAGAAGTTTACATTCGCACCCTTGGGAAAAGCTTCGTAATAGCGCAGTTTTTTGCCTAAATCGAACAGATCTTCCTTGGGAATATCCTTCAATCCCGACATCGCCACCGTCGCATGGGGCAGGCCCGGATTTCCCAATTCGACATAGGAATATTCAATTTCTTTGCCGTCTATGCACGCTTTTTTATTGAGCTCTATTACGCTCGGGTCGTTGAGCCTGATGCGATAATTCCTCTTATCCAGGCGCCAGCCTGTGACGAGCCCGGCGGTTGTTTCGACCCTTTGAACCTCCCCCGCAAGACCGTTCTCGTAGCCGTATCTGCATATGCATCTGGCTCCGTTTCCGCACATTTCCCCCAACGAACCGTCCGCATTATAAAAGAGCATGCGGAAATCTCCGCCGCTTTGCGCTTCTTCCACGACCATCAGACCGTCAGCTCCCACGGAGCTGCGCCTCTTGCAGCTGATTTCGGCAATATAGGGCCAAATCTTCTCGGGAATCCGCTTCTCAATATTATTTACCACTATGAAGTCGTTTCCCGCCCCGTTCATCTTCCAGAATTTCATAATTCCTCCCCCTCTGCTTTAAAATCCATCCTCTGTTTTTATAACATAAAGAGCCGGAATTGTATAGCGCTCGGTCGTAGCTTGCACTGCGGACACGCTCTCGCTAACACGGGTACCCCGAGCGGTTCTATGCTCTGCCTTCGTCTTCGACTCGGCAATCGACAAGAACCGCGACCCGTGATTGACCGCATGTGCAAGCCACATCCCTCGCCGGACAGAATTCTACAAAAAGAAATCTCAGCTAATGACTTATAGCGAAAGATCCTCATCGGTAATTTCACCTTTAAGGACTATATTGGTCGGACCGGAGAGGTAAATGTCCGTAATCTTATCGCCATCCATTTCGAGGTCGATAACCAGCCTGCCGCCTTCCACATCCACCTGAACATCTTTCCCGGAAACCTTGCCGAGCATGGTTAAAATCGTAACCGTGGCCCCGGTCCCCGTTCCGCAGGCAAACGAGAAATCTTCGACTCCGCGCTCCCATGTGCGCTCGAAGAAATAATCCTCCCCCAAGATATCGTAAAAGTTTACATTTGCACCCTTAGGAAAATCCTTGTAGTAGCGCCATTTCCTGCCCAACTCGAACAAATTCCCTTTGGGAACATCTCTTAAGCCGGGAATTTCAATTACCGCATGAGCAATCCCGGGATCGCCCAACTCGATATAAGAATAGACATATTCTTTTCCGTCAACAGACCCTTTTTTATTGAGTTCTATAATGCTTGGATCGTTGAGTCTGACTTTATAGTTTCTTTTATCCATGCGCCATCCCGTTACGAGCCCGGCATCGGTTTCGACCTTTTGAATCTCCCCCGCAAGGCCGTTCTCATAACCGTATCTGCACAGGCATCGAACGCCGTTTCCGCACATCTCTTCTATGGAACCGTCCGGATTATAAAAAACCATTCGGAAATCCCCGCCCTCTCTCGCCTCCTCCAAGGTCATTAGGCCGTCCGAGCCCACGGAGATGTGCCTTTTACATACGATCCTTGCGATATCCGGGAGTCTCTCCTCGGGTATCCGTTCCTCTATATTATTTACTACAATGAAGTCGTTGCCGGCTCCATGCATCTTCCAAAATTTCACGATTATTTCTCCTTTATATCCTTTCGGACAGCTTGCACAAAAATTGCTTGGTGCGCTCTGACTTCGGGGAATCGAAGAGGTCGGCAGCCTCGCCCTGCTCGACGATGCTGCCTTCCGACATGAATATCACCCAGTCGGCCACGGCCCTTGCAAAAGCCATCTCGTGCGTGACGATTACCATCGTCATATTCTCGCTTGCGAGTTGCTTTATCACCTTTAGGACTTCCCCTGTAAGTTCGGGATCAAGTGCGGAGGTGGGTTCATCGAAGAAGAGTATGTCGGGGTCCATCGCAAGGGCCCTAACTATAGATACCCTCTGCTGCTGTCCGCCCGAAAGCTCGCAGGGGTAAGCCCTGGCTTTATCCTCAAGGCCCATCTTCGCGAGCAAGCCCTCTGCCTTCTCCAAAGCTTCCTCCCTAGTGCGCTTTGCGACCAGCATCTGAGGATCCATGATATTTCTCAGGACATTCCAATGAGGGAAAAGATTGAACTTCTGAAATACCAAGCCGAAGCTTCCCGCCATCTCTATGCTTCCGCTGTCAGGCTCATCCAAACCCGTAAGGCAGCGAAGCAATGTTGATTTTCCCGAACCGGAAGGCCCGATTATGCACAGCACTTCCCCTCTGTTAAGGCTGACATCTATACCATTCAGAACCTTCTCCGCTCCGAAAGATTTCCGTACATCTTTAGCATTCAAAAGCTGCATAGATTCCTCCTACTCGTAATACGCGAAGGCGGCTTCTATGCGCTGCATCGCGAATGCAACTCCGTAATTAAAAATATAGTATATAATTCCCGCCGCCGCGAAGGCCGCCATCCCGGGAGTATTGGGCGCAACAGCTATCTGGCTCGCCCTCGTAAACATCTCCACATATCCGATTACATAAGCGATTGAAGTATCCTTAACAAGAGCAATCGCTTCGTTGGAGATTGCAGGAAGGCTACGCTTGAACATCTGAGGCATTATTATCCTCAGGAAGCACTGTACCTTACTGTAGCCGAGCACCTTCGCCGCCTCGTACTGCCCGCTGTCGATGGATAATATCCCTCCGCGATATATCTCCGCAAAGTAGGCCGCATAATTTATGACGAATGCCAGCACCACCGCGGCAAACCTCCAATTTGCCGGCAAGCTGATTTTGAAAAGCAGGTAGGGTCCGTAGTACATGACCATAAGCTGCAATATCAGCGGGGTGCCGCGCATAACGGATATGTAAATCCTAGTCGCGGCACGCAGAAGGCCGTTGCGGCTCTCCCTTCCGAAGTACACCAAAAGCCCCAGCGGGAGAGATCCCGCCAGGGTTAGGAAGAATATAAACAAAGATGTTCCAAAGCCCTCAAGGAGCAGCTTCAGCATCGTCGAATATGTCATCGCCGCCACCTTTGCCCTTATGCTTATTTATCCTTGATTAAGCGAAGGCTCTCTATTACAAGACCCTTGTCGACATAATTTTCGGCAATCTTGAGCATGGTACCGTCGGCTGCCATCTCCTTGAGAACCTTGTCGATCGCGTCGCGCATCTTCTCGTTTCCGAGCTTGAAACCGACCGCATACTGTTCGGTGGATACAGCCTCTTCGAGTGCCACATATTCACCGCCGCGAAGTGCAATCTGATAGCTCGCAACACCGAGGTCCGCCATTACCGCATCGACGCCTCCCATAGCAAGTTCCACGAAGCCCGTCTCGTAATCGGGAAGTTCTATAACCTCGGCAAGAGAGTTCTTAAACTCCTCATCGGCATTCACCGCATCGCAGGCAGAGGATGCAGCCTGAACCATAATCTTCTTGCCCGCCAAATCAGCGAGAGTCTTTATCCCGGAATCCTTCTTGACAATCGCAACTATGCTGTTGTCGACATAGGGCTCGGTCCAGGTGTACTGAGTCTCCCTGCCGGTATAAGTAAAGCCGTTCCAGATGCAGTTGATGTCTCCCGACTCGAGCTGCGCATCCTTATATTCCCACTTGATGGGGACCTCTTTCAATTCCCAGCCCAGTCTTTTGCAGGCTTCTCTGGCGAGAGCAAGATCGAATCCGTCATAGCTTCCGTCCTCGTTAACATAGCCGAAGGGCGGGAATGCGGCATCAAATCCCAGTATCAGAGTGGTCTTTTCATCACTTGCCTTGTCATTTCCGCAGGCTACGAGAGAAAAGCAGAGTATAAGTGTGATAAGTAAAGCAAATAATTTTTTCATGGTATCCTCCAATTTTCTTTTTGTCTTGTGATGGGCACATTATACTTCATCACTTTAGAGTTGTAAAGCACTAAAGTGAAAATAATCAAAAAAAATTGTGCGGCGGTTTCATTGCAATAAAAAAGGGGCTTGCAGCCCCCTTTCCCATCACGGTTTCTTATAGGATATGAGGTTGTCGGCAATCTCCGCCGTGGCGACCGATACGGGTTTGTCGGTATCTATATCCACGAGCATGGGCTTGCCGTCCATTATGTCTCTGGCGCGCTTGGCCGCCATAATCACCAATGTATACTTGCTGTCGACCTTAGTCTTGAGTAAATCGACCGACGGATATAAAAGCATATTATTCCTCCTTATATTTGCTTATCAGTTCCTTTTCGAATCCGGTGACCTTGTTGTGCTCGGCGCAAATTATCGACCTCGCACAGCTTATCGCAGTTTCGAGCTCATCGTTGATAATCCAATAGTCATATTCGGATATCAATTCTATCTCGGATAGAGTCTGTTCCATCCTGGCTTCGATCTGCTCTTCGGACTCCGTTCCGCGCATCTCTATACGCCTCCTAAGTTCCTTCAGCGAAGGCGGCAGGATGAATATCAAAACCGCATCAGGGTAGTTCTTCTTGACCTGTAGAGCGCCCTGCATCTCTATCTCGAGTATTACATCATCCCCGGACTGCATATGTTCGAGAGCCTTGTGCTTTGGGGTGCCGTAGCGATTTCCGTAAATCTTGGCATGCTCCAGAAGATTTTCGTTCGCAAGTTCGCGCTTGAACTCTTCCTCGGAGACGAAGTAATAATGCTCGCCGTCGATCTCGCCGCTTCTGGGCTTTCTCGTCGTCAGGGAAACCGAAAGCCAAATGCGCTCGTCCTCGAGCAATCCTTTGCATATAGCACCCTTGCCTGCGGCGGAGGGGCCTGAGATGACAAACAATTTTCCCTTGCGCATAATTTACCTCGTAGTGAATATAAATGCTACAATAAATCTCGACTTTTTTCAAGAGCGCTATTCTATATTCTGAACCTGTTCTCGAATCTTTTCTATCTCGGCCTTAAGGGCCAACACATCGCTAGTTATTCTTATATCATTAGCCTTAGAGCCTATGGTGTTCGCCTCGCGGTTCATCTCCTGCACGAGGAAGTCCAGTTTTTTGCCTATCTGCTCGTCCTCTTCCTTAAAGATATCGCGCATCTGAGCGCAGTGGCTGCGCAGGCGCACCAACTCCTCGGTGATATTCGACTTATCCGCAAAGACGGCGGCTTCGAGGAGTATGCGGTCCTCGGGGAGCTCCGCCTCTCCATCTATGAGCTCCTTTATCCTGTCCTTCATCTTTTGGACATAGTTCCTGACGACATCGGGGGTATATTTTTCGATATCATCCGCAATATTCTCTATCTTATCGTTGCGCTCGAGTATATCCGCCGCAAGCTCGGCGCCTTCTGCAAGCTTCATCTGAAATAGATTCTCGCATGCCGCTCTCGCAGCCTGAGTGAGGGCCTGCAAAACCGCTTCCTCGTCTTCTTCGGCGGGAGCGGCCTTTATTACATCGGGAAAGGACGCTATCATCTCGAGGTCGGCTTCACCGCGAAGGCCGGGGATTTGACTCTTGAGAAGGTTCAAGCTCTCCGCATAGTTTCTTGCAAGCACCAGGTTAAGCTGCAGCTCGACATTCTCCGTCGCTGCGTTCTCTACATAAACAAAAACATCTATCTTTCCTCTCGGCGCATACTCCTTGACTATAGACTTCAGACTGTCCTCCGCAAACTGATAGCTGCGAGGAAGCCTTACATTGATGTCGGAATACCTGTGATTTACAGACCTAGCTTCGACGCTAACGCTCCGTAGCTCGTCCACATACTCGCCTCTGCCGAAGCCGGTCATGCTCTTTGCCATAAAATTTCCCCTTTCCCTGCGCTATACTTTAGCCAAGTATTCAAATTCGTGTTATCATTCATGTTACCACAGATAAGATTTTAGCATACTTTTAAACGATTGAATAATGAGGTTTTATGGCTTTTGACGGATTGCTCGCCGGAGCCGTCGCGATGGACTTAAATCGCAAGCTGCAGGGAGCGAAAATAGAAAAAATTCAACAACCGGAGACGGACGAGATTGTAATGCAGCTCTACTGCCCCGCCGACGGCAAGCGGTGCAGGCTTTTGCTGTGCGTCTCGCCGCAGGGGGCGAGAGTGCATCTTACAAAACTCTCCAAGGAAAACCCCAAGGAGCCCCCTATGTTCTGCATGGTCCTCAGGAAGCATATCCAGGGCGGACGAATCGCTGCGGTCAACCAGGTTTCCAGCGACAGGATAATCAGATTCGATATCGAGACTATAAGCGAGATGGGCTATTCAGCAAATAAGTGCCTGGTCTGCGAGACCATGGGTCGCCACAGCAATATCATCCTGCTTGACAGCGAAAGCGATAAGATTATAGACTCCGCCAAGCGCATATCCATAGACCTGAACCGCTACAGGCAAATACTGCCGGGCATGCCATACCTTCCGCCTCCAGGAGGAGACAAAAGGAATTTTTGGACCTTAAAGGAAGGAGATTTCGAAAAAATATCCGAGATTCAGGGCGTCGTAAGAGCCGCCTGCGCCGAGTTTGAGGCGGATCCGGCCATGATTTTTGAAGTTCAAAAGGATTTGCTCGAAGGCAATTTCAGGCCCGCGGTCTATATCGACGATCGCGAAACCCCCTTTGAAGTCCACGCATTCCCGCTCCGAAAGCTCAGCGAGAGCTCCAAAGTCCTCGCCTTCGAAGAAATCGGAGATGCGCTGGACTATTACTACGATAACAGAGTCGAAACCAACAGGCTGCTTCAGAGGGCGGAAAGTTTTACAAAAAGCGTGGACAGGCTAATCGATAAGCATCTTTTAAAAAAGCAGCGCCTTCTGGAAGAGATACAGCTGAGCGAAAAGGCCGATGAATACAGGCTTAAGGGAGAACTGCTCAATGCGAACCTGCATGCGGTAAAACCCGGAGACAAATCCGTAAGCGTCGTGAGCTACTACGATGGAAGCACTGTCCTGATAGAACTCGACGAGCGCTTCTCCGCGTCGAAAAATGCTCAGAATTACTATAAAAAATACTCGAAGGCTAAGAGCGGCAGAAAGGTTAAACTCGCCCGCCTCGAAGAATGCAATGCGGACATAGAATATATCGAAAGCGTAAGAGATCAGATCGAGATAAGCGACTCCTACGAAGAATTGGAACTGCTCAAGAACGAACTGGTCCGCGAAGGATATATAAGGCCTCACAAGACCAAAGAAAGGAAGCGCGCCGTCAGCAAGCCGAAACCCAGGCGTTTTACCCTGCCCTGCGGTCTGAATCTGCTCGTAGGCAGGAGCAACAGCGAAAACGACTATATAAGTTTCAAGCTGGGAAAGAAGAGCGACTACTGGTTCCACACAAAGGACATCCACGGCTCGCACGCGCTATTGCTCACCGAAGGTGAAGCCCCCGGCGAAGATGCAATTTTCCAGGCGGCAGCCGTCGCAGCCTGGTTCTCGAAGGCCAGAAATTCCGAAAATGTGCCGGTGGACTATCTTCCGCTGCGATATCTTAAAAAACCGGCGGGAGCAAAACCCGGGATGGTCGTGTTCACCAACAATCGAACGGTTTGGGTAAACCCGGTCGATCCGCTTCAATGGAACTCGGACATTGTGAGGACAGTATGAAGATTGCCGTGAGTGCCTGTCTTTTAGGCGAAAACTGCAAATACAACGGCGGAAATAACTTCAGCAAGAAGGTTGAAAGATTTATTCAAGGGCACGAAGTTGTTCCCGTATGTCCGGAAGTACTGGGCGGCCTGCCGACACCGAGAGAGCCGGCTGAAATAGTCGACGGAATCGTCATGCAGATAAACGGGAATTCTGTGGATGATGAATTCAAAAAAGGGGCCCAAAGGGCTTTAAATACTGTAATTGAAAACGATGTGGAACTTGTAATACTTAAATCCAGAAGTCCGTCCTGCGGCGTCAATTTCATATATGACGGGTCATTTACGGGCAAGCTGATTCCGGGAAAAGGAGTCTTTGCCGAAATCCTGCAAAAAGCAAATATACGGGTAATAGATGTTGATGATTTATAAAGTAAATTCCATTTTATGCCCGAAATCACTGAGTTTCCATGGAAAACAAGGGGTTCATTTTGTTGACATAATGTAATATATGTCTCAACTCTTTCTCGAGTCATAAAAACCTATTATTTCCTTTATTTTCTATTTTATTCCATTTTCCTGTTGACATTTAGATGTAAATATTTTACAATTACTTACAGATCCGGTTCCTGAAGTTAAAACTTATGTTGACTAGAGAAATGAGGTATAGCTCCCGCACCGAAGAAAGATAGAGCCGCCCTGACCGGAGGCGGCTTTAATTATTTTCTGTTTCTCAGCTTCTGCACAGTAAGCAGATACTCTTCAGGGGGCTCGGCGCAAAATTCCATGTATTCCCCGCTCTTGGGATGGACGAAGCCGATGCGCTCCGCGTGCAGCATCTGGCCGCTTAGTGTATATGGCTGCTTTTTCGGGCCATAGAGCGGATCCCCTAAAACCGGACGGTCTATATACGCCAAATGGACCCTTATCTGATGAGTCCTTCCGGTCTGGAGCCTCGCGTCCAGCTCCGTAAATCCGTTAAAGCGTTCGCGCAGCTTCCAATGCGTCACAGCAGGTCTGCCGTCCCCTACCACCGCCCATTTAAGGCGATTCGAAGGACTTCTGCCTATGGGCGCATCTATGGTGCCGCTCTCTTTGGAAAAGCCGTAGAAACATAGAGCCCTATAGCTGCGAAGCATGCTGCGGTCCGCAAGTTGCTCCGCGAGCGCCGCATGCGCATCGTCATCCTTCGCACAGACCAAAAGCCCCGATGTATCCTTGTCTATCCTGTGAACTATCCCTGGTCTGTCGGGCCCGTTGAGCCCGGAAAGCCTGCCGCAGCGGGCAAGCAGCGCATTCACCAGTGTTCCGCTCCTGTTTCCCGGCGCGGGGTGAACCACCATCCCGACAGGCTTGTTCACGACTATTATGCTCTCGTCCTCGTAGACTACATCAAGTGAAATATTCTCGGGCAGCGGTGTCGAGTCATTTTCCTCGGGGAGCCTCAGCACTATCCTTGTCCCCGCCTTGAGCTTCTGCTTGCGAGACAGCAATGGCTCGCCGTCGGCGCTTACAAAGCCGCTCTCCATGAGTTTTTGGATGCGGCTCCTGCTTAAATCTTCAAAGAATGACGAGAGCACGCCGTCGGCCCTCAGGCCCGCATGCTCTTCCTCAATTATAAATTCAAATGTTTCTTCGTGCATCTGTTCCACTATACATCGCTCTCGCCGGGCGGCTTAATGCCCTGTTTGACAAAATCGTTTATAAGAACAGCCACAACCAGAAGAGCGCAGCCGCAGGTGATGCAGATGTCCGCCAGGTTGAATACCGGAAGTATATGAATGTCTATGAAATCCGTAACATAGCCGAAGCGCAGCCTGCTTATCAGATTGCCTACGCCGCCTCCGCATATCAGTGCGAGCGAGGCGATTTCGAGCTTGCTCAAGTTCTTCTTGTTTACGAAAACATATACCGTGAGGCCTACAATCATAAGGCAAGTAACCACAGTAAGCAGTCCGGTCTTCCCCTTTAGCATACCGAAAGCCGCCCCTGTGTTCCTTACATGCGCGATGTCGAGAATCTTGGGAATTACGGTGAATCTGTTGAAGTTCATCCTGCTTTCGATATATGCCTTGCTTATTTGGTCTGCCGCTATGCAAACGAGCGCAATAATTACGAACACTCTATTACTCTATTCTTTGCCTCTGACGCTTATTATCGTCTTAAAGAGGTCGTCATCGTCGTCGTCCCGAACCTCGCTTACGGGAGGCTTTCTGATGACCTCCGCGGAAGGAGCCTTGCGGGGCTTCTTCAAGACTTCCTCGGAATTCTCCGCAACACCGAAGATTACCTCGCTCAAAGAATCGAAGCGCTCCAGCTCGCTCTCCATAAAGCTGCGGAACTTGGACTTTACGCTGTTTACGCGCAGCCTAAGCCTCGCCTCTTCCTCCTTTAAGCGATCTACATTGTCTCTGGCCTGTCTCTGCTTGAGGTCCGCATCGAGCTCCGCGTTCTTTACGAGTATATTCGCCCTCTTTTCCGCGCTGGCGGAAATGTCCTTCATAAGCTCTTTTGCGGCCTCCAGGGTCTTGAGCACCGCGCCCTCGGTCTCCCTGTAGCCCTCCAGCTGCGTCCTCAGTTCTTCAGCCTGCCTGCTGAGATTCTCGTTTTCCTTTATGAGACTCTCGTAATCAGCTGTCAGCTGATCGAGGAAGACATCGACTTCCTCCTGATTGTATCCGCGAACGGACTTGCCGAATTCCTTCTTTTGTATATCTGCCGGTGTTATCATTGACTACCTCCAGGGACTCTTAATACCTTCAGTGATCTTATCCGGTTTGCGACCGGCATTATAGTCCACATTCACATTTTCAGGGGCGAAGACGAATATGTTATTTGCAACCTTCTGAACATTCCCGTTGAGCGCATAAGTCGCTCCGGACAGAAAATCGAAAATCTTGCGAGCGGTATCGGTCTCGAGATTTTCCAGGTTGATGATGACGGGCTTTCTCGCCTTCAGGCTGTCCACTAGCTTGGGACTCTCGTCGAAGCTGTGAGGCTCTATAACCAGCATCTTAAACTGATTCGTCAGCCTCGCGGTATTGCTCTGAGGCCTCACGGATCCCGGCGGGGTGCTCGTAGTCGAAGGTGCCCTGTTTATCGGCACTCCGGGCGCAGGCCTCTGAGGTATGATGGACTTTTGCTCGGGGCTTTCAATCTCCTCGTCGTCTTCCTCTTCGATCTCCTCAATACCTATTAATTCCTTAAATTTGTCGAACAATCCCATCTTATAAACCTCCCATTCTCTTGGAATAATCCCTGTCTCCGAATATGGCGCTGCCAATCCTCACCATGTTTGCGCCTTCCTCTATAGCTAGCTCAAAATCTCCGCTCATCCCCATCGACAGATAATCGAATTTCAGATTGGGATGAGAAATCCGCGAAAGCTCGTCGTAGAGCTGCTTAAGCTCTCTGAAATAAGGCCTTACATCCTCGAGGTCTTCGCTGTACGGAGCTATCTGCATGAGCCCCCGTATCCTCACATTGCTGCAAGCGGCGAGGACCTTGTCGATTAATCGCGCCGCATCCTCCGAAGAAACTCCGAATTTACTCTCTTCTCCCGCTGCGTTCACCTGCACCAGAACCTCCGCGACTACTCCGGCCTGCTCCGCCCGCTTATCTATCTCCTTTGCAAGGCGCAGGCTGTCCAGCGAATGTATCAAAGCTACCTTGTCGATTATATACTTGACCTTATTCCTCTGCAGATGCCCTATCAAGTGCCAGCGAACCGGGGAAAGTACCTTGTCGTACTTGAGTTCGAGCTCCTGCACCTTATTCTCGCCCAGGTCGGCTATCCCAGCTGATATTACTTCCTCTATTTCCTCAGGTTCGCGGAGTTTACTCACTGCGATTACGGTTATATCCTCAATACTTCTGCCGCTTTTCTCCGCCGCCCTGCGGACTCTGTCTTTTATCGTCTTAACTCTGCTGCCTATATCCCCCATTATTCTCCGGTCTCCTCGGAGCGCTTCTCCCATTCGAAAACTATTTCCTCTTCCTCGCGCGGTGCATCATCGCTCACGATAACATCGCTCAGAGCCCCCGCATCCCGAAGCACTTCATCGTAAATTCCTATCGTATCGACCCTCACCGAGTCTCCGTTCTCATCCTTTTCGTAGAAGCGATCCGCCGCTACGAGAGTCTGTTCGCTCTCGCGGTCCTCGGCGAGCACATATACCCTGTAAAAATTGAACTCACCGTTTATATTCTTTACATAGACCCCCTTGTGAACGCTCCCGTCCTCCTGCTCCTTTAAAGCGATTGCGCTGGTCGGTATCGCAAGGCCTTTGTTATCCTGGGTTATCACCTCAACCTCGCAATAGCGCAGCTTCTGAAACTCGCTGTAGTAGCGCTTGGTCTGGGCGATTATTACCCAGCCGCCTTCAAAACCCGCCATGCGGCAAACGCTGGATTCTATCCTGTCCTCTCCGAAGCAGACGGCAATCTCCTTGCCCATCGAGTACTCGTTCAACTGCTCCTTATCGATGAGAAGAGCCATGTACCATGTATCGCTGTTTACTGTCTTAAAAAGCGTATCGCCAGCCGACACGGAATCCTTCTTTACATCGACCGGAGCCCAAAGGGCGTGGTCACTGGGAAACTCGAAAGCCTCGGGGCCGAGAGTTTCCATGGTGCCGGGACTATACAAAGTCTCCAGACCGTCGCAAAAGTAACTGACGACGGAGGTATTTGCAAGCTTGTAGCCCTCGCTTACGCCGCCCGCCGAATATACATCCGCGACCTTAACCCCCTTGCGCGCCTTTTCCCCTTCCCTTATGTAATAACTGCTCTTACCTCCCGCATCGGCTCTCACCGTCGTCTCGTCCCTGATGACTATGCAGCGCGCCGAATTCTTCGTATACATCTGCGCGTAGCGCGCCGTCGATGTCTGCATAAACGCCCCGCTCACGGAAGGTATCACATAAATATATACATAAAGAACCGCGCAAGCAGCTAAAAATACCACTAAAACGGCTATGCCGCCCTTTTTCTTTGCGCCGCCTTTCATACAGGATATTGTATCATCTTTGGTTTTCTGCTTCAATACCTTGTGTTTCGCGCAGAATCCCATCTATTATCTTTTTTTCGTCCTTGCTGAACTTTCGCGGACTCTCCAAGAAGGCCGAAAGCATCTCCGGACGCCTCCGGGCGGTGATCCTCAAGGCCTGTTCGAACTGCCACAATCTGATGAGTTTATGATTTCCCTCGACCAGCACCTGCGGAACTTCGTATCCTTCGAAATTTCTGGGCTTTGTGTAGTGGGGATACTCGAGAAGCCCGCTGTATATGGACTCTTCCTCGAGGGAGAGCTCGCTTCCCAGCACTCCGGGCACGAACCTGCAGGCGCAGTCTATCATCACCATCGCCGCAAGCTCCCCTCCCGTAAGCACATAATCGCCTATGGAGACCTCCTCCATATTCCAGGCTTCGATTATCCGCTCGTCGATGCCTTCGTAGTGCCCGCAGAGGACAAAGAATTCTTCTTCCGCCGCGAGCTCCTGCGCAAACTCCTGATCCAGCAGCCTTCCGCGGGGGGACATATAAATTATGCGCTTTCCCTCCGCGCCGCAGGCCCGAAGAGCATCGAATGCGGGCTGGGGGCTCATTACCATCCCCGCGCCGCCTCCGAAGGGAGCATCGTCGGTCCTCCTGTGCTTGTCCTTCGTGTAGTCCCTGATATTCACTGTTTTTATTTCCAAAAGCCCGCCCTGCTGAGCCCTGCCGAGCATGCTTTCGCCCAGCACCCCGGGGAACATCTCCGGAAACTGGGTTAGAATCGTGATTTTCATAGATCCGGAAGACCCTCGATAAGGTGAACCGTCATGCATCCCTGCTCGATGTCCACCTCCTTTACAAATTCCTTAACCGCGGGCAGCATAAAGCTACCGCCGTCCGCCCTTTTTATTATATAGATATCCTGGGCTGCGTTTTGATTAACTTCAATCAGCTCGCCGACATAGCAGCCCGCTTCGTTCATTACGCTCATGCCGATCAGGTCCTGTATAAAATAGACATCCGCCGGCTGCTCAGGCAGATCCTCTCTTCGTATAAAGAGATCCTTGCCGCGCAGTTTTTCCGATGCGTTCCTGTCGTCGACACCCTCCAGCTTTACGACCGCCATATTTTTTACATAGCGGACTTTTTCTATGGCGAGTTTCCTGCCGTCAATTATTACGCTCTCGAACTGCGAGAAGCGCTCGGGCTCGTCGGTATATGGATAGACATTCACCTCGCCCTTAATTCCTTGCGGGGAACTCACCTGCCCGACCTTAATTAAATCATCCATAACTGCACCACTCCGCCTGGAAATATACGCAAGTCCGCAAAATTGCGGACTCACAAGCGCGCTACGAAACGACTTCTACCTCTATCTTCCTGTTTTGCTTCGCTCCGGCGGACTTGACCACCGTGCGTATAGCCTTGACGATGCGCCCCTGCTTTCCGATAATCTTTCCCATATCGGATGCGGCGACGCGCAGCTCTATTATCTCCGAGCCGCCGTCGCTAATCTCGCGCACGGACACTTCGTCGGGATTGTCCACCAGGGACTTCGCTATCGTTTCCACCAAAATCTTCATCTGCGGCACCTTATTCCAAGGCTCCCGCCTTCTTGAGAATGGCGCGGCAGGTTTCAGTCGGAACGGCTCCCGCTGCGAGCCACTTCTTCGCCGCTTCGACATCGATGTTGATTTCGGGCGGGGTTGCGAGAGTGTTGTAGGTTCCGATTTCCGCTATGCTCTTGCCGTCCCTCGAAGACCGCTGATCCGCGACTACCACTCTGTAGAAGGGCTTCTTGTGAGCTCCCATTCTTCTAAGTCTGATTCTTACCATTTAGTTTTTACCTCCAATAAAATCTTTTCTTATCTATCTTATTTAAAACCCGGGAAAGCGCCTGCCGAACCTTCTGCCCGGCTTGCCTTTGCCCATCTGTTTCATAAGCTTCTTAGCATCGTTGTATTTTTTTATCATGCTGTTGACCCTCGCGACGCTCACGCCCGCGCCCTCGGCTATCCTGCGACGCCTCGAAGCGTTAAGGATCTCCGGCTTTTTTCGCTCCTGGGGGGTCATCGAGAGGATTATCGCCTCCATGCCGCGAAATTCTTTCTCGCCCGCATCCAGCTGCTCCTCGCTCACCTTGCCCTGCACTCCGGGGAGCATGCTCAGCAGGCTGGAAAGTCCGCCCATCTGCCGCATCTGCCCCATCTGATCGAGAAAGTCCTCAAGAGTAAAGGCGTTCTTTGCCATCTTCTTTTCGAGCTCGGCGGCCTTCTCCTCGTCGTAGCTCTCCTGAGCCTTCTCGATTAGGCTCAAGACATCGCCCATTCCGAGTATTCGCGAAGCCATCCTGTCCGGGTGGAAGGGTTCGAGCGCGTCGAGCTTCTCGCCCATTCCGACGAATTTAATCGGTCTTCCGGTAACATTTCTTACCGACAGCGCGGCCCCGCCGCGGGTATCCGCATCGAGCTTGGTCATTATAACCCCGTCTATGCCCAGCGCATCGTGAAATGCCGCCGCCGCGTTTACCGCGTCCTGTCCGGTGAGCGCGTCGACCACCAGCAGTATCTCGTGGGGCTTGACGGCCGACTTAATCTCCTTGAGCTCTTCCATCAGCTCGTCGTCCACATGAAGCCGCCCGGCAGTATCGACGATAAGCACATTCATCCCCTTGCGCGAAGCTTCGTTCTTCGCTCTAAGCGCAATATCCGCGGGATCTTTGGAACTCCTGTCGCTGAAGACAGGCACTCCCACCTGCCCACCGACGACCTCCAGCTGGTCTATCGCAGCGGGCCTTTGAACATCGCAGGCGGCGAGCATGGGATATTTGCCCTGCTTTTTTATATATGCCGCGAGCTTTGCGGCGGTCGTCGTCTTACCTGTACCCTGGAGGCCGGCTAAAAGTATCGTCGTAAAGCCGCTCGGAGAATATGTTAGCTTGCTATTCGTGCCGCCCATCAGCTCGCAGAGCTCGTCGTTTACTATCTTTATAATCTGCTGCCCGGGAGTGAGGCTGCCCATAACTTCCTCGCCCAAGGCCTTGCTCTTTACGCTCGCCACAAAATCCTTTACGACCTTGTAGTTAACATCGGCCTCCAGCAGCGCAAGCCTAACCTCGCGCATGGCCGCATCGATGTCTGCCTCGCTGAGCACGCCCTTGCCGCGCAGCTTCTTAAAAATTGAATTCAGTTTTTCAGATAAATTTTCAAATGCCATATCTCAAATCTCTAAATCTTGCAGTTTCTTTCGCATTTTCGAAAGTTTTTCTCCGAGCGCGGCATCGTCCTTGCGCTGCGCCATCAGTTCCTCCATATCCGAAGAAACCGAATCCAATATCCTGCGGGTGCTCATAAACCTTGCGACAAGCCCGAGCTTTTCTTCGTAGCCTGCGAGCGAGCCTTCGGCCTTCTTAACCGCATCGTGAACCCCCTGCCTGCTGAGCCCGAAATCGTCGGCGATCTCCTGCAGACTGCAGTTCTCCTCATAGTATAAGCGGAAAAATTCGCGCTGTTTTTCGGGCAGCAGCTCGCCGTAAAAATCGAGCAGCAGACTGTCCCTTATCAAATTTTCCAGCATAAAAATACCACCGCTATAATCTAGCACGATTAAAAAAGCCTGTCAAGTATTTTTACTTGACAGGCCGGAACTTTGCCTATCTGCCAGTGACGTATTTCATAATGTAAATAAGAACAACTGACTATCTCCTTTATACATATGTTGTTCAGCAAGAAAACTGTTAGTTGTGTGCCCAAAGCACAAATTTTGAAGCGACACCTAACACGGGTCATATGCCAGAGCTCAGCATATGCCAATCCGTGTGCCGAAAACTTCGTTTTTGATTGCTCACTGTACACGGAAATCCTAAAAATGGCGGATTTTCCCAATCTGTTCACTAATTATATTCTATATATTTACATTAAATAAATATATTTCCAACCACAGAGTGCAAATTGCTAATTATTTACACAAATGAACCTCCTTTACGACAACTTCACCTGTGACCCGACCGGGTTGTGTTCAGCGCTATTTAGAAAAAAGGCTTTCGGGCACACTTTCGAGGAATCTCTGAATCTTAGAGCAAGCCTCTTCAGAAACCCGGCACTTTCGCGCAAAAATTAAAAAAGGCAACAGATTCCAATCTCCGTTGCCCATTTAACTACTTTATACGCCCGAATTCTACTCCCTAATCACCAGCAGCGTCGACAGAGTCATATCCGATGGTCCGTGGATGTGCCCGTTCCTCTGGCGGAAGGCCTCCACATACTCCCAGACCTCCTGGCTCATGCGCTCGCCCTGATAGATTACCGGAATTCCGGGAGGATAAGGCGCTATCATCTCCGCGACTATCCTGCCTCTTGTCTCGAACCAGGGCACCCTCTCGCGCTCGTTAAAGTACGCGGCTCTCGGAGAGAGAACATAGTCCGGCTGAGCGGGCAGACGCTCGCCCGGAGGAAGCGGCTGGCCTTCTTCCGCAAAGCGATTCGAGATATCCTGCATGGCATCGCAGAGCATGTCCAGATCTTCCTTTTCGTTTGCGTAGGTGACTATCGCGAGCACATTGCGGTAGTCCGCAAGTTCCACATCCACATCGTATTCGTCGAAGAGCATCTTCTTAAGATCGAATCCGGTTATACCTATATCGGCCGCCGAAATCGTAAGCCTCGTCGCATCGAGGTCGTGTATGCCGGCTCTGCCTATCAGCTCCTTGCCCGCACACCTTATGCCGGCCATCGTGTTGAGCCTCTCCCTTGCCGCCTGCGATAGATCCACCGCCGCCTGAACCATATCATCGCCATGCAGGGCCATCTGCTGGCGCGCGCAGTCCAGAGAAGTCATCAGAATATAGGAAGGCGAGGTGCTCTGAACCAAAGTCAGATTCTGCTCCAGCCTGCTCTTGCTTATGCGGTCGGACTTGATGTGCAGCATGGAACTCTGCGTAAGCGAACCCGTAACCTTGTGTATGCTCTGCACGCAGATATCCGCCCCCTGTTCGATCGCCCCCTTCGGCAGATGATCAGAAAAATAGCAGTGAGCCCCGTGGGCTTCGTCCACCATCAGCACCGCATCGTGCGCATGGCAGACCTTCGCTATCCCGGCGATATCGCTGGTTATCCCGTAATAAGTCGGCGAAACGATAAGCACGCCCTTGCAGTCGGGGTTCATCTCGAACATCTCCTCGACCTGCCTCGGAGTTATCCCCCCGTGAAGCCCCCACTCCTCCTCAATCTCGGGCATCATGTACACAGGTACACCGCCTCCGATTATCAGGCCCATAAGCACGGACTTATGAGAATTCCGCGGAATCGCAATCTTGTCTCCCCCGTTGACGGTCGTGACGACCATAACCTGATTGCCGCAGGTGCTCCCGTTTACAAGAAAATGAGAATAATCGGCGCCCCAAAGCTCAGCGGCCAAATCCTCGGCCTCCTTTATTGCCCCGCTCGCATGGTGCAGGTCGTCTGTTATCGGGGTCTCCGTGAGGTCGAATTTAAAGATTTCGTCCCCCACCTTCTCCCTCCAGGCGGGGTTGATTCCCCGCTCGTAGCGGTGCCCGGGCACCCTGAAAAAAGCCGGTTTCTTCTCGTTATATTCTAAAATCGCTTCGAAAAGCGGCATCCTCTTTTGTCTGTCTTCCATCGCGGTTAAGAACTCCTCCTTTACGAGTGTATATTTTTTAGTACGGACACATTATGTACTCTTGCGCGAACAATTTCAACGCTCTTTAAAGAATCTTACAAAATAATTTTAATGCCGTTCAAGGAAGATTTTTCTGGAGAAAAAGCTCCAGAGGGTCACAAAAAATGTAGTAAAGAGCTTGGCGAGCATGTAGTGCAATTCCAACTTTCCTACGAAGAGCCACATGAACAGCTCCGTCAGAGCTAAACCCATCGCGCAGAGTATCAAAAATACGGTAAACTCCTCCCGCCTGCTGCGCCCCTGCCTGCCCTTAAATACGAACTTCATCGACAGGAGATAATTGAGCAGGGTTGAAATCAGGAAAGCAAGGCCCGCAGCGAGCAGATAATCGAGTTTAAGGCCGTCCGCTAAGAGTTTTAGCATAACAAAATCAAAGGCGGTTACCGCGACGCCGACAATCAGAAAATTTCTTATCTGGACGATATCCGTTCCCTTCAATTTTTCCGCAAATTTCTCCATTTAAAGTTTATTCTTCGCATTGCTCAGCATCAGTTTGAGGCGGTTTTCCTGGTTTATGCGCGACGCTCCGGGGTCGTAGTCTATGGCGACTATATTCGCTTCCGGGTAGCGGGCCTTTACGGGGCCCATCATGCCCTTGCCGACTATGTGGTTGGGCAGGCAGCCGAAGGGCTGCGTGCAGATTATATTGCTCACTCCGAGCTCGCAGAGCTCCAGCATCTCCGTGGTGAGAAGCCACCCCTCGCCCATCTTCATCCCGAGCCCGACGCATTTTTGCTCTCTCTGCAGATTCACCAAATCCTCGTAGCTCGAAAAGGACTTAAATACTCCCGCGCTTGCGACGGCCGCGTTGAGGTCGTCCTTCTTATCTTCAAAGTACTTGCAGACCAGCCTCAAGGCGCCCGGAGTTGCGCTGCCCATGCCGTATATCCTCCAATCGAGACCCATGTTATAGGCGCAGTAATACAGGAAATCCAGCAGACCCGGAACCACGGCCTC
>CAYFMW010000011.1:24216-42527 GCA_964344335.1 uncultured Oscillospiraceae bacterium | reverse complement strand
CTGCAGCAAATCTTCCGCATCACTGCTATTTCCGCATATCATGCAGCAGTAATTCAACAACTCGCTTCGGTATACGGTATAGAGTTTTGTTATCATCGCGCCCTCTTTTCTAAAAGCCTTTCACATTTATAACGATTAAGAACGGCAAAGTGTTTTTATAAAAACTAAATATTTTATTTCCGGTGAAATTTTCATCCTTCGTGAGCCACCTTTAAATATATCAGCTGTTCAATGTCGCGAGAACGCAAAATTAAAAATAAAGCAAGCGGCGCAACCTTCCGGCTGCACCGCTTGCTTAAAGGAAAACACAACACATCACACAGACCCGCAGCTTATCCTGCGGGCCCAAATTATCGCTGTTGCGAAAAACTATTCTTCCTTTTCTACCGAAGCCTCGGGCGCATTCTTGCGAACGCTTTCGATGCCGTTCTTGCAGCTTGCAAGAGCGGTGTAGCCTTCGGATGCGAGGATGGGTTCACCGTTCGTGGCCTTCAGGCGGAAACGGAATTCTCCCGCTTTGTCCTTATAGATTTCGAACTTAGGGTTCTTTTCCTTTTCGAAGCCTTCCTTAGTCTGATCTTCGACCCCTGCGACGGCGGAGTTCTTGCGGACGCTCTCTATGCCGTTTTTGCAAGCGCTCTCCGTTGTGTAAACTTCAGAAACTCCGATCACCTCTCCGTTACCTGCTTTCAGGTTGAAGGTGAAGCCGGTCTTGACAGTCTTTATTACGAATTTGCCCATAGATATAATCCTCCTTTGTGGCTTTGACTCTTATAATATTATACCATTCCTCTGAAGAAAAATACCCTCACTCGAAACAATTTCTAAAAACCTTAAAATTTTCGGTCTTTAATCCGGTAATATTGTTCAAAACAGCTTATCTTCCCGGGCTCGATAAAAACCCGGAAAGCCTTGCAATTAATGGGCATGCACTTTTTTCGATAAGCTTTGCACAATTTGTTATACTCTTGACAATCTTTGGCGGAAGTAGCTATAATAACTATAGGCGTTATGCTTAAGATAAAAAGCCTGTCAGAAAGCGAAATATACTGAATTTTGGGATTTTCCCCGCCATTTATTCGACGGTGTTCGAAAAATTGCCAAAATGATTTTTGTTCATATTTATGCGCTTTTTGAAAACTCTCTCCCGCTGAAAACCGGTGGAGGAAAAGTGTTAAAAGGCAAATTTTTAAGCTCAGGTAATAGATTTTGGTAAAAAGAAAGGACAGGAAAACAGACAATGGCAAACAAAGACAATCTTAATCCGTTAGAGGCTTCTCAGGCCATGGTAAAGGCCGCCTGCGACAGGTTGGGCGAGGATCCCGCGGTTTATGAGATTCTCAAGGAACCCCTCCGCACCGTCGAGATTAACATCCCCGTAAAGATGGACGACGGCAGTGTTAAGATCTTCACCGGATGGCGCGCGATGCACAATAACGCATTGGGCCCGGGCAAGGGCGGAGTTCGCATACATCCTGACTCGGACATGACGGAAGTTAAAGCTCTGTCGCTTTGGATGACCTTCAAGGGTGGAGTTTTAGGTCTTCCCTACGGTGGAGGCAAGGGCGGAATCAAGGCCGACCCCAACAAGCTTTCGGAGCGCGAGCTCGAGCAGCTCTGCCGCGGATATGTTCGCGGACTTTACAAGTATCTTGGAGAGAGAATCGATGTGCCCGCTCCGGATGTAAACTCCAACGCAAAGATTATGAGCTGGTTCACCGACGAGTACATTAAGCTTAACGGCGATGTAATGGATCTGGGAACCTTCACCGGCAAGCCGGTCGTATTCCATGGCTCCCTCGGCCGCAACGAAGCCACCGGATTCGGAGTAGCCATCGTGGTTCGCGAGGCTGCAAAGCGTGTAGGAATCGATATGACCAAGGCGAAGGTTGCAATTCAGGGATTCGGAAACAACGGCGCATTCTCCATGAAATATATCTGCGAGCAGGGCGCGACAGTTCCCGCAATAGCCGAGTGGGATCCCGTCAACGGCGTGTATGCAATCTACAAGGAAGACGGATTTGAGTATCAGGCGCTCGTAGATTATAGGGACGAGCACAAGACCCTCTTCGGATTCCCCGGAGCAAAGGCTATAAGTATGGCCGAATTCTGGGCCTGCGACTGCGACATCATGGTACCCGCAGCCCTCGAGAATCAGATTACTTCAGAGGTTGCGGAGACAATCAAGGCTAAGCTCGTCTGCGAGGCCGCCAACGGCCCGACGACTCCTCAGGGAGACGAAGTGCTGGCAAGACGAGGCATAATCCTTACCCCGGATATCATGACCAACTGCGGTGGCGTTCTGGTATCTTACTACGAGTGGGTTCAGAACCAGTACGGCTATTACTGGACCATGGAAGAGGTTCAGGAGAAGCAGGAAGCCGACATGATGAAGGCCGTAAACGGCATATTCGAGCTCGCCGACGAGTACGGTGTAGTGCTCCGCGAGGCCGTCTATATGTATGGCATCAGGTCCGTTTCTCAAGTTATGAAGTACAGAGGTTGGTATTAAGAAATAAGGACTTTAAGTCTGCAATAAACCTCATTTTTCGCCGCCCGTCTCACTTCCCTGACCGGGCGGCGATTTTTATGCGCAAAAGGCCGTCACATATTTCACACCTATAGAAATAAAAACTATGATATAATATCCTCCTTACCGCTATAGTCAATCGGTGGAAGCATTGTATCACCGAGTTCTCCATCCGGCGAAAGGAGCGCGGCATGGACAAAAAATTCCCTCACAATTTAGTCAGCGTCGTAACTCGAGTGGACCTGGTCGTGATGGTGCTGTTTTGCCTCGTCGTGCTTTGGTTGAATCTGTATGCAGGCATCGCATGCTTTATTGTTGTGGGCCTGCTTTCAATTTTCCATGCGACCAGGACGCACGAGAGTTCAGGGAAGATTTTGCAGGAGTACGAGGAGGAAGTTCTCAGAAGACGCTTCGAAGAGCTGGGGCTCAACGAGGACGGAAGCCGCAGCGGCGAAGCCTTAAATGCGCAGATTGAACATTATAGAAAGAGATTAGAAGAGAATCAGGGATGTATAGCTCTGGTTTATATAGATAATTACGACGAATTACTTTCGAGTTCTCCTGTGGAACAGCAGTCCGGCATAAGCGCGGAGCTGGATCGTAAGATAAGGAGTTGGGCGCAGGGCCTCGACGCTTCCGTAATTCGCATAAAGGACAGCCGCTACATAGTACAGTTCGAGCAGAAATACCTTCAGATTCAAAAGCGAAGCGAGTTCCCCATAATCAATCAGATGCACGATGTCGAAACCGGCGCCGATTTTCCGACATCCATATCCATCGGTATCGGAGCGGGAAGCGACAGCTTTTCCGTTCTTCAGAATCTCGCCGACGATGCCATAGACCTTGCGATGGGCAGGGGAGGCGATCAGGTCGTCATAAAATACGAAAACGGAGAGGTCGAATATTTCGGGGGCTCACTGCCGAGCGTCGAAAAGCGCAATAAAGGTAAGGCGAGGATAATGGCTCATGCTCTGATGCAGGTAGTCAGTTCGTCTTCCAAGGTGTTTATAATGGGCCATAAGCGCCCGGACATGGATTCCATAGGATCCGCAATCGGGATGCATGCATTTGCAAGAAGCAGGGGAAAGGACAGCTACATAATTCTGAACGAGGTGGGAAACGCCATAGACATACTATATGCGGAAGCCGAGAAGACGGGGGAGTACGAATTTATAGGCACGGAAGATGCTCTCCAGCTTGCGGATTCGGAGTCCATGATTATAGTCGTGGATACTCATATCCCGGCTCTGAGTGAGTGCCCGGAAATATTGGATGAGGTGAAGACAGTCGTGGTAATAGACCACCATAGAAAGTCCAAGGATGCCATCGAGAATCCCACCATCATACATATGGAAAGCTACGCGTCTTCTACGAGCGAGCTCGTTACGGAGATTTTGCAATATGCCGTGGACAAAGACGAGATATCGGACTTCGAGGCGGAGGCTCTGCTCGCAGGCATTATGGTGGATACAAAGAGTTTTGTAATCAATACGGGCGTAAGAACCTTCGAAGCGGCGGCTTGGCTTAAGCGCGTCGGCGCCGACAGCACGAGCGTGCGTCGATTCTTCCGCATGAATCTGGACTTCTTTAAGAAGAAGTGCAACATCATCAACAATGCGGAGATACTCGGCGGAGGCGTTGCGGTTGCATATACTAAGGACAGCGACCCCGATATGCAGGTAATCGTCGCTCAGGCGGCCGACGAACTTCTGGATATGAGGGGGGTAAACGCGGCATTTACCGCGGGTAGAAGCAAGGATCGGACATTAATTTCGGGAAGATCTCTGGATAAAGTAAATGTGCAGACCGTGCTCGAAAAGCTCGGCGGCGGGGGTCATATCAATATAGCGGCGGCTCAGGTCGAGGAAGGGCCCGAAGAGGCCATCGCGAGTGTTGTAAAAATAATGAGAGAAATCGGATGTATGTAGAAAGGAAAGCGAAGGGAAGAGGATATGCAGGTAATATTGCTTGAAGATTTAAAGGGTAAGGGCAGGGCCGGAGAAGTCGTTAAGGTTAACTGCGGCTATGCCCGCAACATGTTGTTTCCCAAGGGGATAGCCATTGAAGCTACTCCGGCGAACATGAAGCTGCTCGAACAGCAGAGGGAAAAGATCGAAGCTCAGAGGGCCATGGATCTGGAGCGCGCGAAGGAAATCAAGGAGAAGATAGAGGGCGGCACGGTAACATTGAAGGCGAAGGCCGGAGAGTCCGGAAGGCTCTTCGGTGCTATTACCTCACAGGATATAGCCAATGCTATAAAGGAAACTTTCGCTGTGGAGATCGACAAGAAGAAGATAGAGCTGGCAGCGCCGATAAAGGAGCTGGGCACGAGCAGTGTAAATCTTAAGCTCTTCGGAGGAGTTTCCGCAAAGTGCAATGTACAGGTCGAGGCTGCGGAATAAGCGGAAGGAGCATTTATGAGCGGGGTCGGACGAATACCTCCCAATAGTCAGGATGCTGAAAGAAGCGTACTGGGGGCCATTTTAATAGATAAAGAGGTCTTCTTTGAAATCTCCGGAAAGCTTAAGTCGGAGGACTTTTACAATGCTCAGCATGGGGAAATTTACGAAGCTATGCTCGATCTCTTCAGACGGAATCAGCCGATAGATGTTGTAACCGTCAACGACTGCCTTAAAAGGCGCGGAAGCCTCAATGCCGTGGGCGGTATGAGCTATCTTATCGAACTTTCAACTTTGGTTCCGACGACCGCAAATACCGCTCAATATGCGAGGATAGTTTCGGAAAAATCCGACCTAAGGAAGCTTATAAGAGCGAGCGGGGATATAGTGGAGAAGTGCTACGGCGAAAAACTCGATCCTCAGGATGTTCTGGATTATGCGGAAAGTGCCATATACGAGGTGGCCAAGACCAAGCAGAGTAGCGAATATATCGAGCTTCAAAAGGTACTTGCCATAAACCTGCAGCATATAGACGAGGCCCAGAAGAGCGGTGGCAAGCTCCCCGGACTTCCCACTCACTTTACGGATTTAGACAATATTCTTTCGGGTCTGCAAAAATCCGATTTAATAATTCTCGCAGCCCGCCCCTCCATGGGAAAGACGGCTCTCGCGCTCAACATAGCGCAGAATGCTGCGCTAAAATCGGACAGCAGGGTTGTAATATTTTCGCTCGAGATGTCCAAGGAGCAGCTCGGCATAAGGCTCCTTTCCACGCAGGCGCGCATCGACAGCAAGAAGCTGCGCGTGGGCGATCTGAGCGAGGACGATTGGAAGGATGTTATGGAGGCCGTCGAAATGATGTCCAAGGCCGATATAATAATCGATGACACCCCCGGCATAGGCGTAATGGAGATACGCAACAAGTGTCGCAGAATAAATCAGCAGCGCAAAATCGATCTGGTCGTCATAGACTATCTGCAGATAATGTCTGCGGATTCTCGCAGCGAATCCCGCCAGCAGGAGGTTTCAACCATATCCAGATATCTAAAGCAGCTCGCAAGGGAAATGGAGTGCCCGGTCCTGGTACTCTCGCAGCTTTCAAGAGCTTCGGAAAAAGCGTCAAAAACTCCGCGCAAGCCGATATTGTCGGATCTCCGGGATTCCGGCGCGATAGAGCAGGATGCTGATGTCGTCATATTCCTTCACAGAGACGACTACTACAAGCAAGAAGGAGAGGAATTGGACAATACCGCCGAAGTCATCGTCGCAAAGCAGCGCATGGGCGAGACGAAGCCGGTACTCCTTACCTGGCTGCCCAAATACACGAAATTTGCAAATAGGCTTCGTGAAAGCAAGAAATAATATGAAATTCAGCAAGCAGAACATCTCAAATTATTATCTATACGATACGCAGGTGGAAAATCTGTTTATCGCGGAGTATATGACAAATGCGCCAGGCGATTATGTCAAGGCGTATTTGTTCGCTTTGATGTTCGCGCAGATGAACAAGCCTGTCGATAATATTTACATAGGCAAGTGTCTGGACCTTCCGCCGGAAGAGCTGCTTGCGGCGTGGAGCTACTGGGAAGAGCTCGGCGTGCTTAAAAAGATTTACCAGAACCCCGAAAATCCTCTGGAGTACAGGGTGGAGCTTTTAAATCTCCGCGAGGAAGCCTTCGGCACTCGCGAGCCCGAGAGCAGTTCTCAGGTAAAAATAAAGCTGGACAATGCGGAGCTGGCGCAGCTTTACAGGGATGTCGAGGTTGCCGCAAGAAGGCCGCTCGACAGCAGGGAGCCCGAGGAGATAGCCTCCTGGCTTTCGGATTACGGGATGAGCCCGGAATTTATACTTTTCGGCTATAATTTTTGCGCGGAAAAGCGCAGAACAACGAAGTACCGCTATGTTGCAAAGGTACTCAAGGATTGGAAGTCCAAGGGTCTTTCTTGCCCGGACGACATAAGCGAATATCTCGGAGAGATGGATAAAAATTACGGAATGTACAAGCAGATATTCCGCGAGCTGGGATTTTCGCGTTCCCCTTCCCGCGAGGAGAGGCGCATAATGGATACATGGTTCGAGGATTACGGATTTACGCTGGATAAGATTCTCGAGGCCTGCAAGAAGACTTCGGGGATATCGAATCCGAACATCAACTATGTGGATGCGGTGCTGTCTTCCTGGCATAAGGAAGCGCAAGGGGGAGAAGATTCTTCAAGCGGCAGCGGGAGCGCTGTGGAGAAGCTCTATGCTCAGGACAGAGAACAGAATGCGCTGCGAGAGGAGAAGATTCGCTCGGAAATATACGCGAAGATTCCGAGAATTAAGGAGATAAAAGAGGAGCTGAGCACGCTCAGCTTCAATATTTCAAGGTATATGCTCATGGGCGCAAACGGCAGAGAGGCCGTTTTGCGGGAGCGCGCGAGGGCTGAAGATCTCGGCAGAGAGCGAGCCGAACTTCTAGTTCAGGCCGGCTACAGCGTCGATGCCATGGATAGTATATATACCTGTTCCAAATGCAGAGATACCGGTCTTCTGGAAGACGGCACAAGCTGTTCGTGTTATGCGGATAAGTTGAAAATGCTGTCTGCAAGGGGCAATGATGGAATTCAATAAGGATAATATAGAGCAGAACAAAAAAGACGCGGGCGCTTCTGAACAGCGGGAGTTTAAAATAGAGCTGGATACGCTCGTCCGCGAAAAGATAGATAAGCTGACAGAAAAGCTGGACGGCTCTGTTTTCGAGAGCATGTTCAGGGCAAAATCCCGGGAATTTGAAGAGGAAAGGCGCAGATATTACAGCGAGAAGGAGAATTCGGCGAGGCCTCTTCAGTCAAAGAGAAACAGCGATGATCAGAGCTATTCGCGGCCTGCCGGAGGCGTGGATTCGGATAATGTGCGAGTCTATGCGGCCAGTGCCGCGGCTCTTCGAACTCCGCAGAGGCGAGTCGTAAGCGAGGGCTTTATTTCCAGAACCTGGAGGCTCATAAGAACTCTCCTAAAACAGCGCAGTCATATGAACGGCAAATACTGGTATACCGACGAGCGAAGGCGTGCGGCTTACCGGGATATTGTTAGGGACTGTTGGAGTCCGCTCACGGATGCCTGGGAAGATTTGCTCAACTGTGCCTGGGATTTTCTTAATAAACTTGTAGAAGACCTTTGGGATTTGGTCCTTATGATTGCGGACCTCTTCATAGCCGCTTACCATTACGGCGGCAGTTTCCTTTACTATATATGGGACCTTCTTTGGGATGCGCGCTATTGGGTTTGGTTTCGGCGGAAGAATATATTTATGGGATTTTCACTGCTTGTTGCGGCGGGAGCTGCGTCCGTCATTCTGATTGCCTTTATGACGAGTTACGAATACAGCTATCACGGCAAGACTTTGGGTGTCGTCAGAAACAAGAAGGATGTTTATAAGACGATAGAAGTTTTGAGCGACAGACTGTCCAAGGCAACCGGGTCCAATGTCTTCATGGATGTTGAGCGGGATATAGAATTCAAAAAGGTTGTCGGCCTGATTAAAAAGATAGACAGCGAAGACGATATTCTCAATACTTTAACATATATGAGAGACCTTCAGGTGGAGGGTTATGCTATATCTCTTGACGGCAGGCAGATGGTCATCATGTCGAGCGAGAAGGAAGCGAAGGATCTCCTGCACGAAATCCAAAACGATTATGCGGGCTTCGCAGCAGGCGTCGTATATACGGATATCACCTACGAGCAGAATGTGGAGGTAAAGCCCGTGGAATGCCTCCTTGGCTCCATATGGACAAAGAGCGAGGCGAAGAATTATCTCGTCGGCTCCGGCCCCGGTTCCCCTTCGCGCATCACGATAAGGACGACGGAAACCAATACTTACACTGAGTCGGTACCTTACAGCAGAACATATATAGATAATGCCTCTCTGTATGTCGGTGAGACCCGCATCAAGAGCGAAGGGGCGGAAGGAACCGACATAGTAGTTGCGACCGTGGAGCGTGTAAACGGAGTCGAAGTGTCCAGAACTGTCAATTCGACCACGAGCTTAGTAGAACCTGTAAACGAGATATATTACAGAGGCACCAAGCCTATACCCGCAAAGCTCGGTACGGGCACTATACTTTGCCCGCTCACATATTATAGACTCACTTCCAGCTTCGGTTCGCGCTGGGACGGCTTCCATGCCGCAATAGATATGGCGGCTCCGACCGGCACAAAGATATATGCTGCGGACGGCGGCGTCGTCACTTTCGCCGGAAGGAGAGGAACCTACGGCTACCTGATAATAATCGACCACGGAGGCCTTATGGAAACCTACTACGCTCATTGCAGCAAGATGCTCGTAAGCGAGGGCGATAAGGTCTACCAAGGGCAGAATATAGCGCTGGTTGGAAATACCGGAAGGTCTACGGGTTCGCATCTGCATTTTGAGGTGCATTACAACGGAGAACCTCAGAATCCTCTGGATTACTTATAAAGCCTTGCGGACCGTCAATCTTTCGTCTTCCAGATCCACTTTCAGCGTATCGCCCATGGCGAGTTCGCTCGACAGTATGTATTTTGCCAATATAGTCTCCACATTGCTCTGGATGAATCTCTTTACCGGACGGGCGCCGTACACCGGATCGAAGCTGCGCTCGATTATGAAGTCCTTTGCGGGCTGCGAAATCTCCAGATTCAGCTTGCGCTCTTCGAGACGCTTTCTCAAATCTTTCAGCTGAAGCTCCAGTATCTGCGTCATATTTTCCTTTGTAAGAGGCTTGTAGAATACGATCTCGTCCAGCCTGTTTAGAAATTCCGGTCTGAAGCTGCGCTTCAGCAGCTCCTCGACGCTCATCTTTGCCTCCGCAGAAATCGTTCCGTCGGGATTGATGCCGTCAAGCAAGAACTCCGAACCTATATTGCTCGTCATTATGATTATAGTGTTCTTAAAGTCCACCGTGCGCCCCTGCGAATCGGTTATCCTTCCGTCGTCCAAAACCTGGAGTAATATGTTGAAGACATCGGGGTGAGCCTTTTCAATCTCATCGAATAGCACCACGGAGTAGGGCTTTCTCCTTACCGCTTCCGTCAGCTGTCCCCCCTCATCGTATCCCACATATCCCGGAGGCGCGCCGATCAATCTCGAAACCGAGAATTTCTCCATGTATTCGCTCATATCGATGCGCACCATGTTCTTCTCATCGTCGAACAGGGCTTCTGCGAGCGATTTTGCGAGCTCCGTCTTTCCTACGCCCGTCGGGCCGAGGAAGAGGAAAGAACCTGTCGGGCGGCCCGGGTCGGAGATACCTGCGCGGCTCCTCTGTATCGCGGCCACGACGCTGTCCACGGCTTCGTCCTGCCCTATGACCCTCCTGCGGAGAATCTCGTCCAGCCTCAGAATCTTTTCCCTTTCGCCCTCCATCAATTTTGCAACGGGGATTCCGGTCCAGCGCGCAACTATGCTCGCAATCTCTTCGTCCGTTACGGTATCGCGCACCAGGCTTTCGTTCCTTCCGCTTTCGGCTTCCTTATTGGCGGCATCGAGCTCCTTTTCCAGGCGCGGAAGCTCGCCGTAGCGCAGCCTCGATGCCTTCTCGTAATCGGCTTCCCTTTGAGCGGCTTCAATTTGTGCGTTAGTGGTCTCTATTTCCGCTTTGATCTTCTTTATCGATTCGGCCATCTGCTTATCGCGCTCCCAGGCGGCCATCTGCAGCTCGAAATCTTTGCGAAGCTCTTTAATTTCCTCCTCTAATTTCTCGCAGCGCTCCTTGGAGAGGCTGTCCTTTTCCTTCTTTAGCGCAGTTGCTTCGATTTCCATCTGCATAAGTTTACGCCTCTTGGAATCCAGCTCCTCGGGCATGGAATCCATCTCCGTCCTTATCGATGCGCAGGCTTCGTCCACAAGGTCGATGGCTTTGTCCGGCAGGAACCTGTCCGTTATGTATCTGTTTGAGAGCACGGCGGCCGCAACCAGGGCGTTGTCGTTTATAGTAACGCCGTGGTAAATCTCGTATCGCTCCTTGAGCCCCCTGAGTATCGAAATGGTGTCTTCCACATTGGGCTCATTTACCATCACCGGCTGAAAGCGCCTCTCCAAAGCCTTGTCCGCCTCGATAAATTTGCGGTATTCATCGAGCGTCGTCGCGCCGATGCAGTGCAGTTCTCCGCGCGCCAGCATCGGTTTTAGCAGGTTGCCCGCATCCATTGAGCCCTCGGTCTTTCCCGCGCCCACTATGGTATGAAGTTCGTCGATGAAAAGAATAATCTGCCCGTCGCTCTCCTTAACCTGGTTGAGCACGGACTTGAGCCTCTCTTCGAATTCCCCTCTGTATATGGCCCCCGCGATGAGCGCTCCCATATCGAGGGAAACTACAGTTTTATCTTTTAGCCCCTCCGGAACATCGCCACGCAGAATGCGCTGTGCGAGTCCTTCGGCTATGGCCGTCTTGCCCACTCCCGCCTCTCCGATGAGGACAGGATTATTTTTAGTTTTGCGGCTGAGTATGCGGATTACATTTCTAATCTCGTCGTCTCTGCCTATTACGGGGTCCATCTTCTGCTCCCCCGCCAGTTTTACAAGATCCTGACCGTACTTCTCCAAAGGAGTGCGATTGTCCTGATCTTGAGGATTCATATTCATCTGCATATATTTATACCCCCTGTTGAATCTATGTCTCTAAATATTCGCTGAAATCAGCTCTACAATTCATTTATAGCACATCCTTTAGCACTCGTCAACAGAGAGTGCTAACAATCACAAAAAAAGATTTTTCTGCTGCTATGTAGTATAATTTAGGGGACAAAAGGGAAGGAGAATAAAATGGATTACGCAAAAGAGTCGCTCAGGCTTCACGAGAAGTGGGGAGGCAAAATAGAGATTACATCGAGAGTTCCCGTGGAGAGCAAGGAGGATCTGTCATTGGCATATACGCCCGGAGTTGCGCAGCCTTGTCTTGAAATTCAAAAGGATCCTTTAAAGAGCTACACTCTTACGAGGAGGCATAATCTCTGCGCCGTCATAACGGACGGCAGCGCTGTGCTCGGCCTTGGGGATATAGGTCCCGAGGCGGGGATGCCGGTAATGGAAGGCAAATGTGTGTTATTCAAAAGCTTCGGAGGCGTGGATGCCTTTCCCCTATGCATAAAGACGCGGGATATAGACGAGTTTGTAAATACCGTCTATCAGATTTCCGGCAGTTTCGGGGGGATTAATCTTGAGGATATCGCGGCGCCGAAATGCTTCGAGATAGAGAGGAGGCTCAAGGAACTCTGCGATATACCGATTTTCCACGATGACCAGCACGGCACGGCAATTGTAATTCTCGCAGGGCTCGAAAATGCGCTCAAACTCACGGGAAAAAAGCTCGAGGATGTTCGCATAGTCATAAGCGGTGCGGGGGCTGCGGCCGTGGCGACGACCTTGCTGCTTATGGAAGCGGGGGCTTCGGATGTGATACTCTGCGACAGAAACGGCGCGATATACGAGGGCCGCGCTAAAGGCATGAACCCCGTAAAGGAGCAGCTTGCGGCGATTACCAACAAGGATAAGCTTGAGGGCGATATTTCAACTGCGGTAAAGGGAGCGAATGTGTTTATAGGGCTTTCCGGTCCGGGCGTGCTCACGGGGGATATGGTTAAGGATATGACGAAAGATGCAATAATCTTCGCCTGCGCAAACCCGATTCCGGAGATTTTTCCCGACGATGCCAAGGAGGCCGGTGCAAGGGTTGTTGCGACGGGCAGGAGCGACTATCCCAATCAGATAAATAATGTTCTGGTATTTCCGGGGGTCTTTCGCGGGGCCTTCGATGTGAGGGCGCGGGAGATAAACGATGCCATGAAGCTGGCTGCCGCGCGGGCGATAGCTGCCCTCGTCTCGGATGATGAGCTCAGCGAGGAATATATAATACCTGCCGCATTCGACAGCAGGGTGGGAGCCGCAGTGTCCAAAGCGGTTGCCGAGGCCGCGATAAATAGCGGCGTGGCGCAGGTATGCTTGGATGTGATATAATTAACTGCTAAAGATTGCCTTGCCGCGCGGTTTTGATTTTCGCGGCGGGAGATTTGCGCAAGGGCGCAGCTGAAAGGCGGTTGATCGGAAAATATGGAAACGCAAAAAAATAAAAGGAAAATACTGATAATAGAGGATGAAAAGTCCATCTCCGAAATAATTAAATTTAACCTCAACAGGGAAGGCTACGAGGTAGATGTCGCATACGACGGCAGGAGCGGTCTGGATAAGGCTCTCGCCGGCGATGTGAGCCTTATTCTCCTCGATATAATGCTGCCCGTGATGAGCGGCTTTGAGGTCTGCAAGAAGATTCGCGAGACCAGCGATGTTCCCATACTCATGCTTACGGCAAAGGAAGAGGAGGCGGACAAGGTGCTGGGCCTTGAGCTCGGCGCAGACGACTACATAACCAAGCCCTTCGGCATGAGGGAGCTGATGGCGAGGATAAAGGCGAATCTTCGTCGCTCCGATGCAAGCGATTTTACGGATGACGGAGTCAAGGAGGTTCAGGATTTCGGAAGCCTTCAGATCGACATGAACCGCTACGAGGTGAGGAAGAACGGAGAGCCTCTGGATCTTACGCTCAGGGAGTTCGAGCTTCTGCGCTACCTTGCGGAAAGAGAGGATCGCGTCTTTTCCCGCGAGCAACTTCTCGAAGATGTATGGGGCTACGAGTACTATGGCGACATCCGCACGGTCGATGTAACGGTGCGCAGGCTGCGGGAGAAGCTCGAGGACGACCCCGGCGACCCGAAGTACATCATCACCAAGCGGGGAATAGGTTATTACTTTAAGAGAGCTTAAGGCTGTATTTTGATGAACATCTTCGGCCACAGCAGCGTGCGCTGGAGAATCGCATTGATGTACTTTATGCTGTTCTTTGTGGTGATGAGCCTCGTATCGGTCTACCTTGTAAACAGCATAGAGCAATATCAGATCTCCGCGCTAAAAGAGAATATATTCAATACCATAAGCGAGAGCAATCTCCTGCAATCTTTGAGAGCTTACGATTCGCTCTCGCTTTACGGTGAGGAAATTCAGGGAATACTCAACGCTAGCTGGAGCAGTTTCTCCGAGGAACTTTCAGTCGTCGATGAGGACTTCAAGATATGCGCTTCAACAAACCCGAATCTGACAGGGTATTCGGCCGCGGACATCTTCGACCCGGCAATAATCGCATCCTGCCTTATGGACGGTGAGCCGGCTGAATCGGACACCGTAATTTCCGGCGAAATTCATGTAAAAAATCTATGCTATAAGATAGAAAGCGGCACAAACCCCGGTGTAATTTACATACGCGCGGATCTTTCCAATATCAACTCTTTCGTCGCGCAGAGCAAGTTGATTTTTATACAGGCGATGGTAATCGCTCTTCTTATAACCGTGGTGCTGGGATTTATGCTGGCAAAGAGCATAACAGGGCCCATCAACGAAGTTACTCGCACCGTTGAGAAGATGTCCACCGGCGACTTCTCCGAAGGCGTAGATGTGCAGAGCGACGACGAGATCGGAAAGCTCGCCGGGATGTTCAATATGCTTCGCGAGAGGCTCGACAGCACGATTACCGAGATATCCAACGAAAAAAACAAGCTTTCGACCATACTCAATTACATGGGAGACGGGCTCGTTGCGATAGACCTCGGCGGGAAGATTATACATGCAAATCCCGTGGCGAGGAGTATTCTTAAGATTCCCGCGGGGAGGGAACTTGAGGGCAGCGATTACGACGAGGTGATGGGTTACATCTCCGAGAATATAGCTTTGGAGAGAATCAAGGCGAGCTGCGATAAGGAAGGCGCAGAAGGGATGTTCTCCATGGGAGATTCAATCTATGCCGTGCGCTACGACCGGTTCAAGGACGAAAGCGGAAGCGATATAGGGATAATCATCCTTATGCAGGATATCACCGAGAGGCAGAAAGTAGAGGAGATGCAGAGGGACTTCGTTGCGAATGTCTCGCACGAACTGCGTACGCCTCTAACAAATATTAAGAGCTACGCGGAAACCCTCATGGACGGAGCCGTGGAGGACAGAGAGACCGCGGAGAGTTTCCTGGATATCATAAACAACGAAGCAGACCGCATGGCGCGCTTGGTCAAGGACCTGCTGCAGCTTTCGAGGCTGGAAAGACGCAGCGAGAAGATGGAATTCAGGGAGAGAAACATCGTCCAGCTTGTAAAAGAATGCATCAAGAAGGTCGATATCTCCGCCAAGCGCAAGAATCAGCAGCTCAATTCGCTTTTCGATCTTAAAGAAGATATTAGGGTTATGTTCGATAAGGACCGCATTGAGCAGGTTATGCTTAATATCTTATCTAATGCGATAAAATATACTCATGAGGGGGGGCGCATAGATATTGATATCAAGGCTTCCGCCTCGGATGTGACCATATCTGTCGAGGACAACGGGATAGGAATACCCGAACAGGATTTGGGCAGAGTCTTCGACAGGTTTTACAGAGTTGATAAAGCAAGATCGAGAAGTGTGGGCGGCACCGGTCTGGGGCTTGCCATATCGAAACAGATAGTCGAGGAACACATGGGAACGATAAGGGCGGAGAAGGCCCGCAGCAGGGGCACGAGGTTTGTGCTTACCCTGCCGCGGTCGGTTCATAAGGGTGTTCCGAATATTGAATGAAATGAAGAGCCGGAAGCGAAAACTCAGCAGTTTTACCTACGACCTTTTGGAGAGAAGGCCGGAGCAGACGGACGCTCAAAAAGAACGTAGGGAGATTCGCCGCAAAAAAATCGAGAGGAAGGCGGAACTCGAAGATCCTCGCAGGTTAAAGCGCATTGCAAGGCGCAGGCGCAGCATCTTTTTGGTTGTTCTGATTATATTCGTAATAGGGGCTTTCCTGGTGAGGGCGGGCTATAAGAGCTATACTCTGGCGAAGGAGAGAGCCTTGGTTAAGGCAAGACTCGATGCTCTCGAGCGCAAAAAGGCGGAGCTCGAGGTCGAACTTCTGGTGGTAAATTCGGATGAGTATGTTGAGCAGCAGGCGAGAAATCAGCTGCATATGATAAAGCCCGGGGAGATACTTTATATAATACCCAAGCCCACTTCGGACTACGACGCGACGGAAAACCCGGACTATAGCGAGCCTGTGCCAAATTCCCCCGAAGATGAGCAGCCGCAAGGGGAGGATCCCAAACCGTGAAGCCTCGCATAAAGGAAGTAGTGGTAGTCGAGGGAAGGGACGACGAAGTCGCGGTGCTTGCCGCCGTCGATGCCTGCGTAATATGCACAAGCGGTTACGGTATTAGGAAGGAAAGCTTGGAGCTCATCGAAACCGCCTGCAAGAGGACCGGGATAGTAATACTGACGGATCCCGACCATGCCGGAGAGAGCATCAGAAGGAAGCTTTCGAAGAAGTTCCCGGAAGCAAAGCAGGCTTATATAGCGCGGGGCGACGCTTCGAAGGATGGCGATGTAGGCGTGGAAAATGCCCCTCCCGCTGCGATTATAAAAGCCTTGGAGGCTGCACTTTGTACTGAAGAAGCGCCAGGCGCAGGGTGCATCGAGGATGCGCTTAGTCGTGAGGATCTGACAGCTCTGGGTCTTTCGGGAAGATCCGATTCTGCCAAATTGCGAAGCAGTGTCGGAAGTATCCTCGGCATAGGTAGCGCGAATGCCAAGACCTTTTTAAAGAGGCTCAGGGCCTTCGGAATAAGCAGAGAGGAATTGGAGAAAGCATGCGAGAGCTCGCGTCGAGAGCGGATGTAAGAAGGCTCACGAGAAAATATAATTTTAAGCCTTCCAAAAAGTTCGGACAGAATTTTCTGACGGATTTGCAGACCGTCGAAAAAATAGTCGAAGCCGGCGGCGCGGGCAAAAAGGATCTGGTAGTGGAGATAGGACCGGGCCTGGGAGCTTTAAGCGTCCCGATGCTTCGGCGATGCGGCAAGCTCGTCGCCATAGAACTGGACGATAAGCTATTACCCATACTCGAAGAAAATTTCGGAGCTGCGAGCGAAGACAATTCCGCAGATGCAAGTAAAGACAGCCTCGGAGCTTTCGCAGAGTTTAAAATTATCCGGGGAGATATACTAAAGGTAAATCTGCCGGAGATAATAGAGCAGGAGTCGCTGCTGCCGAGCGGCGAGCGGGCGGAGAGCATAAAACTGATAGGAAACCTTCCCTATTTTATAACCACCCCCATCCTTAAAAAACTGGCCGGATGTTTTGATTCCTTCGAATCAGCGACGATAATGGTTCAGAAGGAAGTCGCTGAGAAAATCGAGGCTAAGCCGGGCGCAAAGAATTACGCCGCAATTTCCGTCATCATGCAATATCGCTTCGAGACGGAATATATAACGGATGTGCCTTCCGAGTTCTTTTTGCCCGAACCCAAGGTCGAGTCGTCCGTAGTCAGGCTCATATCCAGGAGCGAGCCGCCAGCGCAGGTCGCAGACGAGAGCATATTTTTCGAAGTGGTAAAGGCCGGATTTGCTCAGAGGCGAAAGACCCTGCTGAATGCCCTTAAGGGAGTAGGCGGTGCGGACAAGCGGAAACTGGAGGAAGCTCTAAGCGCAGCTGGCATAGACCCCGGCGCAAGGGCCGAGACACTCGGGATTTCCGAGTTTGCGGACTTGTCGAATCAGCTCTCTTAAAATTGACATTCCTAGCCGTCCTGTATAAACCAAAAAACAGGGGCAGGGGGGAATAAAGTTCATCGACACATATTTCACTTGCGTGCGAGGTGCAGACATGTAACAGGTAGCGGATTCGGGTAGCTGTCGCAAAGTCTGTTTTTTTGTCTTAAGCCGGCTCTTGCCAGATGTCAAAATCCTAAAGATCTCTGAAATATATGTTTATATATAAAGTTTATGTTCTTTAAATATTCGCCAATAAAGGGGGATTTTAACTATGCTGAAACCGAAAAAGTTGTCAATGGGCGATACCATCGGAATCGTTGCACCGGCCAGCCCTTCGGACAAACCTTCCGAACTTCCTCGCGCCAAGCACTTTATTGAGGAGATGGGTTTTCGCGTGGTCATCGGACCCCATGTGGATTTGCGAAAGGGTTTCGTGGCTGCCTCCGAGGAGGAGCGGGCAGCGGATATAAACGCGATGTTTGCAGACCCTTCCATCGATGCGGTCTGTTGTTCCAGAGGAGGCTACGGCAGCGCTCAGATTATTCGCCATCTGGATTTCGATTCCATTCGCCGCAATCCCAAGATATTCACCGGTTTTTCCGATATCACTTCTTTGCACCTGGCCATCAATAAGTTTGCAGGATTGGTCACATTCCACGGCCCCGGCGTATCCCGCTTCAATCCGGAAGACTTGACGGAGTATACCAAAAAACAGTTTCTTAAAGCTCTCACAAGCGACTAGCCGCTGGGGGAAATACCCATCCATGACCCCAAAAAATGACTTCATACTATCACGGAAGGCGTGGTC
>CAYFMW010000011.1:6855-24116 GCA_964344335.1 uncultured Oscillospiraceae bacterium | reverse complement strand
CTTGCTGTCTTGTTATCATTGGCTCTGCTGTTTTCATTTACCGGCTGCGGTAAAAGCGGCGGCAAGACCGATGATGGGTTACACTACGGCGGTGCCCACGAGAGCCTGGCTGCAGGGAGATAATCTTATCCTTAATATAAATTTGCGAACGGTGTACGGAACTACGAAGGAGGAGTTGCACGAAGGCTTCGCCAAAGTATGCGAAGAATACGGCTGTTCTTACGAGATTGTCAATATAAAGAATCCTCTATATGTATCTAGAGAAATTCCTTTTTTAAAGGCTATGGGAAAAGCCTACAGCGCGGTTACGGGCCGGGAGGCCGAGTTCCGCATTGAGGGTGGCACTAGCTACGCCAAAGCTTTCCCGAATTGTATATCCTTCGGCCCTCTTTTCCCGGATAGCGAAGACACTTTCCATGTCCCGGATGAGTATTTGACCGAGGAAGATATTTTAACGGCAGCGAAAATTTACCTTGCAAATTTTTGGTTTTTTGCTGAAAATATAGAATAGAGACAAATCACTTTATGTAAGGCATAAAAAACGGAGGTATCGAATATGAAAAAAGTTGTAGCAACAGACAAAGCGGCGGGCGCGATAGGGCCCTACAGTCAGGCAATTATCGCCGGCAACCTGGTATTTACATCCGGCCAGATGGGCAAGACTGCGGACGGTGTAATGCCTGAAGGCGTCGAGGCTCAGGCGAAGCAGGCTCTCGAAAATGTCAAGGTAATACTCGAGGCGGCCGGTTCCGGCATGGATAAGGTAGTAAAGACACTCGTGTTTATAACGAATATGGACGATTTTGCAAAGGTCAACGCAATCTACGCGACATTCTTTAAGGAGGGTTCATACCCCGCAAGAAGCTGCGTGGAAGTTTCGCGCCTTCCCGGAGGTTGCCTCGTGGAGATTGAGGCTGTAGCGCTGCTGTAAAAGCGCATGTCTGCTGTGACCGTGGTAGCTCTATAAAAGTGCGGCTACGAAGCCCTAAACTTGCATAGGAGCAGTGCTTTGAGTTTCGGCGAAAATGCGCTTATTTTCAATTTTAGCCGACCATATCAAAAGAATACCAAACACATACTACAAAATTCCCTGCGGTTTTTCGAGCGCTACTCTTTGAAATCCGAAAAGTGTGCCGGGTTTATCAAAAAATGAATCTCACTGAACACGCAGGTTTGCTTTACATCTATCGTGAGCCGCCTGCTCGTGCCGCATACACAAAGCTGTTTCAAAATGTTTGTGCCAAGACAACTAATGACTTGATGTTTTGCGACCGGCAAGCTTAATATCAGCTTCCGGAACCGTAAAACCCATGATTCCAAGGGGCAAAATGTTCAGTGCTCCTTCAAAATCAAAGAATCGGGCACACTTTTAGCTCTCGGTTCAATCCAAGCTTAAACCTTTACCTCTACTGAGCAAGTCTCAGCAGGGGTAAATTTATTTTTAATAAATTTCGAAAAATACGCCCCATCATTAAAATTCTATGGATGAGAATCCCCATAATGTTAGTAGAGGCATTCAATAAAATATTCAGCAAGTTTCTACGAAACGGAAGGAGACCAGCTATGAAATCGAGTGATGGTAATTAGAAAAGTGAATATAATTTAAGAAGAAGTATCACCTTTGCTCAAGATAGAGCTGATTTAACTTTATGGGAAATATCCAAATTCTATAAAGCTTGGGATAAATTAAAGGGCTCCTCCTCACAAGTAAAATGCACGGACATAAAAGAGAAGTTGGACGAATTATATGAAGATGCTAAAATCGCTGTATTTATTCTAGATTCTGAAGATTGCGAATTAATATGCAATTGGCTTAAGCATTTTGATTCTTTTGAGAACTATACAATACGCCGCCCACAATTTAATTGGAGAAGATTTAAGTTCTTCTTTTCCCCCAAATTCAGTAAGTAAATCTATGAACCACATTTTTCCATCTACTATGTTCTCCATAATTCCATCCTCCTCTGATTGTTAATCCATTCAACTGATTGCTTCAACCTGTCTTTAATATTATTTTAGACAGAATGTAAACATCTACAGTAGTTGGTTTCGTCCAAACCAACACGCTTTTGGACGAAAACTATTTACTATCTGAACGAAGATAAAATGTACTTCTTCCGGAGCCTTTTCTGATTATAAGGCCTTCCTCGGTAAGGCTCTTTAACGCTACAAGGATGGATGACCTGCCAACACTCGGGCAATTTGCGATAACATCTGCACTTGTGAATTTGCCGACTTTTGCTTCGGTATATCTTTTTACGATGTCATAAGCTGTGCTTTTGCTTCCTATTTCACCCATAAATCCGACTCTGTCCTCAAATTCGGTGTAGCAAGCCAGAATCACCTGCAGCATATATCTGATGAATGGGGTCGGATCATTTGCTCCTTCGTGCCATCCCATATTAGAGGCTTCAAGCGCATCGTAGTATCGATCTTTCGTTTTCTCTATTTGCTTTTCTATACTGATGTATTTTCCCACATTGTATCCGGTCTTATATAGAAGGAGGAGAGTCAGCAATCTGCTTATCCTTCCATTTCCATCATTGAAAGGGTGGATACAAAGAAAATCACAGATGAAGGTTGGGATTAAAAGCAATGCATCCACCTTTTCATTAGCGATGGCTTGCTCATAGGCATTGCACAAATTTTCAATTGCATCCGGCGTATCGTATGGAGCAAGGGGAGTGAAGCGTGTAATTGTAGTTCCATCCGGTCTTGTTTCTTTAATGTAGTTTTGTACATTTTTGAAATTCCCCCCGTATGAAACCCCCGCTCTTTTCAGCAAATCCCGATGTAGCTGAAGTATGTAAGAAGGCTTGATTGGAATATATTCGTAGCTTTCGTGAATGGTATTTAGAACATCCCTATAACCCATAATCTCATCTTCATCTCGGTTGCGAGGAGTTGTTTTTTCTTCAAACAATTGCTTCATGCGGGTGCCGGTTGTAACAATACCCTCGATTTTATTGGATGCTTCCGTACTCTGGATTTTCGCTATATTTATCAAACGTTCCAACTCTACCGGTTTCTGGCGTACGAATAAATCCTGTCGTCCTTTGTGCTCATATATCTTTGCGACAAGATTCAATACATCCGTATCCCATGTTTTATCTTCAAGTCGACTGTAATCAAATAATCTCATAAGAACTCCTTTCGTCCGGCCCCTCTTGTTTTCGTCCAATTATACTGTATTTTGGACTGAAGCTCAATGCGATGGACGAAAAATTCATCATCCTTAAAAAAGAAAAAGACAGCCGGCTTTCGGCTGTCCTTGATGTACAACTACGCCCCGGCAGAGATCAGTTTGAACTTAGCTTTTGTCCATCCTTATACTCAACCCGATGGTCTTTATCGAAGAGTATTTTAAAGGAAGCATATTCCCCGTATCGATTGCACATTGCTTTTTCAATGTCCTTCAGGCTATTCAGTAAATGAGACTTCTCCGAGTTCGATAGCTGCTCTATGCGATAATCGAAGGCTCTGATATATACATAAAATTCGTGTGAATCGATTCGCAGGTACTTATCTGCGGACACTTCTTTGGCGTTGAACCAGCTTTCTTTCAATAGCTTGTCATAAAATTCCGGCTTGGGGTTGCCGCCGTTATAGGACATGTCGACATCTATGCAAGCCGCTTCGGCGGGGGGAAGGTATTCTTCTATGATTTCCGTTTTAATATCCTCCCCTATAATACCGAACGAAATGTTCATGAGTTCCAAAGTTAGGGCCTGTCTCGCCGACAATCTCTTAGGGTTTAAGATACCGTATCTATCGTCGCTTATTTTGTACACATGGTCTGTGATACGCCAGACGGACTCGTTTTTATCGTGGTCCACAAAGCGAATATCCCAATTCGTAAATTTGCCCGGAACTTCCTCAGCTAACGGTGGTTGCTCCTGTCCGAAAGGATAGGTTGTATATATAATGCTGTCCTTTGTTTCCTGGGAAATGCATTCCCAGTTTCCTTTACCAAAAAAACGGTCCAATTCCAATTTGAATCTGATTGTCCAGTTTTGATATAGAAAATATCCGCCTACTGCCGATGCGATTACTGCTAAAATAACTATTACTAATGCGATTTTTTGACTTTATTCATCGAAACACTCTTACTCCCCGGCTTCCAGACTCTGCATAGCCTCTAAGGTCTGCGACAGCAATTCGTCCAGCTCCCAGCCGAGTTGCTCGGCGCCCTGCCGGATTGTCTCTCTGCTGCAGCCCGCCGCGAATGCTTTGTCCTTGAACTTCTTCTTCAGCGACTTCAGTTCCATGTCGAGGGTGGATTTGGAGGGCCTAACCAGCGCCGCGGCACCTATCAGCCCGGTGAGTTCATCGACCGCAAACAGTATCTTCTCCATGGTGCTCTCGGGCTTAAATTCCGAACCCGTCATTCCCCAGCCATGGGAGCAGACGGAGCGTATCATATCCGGATTGATGTCTATTTCCTCCATCATTTCCTTAGCCTTGACGCAGTGCTCATCCGGATATTTTTCGAAGTCCAGGTCGTGAAGCATCCCGACCGCCGCCCAATATTCGACATTTTCCGGGTCGTATTTCTTTGCAAACCAGGCCATGACCCCGGAGACCGCCTCGCCGTGCTGGCGGTGAAAATCTTCTTTATTGTGTTCGTAGAGCAGCTCTCTGGCCTGCTCGAGTGTCGGTGTATACATAATAGCCTCCTGTCCGCGGAACATTACCGCTATTTTTAATTATATCACAGCGGGATTTTTCTTATTGTAAAATCATGGGCAATTTTCCGCCTTGGAATCGAATGCAGGTCTAGCTCGCTTGCATATCAATGTCGGCTTGAGTATAATATTTTGTATCTGAAGCAAGGAAAATAAGGCTTTGCGGCGTTGTAAGGAGGAAATATGTTAGATATCAAATTTGTGAGGGCAAACCCGGAAGCCGTCAAAGAGAATATAAAAAAGAAATTCCAGGACGAAAAACTCCCTCTGGTGGATGAGGTTATAGAACTGGACGAGAAACTCCGCGCCGCCAAGACCAAGGGTGACGAACTTCGCGCGATTAGGAATTCCGTGTCCAAGGAGATCGGTCAGCTCCTAAAGGCCGGAAAAAAGCAGGAGGCCGAGGAAGCAAAGAAGCAGGTGACAGATATCGCCGCCGAACTCGCCGCGCTCGAGGCGGACGAGGCGGTCTTTGCGGAGCAGATTAACGAGCGCATGATGGTAATCCCCCAGATGATGGACCCGAGCGTCAGCATCGGCAGGGACGACAGCGAAAATGTCGAACTCGAGCGCTACGGAGAACCTGTAGTTCCCGAGTGGGAAGTTCCCTATCATATAGACATCATGGAAATGCTCGATGGCGTGGATTTGGATTCCGCGCGCCGCACATCCGGAAGCGGCTTCTATTATCTTAAGGGCGATGTCGCAAGGCTGCATTCGGCGGTGCTCAGCTATGCCCGGGATTTTATGATCGACAAGGGATTTACATATGTCATCCCGCCTTTCATGATTCACGGCAATGTCGTGCAGGGGGTCATGAGCTTTGCGGAGATGGAAAACATGATGTACAAGATAGAGGGCGAGGACCTCTATCTGATCGGCACTTCCGAACACTCCATGGTTGGCCGTTTTATAGATCAGATTCTCGAAAAGGAAGATTTGCCTCAGGCGCTTACGAGCTACAGCCCGTGCTTTCGCAAGGAGGTCGGCGCCCACGGCATAGAGGAGCGCGGCGTGTACAGGATTCACCAGTTCGAGAAGCAGGAGATGGTGGTCGTCTGCGAGCCGGAGGATTCCGCGATGTGGTACGATAAGCTCTGGAGCTATACGGTCGAATTCTTCCGCAGCCTTGAGATTCCCGTGCGCACTCTGGAGTGCTGCTCGGGCGATCTTGCCGACTTAAAGGTAAAGTCCGTGGATGTGGAAGCCTGGTCTCCAAGGCAGCAAAAGTATTTCGAGGTGGGCAGCTGCTCCAATCTGGGCGATGCTCAGGCGCGCAGGCTCGGCATACGCGTGCGCGACAAGGAGAAGGGCAATTATTTTGCCCACACTTTAAACAATACTGTCGTGGCGCCTCCGAGGATGCTCATCGCCTTCCTGGAAAATCACTACAGGCCGGACGGAACGATCATCGTCCCCGCGCCTCTGCGTCCCTATATGGGCGGAAAAGCTAAACTGGGATAGAGTTTAAAAAGCGGGGCCAACACCCCGCTTTTTTAATCTGATTCGAACGCCTGTTCTACAGTCTGCTCAGTTCCACCGCAATATTCGCTCCCACTCTCGCATTATCCAGCGCGAGCGCGATATTCGTCTCCAGCGACTTTCCTTTCGTCATCTCCACGATCTTCGCCAGCAAGAAGGGAGTTGTATCCTTGCCATGTATGCCCTTCTCTTCGGCCTCCTTCATGGCAGCGTCTATTATGCCTTCCATGTAGTCGAAATCGAGGGAGTCCTTCTCCGGCACCGGATTCGCAATCACCATTCCGCCCTTAAAGCCAAGCTTGTTGCTGATAGCTATAATCTTCGCAATCTCCGCCTCGTCCTTGGCGGTAAAATCCACCTTGTAGCCGCTCTTAACACAATAGAACGCGGGGAAATCCTCCGTGGCGTTTCCGATTATGGGCACGCCCATGGTCTCCAGATACTCCAGGGTCCGGCCGATGTCCAGAATCTGCTTGCATCCCGCGCAGACCACCGCAACCGGAGTGTTCCCGAGTTCCTGCAGGTCCGCACTTATATCCATGCTCACTTCGCCATGCCTATGAACCCCGCCGATTCCGCCGGTCGCAAAGACCTTTATGCCGGCCATCGCGGCGCAGATCATAGTCGAAGCGACAGTCGTCGCGCCCGTGCGCCCGGTCGCAAGATAAATGGCAAAGTCGCGGCGGCTCACCTTTCCGACATTCTTCGAAGTGCACATGGTTGCAAGGTCCTCCTCGTCGAGGCCGACCTTAATCTTACCTCCGATAAGAGCGATGGTCGCAGGAATCGCGCCCCCCTCTCTTATTACCTGTTCCACCTTTTTGCCGAACTCAAGGTTTTGCGGATAGGGCATGCCGTGGCTCAGTATTGTGCTCTCCAGCGCCACTACCGGCTTTCCCTCTTTAAGTGCCTTTTTAACCTCTGCACTGATATCGAGAAACTTCTTAAAACTCATATTTACCTCCGTCTGTATTCTATAATTTATACTCTTCTATCACTTGTCTAACCATCGCATCGCTCATCTTTTCATTTATTGTATCCTCTCCCTGCACGGCGATGATTCCGCAGGCGAGGGCATAGTCCAGCATCTCCGAGGTATCCGCTCCTCTGCACCAGGAGGATACCAGCCCCGCCGTAAAGGCGTCGCCGGCCCCCGTCGCATTCGCCATATTTTCGACGGCGCGCATACGCCTGAACATGGATTTGCCGCTTCTGTCCGCATAATAGCAACCCCGGGCTCCCAGAGAAACGACCAGCGAATTGAGCCCCCTTTCGAAGAGAACTCCGCAGGCCTTCGCAATTTCGTCCTCCGTTCGGCACTGCACACCGCTCATGGTTTCCAGCTCCAAAAGGTTGGGCTTAAGCAAATGGATTTTATTCAGGACGGGCAGAAATACATTGCATCTTGCCGTCGACACGGGGTCTGCGAAAATCGGCGTATCTCCCGCGAGCTGCGTCAGCTGAACTATTCTTTCCGCCGGCGGGTTGGCGTCGCAAAGTATCGCCTTGGCCCCCCGCAGAAGCTCCTTGTGAGCCTCCAGATAATCCTCCGGAAGGGTCTGCAGATTGCGCATATCATTTGCCGCTATCAGCATATCCCCGTCCGCGTCCACAAAGGGGACATAGAAGGATGTCCCGTGCTCCGAGTCCATGTAAATGCAGGAAGTGTCGATGCCTATGCGCTCGCAGTCGGTCAGGATTATTCGTCCGAAGTCGTCCCTTCCGAGTGCGGAGAGCAGTTTGCAGGAAATCCCGAGCCTTGCGACATTGTCCAGTATGTTTCGCATCACACCGCCGGGAGAGATATAGATCTTTGCAAAATTGGAATCCCTCATCACCGCGGGTTTCTGAGCCCGGATGTGTAGATCTATATTCGTGCCGCCAAAGCCTGCGACATAATAGTTTTTCTCTTCCGATTTCATAAAATCTCTCCGAAATTTCGGCGCATCGCGGAGATTCCGCGCCTTCCGCCGCCGAATATTGTTAAATAAAACTATATCACTTTTAGCGCATTAAAACATCTTCATTTTGCGGGGGGGGGGTCACGCCGGGTCCATGTGCGTACGCTTTTATCTCGCATAAAAAGGAGCGGCGACTTTTAATCGCCACTCCGTTCATCTGCCTGTGAAATATTTAATAAGCTAACCAGTTATTACCAATTGTCCAGCGACAGTATGTGTTCCTTTCTCTTGTCCGCAATCTTCAGTACACCGAAGTAGAAGAGGATTGCGAATATTATACCGATGATGTAGCTGACCGTGTAGACCTCAGGTCCTCCCGGCTGCTGCATGCCCAGCAAGGTTTCGATGCGGAAGCCTATGGGCGCGTGAGCGATAAAGCTCAAGTTGCCATCGTTCCATCCTCCTACCAAGCCAGAGATTCCAACCAGGCATTGACCTGGGTCTCGCGACCTTTGAGCTGAGATTCCTTGTAAGGGGAGAGTTCCAGCTCGCCCTCAATGCGCCCGTCTATGATATATAAGATTCGGTTCGCCCGTAGAGCTGCTTTCCTGTCGTGAGTGACCATGACTATGGACTGCCCCTGCTCGTTGATTAAAGCCCTTGCGATTGCGGCTCTCTGCTGCTCGCCGCCCGACACCTGAGAGGGAAGGCGATTCTTTGCTTCCGCCAGTTGGAATTTTTCCAAAAGTTCGCTCGCTCTTTTGTATACAGATTCGTTGTCGCTCTTGGTTCTGCAGAGCCCGGGAACGACGACATTCTCGAAGAGGCTCAGATCTTCCGCTTTCAATATTGTGTTCTTCATAGAAAATCTCCTTTCAATACCCCTTTTGAATTGAATCCGAATAATATTTCCGATTGCAAGTTCAGTGTAAAAGAAAAATTCTTAAGAAAACCTTAAGGAAGAGGAGATAGGGGAAAATAAATTAAAAAGTGTAACGCCCCCGCCCGGCAGGGTTTGCGGCTTTAAATAATCAATGCAAAGATTTGCTGCTTCGGATAGCGAGCGCCAAAAAACTATGACAGATAATATTTCGAAAAGATGAGCTTAACTTCCAGGCCGGACTCCAGGTTTTGCAGTTCTTCCGTCTCGCCTTAGCTTCTTCGCAGCAGGGCCTTGACTCTCAAAAATAGTTCGGTAAGAGAATAGGGCTTTGGAAGATAGTCGTCGCCGCCGAACTGAAAACCCTGAACGCGGTCGCTTTCGCTCGTCCTCGCGCTGGCAAAGATGACGGGAATTTTTGAATCGCGCCTCAGTTCGCGCAAAAAGTTTAAGCCGTCCCCGTCCGGCAGGTTTATGTCGAGTATAATCAGGTCTACAGCTTGGGCGGTCAAAAAATCCACGGCGGATTCGATATCGTAGACGGGGTTTACGCTCAAACCTTCCCTTTCAAGGTAGGCTGTTATAATTTCGCTAAGTTCGGTATTGTCTTCGATTAATAAAATTCTTTTGCGCATCGATCTCTATATATAAAAAGGCCGCAGCTGAGTGCTACGGCTTAGTCGCTAAAGGTGCGACGCTGTGTTTGTGCTTGAGTGTGGATAGAATTACATTCGTCTGAGTGTGCTTTATGCAGTCCGCGCTTTTAATTCTGTTCATCAGCTCTTCGAGAGTGGATGTGTTTTTCGTGGTAATTTTAAGCACATAGTCGTATTCGCCGGTTATATAGTGACATTCGAGGATTTCCTCAGAGTCCTTAACAAGCTGGTCGAATTCGGCGGTTTTGGAGGGGTTCTCCATGCTTATCATCATTACTACGGAGAGGTCCTTTGCCATTGCGGAAGGATTGAGCACCGTCGTGTACTGCTCGATTACATTCCCGTTTTCTAGCTTTTTGAGTCGTTCACTCACCGCGGATAGGGAGAGATTTACCTGTTTGGATAATTCCGAGATGGAAACGCGTGCGTTTTCCTGAAGCACCTCGAGTATTCGAGCGTCGATAGTGTCTAAAGCCATATTTGCCTCCTTAAAACTCAATGAGCGCATATAAAATACCAAAATATTTACGAAAATGCAACAGATTTACCAAAGGAATTTTTTTATTTTGCACAATCCCGCTAAGTGATATATAATCATGATTAATTATTCACTAATTATTCAAAGGAGGACTTTAAGATGGCAGAGGATCTGTTAAAAAAGCCCGACGGCAGCGATTACGGCACGACTATGGCCGGTAATTTCATTCACGACATCATCGATCAGGATCTCGCGAACGAAAAGTACGATCGCCCTGTATGGACAAGATTCCCGCCCGAACCCAACGGCTACCTGCATATAGGTCATTGCAAATCGATTTGCCTGAATTTCGGCACCGCTCTCAAATACGGCGGGGGCTGCAATTTGAGGTACGACGACACCAACCCTCTTAGCGAGGACGAGGAATTTGTAAATTCCATAGAAGAGGATGTTCTGTGGCTGGGTTTTAAATGGGACAATCTTTTATACGCCTCCGACTACTTCGAAAAGATGTACGAATGCTGCGAGCAGCTGATAATGCAGGGAGACGCCTACGCGAGCGACGAGAGTTCAGATGAGATTCGGGAAGGCCGCGGTACGATAACGGTACCCGGAACCAACAGTCGCTGGCGCGAGCGCCCCGCGGAGGAGTCTCTGCAGATTTTCCGCGACATGAGAGCCGGCAAGTACAAGGACGGCGAGATGTGCATACGCGCGAAGATAGATATGAGCTTCCCGAACTTCAACATGAGGGACCCAGTGCTTTACAGGGTGCTTCACGCCACTCACCACAATGTGGGGGACGAGTGGTGCATATACCCGATGTACGACTACGCCCATCCGCTGGAGGACGCGATTGAGGGGATTACGCATTCCATCTGTACCCTCGAATTTGAGGATCACAGGCCTCTCTACGACTGGGTCTTGGAGAAACTGAACTGGCCCGATCCGCCTCAGCAGATTGAGTTTGCGAAGCTCGGGCTTTCCAATACGATAATGAGCAAGCGAAATATAAAGAAGCTCGTTACCGAAGGCTTAATCGACAGCTGGGACGATCCGCGCCTTTGCACCATCGCGGGCATGAGGCGTCGCGGTTATACGCCCGAGGCGCTGCGCGCGTTCTGCGAGTCGGTGGGCGTCTCCAAGGCGGATAACCTTGTGGCATACGATCAACTGGAATATTTCGTGCGCGAGGACCTCAAGGACAAGGTCGAAAACCGCATGGTGGTTCTGGACCCGATTAAAGTGATAATAGAGAACTATCCCGAAGGCAAGTCGGAACTCTGCGAGATCGAAAACGCTCAGGACCCCGAGAAGGGAACCCGCATGCTCAGCTTTTCGAGGGAGATTTACATAGAGCGCGAGGACTTTATGGAAGTGCCTCCGAAGAAGTATTTCCGCCTCTATCCGGGCAACGAGGTGAGGCTCAAGGGGGCGTATTTCGTAACCTGCACCGGCGTCGATAAGGGTGCGGACGGAAATATAATCGCGGTCCGCTGCAGCTACGATCCGGAAACGAGGTCCGGGACTCCCGGCGCGGATGCGCGCAGGCCTAAAGGAACCATCCATTGGGTGGATGCGGCGACGGCGGTCGATGTACCTGTGCGCAACTACGGCTACCTTGCCTGCCTGAATGAAGAGACGGGGCGCTTTGAATACAATCCCGAAAGCAAGACAAATTACACGGCAAAGGCCGAACCGGGGCTGAAGGATGCAGAGCCGGGCGAGCGCTTCCAGTTCTTCCGCAACGGTTACTATATCGCAGACACGGTGCTTTCGAAGGAATCGGAGCCGGTCTTCAACGAGATTGTAGGACTCAAGAGTTCGTACAGACCTAAGTAGCATTGTTTAATTCGAAGGGCCTCCGCTTGTGCGGCGGCCCTATTTATATGCCGGAAGTCCTGTGCCGCTTTTGCGGTCTTTCTGTTTATGAGCCGCCATCTTTATGCTAAAATGGGCTATATGAACGAGCGCAATATCTTTATCAAAATTGCATACGACGGAAGGGACTTTTCCGGATGGCAGCGTCAGAGCAATGCCAGAACCGTGTGCGGGGAGCTCGAGGAGGCCCTCGCCGATATCTGCGGTGCTGAAATAACTTTGGAAGGCTGCAGCAGGACGGATGCTGGGGTTCATGCGCTGGGACAGACCGCGAGTTTTCTGCTCGATTCCGGAATCCCCACGGAGCGCATAGCCAGGGCCGTCAACGACAGGGTCTATCGGGGCCGCTTCGGAAAGTGCGGAGAGATTGAAGTTCTCGAAGTGCGGGAGATGCCGCCGGATTTTCATGCCCGCTTTTCCAGCAAAGGCAAGCGGTATATATATAAGATAAGAAACGCCGAAAAGGCCGATATTTTTTTGCGGGATTATTGTTTTCAGCTCGATGAGCCTCTGGATATCGAGGCTATGAAGGTTGCCGCGGGCTTCGTCGTCGGAACACAGGATTTCGCCTGCTTTCAGAGTGCGGGAGGCACGCCGAGAGAGAGCACGGTGCGGACGGTCTTCGAAGTCGAGCTCTCTCGCAGCGAACGCGCGCCCGAAATGATAGAGATTGCTGTCGCGGGCGACGGATTTTTGTATAATATGGTGAGGATAATCTGCGGCACTCTGGTCGAAGTAGGACTCGGAAGGCGCGCGCCGCAGGAGATGGAAGATATAATCGCATCGAAGGACCGCGGCCGGGCCGGGCGCACCGCGCCGCCGGGCGGACTTTATCTTAAAGAGGTATTTTACTGATGAAAAAGAGACCTACATGGGATGAATATTTTATGAAGATGGCGGAGCTCGCCAGAACTCGCAGCACCTGCCTCAGAAGGGGCGTAGGTGCCGTTATCGTAAAGGACAACAGTGTTATAGCGACGGGCTACAACGGGGTGCCGAGGGGTATAAAGCACTGCGAAGAGACGGGATGCCTGCGGGATCAGCTGAATGTCCCTTCGGGCAAGATGCACGAGCTTTGCAGGGGGCTTCATGCGGAGCAGAACGCTATAATTCAGGCAGCCAGACTGGGCGGCGGTATAGAGGGCGCTACGCTTTATTGCACCACGATGCCCTGTATAATCTGCACGAAGATGATAATCAACGCGGGGATAAAGCGGGTCGTCGTAAAGGAAAGCTATCCCGACGAGCTCGCAAGGCAGATGGCGGAGGAAGCCGGCCTTGTTATCGAAGTGATGGAGGATTAAAGCTTCATGAATTCTTATCTTGCCTCATTTTTGATAGCCCTCGCTGTTACAGCGATTACCACCCCCATAATAATAAAGATCGCGCCCAGAATCGGAGCCATGGATATTCCTAAGGACGACAGGCGCATGCACGCAAAACCGGTGCCTTACCTCGGCGGAGTTGCGATATATCTGGGGATTATGGCGGCCTTTCTGTATCGCGGAGAGATGAACCAGCAGCTCTTGGGGCTTACCTTGGGCTCCACGATGATTTTAATTCTAGGTGTAATTGACGACATCAAGGGGCTTCGAGCCCGCACGAAACTCGTCGGACAGATAGCCTGTGCAGCGGTGCTGTATTTCAATACTGTGCAGATACGGGGGATGGCTAATTTCCTTCCCTGGGGGCCGCGATATATCAATTTCCCCGGCGTCGTCGCCTTTTTAGTGACTGTGCTCTGGGTGGTCGGAATTACGAACACGATAAATCTGATAGACGGACTCGACGGTCTGGCTGCGGGAATATCCTGCATATCCTGTATGGCTGTGGCTTACACTGCGGCTCTTACGGATCGCATGGGTACCTGCTTAATAATGCTCGCCGTGACCGGCGCGACTCTGGGATTTCTCTTATACAATTTCTATCCTGCGAAGATATTTATGGGGGATGCCGGAGCGATGCTGCTCGGCTACCTGCTCGCGGGTGTATCGCTCTTAGGCGATAAACCCACGAAGAGCACGACTTTGTTCGCGACCATAATACCGATATTGATTCTGGCCATACCAATATTCGACACCACCTTTGCTATAGTAAGGAGGATGGCCAACAGAAAACCGATAATGGAGGCCGACAAGGGGCATCTTCACCATCGTATAATGGCGATGGGCTTCGGACAGAGGCGGACCGTGCTTGCGCTGTACTGCATAAGCGCGATAATGGGAGTTGCGGGGATAATGTGGACCATGGACATGCGCCTCGAGTGCGCGGTGCTGGCCCTCATTGCGGCTACGCTGATAACGATATTCCTGGGCATAGGAAGTAAAACTCGGGATGAGGAATGCGAAGCTTCCGTACAGATATGCGAATCGGAACTTGCGGAATGTGAATCCCCCGCGCTGGAGTGTGAGGAAAGCGAGGAAAGAGAATGAAAATTATGTCCGTATTCGGCACCAGACCCGAAGCGATAAAGATGGCACCGCTGGTACAGGCACTGGAAAGGGATCCCGAGATAGAATCCATACTTTGCGTAACCGCCCAGCACAGGGAAATGCTCGATCAGGTGCTCGAACTATTCGAACTCATGCCGGATTACGACCTCGATATAATGAAGCCCTCGCAGACAATCTCCATGATTACGGCGAATGTTCTCACCGGCCTTGAGTCGGTGCTGCAGGAAGTAAAGCCCGACATGGTGCTTGTGCACGGAGATACGAGCACGACCTTCGCCACAGCGCTTGCAGCCTTTTATCAGAAGGTCGCGGTGGGTCATGTGGAGGCGGGGCTGCGCACCTTCGATAAATATTCGCCTTTCCCCGAGGAGATCAACAGGGTGCTTACGGGGCACATAGCGGAGCTGCATTTTGCGCCCACGGAGCGCAACAGGCAGAATTTGCTTCGCGAGGGGATTGCGGACGAGAAGATAGTTATAACCGGAAATACCGTCATCGATGCATTGCTGCAGGTGGCGGCTATGCCCTACGAATTCGAGGACGAGACGCTCAAAAATCTCGATCTCGACGGCAAGAAGCTGATAACCGTAACCTGCCACAGGCGCGAAAATCTGGGAGAGAATATGGCGAACATATTCTCTGCGATAGCCGATATAGCCCGGGAGTTTTCGGACGAGGTGGAGATTGTATATCCTGTGCATCTGAATCCGGCCGTCCGAAATGCGGCTGCAAAGTATCTGAAGGGCATATCTAATGTTCATTTAATCGATCCTTTGAGTTATCAGCCCTTCGTAAAATTGATGGATAAATCCTATTTTATAATCACGGACTCGGGCGGGATGCAGGAGGAAGCCCCCGCGCTGGGAAAGCCCGTGCTCGTCGCACGCAGAGAGACCGAGAGACCCGAGGCAATAGAGGCAGGCACCGTAAAGCTTGCGGGTGTCGAGCGGGAGAGAATTTATTCGCTCGCTCGCGAGCTGATAACGAATCCGGCGGAGTACGAGCGGATGTCCAAAGCTGTCAATCCCTACGGAGACGGCAAGGCCTGCGAGAGGATAATCGCTGCGATAAAGGAAAATTTTAAGAGGTGAGGGAAATGAAATTTTTTATAGCGGACGCGTTTACCGACGAACTCTTCGGCGGAAATCCCGCCGGCGTGGTTTATATTCCGGAGGGCGCTGACTTCCCCGATGACGAGATAATGCGCAAGACAGCTGCAGAGCTGCGCTACTCCGAGACAGCGTTCATCAAGAAGCTCGGAGATAAGAAATATCATATACGCTACTTTACCCCGGCCGCGGAGGTCGATCTCTGCGGGCATGCGACGATTGCGACCTTCTTTACGCTCTACGCTTCCGGATTAATAGAGGTTGAAGATGTTTGCGACTTTAAGACCTTGGCGGGAGATCTGCAGGCTCAAGTTACGGATACCGGCGTTATGATGGATATGGGCGAGGCCAAAAGCTTCGGGCTTATAGATAGCGAAGATGCGCTTGAGGAACTCTATAAGGTTATGGGTGCGGAGGCCGTCGAAGTGCCCGAATACGTCGGCCAGATGCTATCTCCCGAGATGGTATCCACCGGTCTTAAAGATATTTTGATGGCCGTTAAGGACCTCGATGCTCTCAATGCTCTTGGGCCCGACATGAAGGCGCTTTCCGCCCTCAGCGAGCGCATGGATGTTACGGGGGTTCATGCGTTTACGATGAACGCTCCGGACGGGGAGATTCACTGCAGAAATTTCGCCCCGCTTTACGATATCCCCGAGGAAGCCGCCACGGGCACTTCCAACGGCGCGCTCACTTACTATCTTTACGAGCGCGGCCTGATTAAGGAGGGCAGGGAAAATCTCTTTATCCAAGGCGAAGCCATGGGCAGGCCCTCGCGCATCCACAGCAGGCTGACGGAGCGCGAAGGCCGTGTGCATATTCAGGTCGGCGGCGAGGCCGCGATACTGGCAGAAGGGGTACTAAATATTTAAATGGGCCTGACGATACCTTATCTTTTCTTTGTCAATATGCTTGCCCGCCATAGCTTGTCGTCCGGCGAATCCGGTAACATTGTACCCTGCCTGTGCCAAGGGAACGCATATGCGTCCGCCTCCGCAAGCTACTTCAAGAATGCTCTTCGGCTTATCGATGCTCTTTAGAACTTCGAGCAGAAAATCAACATCGTTTGTTTGCGTTTCAAACTGCTCATAAACATCGGCGTACCAATGCCGAGCGTAAAAGTTTTGATTCAATTTTTGTTCCTACATTGTTATTTTTACATTTCCCGGGAAGGCTAAAATATAATCGCCCTCCTGCTTTTCGTTAATCCTGTCAATACTTTGTATTTCATGTTAAACACTCCTTTCAGAATTCATTGTTTTTTTATATGTTCATAGTTTAAAATCAATGGCTGAAAACAGGCACAAAAACACCGCGGAAAGCAGCCTTCGTATGCGGTCGCTCCTGCGGTTAACAGTACAAAAATAGTACGACTCCAAGCGTGCTATAAGCGTCAGCTATAGTTTTCACGAAAGGTTACTTAAAACGGCACGCAAAGCAAATAAGGATAATCTCTTTTGATATTGCGCGCGCCCGTATTCAGTTAAATGACAATTCCTCCATTTATAGCAGTCATCGTACATCTCTCCTTTCGTTCTTATAATGCAGATTACCATGGATATTTCATCATACAAATTGCCGGATATCAATATTGAAAAGGCATCTTGATGCTCGCACGATAAGATTTGCTACATCCGCTTTGTTTTTGATAGAATCAATTTAATTCAAAATTGAGAGCGAGAACAAAAATCAATGAGCCTTACAGTAAGCAAAGAACAGGCCCGGCGCTTTATGCT
>CAYFMW010000011.1:2764-6755 GCA_964344335.1 uncultured Oscillospiraceae bacterium | reverse complement strand
TATCATTTGTGTCTTTTTAACCGCATAAATGAGCAGCCAGTCCGGTAAGATATGGCACTCTCGAAATCCTGCATAATTTCCGCCAAGAGCATGGTCGCGGTGGTACTCTTCAAGAGGTTCTTCTTTTAAAAGCTTGTCGATAACAGCTTCCAGTAAAGACATATCGTAGCCTCGTTTTTTTGCTCGTTTGTAGTCTTTGCGAAAAGCTGTCGTAGTTACAAGTTCCAGCATTAATCTTCGGCTACCTCCGCATCCAATTCTCTAAATAATTCTTTCGCAGAAGCATAGCGCTTTGCAGAAGCTGTCCCCTCCATAATCATAAGGGCTTCTTTAATGGCCGCCTTGGTTTCGTAATTGTATGCGGGCTCCTTTACCTCAAAAGGAAGACCGCCCTCCATTATGGATTTGTTGAGAAAGATATTTATTGCATCCGTAAGTGTAATTCCAAATTTTGAAAAAAGCTGCTCAGCACTCGCTTTTGTTTCAGGATCGATGCGAATATTGATATTGGCGGTCTTTGCTGCTCTTGCCATGATAATCACCTCCGTTTCAAATGTATTATACTACTTTATCGTAATTTGTGCTAACAAATATATCACATTGTGAAACATTTACCTTTACTAGAAGGTTATTATGTTTATGTGCAAAAGGAGGCTTCATTTGATTTCGCGGACACATTATAACATATACTAACATTTATAACAATTAAAGGGTGAAGGTGCCAAGAATGAACTTGAGTTAATAAATAGTCAGATTTAAAACGATAAAAAAGGACATCATATCGAAAATACGATGTCCCTATCTGGTCGGAGTGCTGGGACTTGAACCCAGGGCCTCTTGGTCCCGAACCAAGCACGCTACCAAACTGCGCTACACCCCGTCATCCGGCCTCAAAAGCCGCGACTCGATAATTCTACACATCAGCCCGGCAATTGTCAATTGCGGGAATTGAACTCTCCCGTATAATCGCGATCTATACTTATTACGCTGTTATATTTAGGATTGATTTTCTTTAATTCCGCATCCACGCGTTCGCGGCACTCCTGTGGGCTCATTTTCGAATCCAGAGACAGTACGATGTCGAAGACAACATTCGTGTGAATCGGCCCGGCGACCACCCTCACATCGTGAAAGTCCAGGATGTCGGGTTCATTTGATACTATGGACTCGAGATGCTCTTTTATCTCCTCGGTAATCGGATCGTTCAGCCGTACGGGATCCATGTGGCAGCTGATAAGCATATTGAACTTTTTCATCACATTGCTTTCTATGATGTCCACTTCGTTATGCGTCCTCAAAAAATTCGCATCCGCATCCACCTCCACATGAACCGAGGCAAAGAGCCTGCCGGGGCCGTAGTCGTGTATCATCAGATCGTGCATCCCGAGGACCCCCTCGTGGCTCAGGATTTCTTCCTTGAGAGCCTTAGTGAGTTCGGGGTCAGGAGCTTTACCCAAAATCGGATTTGTGCTGTCTCTTACGAGCTGGATTCCGGACCAGATGATGAACAGCGCAACCAGTATTCCGATAGGCCCGTCGATATTAACTCCCGCAAATTTATTTATCAGAACCGAGGCGAGCACTGCGGCTGTCGAGATTACATCGTTGCGGCTGTCTGCGCCCGTAGCCATCAGGGCTTCCGAGTCGATGAGTTTGCCTACGCCGACATTGAAGCTTGCCTGCCATATTTTGACGAGGATTGCAGCGACGAGAACGACGATTGTAAGGGCGGAAAATTCAATTTCCTCCGGATTGACGGTCTTTTCGATAGAACTCTTAAGCAGTGAAAAGCCGATTGCAAGAACCATTACCGAAACGAGGAGGCCCGCCATGTACTCCGTGCGTCCGTGACCGTAAGGGTGGTCCTTGTCCGCGGGTTTTCCGGCAAGTTTAAAGCCCAGGAAAGTTGTCAGGGATGAAGCCGCATCCGAAAGGTTGTTTATACCGTCGGCGAGTATTGCGACGCTGCCGAAGCCCAGTCCCATCAATATTTTAAAGAGGCACAGAACAGTATTCGATACGATTCCGACTATCCCTGCCAGCTTGCCGTAGCTTTCGCGCACTGCGGGATTTTTTACATCCTCACTGTTTTTTATAAGTTTTTTCAAAAGGAATTTTCTCATGTCAACTCATTATACACTTTTGAGGGATAATAGTACAAGATTATGGTACAACAAATAATTGAAAGCCGGAAAGCCTGTATAATCAAGGTTTTCCGGCTTCCGTGTTACTAATGCGTTGACAGTTGAACATTTTTAAGGGGTGCAGTTCAGCGAAAATTGAACTTTCTATTCTATCCCCCAAATCACGGTTACAGAATCGTTCACTTCCACATCTTCAGGTTCAATTTCCATACCGAAGGCGGCAGGGGCTTCCAAAATCCCGGATTCCACAAAGCGGGTTCTTGAATACATCCGCAATTCAGACCATGAATAATCAATATGCTTGATAGCCCCAAGGGAAACCCCGCTTGCTTTGGCAAGAATGGCGGCTTTTTCAGCGGCATTGCTAACAGCGTTTTCAAGAAGTTCAGCCTGAACAGCGGCTTTATTCTTGATTGAAAAGTTAATTTCAAATTCAGGATTTGCCCCGGATTTGGATATTGCAGTGAGGGTTTCCCCAAGTCGCTTAATATCAAGGTCAAATTCAAGCTTCAGATGGTGGATGCAGGAATAACCTTTGAACTTCTGCTTCCAATTCCCCGCCGCATCCTCCACTGATTCATATTCAGTCTTGATGTTGAAGTCGGTGGTTTTCAGGGCTTGCCTATCATGCCCGGTTGAAATAATCGCCTTCCTGATGGCTTCAACATCCAAGGCGGCACATTCAGTGGTTTTGGTATAGTCAGGTGTGGTGGTGGTCAAGTTCATTGTGATGATAACCAAATCAGGTGCGGCTTTCACATTGCCAATTCCCTTAACTTTCAAAGTTCGCTCATTCATGGTGGATTCCCCTTTCACTTCTTAATCAATTCAATAGCATCCCGCAATTCCTGAACCGTCTTATGCGTGTATGTCTGAAGCCCCACATCACTTGATACATGACCCATCATGCGGTCTATGCAAGCCCGGTTAGCATTGACTGAATCAAGGCGGCTTCTGAAGGTATGGCGGCATTCATGGGGCGTGTGCTTCATACCAAGCTTGTTCATTATATCACCCCAAATACCGTAATATTGGCTTGAATTAAATTTCTTTCCATTGTATGTAATTAGATATTCCCCGCCTTGGTCATAATACCGTTGAACAAAGCCGAATATCTTTGAATGTATGGGAACAAGCCTATCTATGCCGGATTTCGTTTTTACCCCGCCTTTGAACCATTTTTCATCAATGTTCACTTTTTCCCGCTTCATTCCAAGCAGTTCAGAAATACGCCAACCCGAATAAAGGAAAATCAGGATGGTATCAACCCAAGGTTCATCAGCGTGTTTCCAAAGCAAATCAACTTCTTCATCTGTGAAAGGCTTCTTGCTTGTGGGCGGTATAGGTGCGGAAGTAGTGAGTTCAGAATACATCTTCTGAATCACATCAAGTTCAAAAGCGAACCTATCAAGATGAAGCCACAGTGTTTTGATGCTTCCTTGGGTGCTATATCCCTTCCCACAGTTATCAATGCAGTCTTGCATCATAAATGCCTTGATACTCTTATATGGGGTATCGTGCAAGGTGTGGCAGTGCTTGAATGCCGCCTTTGCTGAACTGATGCTTGATTTGGAAAGCTTACCTTGCTGTTCAGCCCTTGCAAGCCATTTTTCATATAGTTCCTTCATGGTGATTTTTGCCGCTTCTACATCGTAGGGGTTGCGGTTATAATCAGCTAAAACCATTAGTGCATCTTCCCGCTTTTCATGATAAGACAGGAATTTGTATTGGGGATAGCCCCTTTCATCAAATCCTAAAGTAACCCTTGCCCCAAATGGGCGGCGGCGGTTACCTGATAACTTTACAACAGAACCGAATCCATTAGGATTACGCATAATTATACCACG
>CAYFMW010000011.1:0-2664 GCA_964344335.1 uncultured Oscillospiraceae bacterium | reverse complement strand
GTGTAAAAGTAAGATAGTTTTTATGAAAAACTGCATGACAAATAGAGCAAAATACATTAAACTAATTTTTGTGTAGGGTTAGTTTCAATGCATTTTACCCGCAATTGAGATTATTCAATTACGGGTCCGAGACTAATGGTTTAGCAGCGCTTTTAGGCGCTGCTATTCTTTTACTTTAAGTAAATACGGCATTAGTGTAACTTCGTCTTTATCGATTTTCTTCACATTGAGCTTAGCCAGCAGATCCTCTCCGTAAAAGAACGCAAAAGCCTCGTATGGTGTCTTCCCGTTAAGTGATTGCCTTGGCGCTGAATTGATATGTGAGAATACCGTATTCAATTCTTCTTGAGTAAGACTATCCAGCTTTACCCCGTTGGGAATGATATGCCTTAAGTAATTATGGCTGTTCTCCACATGTGGCTTCTGGCTAGGCATTTGAGGATCGCAATAGAAGATCTTCGTTCTCATTTCCCCTGTTTCACAATTTGTCTCAAACAAATCATACTTTTCAAACTCTGAGCCTCTGTCGGTAAGTAGAAGAGGAAAGAGTTTTGCGTAATCATCACCTAAGCTTTCTTGAAGAAGATCCAGCGTCGCGGCCATAGCGGTTTGCGCGCGTGAACCTCCTGCGAAGTTTTACTTCTTTGGAAATGGTAGATGGGCTCTTGCCCAAATCCCTTGCTATTTGTGCTTTACTTAAACCTTCCTCCAGGCCTTTTTGAATTGCTTGTCTATTCTCTAAAGTTAAATGTGTTCCCTTTTTGGGTTTCATTTGCTTCTCCTTTCCTCATAGTCCCGGAACACCGCCTTAAAGGATAGGTCATGGAAATTAACCTTTCAAGAAATTAGTGTAGATTTAATTTCACAGCAACAATCAGATAGCGTGAACCTACTTTTACACTTCACCCAGAAAAAAGGAAGGCGGGGCTTTTCAGCTTTGCCTTCCCTTTGCTTATATGGCGTGTTATAATTGGGGGTATACTTGGTATAGGCAAGGTGCTTATCATCGTTTATATGGGTTTATATGAGGTCATATAAGGACGGTGAACCAGATGAAGGATATAACCATCACCATTCCTGAAGAAACTAACCCTTCGCCGTATATCTTGGGGGAATGGCTTACCGGGCAAGTTCAGCTTAAAAGCGTGTTACTAATGTGTCACTTAAATGGCACAGACCCGCACAATGCCGCAGAGCGTCTTAAACGCTGAACTTATTGATATCATAGGGTTTGTTACTAACGCAGAGTTTCTTAAATCTTCGCAAAAACCCTCTCAAATTGAACTTTTTTATGGTACAACACTTTCTTTGGCTTCCTAATAGTAGGTAGAAAATGTTGTATCACTTTGATATGCGCTGTTGTGATATAATCTGTCTTGTATCGAGTTTTTGTGGGTGGTCAGCTATGTTCGACAGGAAGTTTAAATGCAAAAATATTAAGAGCAGGAGAATTTTGAGAATCTTTCTCGCGGCTGCGCTGATTTTGGCATTCGCGTTTTCCGCGGTCTTTGCTGAGAGTTTGGTTACGGATTTCAATAAGATAAATATCTCGCTAAACGAGACAATGGTCGCGGTAAGCGGAGAAAACTTCAGCAGGATAGGCTGGGACGGGCGCACATATACGACCCCCTACAGCATACTCTACAACGGCACCACCTATCTGCCCATCGCTAAGGTTGCGGAATTCGTGGGCAGGGAAGTAGGATGGGATGCAGAGACCAGAACGGTTTCTATCGACAATCCGGCTGAGCCTCTGCCGCCGCCTGCGGCGAGCACTGCCGAGCCGGGTTTGCACGAGAGGGTCACTGCCGACATGACTCTCAACAGTCTTACGATAAAGGTATGCGGGCGCGTATTTGCCGTTCCTGGAGACGAATTCAGCCGCATAGGTTGGGACGGCCAGATTTACACGACCCCTTACAGCATCCTTTACAACGGCACCACCTATCTTCCCCTTGCCAAGGTTAGCGAAATTTTGGGCAAAAATGTCGCTTGGGATGCCGAGCTCTATATTGCGAGCATCACCGACCGCCCCGCTCTCAGCGTATACACGAATACTTCGATTCCCAACTACGGCGCCTTGAGCGGACTGCCGAAGGCTCCCGAGAGCAACGAAGACGATAAGATGGTTTACAACTATTATGTCTATACAAAGACTTCCGCCGAAGACCGCTTCGGGACGGATCTGGAATCTTACAGGGGCTATCTCTTCGATTCGGGATTTGTCTATAAATTCAGCGATACCAGAGTTTTGGAAGGCGCGGTTAACCCCACGACTCTCGAATGCTATGGGAATGCTGCGGGCGAGTTGGTTGTGATTGGCCGCGTCGATTACGATGGCCTGAAGGAAGTCGTGGTTTCTTACGCGAAGTGATTTTTCACGGCAATTAGGGATTTTAAAAGGGCGCCTTTAGAAGAAAGTATTAAGGATTTTCCCCTTGTCAGATATCGGCAGGGTTCGGTATGTATTATCGGCTATGCCGATTTTGTTATTTGATGAAAAAATATTATACATCCGTGAGTTTTAAATGTAGAAGAAAGTATAATATATCGTATATTACAAAATTTACATTATTTACAATATTACAAATTCAACTTACAATAATTACATAGTTACTGCCATTGTTGTAATAATGAATTTATGTGATACGATATTAAATATGA
>CAYFMW010000010.1:41930-43195 GCA_964344335.1 uncultured Oscillospiraceae bacterium | reverse complement strand
TTAGTAGGATATTACGGTATGGGCCGGAATCTGAACTCGGAGCTCGCTATCGCGGGAACAATATTATTTTTAGGCATATTTTTAAGATTTGTGCCGAATATAACGAAACATCACGGCGCACAGAATACGATATTCCTTATAGCATGCAGCGTCGCCATGCTGTATACTTTATGACTAGGGATATAGATACTGGAGGCGTGACGATATGGGCTATATATGTCCTGTTTTTTCTGTTCACGGTAATCCTTGACAGCAGGGCCCACAGCAACGCCTTTATCGTAATTGCCACGGCAACCCAGATTATCTTTTGGCTGAAGAGACCAAGCATTTCCGTAAATATTAATATACATGAGTATATAACGAGGATTTTTATTATTTGGATTAGCTATTTTGCCGTGCGCTATGTGACGGCGGAGTATGCTTCGAGGGTTAAGGAATATAAAGCATTTGCAAAGGAACAGGAAATACTTGAAAGGATTTCTTCAAGCTTTATTGCAATAGACAGAAAGAATATTTCAAAAAAGATCGACGAAATGTTCGAGATGGCTCTGGAGACGCTCGGTTTTAAGCATGCATACATTGTGGAATTCGACGAGGAGTACATAGAGGCAACAATCCATAATACTTGCATAAATGATACTGCAGGGGATTCATTCCCCTATAAGCCGGGCATGAAGCCTGGCGAAGAGGATTTATCCGCATTAAAGTCCATGATAAGCCGGGACGCCCCCATAGTCTGCGAAGATATTGCCAACTATGATTCTAAAGGAAGTGAGGAGCAGAGGAACTTCTTTCTGTCCAGAGGTATAAGATCCTTCTTCGTGATGCCGATAAAAAGCGAGCAAAGGGCAAGCGGCATGCTCGTAGTCATGAGCGATGTGCAAAATCGCAAACAGGTTGAAGATTGCGCGAGAGATTTGTTGAGTTCCTTTTCGCGTCCCATTTCGACCGAGACGGAAATCGAGGAACTGTTTGTCGTCGTAAGCATAGGCGTAGTTATGTATCCGGAGAACGGAAGGGACGCGGAAACACTCCTGAAGAACGCCAATTTGGCAGGATATGAATTAAAGAACAGCGATGAGGACATTTTGTTTTATACGGATCGCCTGGGGCACAATATCGAAGAGAACACCTTGTTTGCTAACAAGCTTTTTAATTCTTTGGAAAACGAAGAGTTTTTTCTGGAGTATCAACCTCAGGTCAGTTGTAAGTCGAGAAGGACGGTCGGCGTTGAAGCCTTGCTCAGATGGAATTTTAACGGCAAC